>DATDHZ010000100.1:0-183391 GCA_036521315.1 Acidobacteriaceae bacterium
CTGGAACATCTGGCGGGAGAAGAGGAGCTGCCCGGCGTCGTACTTGTAGCCGGTGGCGTCGGAGATGAGGGTGCGGTCGAGGGCGAGCGCGAGGCGCGGGGCGAAGTCGCGCACCTGGTAGGTGTGGGGGAAGAGGACGAGTTTCGGCTGCTTTTCCTGGATGAAGGCCCTGAGCGCGTGGACGTACGCGTCGGACGTGTAGGCGGCGAGGGCCGCGCCTTCGAGCGCGTAGACTTTGCCGGCGGTTCGGGCGGCGAGATCCTGCGCGAGCGATGCAATGCCGGAGCCGGGCAGGACCACGTCGACGGCCCAGCCTGTTTGCTGCGAGATGGCCTGCGCACCAGCCAGCGTTTCGAAGGATGCGCGATTCAGCTTGCCTTCGCGCTGCTCTGCTACGACGAGAATAGAGTCTGCCATACGCAGGTTAGGGGAGCCGGAGCTCCCCCTGGTCCTTCCTCGAATTTGGGCGTCAGGGGTTCAAGCTTCGAACCGTTACGGCATGACCAGGGTCATGCGCTGATACAAAAGCAAAAACCGGCCGGGGCTGAAGCCCCTTCTCTCTCGATGCTCCTTGTCCCCGGCCTAAAGGCCGGGGCTTCTACCGTCGTGCCGCTTCGCGGCGCCTCTGCCGTCGTACCGCTGGCGTCGTGCCCGCTTCGCGGCACCTGATTCGCTTTCCCGGCTTTCCTGCTGCCATTCGATTCCGGGAATCCTCGCTCATTCCTGGGACCTGTCAGGGCACGACCGAGGTCGTGCGCACTACAAGAACAAAAACCGGTTCTGCGTTCGATCCAATTGTGGAATCCCACTCAAGCCAACAGCGGGCATGCATGGAGCACCCAGCCTATTCCCTGTCCGCTCATCCCTATTGCCTGGCGCCCTTAGTATTCGTGCACGCGGCCACGGCGCAGGTACGTTCCGTAAATACCGAAGATTACGGTCAGGAGGCCGCAGAGCACATCGAAGTAGAACATCGGATGCACCCAGCCGGGCCCATAGACCAAATCCTGGCCGGACCACAGCAGCAGCAGCACCGCGAAGAGTGCAAACTGCCCCGCGATGACCTGGCAGGCGAGTCCCCACTGGCGGCGCTTATCGAGTGCTGCGACCTGGTTCGGCGTCAGGTTCCGCTCTGTTTCGGGGATGTGCATGTTCGGCATTGTCCGTCTGTCTCCTGACCGCGGTGGAAGTCTTCCGCGCTTCGAATTTCGATGTCGTTGCAAGAGGGTCTTGGCGTGAACGGAAACCCCAGCGAAGATACACGCCAGCTTACCAAATTTCGCGCGCTGCGCGCACTTCGGAGAGGCTGTCAAAATTCGCCGGCTCGACGCCAAACGCGCTCGTCTCGCGCCCCGGTGCGCTGCGTCATGCGTCGCGCCACCGATCCCAGCGGGCGGGATCGATTCCTTTCAGGAGGAACCAGAACGCCATGCTCACCATGGCGAGAAACATGGGCAATGCGTAGGCCATGGAGTCGTATTGCGGCACCAGCACGGCAACGAAGTTCTTGACGACGAAACCGGCGCCCCCGAGCAGAACCAGTCCGCCGAGCGCGCGGGGCAGATAGCCGGAGCGGAAGATCAGGTAGCCGCGGAGCATGACAGGGATGCCATAAAACGCGGCAAAGAGGGTGAAGACGTAACCATACACGCGCAGGCAGAGATAGATGAATGCGGCGCGCTCGTCAGGGGTGATGGCCCGGGCGATGTCCGCATCGATCGCGGGCGAGGCAGCGAGAAAGAAGAAGATCTCGCCCACCGCGAAAATGGCCGTTGAGAAAACGCCGAAGCACGCGGCGATCAACGACAAGGGCCGGCTGACCGGCCGGAGCACCAGATAAAAGATCGCGGACAGCGCGAGGTCGCACATCGCCTCAATGAGGTAAAAGGCGAAGCCGGCGCGCAATAAGCCCAGGGAAGCGGCGATTCTGCGGGCAGTTTCCGCAAAGTCATTTCCGGCCAACAGTTTGGCCGGCACATAAGACTCACCGAATCCGCCGGCGAGCATGGAGATCACGAGGAGAACTCCTGCCACCCGCACATAGCGCTGCGCGTCGCGTGCGTTCATTCACCTGCCCCCTGGATCGTGGGGACAGCATACCAGCCTGGGTGCTCGGCGCTGCCGCAACTGGCGCGGCGGTTGGGTTACAGCACCCGCGCTTCGTTCTTCAGATACTCGACGACCTTCTTTGCCGCTTCTGCTGGGGAACCTTCGATCTTGCGGGTCTGCTTCTGGCTGCCGGGTACGTAGAGGCGCTCGATCTTCTGCATGTGCGGGCTCAGCTTGCCTTCGACGTCGGCCCATGTGACCTTGCGCAGCGGCTTGGTCTTCGCCTGCTTGATGCCGATGAGGGTAGCATAGCGCAGTTTATTGATGCCGCTCTGGATGGTGAGCACGGCGGGCATGGGCATCTCGATGTGTTGATAATGGCCGGCTTCGAGCTCGCGCTTCAGCTTGAGGCCCGAATCGGTTTTCTCGATGCCGATGATGATGGTGGCGTGGGGAATGCCGAGGATCTCGGCGAGCAGGACGCCGGTTTGCGCTGCGCCGAAGTCGTCGGACTGGAGGCCGGTGACGATGAGGTCGAAGTTCTCGCCGGCGATGGCGGCGGCGATGGCGCGGGCGGTGTTGGCCGCGTCGAGCTGGGCGAAGCGATCGTCTTCGAGGTGGATGGCGCGATCGGCGCCCTTGGCGAGGGCCTCGCGCAATACCTGCGAGGAGCGGGCCGGGCCTGCGGTGATGGCGACGACTTCGCCGGAGTGCTTCTCTTTCTGGCGCAGGGCCTCTTCGAGCGCGAAGGCATCGGGCTCGTTCGTCTCCCAGGAGACGTCGTCGCGGATCCATTTGCCGGTTTCGTTCAGCCGCAGCGGGGCGTCCTTCTGCGGAACCTGCTTGATGCACACCAGAATTTTCATAGGGAAAGCTTCAGGGCCACCGCAAAGTATAGCGAAGAGGAGTGGGGACGTGAAAACGGGGTGCGGAGGCGCGGAGCAGCAGGCTTAGATTTCCACGGCGTCAAATCGCAGCCGTTTTGCGGCTTCCAGCAGATGCAGGTCGCCCGAAAGAAACACCCGGCCGGCGGGATTGCCCAGGGTCCAGACGGTGGCGGCAGCCAGTTGCAGCGCATCGGCGGACTTGAGCGGAAATCGAGCAAGGAGGCTCATGGCCTCAGCGCGCAGGGCTTCGCTCGGCTGCATCTCCCGCCATCCCCGGCGCAGCAGGTCGAGCCGCTTTTCAGCCCCTTTGAGCTGAGCAGGCCTCAATGCGCCCATGCGCGCCAAACGCGCGAACGCGCTGCGCATCTCCACCGGCGTTGCCCACCACACGACCATCGGATGCTGCCGGGTCAGGCGGCGGGCAGCGGCGCTCGCCTTTTGCTCCACGCAGAGCGGAACCAGCGCGCTGGAATCCCAGAAGGCGGCGGTCACCGGTCGCCGCGGCTTTCAATTGCCGCGCGCACGGCGTTCTTTTTTGGGACTTTCCCCGTCTCCTGGGCAAAGAAGCGGTCCCAGTCCATCTCGTTGCCGGGCAATTTCATGGCGCCGGTACGGACCAGGTGGGCCTCGGCGCCGGATGCGGATTGCGCCTTGAAGGGGAGAATCCGCGCCACGGGCACGTGGCGATCTTTGACGATGATTTCTTCGCCATTGCGCACGTGCTGCAAATAGGCGCTGAGCTGGTTTTTCAGCTCGCCGACGTTGACGGTCCTCATACCGGCAGGATAACGCAGACTTGGCTAAGTTGGCTATGTGGCGCCGGAGAGCCCGCCTCCGCTCTCTCGCTTTGCTGATCGCACGGCGGCCAGCAGTTGGCGGGTCGCCAAACAGCGCTGGCAGGCCTGATATGTGAAGGAGGTATCCTGACGACTGCATGCCGCGTCTGCTTTATGCCAATCCGGGGCTGCGCGCTCGCGACGTCGGGAAGCTGGCGGAGTGGTATCGCGACGCGCTGGGATTTGAGACTCGCTTCCTTTGGCAGGACCCGCCCACCTTCGCCATGGTGGGGCGCGACGAGATTCGCCTCGCCATTGGGCCGGCGGACGGCGCATTCGGGCCGGGTACGGCCTACATTCATGTCGAGGGCGTCGATGCCCTGTACGCGGAGTTCCTCGGCCGGGACGTCACAATTCATCGTCCGATCGGGGTGACGGATTACGGGATGAAGGACTTCGATCTGTACGATCCCGACGGCAATCGTCTTTGCTTCGGGGAGAGCGTCGAGACGGCGTAAGGCGCGCAAGCCCACTCAGGCCAACGGCAGGCTTGAGTGAGGCACCCGGAACCCACCCTGTCGCCAACAAGGGGCGACAAGGATGGGGCGCCCGAGATGGTTCCGATTATTGCGGGCCGTCCTGCTGGGCGACGGTCAGCCGTTTGCGTGGCGCGGGCTGCGCGCCGGGATTCGCGGAGGCGTCCTGCACGCCCGCGGGACTGGCGGTCGCGTCGTCCATCGCGGTGAGCTCGCTCTTGCGGTACTTCGGCGCGCTGACGTAGCCGTGGATGTGGTCCTTCGTGATGCTGTTGATCACGATCTGGATGGGCTGCTCGGTATCCGGCATGTAGAACATGACCGGCTGGTCGAGGTTCACGTGCTTCTGGACGAGGTCGCGGTCATCGACCATCAACTGCAGATCGGCGTACTGATGTTTCACGTTGGCCTTGCGCAGGCTGACGCCGACGGGACCTTCATGCTTGTACTGCTTCGCTTTCACGAGGTCGAACTCGAAGTAGCTGCGCTCGCCGCGCCGTTCCAGGACTACGAGCTCGTCGTGCGTGTGCGCGATGGAGCCGCTGAGCTGCGTCGCGGTGCTGGTGAGGTCGCCGCGGGTCTGCTGGATTTCCTGCTCCTCCTGGTCGAGCTGCGACTGCATCTTCTTCCAGCGGGGATCGGCGGCGCGGCCGGCGTGCGGCTTGGCGACGCGACGGAGGCTCGCGGCAGCGGCGGCGGCTTCCGCGGCCTGGTTCGCCTGCGCAGCTTGTGCCGCCGCGGCCTGCTGCGCGGTGATCTGGTTCACCTTCGCGGTGAGATCGCCGAGCTGGGCGCGGGTGGCGGTCAGTTCCGCGTTGGCCTGCTGATTTTCGGTGGTCAGATGCTGCGCAGCGTGGTGCTCGTGCAGCGCGTATCCCAGGCCGGTGATTGCGAGGATCACCGCAGCCGCGATCACACCCGTTTTTTTCGCGACAGGTGCGAACGCTTCCATGGGCGAGTCTTCCATAGTGCCTCCTCAAACGGACACAACAGCGCTCGGTGGGTTGCACGCGGCATTCCACCGAGGTGGAGGCGGCAAGTATCTGAGGATGAATGATTTATCCATGATGTTAACGAGAGAGTCAACCAGGGGAAATTGCCGAATGAGGAAAAATTTGCGCAGTGGGGCAACCGGCGGCAGGCGCGGGAGGTTACTTTCGAATCTCCTCCAGCATCTTCTCGCGCAGCAGCGCATTGACTCTCGTCTGATAGCCGTTGCCCTTGCCGCGGAGCCAGGCGAGAACGTCAGCATCGAGACGAATGGACACGGCTTGTTTCACGGGCCGGTACCACTTCCCGCGCACGGCGTTCTTCCAGGCGCCGGGCGGCAGCTCGGGAATGTCTGAGGTGTCCACCGCGTCCTCCGGCAGTCGCGCCAGGGCCTGCACCTCGCGCTTTTGACGAGCCGTCAGCGGGTGATCCGCTTTCAGCTCATAAAGCGTGGTCTTCGATTTCGTCTGCTTCTTCATAGGCCTTTCGTTCCTGCCGCGTCACTTTTCGCGCAGAGATGATGCGGATGAGCTCGTCTGCCTCGCTGAGCACCGTATAAGCCACCAGCGCCAGCAAGACCCCGTTCACGAGGCCGATTGTTTGTCAGCGCTGCTCGCCGTCGACCATGCGATCTGCCCGGGTGAGGTGAAGAGGGTCGAAGAATGCCTGCGCCGCCGTATCGAAACTGATGCCATGCTTCCGGCGGTTGCTGCGGTTCTTCGCCTCGTCCCAGATGAATCGGATCTGTATGTACAGTAGCGTATATACGCGACGGCCCGCAACTCGCCCCATCCTCGACTCCAGCGGGTAAACTGGAGAAGTACAGTCTGCCTCATCCCCGGTTCCTGAGAGATTCATGATTTCAGTCAGCAATGTGACGATGCGCTACGGCGCCAAAGTTCTGTTTGAAGAGGTTACGACCAGCTTCACGCCGGGGCGGCGCTACGGCCTTACCGGCCCTAACGGCGCTGGAAAAACCACGTTTATGAAGGTGCTTTCCGGCGATCTGGACCCGCAGAAGGGCACGGTGGTGCGGCCGAGAAAGCTGTCGGTGCTGAGCCAGGACCAGTTCGCCTTCGACGCGTTTCGCGTGATCGACACGGTCATCATGGGCAACAAGGGGCTGTGGGCGGCGCTGGCGGAGCGCGACAAGATTTACGAGAAGGCTGAATTGACGGACGCGGACGGGATGCGGCTCGCCGAGCTGGAAGGCATCGTGGGCGAGGAGGACGGGTACACCGCCGAGCCGGACGCCGCGATCCTGCTGCAGGGGCTCGACATTGCCGATGAGCTGCACGAGCGGAAAATGGGCGAGCTGCAGGGCGGGCAGAAGGTGCGCGTGCTGCTGGCGCAGGCGCTGTTCGGGAAACCGCAGGCGTTGCTGCTCGACGAGCCGACGAACTACCTCGATCTCGATTCGATCCGCTGGCTGCAGGATTTTCTGACGCGGTTTGAGGG
Source organism: Acidobacteriaceae bacterium (assembly GCA_036521315.1). Lineage (GTDB taxonomy): Bacteria > Acidobacteriota > Terriglobia > Terriglobales > Acidobacteriaceae > Palsa-343. The sequence goes on from DATDHZ010000100.1 coordinate 6,697, forward strand.
AACGCTGATCACCATCTCGCACGACCGGCACTTTCTGAATTCGGTCTGCACGCACATTGCGGACATCGACTACCAGACGATCATCACCTACACCGGCGGCTACGACGATATGGTGCTGGCGAAGACGCAGATCCGGTCGCGGCTGGAGGCGGAGAATGCGCAGCGCGAGAAGAAGATTGCGCAGCTCAACGAATTCATCGCGCGATTCTCGGCGGGAACGCGGTCGAGCCAGGTGACGAGCCGCAAAAAGGAAGTGGAGCGGTTGCAGGTGACGGATCTGGCTCGGTCGAACATTCAGCGGCCGTATATCCGCTTCGATCAGAATCGCCCGTCGGGAAAATACGTGGTGGATATTGAAGGGCTGGGCAAGACGTACGGAGACTTGGGGGTCATCAACGGGTTCACAGCCGGCATCATGCGCGGCGAGAAGATCGGCCTGATGGGCCGGAACGCGCAAGGCAAGACCACGATGATCAAGTCGCTGCTGGCGAACCAGTCGGGGCTGGCCGAGCCTGGGTTCACGCTCGATGCGGGCACGGTGAAGTGGGGCCACGAGGTGCAGATCGGGTATTTCCCGCAGGACAACACGGGGGTGATTGAGCCGGGCACGACCGCGCTGGACTGGCTGCGCCAGTTCGATGAGAAGGCCACGACCGAAGACCTGCGCGGAATCCTGGGGCAGATGCTGTTCCGCGGCGAAGAAGGGCTGAAGCCAACTGCGGCACTCTCGGGCGGCGAACAGGCCCGCCTGCTCTTTTGCAAGCTGATGCTGCAAAAGCCGAACCTGCTGATCCTGGACGAGCCGACGAATCACCTGGACCTGGAAGCGATCAACGCGCTGAACATCGCGCTGCAAAAGTATGAGGGCACGGTGCTGCTGGTGACACACGACTACGACCTGATCGACGAAGTGGCGACGCGCATCTGGCACTTTGAGCACGGCGCGATTGAGGACTTTAAAGGGCCGTGGGAGGAGTATCAGCAGGCGGTGGCGGCGGCGCGGTAGGGACTGGCCGTCGGGGCAGAAGCGCATCGCGCAAACGGAGACGCGGTGGAATCCCCCATCCGCGAACATCGCGCAGGCCCACTCAAGCCAACGGCGGGCTTGCATGGGGCACCCAATAAAATTGGCGCTCGGGGTTTTTCGCGCTACTGAAACGTTTAACCTTGACGCTCGTCGCGGCGCGGCATTAGGATTCCTAGTCACCTCGAGGAACCTATGCTCATGCGCTCGATTTCTGCCGGAAAGGCCCTGCCCTTCATTTCTGCCCTGCTCACGATTGCGCTCTCCGCGGGCGCGCAGACGAACCATCCCTGGACGAACCAAGCGCTGTCGCCGGATCAGCGCGCCGATCTGGTCATCAAGGAGATGACGCTGGACGAGAAGATGAACTTCATCCACGGAACGGGGTGGAACGGACTGCGTCCGGACGCGACCATTCCCAAAGGATCGCTGGGCGGCGCGGGTTATGTGGAGGGGGTGCCGCGTCTCGGCATTCCTGGCATCAACATGGCGGATTCGGCGGTGGGCGTGCGACTTTCCGGGCCGGGCAGTCACTATGCGACGCTGCTGCCTTCCGTGCTGGGCGCGGCGTGCTCGTGGGATCCGGGCGCGCTGCATCTTTACGGCGATGTGATCGGGCGCGAGCTGCGCGACATGGGCTACAACATGTCGATTGGCGGCGGCATGGACCTGATGCGCGAGCCGCGCAACGGGCGCAACTTTGAGTATGCCGGGGAGGATCCGCTGCTGGCCGGGACGATGGTGGGCAAACTCGCATCCGGGGTGCAGTCGAACCAGGTGATGGGCGACATCAAGCATTACGCGTTTAACGATCAGGAGACGGGGCGGACGATCGTCAACGCGATCATTGGCCAGCGCGATGCTCGGGAGAGCGACCTGCTCGGGTTTCAGATCGCGCTGGACATTGCGCACCCTGCCGGCGTGATGTGTTCGTACAACAAGGACACGATTACGCCGCCGGGCGGGACAGACTGGTCGTGCGAGAACGACTACCTGCTCAATCAGGTGCTGAAGAAAGACTTCGACTTCAAGGGGTTTGTGCTGTCGGACTGGGGCGGCACGCACTCCGCCGTGCACGCGTTTACGGCAGGCCTGGATCAGGAACAGCCGGGTTCGCGATATTTGGGCGACCCGATCAAGAATGCGATTCAGTCAGGCCAGGTGCCGACGTCGCGGCTCGATGACGCGGTGCACCGCGTGCTGCGCAGCATGTTTGCCAACGGCGTAATCGACAACCCGCCGCAGATGCAGGAGACCGATCCCTTCCGCGGCCGTGATGACGCTGAGCACATTGCCAACGAAAGCATGGTGCTGCTGAAGAATGCCAATCGCGTCCTTCCGCTTTCAGCGACTTCGGTGAAGTCCATCGCCGTGATCGGCTCGCATGCCGACGTGGGCGTGCTTTCCGGCGGAGGATCCGCGCAGGTGGATGCGCCGGGCGGCAACGCGGTTCCGTTCCACGGCAAAAAGCATGCGGGCGGCTCCGACTGGATGGAGGTTGTTTATTTCCCGTCGTCGCCGCTGAGGGAGATCCGGAGGCGCGCGCCGGAGGCTCAGGTGCAGTACGATCCGGGCACCGATCCGGCGGCGGCCGCGAAGCTCGCCGGTTCGTCGCAGATTGCCATTGTCTTCGTCAACCAGTGGATGAGCGAAGGCATGGATCGGCCATCGAGCGCGCTACCGATCCTCGATGAGAACGGGACGAAGGTCGATCAGGATGCGCTGGTGAACGCGGTGGTCGCGGCCAATCCGCGGACGATTGTCGTGCTGGAAACCGGCGGGCCGGTCGATATGCCGTGGGCCGACAAGGTGGAGGGGATCGTTGAGGCCTGGTATCCGGGGATCGGCGGGGCGCAGTCGCTGGCGGGGATTCTGTTTGGGGACGTGAATCCCTCGGGGCGGCTCGCAGCTACGTTTGCCAAGTCCGACGACCAGCTGCCGATTCCGCAGGTGCCGGGACTGCACACGTCGGGACCTGGAAGCTTGCCGGAGGCCGGCTTCCACCATGAGACACCGTTCGACGCCGACTACACGAAAGAAGGTGCGCGTGTCGGTTACAAATGGTTCGAGTCGGAACACAAGACGCCGCTGTTCCCGTTTGGGTTTGGGCTTTCGTACACGACGTATGCGTTTTCAGGGCTGCGCGTGGATGCGGCGCAACATTCGGCGACGCTGACCGTGCGCAACACCGGCTCACGCGCGGGGACGGAGGTGGCGGAGGTTTACGCGATTCTGCCCGCCTCGACGGGAGAGAACACTTATAAGCGGCTGGTCGGGTGGGATCGGGTGACGCTGAGCGCGGGTGAATCGAAGACGGTGACGGTGACGATGAATCCGCTGACGCTCTCGATCTTCGACGTTGCGAAGAACAGCTTCACGATGGTTCCTGGGGATTATCAGATTGTGGCGGGGTCGTCGTCGGCGGATACGCCGCTTAGCGCGACGATGCACGTGGAGTAGGTCGACGGGGTTCATCTCGGCTCCGCGGCCTGGGTGGGTGCGGAGCCGTTTTGGCCTGCGAAGCAGCTGAGTGCTTCGAGCCGAAATTCTCTTCACGGAGGCGGGCGGTGTCCCCGCAAGCTACCGACAGTGGCTAAAGCCCGGGACCTTTTGCGGCCTTTACGGCACGACTGAAGTCATGCCCTGATACAAAGACAAAAGCTCGGTCCGTTGTCGGGCGAGGTTCGCGGATTCCCACATCTGCGAACACCGCGCAGATGTGGGGCACCCGGCTGTTGCGGGCTGTGCGTGCCCTGATACAGAGACAAATGCTCAATCCGTTGTCGGGTGAGGTTCGCGGATTCCCACATCTGCGAACCCATTCGACTCGTTCGCTTGCGCGACCTCGCTCCGGGCCAGCATCGCCCAGAGCCGTCGACAAGCGCAGGCCAGGTTGTGGGGCACCCGGCGATTCTTAGATCCCGATTTTCGAATGGGCTATTTGGCGCCGAAGAGCGCGCCGGATGAGGCTGGGGCGGGGGCTGGGGCCGGAGCCGACTGGGCAGCCGCTGTTCCGCCGGTGGAGGCTGCTGCTCCGCCAGCCGCGCTGGTCAATTCCACTTTGCCGGTGAACACGGCATTCTCTTCGATGGAGAGGCGGGCCGCGTGGATATCGCCTTTCATCAGGCAGCCGGCGCGGAGTTCTACGCGGCCGGCGGCGGTGACGTTCCCAGTGAGCGTGCCGAGCACGACCACATCGCGCGCCGCAAGGTCGGCTTCGACCTGGGCGTGCGCCCCGATGGTGAGGCGGCTGTCAGTCAGAGCCACCGTACCTTCGACTCGTCCTTCCACCAGCAAATCTTCGTTGCCCTTGACGTCGCCCTTGATCTGAACGGATTTTCCAATCACTGCCGCCGCATCCCCCGTCGCCATCCCGCGCTCCTGTGAAGTGTTACTCCAGCTTTGCTCGAACTATACGCAACGCGGGTTAACGCCGCAACTGATTAGCGGGAAATGCGCTGTTTCCGCATCAGCGGCGCGCAGCGGGAGCGGCAATCGTTCAGCACCGCCTCGCCCGGCGCGCAGCACTCTCGGCCTGGGCGGCCAATCCCCACAATTCTCCCTGGACGGGCCAAACTGGCTGCGGCAGCTTTTTTGCGCCGGCATCGAATCGGTCGGCGAGCGCGTATTTGCGGACCACCGCTTTCACGAGCGCGGCGACTCGTTCGTGATAGGCCTTCGTGACGAAATCGCGCTGGCCGTAGCGGCGCGCGTACTCGGCGGCGAGGGCCGGGAAATGGTCCTCGACAAACCTGAGGAAGACAGCGCGGGAGCACGGCTTGAGGAAGAGCGGCTGCGAGGAGAGAAAACAGGCGCGCGCCTTCCTGGCGCGGATCGCCATGCGCTCGAGCGCCTGCGGGGTATCGGTGATGGCGGGCATGAGCGGGGAGCACAAGATGCCCACGCGCAGACCGGCTTCGCGGAGGCGGGCGACGGTGCGGAAGCGAAGGTCGGGCCGCGGCGCGCGCGGCTCGAGGATGCGCGCCAGCCGCGCGTCGGGGGTGGTGATGGTGAGGCAGAGGGTGAGGTAGTTTTTCGCGGCGATCTTCTTCAGCAGATCGATGTCGCGCTCGATGAGCGTCGATTTGGTGACCATGCCGAGGCGCAGGCCCTCGTGCTCGGCGAAAACCTCGAGCAGACTGCGCGTGACCTGGGCGCGCCGCTCGATCGGCTGCCAGGGATCGGTCGCGGTCCCCATGGCGATGGTCTCGCCGTCGGCGACCTGGCGGAGTTCCTGGCGAAGGAGCCAGGCGGCGTTCTGCTTGACGTAAATCTCGCGCTCGAAGGTGAGGGGATCGGGCTTGTCCATGAACTCGTGGGTGTAGCGGGCGTAGCAGTAGCGGCAGCCGAACTCGCAGCCGCGGTAGGGATTGATGCCCCACTGGAAATAGTCCATGCGTTTTGAGGCGACGCGGTTCAGGATGGAGCGGGCGGCGATGGTGCGGAACTCGAGGCCGTGACCCTGGCGGCCGAGATGGGCGTCGGCGCTTTCGGCGGCGAGGCGGGCGATGCCGGTGGGGCGCGGCTGGCCGAGGATGGGGAACAGGGGTGGAGGGAAGAGGGTGGTGGTCTGGGGTTGTTTCGCTTTTTCTTCGCCCATGCGGAACAACGTACGCCGGAGGAGCGAAGCCCGTCAAGCGGCTGCTGTTGATTTCCCCGGTTCTGTTGACTGGAGGACGGTTTAGCGCGCAGTCACCGGCACGGGGATCGTGTGGTGGATCACATAGGCGCCGAAGCGCTCATCGTGCTCGCCGGGCTGAACGCGGCCGGCGGAGTCGGTGGCGCGTGCGACCAGGCGATATTCCCCGGCGGCAGGTACGCGCCAGGCGTACTGCCAGCGGCGCCATACGCCCAGTTCTTCGGGATCGAGGAATTCCGCGGCCGCCCAGGTGACGCCGCCATCGGTGGAGATGTCGACGCGGTCGAGCGGGCGACCGCCGGACCATGCGGCTCCGGCGACGGTGACTGCTGAACCAGCCTCGAGGACTGCGCCCGCTTCGGGGCGCGCGATGGAGGACTTGAGCGCCATGGAGCGGAGCGGACGCCGCACGGTATGTCCGGCCTCCTGATCCCAATACGCGTAGTCGGTGGTCTGGAAATAGCCCTGAAACGGATGCGTCGCGAGGTGGATTCGGGTCAGCCACTTCACTGAGGCCATCGCGTAATGGCCCGGGACGATGGAGCGGAGGGGGAAGCCATGGTCACGGGTCAGCGGCTCGCCGTTCATGGCGTAGGCGAGCAGGATGCGGTCAGCGTCCGCGATTGGGATGCTGCGGGCGTAGGCAATCTCACCTGGAGGCGCGGGGGTCTGCTTCGCGGCGCCGCGATCGGCCCCTTCGAGGACGATCTCGGCTGCGTCCGGGCGGACCCCGGACCTCTCGAGCACGTCGCTCAGGCGGGCACCGGTCCACCTGGCATTGCCCACCGCACCCAGCTGCCACTGGACGCCCTCGGCGGGAGGGGTGAGGTAGATGCGGCCGTTGCCGGCGCACTCGAGCGTGGCCTCGCGCGTGAGTGCGGGCAGATGCTGCAGCTCGTCGAGCGAAAGCTGGATTTCGCGGTCGACGGCGCCGTCTACGCGCAGGCGAAAGGATTTTGCGTCAAGGGCTGGGACGGGAAAGTGGCTGCGGACGTAGAACTGCTGGGTGGGCGTCACGCGGCCATTGAGCGCGGCAAATGGGCCCTCGAGGTTGGGCGGCTCGGCCTGGCGCACAACGAGGCCGCGCACAACGAGGCCGCCGACGCGGGCGGTCTGGGCCGGCTGGATATCGCGCTGGCGGTTCTGGATCACAATTTCTAATTTATGCGATGCGGCTGGCCGGTTCCCTCACCCATGGGGGGTATGCCAAGGCAGGAATGCGGCAGGATGAGCCGTGGGCGGACGGCCTCCGCGTTATCCTAAGAACAGGCTTCCCCAGGCAGCCCGAACGAAGTTCTCCCGCAGCGGGCGCCAGGCGCCTGCACAGGTTTTGCCATGCACATTACCCCGGTCCAGTACGCCGTCGCGTCCATCGTCGGAGCCGTCGTCATCATCGTTTGGCGTATTCGCGAAGGCCAGTCCGCGGTGACGCTGCGCAAGATCGTCATTCCGCCGCTGGGCATGGCTACGGGTTTCTGCATGTTCTTCGTTCCGGCGTTTCGGATTCCATGGCTGTGGGCGCTGATCGCGTTCCTGATCGGGGCCATCGTGCTGGCGTATCCGCTGCTGCTCACGTCGCGGCTGCATCGCGATGGCGACGCCATCATGATGAAGCGGTCGAGCATGTTCCTCATCGTGATCATCGTTCTCGCGGCGGTGCGGTTCTTCGCGCGCGGCTTCTTCGACAAGCTGCTCACGGTGGAACAGACAGGGGCGCTGTTTTTCATCCTGGCTTTTGGGATGATTCTGCGCTGGCGTGCGAACATGCTGCGGGAGTACCGGAGCCTGACGGGGCAGGCGGTATCGGCGTAGGGGCGCGGTTGCGCACTCCGTGGCCGAGGAGGGATCACAGCATGGCCGGCGGAATGATCACAGAGAGTGTGAAGGCGAAAAGCAAATAAAGCCGACAGGGCCTCAGTCGATGGTGTCGTCGAGACGCGGCGGCTCTCCGCCTTTACGATTCAGGATGCGCCGAAACCCTTTGCGATCCGCGCGCTTTTTGCGCTCCTCGAAGAAACGCTCCGTCTCCATCGCCGCGATCTTCTCGGCTGCGGCGATCACCAGGAACTGATTCATACTGGTTCCGTCGCGCTCACTGATCTCTTCCAGTGCCGCTTTCATCGAAACGGGCAGGCGCAGAGGAAATGTAGACGTCCGCGTGGTCATTTGCTGATCCTCCTCAGAGCTTGGGCGGGGCGAATGACATCAATAACGTGCGGCTCAGACTCGCAGCACGCCTTCGGCGACGGACGTGACGTGGCCGCCGACTTCGATAGCGTTGTCGTTCGCGATGTGGACGTGGAGGAGGCTGCGGCGGCCCATTTTAGTTCCCTGCTCGCTCACCCAGCGCGTCCCCGGCGCGGAGAGCGCCAGGCCGTGGCGCATCATGAAGGCCGCGAGGGGGCCGGTGGCGCTGCCGGTGGCGGGATCTTCGACGACGCCGAGTTCAGGGGCGAACATGCGTGAGTATGCGCCCTCCGGGCGCGGGGCAAAGACAAAGACGCCGGCCGGTTGCGCGTCGGCGCCCTTCATCCGGCGATAGCCCTGCAGGTGGAGGGATGCGCGATCGACGGCTTCATTGTTCCTGAGCGCGACAAAGATCATGCGATTGCCGGCGCCGACCATCTGCGGCGCGACGTCGAGCAGGTCGCCGCGATCGAGGCCTAATGCATCGGCGCAGAGGCCTGGATCGCAGGTGGGGCCAAAGGTGATGGCGGGGGTGGTGAGCCAGATGAGTCCCTCTGCATCGCGACGGACGGGGACCACGCCGACCGGCTCGTCGAGCGAGAACTGGCTGGCGCCCTGCGGGACCATACTTTCGTCGAACAGGACCCAGGCGGCGCCGACGGTGGGATGACCGGCGAAGCGGAGCTCCTGCATCGTGGTGAAGATGCGCAGGCGCTGCGCGCAATCGGGCCGCGTGGACGGCAGGACGAAGACCGTCTCGGAGAGGTTCATCTCGCGCGCGATGGGCAGCATCAGGCGCTCGTCGATGGCGGCGCCATCAGGAAAGACGGCGAGCGCATTGCCTTCGAGGGCGCTCTGGGTAAAAACGTCGACGATGCGGTAGCGATATCCGTCGCTCATGCAGGTTACAGATTACAGATTGCAGGTGGCCGGTTGCAGAAAAGCCGGAAGCGCTGGTTGGCGATTCCGGCTGGCTGGGGAGGAGGGGCCGTGGAAATTGTTGGGAGTTACTGCGAATTGCCGAGGGTGTTTTCGACCGGGGTGATGGTGCCGAAGAGGCCGTGAGACTCGCCGTCGGTGCCGGCGGAGAAATAGAGGGCCGTGGCCGGGCCGGAACCGGTGTCGCTTCCGAAGGAAAGGCCCCACAGTCCCTTGTTCGCAAGGGGGGTGTTGCTCGCGTCCATGAGCTGGCCCTTGTACGCACCGGTTGCCGGATCGTAGACCGCGATGACGCCCGACCCGAACTGACCGACGAGCAGATCGTGGCTGTAGATGCCGAAGTCGCCGGGGGCCATCGCGAGGCCCCACGGGCCGTTCAGCCACGGGCCATGCGCCATGCGCCGGAGCAGCACGCCGGAGGGCGAGAAGACATCGACGTAGCCGAGGCCGGGGCCGTCGACTTCATCGTGCTTTTGCGCGTCCTGCATGGCGAAGGCGACATAGAGATCACCACCCAGGTTCTGGATGTTGAAGGGGGCAAAGCCGGGAGGGAGAAAGGGATCCTGGAAGAGGCCTTCTATCTCCGGTACGTGCTGCCAGTTGGAGGTGTAGACCTGCACGCGCGCCTTGCGAAAATCGGCGACATACAAATAGGTTTGGGGGCCCAGGAACGGAATGTTCAGCGTGGCCAGCGCCGCTCCTTTGAAGACGGAGGCGCTTTTGGTGTTGACTTTGATGACCGCGGTGGAAGGGTTGACGCCGAAGTTCCAGCCGGAAATGGTGCCATCTTCGGTGACGAAGAGGAAGAGCGCGGGAGCGCCGGGAGCGACAGCAAATCCGGCGCCGCCGTTGAAGACGGTTCCGGAAGGCGTGCCGGTGGGGCTGCTGCTGGCATCGCCGGTCGGCACGGTGACGACGAGGGATTTGGCCGCGCCGGTGCCGTCATAGAGGGTGGCCAGGCCGGTGCCGTTGTCGGAGATCCACCAGGGGCTGCCGGAACTGCGGGACATTCCCCAGGGATTGACGAGATTGGGGTCGGCAGCTGCGGCCACACCGCTCTGGTCAGCCACCAGGTTGGTCTGTTGATAGTGCTGCGCCAGGCCGCTGAGCGGCAGGGCGGCCAGCGTGAAGGCGCAGGCTGCGCCGCGCAGCGTGGGCAGAATGCTCAGAGCTTGAGACATGGTTCCTCCTGAAGCAGGCGGGAGTGGCTCCCGTTGCGTCACGAGCCACCATAGCGACGCGTACGGGAGCCGGATGTCAGACGAGTGTCATCGCCTTGTCAGAGTTTCCGTTCGCTGGGGACGCGGGAAAACTTTTAACGCAGCGTTGATCGGCGGACCCACCGCGGGATCGGGAGAATGGCTTTACGGCGAGGGGGTGCTGGTTTTGGGTGGGGGCGCAGGGCCGCTCTGGTTGCGCGTGAAGATCTGCAGCAAGCCTTCGAGGAAGGAAAAGAACACATCGACGGCATAGCCGACGAGGAAGGCGAGAGCCAGAGGCGGGAGGGTTGGTCCGGCATTGATGGCGTTGCTGAAGAGGCCGATGATGCCGCCGCCGATGGCGGCGATGAGGAATCGGGCGGAGTTGGCTTCGGAGGGGATGAAGGTGCGGCTGGCCATCTGCTGCTCGAAGGTGCGCAGCAGATAGGCGCAGGTGCCGAGCAGCGCATAGAGCACGGGGAGAATGCAGGTGGTGATCGCGCCGTAGAAGAAGGTTTCGTCATCGAGCAGGTTCTGCGCGAAGTAGCGGATGTCCTGATAGAGCGTGGTGCGGTCCTGCGCGGCCTGGGCAAAGTTGGGCAGACCGGCGGGAAGCTGGAAGATCTGATGAAGCTCCCAGGGCTTTTGGCGAAATTGGCCGCATGGGTCGATTTCGCGGTTGGGCACCAGCCACTTGAGCTGGCGGGCGCGCTCGTCGATGGCGCGGATGGTGGACGCGTACTGCTGCAGCTCCGGCACGATCTCATTGGCGTCAACGCCGGCGGGGGGCGCCACAGCCGGGCCGGGAGTAAAAGGAGTGCAGGGCTTCTGCGACGGCGATGCTGCCTGTTGTTCGGAAAAGCCGAGCTGGGTTTGCAGTTTGACGGCCAGGGCATCTCCGGTCACGACGTCGTTGCGGATGGTGGTGGAGATGGCTGAGGCGAGAAAGCTGACGACCGAGAAAGGCACGATGAAAACCGCGAGCCAGATCGCCATGGTGAGGTAGCTGCGCACGGTGGGCACGGTGCCGTCGTAGCAGCACTTGAGGCTGGCTGCGGAGACGGGCCTGGCCAGCGCGGCGAGGGTGGTGAGGGCCGAGAGGAGATTCGCGGCGGTGTCCTCGGTCCAGCCGGTGGTGACGGCGGAGCGGGCCTCGAGGACGTGATCGCGGGTGGCCTCGTCGACGGCGATACCGGATTCGGCGGCGTAGCGGAGGAGGCGCTCGGCGTCGGCGAGGGCATCATTCCAATACGCAGGCGGGTTGGCAAAAACGGGAGAAGGCAGGTGACCCTCGGCGGCCGGCGGGGGAGCCGGAGCGGCTACGTCTGCGGGCGTATTGCCGTTGGGGGTATCTGCCATCAGCGACACCTTTCTGTTGGTTCAGGCCCGGGAAGACAGGGCACATCATAGCGTGATGACCATGCGGTGAACAGAGAAAAAAAGGAGGCCGCGCATGCCGCCAATACGGCTTGCCGCCAATGCGCGCCACGCCGGGGGAAGGCTACGCCCGGGGACCGCATCGGCCCGGTTCATGTGCGATCCTGAAATGCGGAAGGACTCTGGAGAAAAACTATGGCTGATCTGAAGGGCACCGCCATCACCTGGCTGGGACACGCCACCGTGCTGATCACCACCGCCAAAGGCACGACGATCCTGATCGATCCATTCATCGAGCACAATCCGAAATACCCGAAGGGCTACAAGCTGCCGGACACAATCGATCTGCTGCTGCTGACGCACGGCCACATGGATCACATCGCCGACGCGGTTGCTGTCGGGAAGAAACATGGCCCGCAGGCTTTCGGGATGGTCGAGCTGATCGGGTATCTCAACTCGAAGGGGCTGGACGAGAAGACGTCGGTGGGGATGAACGTGGGCGGCTCGCACACCCACGCGGACGTGACGTTCACCATGACGGAAGCGCGCCACTCCTCGAGCGCCGAGGATGGCGGCAAGATCGTTTACTGCGGCGACCCGGCGGGGTTCGTCGTGGCCATCGACGGCGGGCCGGTGTTCTACCACGCCGGCGACACGGCGGTGTTTTCGGATATGCAGCTGATCCGCGAGCTGCACCATCCGACGCTGGCCATGCTGCCGATCGGCGACCACTACACCATGGGACCGAAGGGCGGCGCGCTGGCGGCGAAGTTCCTGGGCGTGAAGAGCGTGCTGCCGATCCACTGGGGAACATTCCCCATGCTCACCGGCACGCCGGAGGCTCTGGAGAAGGAGCTGAGCGGCACGGGCGTGGAGGTGATCCGTACGGAGCCGGGGAAGATGCTGGGGTAGAGGGTAGCTGGTTAGCGAGTCAGCGTGGCTCGGATATGGCGTCCGAAAGCTCGGTGGAATCCCACAACTGCGAACACCGCGCAGTTGTGGGGCACCCGGCATGATTGGACACGCGCCAGCAGGGGAAATGCCTTGTTCTCGCCACGTACACTCCCCGCTGACTTGCTGACCGGCTGACTGGCTGCCCTTACGCCGTGGCGACTTCTTCGATGATCTCGTCCTCGGAGTGAACGCGGCTTTCGGGCACGATGAGCACCGGTGCGCGGACGGCCGAGATGACGCGCGCCACGGTGCTGGTCTCGAGGTCGGCGGAGTCGTGGGCGGCGGAGGGCGAGCCGAGGACGATGAGGTCCGGGTTCAGCCGCTCGGCGGCGTCGACAATGACGAGCGCAGGATCGCCGCCGGTGACGACGTGGTCGACGGGCAGGCCGTGCGACTCGTCGAAGGGAGCGAGGAAGCGCAGGCGCTCGAGGCAGTTGGGGCAATCGAGGTGGCGGCCGCAGCGGGCGGAGTGAATGACGATGAGGTGATGGCCGGCGACTCGCTGCGCGTAGTGCAGCGCGCCGATGGAGGATGCGGAGAAGTCCGTCGCGGCGAGGACGTTTTCCCAGTGGCCGAACTCGCGAGGCGACCCCGCGTCGTCGGGGGCAACGGTGAGGATGGGGCAGGGGGTGTGCGTGAGCAGCTGACGGGTGACCGCGCCGAGCGCGGCGCGCCCGGCTCCGGTGACGGCCCCGGTGCCGAGCACGAGGAGCGCGGCTTTGTGATCGCGGAGCGAGAGCAGGATGCGCTCGCAGACCAGGCCCGTTTCGACGCGGGAGTGGACGGGAATGCCATGCCGGCGTACCTCAGCCTCGATGCGGGCCAGCTCTTCGCGGGCGGCGGCATCGTGGTTGATGGACGAGGGCGCTCCGCCGGGAAAGGCGTACCCGACGGGATCGATGACGTGAATGAGCAACAGCATGGCGTGCTGACGCCGCGCGATGGCCTGGGCGCAGCGCAGGGCGGCCGACGATTCTTCAGAGAAGTCGGTGGCGGCCACAATGGTTTTGAAGGGGAAGGGCTTTGCGGAGTTCAGCCAGGTGACCTTTCCGCTTTTCTTTGGATGGAAGCTGTCGAAAGCCGGCATGGCCTGGGCCCTCCCTTTCCGCTGGTTGGGGCGTGGTTTGAAGCTACGCTCGGTTACGAAAGGACTCCGTGACGATAGTCACGGCAGCACGTGACCCGGGACACACCCATGGTGAGGAATGGCGAATGGGCTGCCAGGGTCTGCCTGAAGTTCGAGTCAAAAGTGAGGCGGAAAGCAACCGCGGATTCTTCGCTCACCCCCCGAACTGGAATCCGTTCGGCGCCCGTTCGCTTCAGAATGATAGTTGGGAGAAATGCAGGTCCATTCGACTCGCGGCTGAATTACTGGTTGCGCCAAAAGCGGCGCAACGATGATGGAAGGCTCGCTCAGTTGGGAGAAATGCAGGTCCATTCGACTCGCGGCTGAATTACTGGTTGCGCCAAAAGCGGCGCAGCGATGATGGAAGGCTCGCTCAGGATGACAGAGTTGTGGAAAGCTCGCAAGAATGACAACTCGATTGATGTGGCGAACTTCCGGGACCAAACTAGCCGACCATCCGTTCCATCTCCGGCGCGCGGAGGATGACGATGGAGGAGCCGTGGCGGGCGATGAGGTCGTCGCGCTCGAACTGGTTGAGCAGGCGGGTGACGGTTTCGCGCGAGGTACCGGCCATGTTGGCCAGTTCTTCATGAGTCAGGGCCATGGTGAAACGCAGCTCGGGCTTGCCGCAGGATCCGGTGCGGGCCCAGTCGAGCAGGAGTTGCGCCAGACGGCCGGCCGCGGAGCCGGAAAGCGCGAGACGCCGCGCATCGAGGAAGACTTCGTGATATTCGCGGGCGATGACCTGGGCGGCCTGGCGGCTGACATTGCCGAACTGGCCGAGGAACTCGACGAAGTCGCGCCGCCGCACGCTGCGGATCTGGCATGGCTCGAGGGTTTCTGCCGTGACTTCGTAGGGGATATCGTTGAGCGTAGCGGTGAGGCCCAGCACGTCGCCGGGCATGGCGATTTTGAGGATCATGGTGCGGCCGTCGCGGGAGGTGGCGGACAATTTGATTTGGCCGCTGCACACGACGAAGATGCCGGCGGCGCGCTGGCCTTCCTCAAAGACGACAGAGCGGCTGGGATACGCGATCTGCATGGCGATTTCGTCGAAGCGCTCGATGGCGTCGTCGGGCAGGTTGCAGAAGATGCGGACCATGCGGTCGTTGCACTGGGCGCATCGGTCCGGGACCTGGCGCGAGTTGGATCCGCCGTTTTTTTTCGTCACTGGCATTCAGTTCCACGCTTCCCCGGTCGCGCCGAGGCGACCGCACTGCGGCTGAAAACTCCTGGAAGGCCGCAGCTGTTCGCCCGGCGGCCTCCAGGTCTCGACGGCAAAACTATGCATGCAGGCATCGCACAGCCAGATGACCCTCCGCCGAATGATCTGGCCTTCTCCTGCACCCGCGCCGGTGAGGACGTCGAACTCACAGATCCTGCCGTTCCGCAAATAGAGCGTCTGCGTGACGCAGGATGGGTTGGCACACTTCACTTGCGTTCTCCGTTCGTCGCCCGGGCACAACCGGGCGTGGCCCCTAACCGATGATGACGGGGGTCTTTTCTTCCTTGTCGCCGGCCCTGACATCGAGCAGACCGGGACTCACCCGCAGCGAGAGAACCGGGCAGGGAGCGGAAACCAAAATCTTGTAAGCGGCCGGTTCAGTACCGGGCAGCCAGCTGTGAACGGACGCGTGCACGCCGAGCACGATGAGGCCTGCGCCGGCCTCTTCGGCGACGGAGAGGATCTCCGACACCACCGAGCCGACGGCAATGCGCACGCGCACCTGCGTGCCGGCTTCGAGGCCGGGCGGTATGAGCCGCTGCAGCTGGTCCGTGGCGGTTGTCACGGCACCCGCGGGATCGCGCGCGACGGGCGGCGTGGGAGCGACCACGTGCAGCAGAAGCACCTGCGAACGGAACTGCCGGGATAGCCCGAACGTGAGAGCGGCACTGGCTTCGTGGAGACCAGCCAGGGAAACAGGATGCAGAATCGCGCCGGGCAGCGCCGTGACGCCCTTGTGCGCGCGGGGGCCGACGGTGCAAACAGGGACATCGACGATTTCGAGCAGTTGGCGCGCGATGGAGCCGAGAACGAACTTCTTCAGGCCGCGGCGGCCGTGGGTTCCGATGATGAGGCGGCCAGCGCCGGCGTTGCTCACCACTTCGGTGACGACATCGGGCACGAAGCCGTGGCGAACGGCGGTGGCACATTCGACGCCCTGATCGCGCACGTCACGCGCCAGATTTTCAAGCATGAGGCGCGCGTCGCGATCGAGCCGCAGCGGATCGTAATAAGGAATGGGGCCGGATTCCATGGGGACCGACTCGTGGGGCAGGACCGCATGGACCAGGATGATGGATGCGCCGCCTGCTTTGGCCTGGGCGACGGCATGGGGCAACAGATAATCGGTGTCGGTGAGGTCGGTCGCGACGACAATTTTGGCCGGGGCGATCAGGGACCTGGAGATTTCATTTTGCCGGAGGGTCATGACAAGCTCCCGTCAGCGTTGCGAGCGCTGGCTGAGCTTCAGTTTCGGAGGGGCGGGGCGGGGCGGCTGTGTCGGTGCGCACATGATCGTGTGATGGCCATCACATCCGAAGGTGTTGAAGGCGGGAGAGAGCGCCGGAGCCGCATGGATGCTGGAGGAGGAGCGTGTTTGACCCTCGTGCGCGAGGTTGTTACCATGGAACTGCGGGGTGGAGCAGCCTGGTAGCTCGTTGGGCTCATAACCCAAAGGTCGCTGGTTCAAATCCAGCCCCCGCAACCATTGAAACCTCTCATTATGAGGAAATTAGAAGGGCCGCCTCAGAGCGGTCTTTTTGATTTTGGCTTGATTGACGGTAAAGTGCCGGGGTTCTGCGAAAGACTCTCATTCTGAGCAGCCCTCATCTGAACCACGGCGGCACGTTGCCTGCTGTTCGCCTCCACTGATCGCCCTGGGTGCGACACCCTAGACTTCGGCGAGCGCACGGTGCACGAGGTGGATCGAAATGGAACCTTCTCCCACCGCGGAAGCCACGCGCTTGACATTGCCGGAACGAATATCTCCGACGGCAAAGACGGCCGGCAAACTCGACTCGAGCATTTGCGGAGCGCGGCCCAGCGGCCATCGCAGCGGCGCACGATCCAGAACCGGGTCCAAATCCCTTCCCGTCAGGATGAATCCCCGTTCATCGAGGGAAAGGCAGCCGCGCAGCCAATCCGTGCGCGGAGAAGCTCCCGCCATCACGAAAACGTGACGGATGCCGTGCACAGAATCCTTGCCCGTGGCGCGATCGAGCCAGGTCACGCGTTCCAGGCGCGAGTCGCCAGCGAGGGCAACCAGCTCCGTTTGGAAATGCAGTTCGATCGCCGGATTGTCGACGATCCGCCGAATGAGATAGCGCGACATGGTTTCGGACAATTCCCTGCCGCGAACGAGCATATAGACCTTTGGCACGGTCTCTGCCAGGAAGACCGCAGCCTGCCCCGCGGAGTTGGCGCCGCCAATGACGACGATCTCCTCGCCGGTGCAAAGCTGCGCTTCCATGAAGGTGGCGGCGTAGTAGATGCCCTGCCCCTCGAACTGGGCGAGATTGTGAACATCGGGCTTGTTGTACTGGGCGCCGGAGGCGATGACGATGCTGCGCGTCTGGATGAGGCCGCCGTTCTCGAGGAAAAGCTGATAGGGCCGCTGGTCGCAGCGGATCTTCACCACCTTGTCACCGACCATCATCCGCGCGCCGAACTTCTCTGCCTGCACAACGGCACGCTCCGCGAGTTCCTGTCCGGAAATGCCCATGGGGAACCCGAGATAATTCTCAATTTTCGAACTCCTGCCCGCCTGGCCTCCGGGGAACTCGGATTCGATGACGACAGCGTCCAATCCCTCGGAAGCCGCATAGACAGCCGCGGCCAACCCCGCCGGGCCGCCGCCGACAATCGCGACATCGTGAATGCGAGACTGGCCGGTGCGACCCGACAGCCCCAGGCATTCGGCCAGTTTTTGATTCGTGGGATTGCGCAGCACATTTTTGCCGCTGCAGATCACAACGGGAATGTCGTCGAGCGAGATATGAAAGCGATCGAGAAGCTCCTGCGAGGATTTATCGCTGTCGAGATCAACGTATCGATGGGGTTGGCCGTTGCGGGTGAGGAACTCGCGCAGGCGCAGGGTGCTGGAGGAATGTTGCGACCCGAGGACGACGACATTGCCCAGACCTTCTGAGACCAGGGCGACACGACGCAGGAGAAAGGCGCGCATGAAGATCTCGCTGAGCTCAGCATCTTTTCCGATCAGCCCTCGCAAGCCATCTGCGCTGATTTCGAGAAATTCTCCCGGCTCGGTTACCCGCCCGCGAGCCACAGCGCGGCCTCCGGAGATGAGGGCGACTTCACCGGAAAACTGGCCTGCTCCATAGGTGACAAAGACCTGCTCGCCGGAGAGCCCGAGCATCGCGATGTCAAGCTTTCCTGAGAGCACCACGAAACAGGACATGTCCGATTTGCCGGGCTCGAAGAGGATTTCGCCGGTTTCGACCGGCCGGACGACGCCAGAAGGCCGGATGCGGGCGATCTGCGCAGCGGTAAGAACCGGAAACAGGTCCGCGTGGCGGTCAGGCATGTTGATCGATGGGGCCATCGTCGGCCTTTCTCAGGATCGCGTTGAAAGCGATCGGCGACCTTGAAATGATATTCGATCCCACTGCGGGAGGATTTCATCGCAATCCGGGGAAGGGGCGAGTGAACGCAGAGAGTCAGCAGCATCACTTCTGCCTGCCACGTTTCATCACAGGGTGGAAGCAAAGGTTTTGTTTATGACGCAGAGTTTCGCCGCAATCATTCTGGGTGGCACCGGGCAAGTCGGCGGCGCAGCGGTCGCGGAGCTGCTGGCAATTCCTGGGTGCCGGGAAGTCGTGATGGTCACGAGGAAGCCGTTGGCGGCGCGAACGCGAGTGCGCAACGCTGTGCTGGACACCAGCGCTTCCGATTTTGCCGAGCGCACCTGCGCTGTTGCCCGCGACGTGTTGAGCCAGGGCCCTGCAAGCGCGGTGAGCTGCGCGGGTGTTGGCTCCGGATCGTCGCGCTGGAGCGAAGAGGAGTTGCGGCGGCTGGAACTTGGCGTCGCCGGCGCTTTTGCGCGCGGCTGCCATGACGCTGGAATTGGGCAATTTTGCCTGCTTTCGGCGGCGGGAAGCTCAGCCCGCAGCCGCATTCGCTATGCGCGCATCATGGGCATGAAGGAAGACACCGTACGCAGCATCGGTTTCGGACGGCTCGCGATCTTTCGCCCCGGCATCATTGCCGGCAACGTTCATACTCCGGCCTGGGTCGCCTGGCTGGGACAACTCGTGCCGGGGCCGTTTGGCACGATCGATCAGCGAGTCCTCGGACGCACGATCGCCGCGGAGATTGCTTTGTACAGCGGGGAGGCCGGCGAAGTGATCCTTGAGAATACGGCGATCCGGCGACTTGCTGCGCGGCTCCGCTAGCAGGACTTTGGATTTTTGCGATGGTATCTCAGAACAGGCTGGCGGTCGTTTGTTTGTCCGGCACGGGTTCTGCCGGGACGATCTTGCCGACTGGCGGGGTGCGGAGACCAACGGCGCCGGTACCAGCGCGCACCCTTGTGTGATTGCGGCTCGCCAGGCTTGAGGAGCAGCCGGCCGCGGCATAGATTCGAAGCGTCCATGCGGACCGGGAAGGTTAAGACGGCCGCGATGGCTCTCGTGGCTGATTGGCCGCGAAACGGAGGCGATATGAGCAGAAACTTCGATGCCGTCATCGTTGGTTCAGGACAAGCTGGACCCTTTCTTGCGGCGCGGCTGGCCAGGGCCGGGAGAACGGTTGCGCTGGTGGAGCGGAAATTCCTGGGCGGCACGTGTATCAACACGGGGTGCACACCGACCAAGGCGATGGTGGCGAGCGCCAAAGTGGCCCACACGGCGGGGGAGGCGGCGCGGTTCGGCGTTCACGTTCAGGGCGAAGTGCGCGTCTCGCTGGCCGAAGTGAGGTCGCGCGCCCAGGGCATTCTGCAGGATTCCCGCGACAGCCTCGGCAAAATGCTGGCCAAGGCGGGATGCACTGTGATTCACGGCCAGGCGAGATTCGTATCCGCGCACGAAATGCAGGTGGGGGAGGACGTTCTTCGCGGAGAGCAGATCTTTCTCAATGTGGGGGCGCGCGCCGCGATTCCGAGGCTGCCGGGACTGGACACGGTGAGCTATTTGACGAACTCGTCGCTGCTCGATTTGACGGAGCTTCCGAAGCACCTGGTGGTGGTGGGCGGAGGCGCCGTGGGCGTGGAGTTCGCGCAAATGTTTCGTCGCTTCGGCAGCGAGGTCACGCTGGTCGAAGTGAAGGGCAGCCTGATGCACCACGAGGACGCGGCTGCCTCGGCGCTGGTGGCCGAGCTGCTTCAGGCGGAAGGGGTTCGGCTTCGCCTCAACGCCGAGTGCCTCTCCTTTTCAGAGAATTCCGAGGGCGTCAGCGTGCACGTGGCGTGCACGGAGGACGACAAAGAGCTACACGGGTCGCACGTTCTGCTTGCGATGGGACGCGTGCCGAATACCGATGATCTGGGGCTCGAAGCTGCGGGGGTGAAGGCTGACCCCGCCGGGTACATCCCGGTGGACGAGGAACTGCGCACGAACGTGCCACATATTTGGGCGCTGGGCGATTGCAATCGGCGCGGGGGCTTTACGCATACGTCCTATAACGATTTTGAGATCGTCGCGGCGAATCTGCTCGAGGGCGCGAGCCGGCGTGTCTCCGACCGTCTGGCAGCGCGGGCGACCTATACCGATCCGCCGCTTGCGCAGGTCGGCATGACAGAAGAAGAGGCGCGCGCGACGGGAAGAGAGCTTCTGATTGCCACGCGTCCGATGCGCACCGTTTCGCGAGCGATCGAGAAGGGCGAGACCTTCGGCATGATGAAAGCGATTGTCGATGCGCAAACGAAGCGCATCCTGGGTGCGATGATCTTCGGCGTTGGCGGGGACGAGGCGATCCATTGCATTCTGGACATCATGTACGCGGACCAGCCCTACACGACCCTTACCCACGCGGTTCATATTCATCCGACGGTGGCGGAGCTGATTCCGACGCTGCTTGAGTCGCTGCAGCCTGCGCGGTGATGCGCGCTCGCCATCCGCTGAGCTTCTGGCGAGCGCCTGGTGTTCAGGACCGGGAATTCTGCATGTTTGCGAGATGGGGCGACCGGGCCCGGTTAGTTATCGAGCGGAACCGTCCACATGGTGAGGTAGGCGGTGTTGTCGTCGACCGCGGCAAGAATTGCTGAGTGGTCGCCGACCCTGTGAACGGCGAGGCCGAAGGAGCCGCCGAGGTTTGGATCCACGGAAATCTCCTTCACGAACTCGCCCGCCTTTGTGAACTCGACAATTTCGCTGGGCTGGTTCACGTCGGGATTAATCACGTCGTTGTTGGTGACAAGGAGATGACCGTTCGGCGCCTCGGCCATGGCCAGTGCGCCATGCAGGTGCGTGTTGTCCTGATAGACGATGTCGCCGGGACCGGCGGACTGGGAGCGGCGGGCGGCATCGTGGACGACGAACACGGCGTTATCGAGTGTGGAGGCGACGTAGAGGCTGTCGCGCTGGTGGTCGTACACCAGGCCGGTGGGCGCATCGAAGAGGGCGGCAGGATCGCCCTGGTGTCTGTAGTCGGACGCGATGGTGGCGTGACTCAGTTCGGTCAGGCCGGATGGACTGACGGCGAAATCGAGCCTGGTGATGGTGCCGTCGATCGCATTGGCGATGAACGCGATGGCGCGGTCGCCCTCATCGACATAGGTGGCATCCCAGGGACCGTTGATGCCGGATCCGGAGAATGCCTGAATCAGCTTGCCCTGGTTATTGATGACCAGAAGGGAGCCGGGCTGTGCGGTGTTGGAGGTGCCATCGAGAGTGGGCAGGTTCGTGACCAGGACGAACCCGTATTGCAGAGTGCCGAGGCCGGTGGACAGCCCCAGAGGCGTCGTACTCATGGAGGTGCACCGGAAGAAAACGCTGGGCGCGCCGCTGGCCGGGATGCGCATGATCGTGGATCCCGTGCCCTGGAGGTTTTCTGCGTTATTGAAGTTCGAGACGAGAATATCGCCGTGCTGCAGCGGACCGGCGCCGGTCTGGAAATTGTCGCGGACGAATGCGACGCCGTAAGGATTGACATCGCCATTGGGGGAAATGGTGGAGGCGCTGCGGGCCGGGCTGGGCAGGAATGCGTCGCCTCGCGACTGGGCGAAGAGAGAGGTTGCGGCGCTCAACACAAACAGCGAAGCGATCGCAGGACATACAGCGGAGAGAAGACGGCTGTGCATGGCAGATTCCTTTCAGATGGATTGAGTGGGGCCGGGCTACGCCACGCTGGCGGATGGGGACTTGATGGGGCGCCCTCAATTGCCGATAGCGATCTTTCGGGCGCTGTTCCCTCATGCGAGGCAAAAAAACGGAGACGATCGAAGCGGCGCCGCGCGGGTGACTCTGGCCAGCGAGGGCGGGGCAGGCAGTTCTCGGCTGATGAAGAAATTTCTTGCGGGCGATGAGGGAAATCGGAAGACGATGTCGCTTTTCAGAATGAGGGCCGAAGGAGCGCTGCCGGCCCTGACTGAATCCGGAGGCATCGCCATGAAAAGGCTTATTTCTGGCCGCTGGACGGCACGGTTTGCGCCCGCCATTCTGTTCTCTGCCCTGTTTCCTCTTCTCGCGGCGGCGCAAGCGCCGCCGACCGCCGACACATTTGTCTTCCGGTCGACGCCGCGGGCCAATTACGGCGCGTGGCCCATCCTGGATGTGCAGCCCGGAGCGACCAGCTACGTGCAGTTCAATTTGTCGGGGGTGCCGCAAAACGCGGTGGTGACCAAAGCGACGCTGCGGCTCTTCGTTAACACAGTCGAAGCTGCCGGCAGCTTCGATGTGTATCAGGTGAACAGCGCGTGGCAGGAGAACGCTCTGAACTTTTCCGGCGCGCCTGCGCCGGGCGCTTCGGCGACGGGCGGAGTTCCAACCGCGATCACAGGCTCCAGCATGAATCAATTTGTCCTGGTCGATGTGACTTCGCTCGTGCAGCAGTGGGTCAGCGGCGCGGTGCCGAATAACGGCGTGGCGCTGGGGCTGACGACGTCCGCCGGGAGCTTTGCCTTCGACAGCAAAGAGTCGCTGCTGACGAGCCACGAACCGGAACTGGAGATCACGCTGGAGGGCGCGGCTGGTCCGCAGGGATTGCAGGGTGCGGCGGGACCCCAGGGAGCGATGGGGCCGGCGGGGCCGCAGGGATTGCAGGGCCTGCCCGGACCGATCGGACCGCAGGGTCCTCAGGGGCTGCAAGGGCCTGCAGGGAACAACGGCATCAGCTTCAATTTCAGAAACGCGTTCGATCCGAACCAGTCGTACGCGGTGAACGATGTGGTGACGTACAACGGCTCAACCTACATTGCGGTGGCGGCGAGTCAGGGACCCAATAACATCACGCCGGACCAGAATCCGACGGGCTGGAGTCTGCTGGCGCAGGCGGGAGCACCCGGAGTTGCGGGTCCGCAGGGGCCGGCAGGAACTCCTGGAACACCGGGAGCGACGGGTGCTCAGGGTCCGCAGGGCGCCATGGGATTGCAGGGGCCGATGGGGCTGCAGGGGCCGATGGGGTTGCAGGGCCCGGCGGGTCCGCAGGGTCCGGCGGGCGTGACGTTCACGAATGTAGGGGCTTGGAATAACGCAACCACGTATGTACCGGGAGACTTCGTGACGTTCAACGGATCGAGCTATCTTGCGGTCGTGGCCAACATCAATGCCGAGCCTGATACCAGCAATGAATGGGTCGGCGCGAACCTCAGCGTCAACTCCCTGGGCAAAGCGCTGCCCACCTCTACGGTGTCGGCCTCGGGGAACACCAGCAACATCTGCTACATCGGCGAACTGCGCCTCTTTCCGTATCAGCTGCAGGGAGCGGGCTGGATTCCGGCGGATGGGCGAATTCTTCCCATCAATGCCTGGCAGGTTCTTTTCACGGTGCTGGGAACGCAGTTCGGGGGTGACGGGCAAGTCACTTTTGCGTTGCCGGATTATCGCTCGGTCTCTCCGAAAGGCGCAGAATACTTCATGTGCGCCTACGGGATCTATCCGTAAGACGTAACTGAACTGTGGGGGCCGGAGAGCGATTCTCCGGCCTATTTCTTTTGGGCGGGGCGGCGCGCAGCTAATTCTGGCCGGCGGGAAAGAAGCGCGCCTGAAAGGCATCGTGGCGCTGGCGCGCGATGGAGAGAAGATGCGCGTATTCCGCCTGGCCGCGCAGGCTTTTGAGAAGGGGATCGCCGGTGAAGCAGGCGACGCAGAAGAATCCGCCGTCGATGGTATGGCTGAGCGCGTGGAGAGCGGCGGCCTGATCACCGAGAACCGCGAAGGCCTGGGCGACTTTGTACATGCTTTCAGGATCGGTGACGCCGCGCTGTTCCATTTCATCTTCCGTCTGATTCAGGAGATTCCGAGCATCGGTGCGGTGGCCGGCAATGCCGTCGCTGAGGGCTTTGCCCACGCGCGCCGGCAGCAGGGCGGGCTGCAGCATGTACGCGCGATCGAAATCGAAAGCAGCCGGGGACGTGCGGCCCTCGTAGAACTCGGCGAGACCGCGGTAGAAGAGCAAGTAGGGAGTCTCCTGGTCGGGAAGGCTGCGCAGAAATTGCTCGTATTGCCCGAGGTAGAGATAGCTGTTGAGAGCGGAGCTGGAGATCTTGACCTGAGGATCGATTTGCCGCGCGCGTTCTCCTTCGTCGAGCGACTGGGTGAGCATGCCGGCGAAGCGGTAGGCGTAGCCGAGCTCCCAGTGGAGTTCGGCGTTGTTGGGGGTGGCGGCGAGCGCGGTCCGCAGCAACGGAACCGCTTCCTCCACACGCCCGGTGTCGGTGAGCATGTTGGCCATGTAGATGCGCGGCTCGACCAGTTCGGGATTGAGAGCCATGGCTCGCGCGAAGGCAGCCTGGGCGCGATCGTACTGATCGCGTCCGCCGAGGCGGAGGGTTGCGCTGGTGGTGTAAGCCTTGCCGAGATTGGCGAACGTGGGCGCGTAACCGGAATCGAGATTCGCGGATTTCTCCAGCATGGCAATGGCCGACGGATAATCACCCAGCGCATAGAAGTCGATCCCGCGCAAATAGTACTGGTAGGCGAGCGCGTTTTCGGGCCGCTGCGGGTTCAAGCCCTGGGTCTCAGCGGGAGAGAGATGCAGCTCGAGCCCCTTGACGATTTCATTGGAGACGCGATCCTGAACCTCGAGCAGCCGAGCGAACTCAAGATCCATCGAATCCTGCCACAGAATCCGGTTGGAGCGAACGTCGATCAACTGCGCGTTGATGCGGAGGTGGTCGCCATCTTTCAGATAGCTGCCGGTCAGCAGTGCATCGACTTTCAGATCGGCGGCGGCCTTGCGCACATCGACGATCTGATTGCGGTACTTCTCCACAGAAGAGGAAGGCCGGAGGATGAGAGCGCTGACGCTGCTCAACTCGGTGGTGATGGCATCGGAGAGCGAGAAGTCGAGGTAATCGAGCGAGGGATCCTGGCGGAGATTCAGGAAGGGCATGACCGCGAGGGTACGCGGCGGCTGGTCCGCGGCGGACTCTTTGCGCATACGGGCGGCGAACCAGATGCCAGCGACAGCAACAAGAAGGATGGCGGCTGCAGCCCACGTCATTCGGGAGCTGCGCGGGTGGTTCTGCAGTTGGGCGGATGGCACGCCGGGGCTGGAAGCGAAGCGCGCGGGAGGTGCGAAAGGACCGGAGGATCGCGCCGGAGCGGCGTGGCTGGCGAATGCCTGAAGATCCTCGAGCATGCCGGCCGCGGTTTGATAGCGCCCGTCGCGGTCGCGGCAGAGAGCTCGGTTCACGATCGCGTCGAGTGCGGGCGGAACTGCGGGGACAAGGGCCTTCAGGCGAGGGGGGCTGCCTTTCAGGATCTCGGCAATGACGTCGCTCACGGTGTCGCCCGCGAACGGGGCAACGCCCGCAACCATTTCGTAGAGGACCACGCCCAGGCTGAAGAGGTCGCTGCGCGCGTCGACGGGGAGCCCGCGCGCCTGCTCCGGCGACATGTAGCGCGCCGAACCGATGACCAGTCCAGCCAGACTGAGCGAGATGGACTGGGTGGGGGAAACGGGCTGAGGCAGGGTGAGAGAAATGCCGGGGTTCAGCTTGGCGATGCCAAAATCGAGCACCTTGACGAGGCCGTCGGGGCGGATCATCACGTTTTCGGGCTTGATGTCGCGATGAACGATGTTGGAAGCATGGGCGGCTTCCAGAGCCTGAGCGATCTGGATAGCGATACTCACGGCGTCGGCGACGGGCAGCGCGGCATGACTGAGCCGCTGGCGCAGGGTCTCCCCTTCTATATATTCGGAGGCGATGAAGTGGATGCCTTCGGCACGGCCGAACTCGTAGATGGTGAGGATATTCGGATGGTTGAGGGCGGAGGCCGCGCGAGCCTCCTGCTCGAACCTGCGCAGGCCGCGAGGATCTCGATCGAGGGCGGGCGAGAGGATTTTCAGAGCGACCTTGCGCTCGAGCAGCGTATCTCGCGCCAGAAAGACTTCGCCCATGCCGCCAGCTCCGAGCATGGAGAGGACTTCATAGTGACGGAGCCTCTGGCCGGGCGCGACATGAGGAAGAGCGCCTTCAGCGAGCTCACGGGCAGCTAGCCGCACCGGTTGTTCGAGGGCTTCCAGCGGCTCATCGGCGGACTTGAGGAGCGCTTCGAGCTCGCGGCGCAGATCCAGATCGGCGCCGCAACGCTCTTGGAGGAATGCGGGGCGAGCTTGCGCCGGCAAGTCGAGACACTCGTGGAAGAGGGACTCGATGGATTTCCAGCGCTCGGAGGAGTGGAGCATGATGGAGCCGGTTACGACGGCGACTGGGAGAGCTCGCGATGCAGCCAGGCTCGCGCCAGCTTGAGCTCGCGATGCACGGTGGCTGGGGAAATGTGAAGCGCCGCCGCAGTTTCGTCATAGGTCAGGCCGCCGAAGCAGAGCAGCTCGACGATTTCGCTCTTGCGCTGGTCCTGCGCTGCGAGACTCTGGAGCGCGCGGTCGAGTTCCAGGAGTCCGGCCAGGGAATCGGGGCTGACGACCAGCGCTTCATCGAAGGTGACCATCTCGGCGCCGGCGCCGCGCTTCTGGCGGCGATTCGCCTTGGCGTGATCGACGAGGATGCGGCGCAGCAGGCGCGCGGAAACCGCGAAGAAATGAGCGCGATCCTGCCAGTCGACATCGGCATGGATGAGCCGCAGATAGGCTTCGTTGACGAGCGCCGTGGCCGCCAGGGTGTGATTGGGCTTCTCAGAACGCAGCGAACGCGATGCGAGGCGATGGAGTTGATCGTAGACCACGGGCATCAATTCATCGAGCGCAGCTTTATCCCCGTTGCTCCATTGCCGCAGGAGGTGAGTGACCGAGGCACGATCGCTGGAGGTTTCCATGCTGGCGCTCCAATGCTGAAGTTTTCGGTCTTCGTCTCCCGCAGGAATCGAGAGAGAGGGGAGTTCCTGAGGAGCGATTCGCAGCTGATTCGTTTGCCGCGCCAAAACAAAAAAGTCCGAGCCGTGGCAGCCAGATTATAGCGCACGCCGCTTTACGATTCTTCATCTTTCCGGCCGCGCCGATGGCCGGATGGGGGCCTGGGCGGAGCGCCGCGGCGAGGCTAGCTGTGGCTGCTGAACCAGTCGATGGCGAGCTGCGTGTATTGACCGACCTCGATGATGTAGCCGTCGGGGTCGCGCATGTAGCAGCGCCATTCCCAGCCGTCATCATTGGCCCATGGCTCGGTCAGAAACGTTGCTCCTTTGCCGGCCCAGTCCCTGTAGCAGGCCCAGATGTCGGCAACGCGCAGGTTCAGAAAGCTGTTGACTCGGTTGAGGTCCGTCGGAGTTTCAAGAGTGACCTGCGGCTTGTCGGGAGTCGGGCCGCCGCCTGAATTCAGGATGATCCAGGTGTTCGCCAGCTTGATGTAGCAGGGATCTTTCGGCTTGATCAGTTTCCCGCCGAGGATGCGGACATAGAAGTCCATGGACTTGTCCTGGTCCCTGACGGTAAAGAAGTGAGCTGCGAAGAAGCCTTCGTGCGCTACCGGAGCGTTGGGCAGATTCATGCCGTGCCTCCCGTTATCGATACAGGATACGTCCGGGGCCGGACGGAATGGCGGAAGCGGCAGCGAAACTTTGTGGCTCGCAGACGATCCGCGCGGCTCATCGCGGAAAAAAGAATGGATGCCGATGAGGGTCTGCCCCCTGGTTTGTCGCTGATGGTAGTGAACCGCTCCGCAGCTCTCGCAATTTTGACGACAGAAGGAGAACCCTTATGCCCGCCTCTTTAGCCGCAGCCCCCTTAGCCGCGCCCCCTTCCACGCTGTGCATGAGCCCCGACAGGGGGGCAGCCGGCAAGCTGGCCGGCAATCTCTACATCGCTGCAAAAACCATAATCGAAGGCCGCGCCTTCAAGATGGAAGAAGTGCGCCACGAGATCCGCACGCTGCTCAGCTCGACCAGCACGTCAACCAGCACCGCCAAATCCGGACCTTCCGGCCCCGCCGCGGGCGCGGGAAGCAGCACGAGCGCCGCAGCCCCGGCGTCCGCGCCTGTTCCCGGCGCCATCTCGGCGCAGGACTGGAAAAAGCAGATCACGGGCCTGCTGATCGCAACCGAGCAACTGCCCAATGCGATCCGTTGTCTCTCCGACGCATTCAAGCGCGAGATCGCGTCGGCGATCCAACTGGGGCGCCACCTGTGCGTAGGCAGCCAGGCGGCAGCGGCCGATGCGCTGAAACGCATCGACAAAGCTGCCCAGATCTACCGCACCCTCAGCGGCCCCTCGTATCTCTAAAACCGGCAGATGGCGACAGGCCGGGGCGACGGAGCCCCTGTGTTCTAACCCGAGCGCAGGGGCTCATTTCTTTCAGCCGAAGGCAAGGGAGAAATCGTGCCAGTTCCCAGGCCCAGGGAGACCGCATGCAGGATATGCGCCCTTCGCATTGGCGGCCGGCACGGCCTGTGGCGGACGCTCCCCGAGTGGACGGGAACCGGACAATTCGCGGGGCCGGGACATCCGCCGGCCGGCGATGGCCGATGTTGGGTACAGCCGATGAACCACGCGCAGCAGCATGACGTTGTGGCAGCATGGGCGATTCTGATGGGAAAGAAGTGCAGTGCAACGAGATTTCCAGGCAGCCCGGTACCTCAGTCCTTATCTTGTTGACAAAGACTATGCCTGGGAAGATACTTCTTTTCCTGTCCCCCCGCTCGCCACTATTCAGGACCTCAATCGATCCCGGTTCATCGAGTCCACAACCCATGGAGATTCCAGGCATGAAGAAATTGCCGTTGTCGATCCTCGCGATTTACGGTCTGCTCGCGTCCGTTTGCATGCAGGCACAGAACGCCGTATCCCCGTTACCGCCCGTCCATGCGGCGACACCGCACGTGGTACCGACCAACGTGCCGGGCGTCTATGCTTTCACGCAACCGCCGGCCAGCTTCAATCCCCGAACCGCGACGAAGGAGGAACTCGAATCCTGGGGTTACCCGGCACGGCCCGACGTGTCGGAGGGTCCTGAGGCTCTGGCGCGATGGCTGGAGGAAGTCAACCCAGTCTTGAAACGTTCTGTTCCGCAACTGATGACGCGGTCGAACACGTACAACCGGCAGGCGCTGAATTTCAAGGCGGGCGCAACGTCACTCAAAGCGACTGCGGCGACCTCTTCGAACTGGAGCGGGTATGCGCTGGTGGCCGCCGGCGGCGCCGCGCCGTACAACAAAGTAACGGGGCGCTGGATCGTGCCGGCGGTAAAGCAGGCACCGGGTACGTGCTCGGGTGGCTGGGACTACTCGTCAGAATGGGTCGGCATTGACGGGGCGTCGAACAGTGATTTGCTTCAGGCAGGATCACAAGCGAATGTTTATTGTGACATTGGGCAAAACATCACAGAGTATTTTCCGTGGATTGAATGGCTCCCTGCGGCAGAAATGGTGATTTATAAGAACGCCTCAACGGAAGCCCTGTATCCATTTGCGCCAGGCGACTACCTGATCGTTACGGTTACGGCAACGAATTTTTCCGGCGGGGCTTCGACGAGCGGCACTCTCAGCTTCAGCGACGTGACCCAGGGATGGGCAGTCGCGCTGACATTCACAGCATCCTCCCTGGGCGGTTCGCAGGTGGTAGGGCAGGATGTGGAGTGGATTGTCGAACGGACCGAGGTCAACGGTTCCCTTGCGACGCTGCCGGATTATGTGGCCGATCCGTGGATCTACGCCCAGGGGTGGGACACAAACAATGTTCTTTACGACCCGGGTGCGCCGGGAACCGCGACTGACTACAAGATCACGATGCTGGATAACAGCAGCAATCCGGAATCGTATGTGCTGCTGGCGGGCGCTAACGGGTTGTGGTTTTATCCGGAGGGGTCAGCGGTTCAGTAGGCGCGCCGGAGGAAGTCCCGGGTGGCGGGCGTCAGGGCGTCCGCCAGAGGATGACGGAACGGGCCTGTCGGCGCAGCTGGAGGTTCGGGGGAGGTCCCTTCGCGGGACCTCCCCGATCTCGCTCTATTCCATCCGCAACGCCTGGGTGGGGTTAACGGATGCGGCGCGGCGGGCGGGAATGCCGGCGGCGACCAGGGCAACCAGGACGAGCACGATCGGCACCAGGGTAAACGTCACGGCGTCGTGGGGCGCGATGCCGTAGAGAAAGCTGGAAGAGATCTTTGCGAGCATCCATGCGGCCGGCCAGCCGAGCGCCAGCGCCGCGAGGGTGAGCGCCATACCGCGGCGGAGGACAAGGCGCAAGACGGCTGCGGGCCGCGCGCCCATGGCCATGCGGATGCCGATCTCGCGGGTGCGCCGGGCGACGGCGAAGCTCATCACGCCGTACAGGCCGACGGACGCCAGCACCAGTCCGACGGCGCCGAAAATGCCGAACAGCATGGCCGCGACGCGGGGCAGGACGTAGGCAGCGCGCACGTGCTCGTCCATGGTCTCGAGATTGTAGACGGGCATGGAGGGATCGAGCCGCGACACTTCGTGCCGGAGAGCATCCGCAAGAGCCGCGGGATTGCCTGGCGTGTGCACGATCAGGGTGTATCCCAACCCCGATGGATCGCTGGCGATGCTTTGGTCGAGGGAGCGGTAAAGAATGGCGCGGGTATTTTCGCCAAGGGTGCGGGATTTTGCGTTGCCGACGACGCCAATGATCCTGTAGGTCCCGCCATTGCCGTCGATGCGCTGCCCAATGGGGTTCATCGCGCCAAACAATCGGTTGGCAAAAGCCTTATTGATGACGGCGACTCGCGGTCCGGTTGGGGATTCGTGGCTGAAGTCGCTTCCTGCGAGGAGCGGCGTGCCCAGCGCGCCAAAATAGCCCGGCGTCACCATGTAGAGATCGGCGCTGGAGAGGCTCTTCGCGGGCTGCCCGCTCAGCGCGAATCCCTCGCTGCGGTTGCCGCCGGAAAGGAGAGCCACATCGGTGGTGACGGCGGCGTCGACGCCCGGCAGCGCGGCAGCGCGTTCGCGCAACTGGGCGAGAAACGCGATGGTCTTCGCCGGTGAATAGCCGCTCAGGCTCGGATCGACCGAGAGCAGGAGCAGTCCGCGCGTGCGGAATCCGATGTCGATGCGCGAGGCGCTTTCGAGACTGCGCAGGAACAGGCCGGTGATCGCAAGCAGGACCATCGCCATCGCCACCTGGGCGATCACGAGGAGATTGCGCGCGCTGATGGCGCGCCCCGCCACCGCGAATCCGGCTTCGCCCTTTAACGCGCCGGCGATCTTCGGCCGCGAGGCGGCCCAGGCAGGCGCCAGGCCGAGAAGAATCCCGCAGAGCACGCTGAGGACGAAGCTATACGCAAGCGTGCGGGCGTCGATCGACACGCGCAGGTTGAGCGGGACGGGAGCAGGCACCGGAAGCGACGAAATCGCTCCCGTGGACCACGGGGAAAGGAGGACTCCCAGGATTCCGCCGCCCAGTCCGAGCAGCAGGCTCTCCAGCAGAACGAGCCGGACGAGCCGCCCGCGCGTGGCGCCAAGGGCGAGCCGCACGGCCATTTCGCGTTGCCGGTTCAGGGCCTGCGCAAACAGCAGGTTCGCCACATTGAAT
This sequence comes from Acidobacteriaceae bacterium, assembly GCA_036521315.1. Taxonomy (GTDB): domain Bacteria; phylum Acidobacteriota; class Terriglobia; order Terriglobales; family Acidobacteriaceae; genus Palsa-343. The sequence continues at coordinate 38,200 of DATDHZ010000100.1, forward strand.
CCCGCGATGGCGAGCAGCAGGAGCACGACGATGGACAGCGCGCTCAAAAAGAGCAACTCCATCTGGCGATCGCGCGGGGCCAGCGAGCCAGCCTGCTCGAAGACGAAGCGGTCGCCTTTGTCGGTGGCCGGATAACTCCGGGCCAGCCGATCGGCGATGGTGCTCAATTGCGCGGCCACTTCGCTGCGCGTTTGCCCCGGACGCACGCGAGCGATCACAGACAGCCAGTGATACTCGCGCGAATCGTGCGGGGGCAGGCTGACCGCGAGCTTCGGTGTCATGCCGAGCGGCACCCAGAACTCCGTGTCGAGAATCTGGTCGATACTGTGAAAAGCGGCGGGAGCTATGCCCGTTACGGTGAACGTATGCCCGGAAAGATTCACAGTCCTGCCGATGATGCCGTGGTCAGCGCTGAATCGGCTTCTCCATAACCTTTCGCTCAGAACCACCACTGGCTTGTCATTATCGGAGTCGGAGAACCCTGCTCCCATCACCATCGGCAATTCCGCTACGCGAAAGAAGTTCGGCGTCACGCCCTGCCCCCAGACCCGTTCCGGCTGGGAACCGCCGCTGATCGAGGCGGGAATCAGTTCGTAGAAGGCGGCAACGTCCGAGAACACCTTCGCCTGCTGGCGGACATCGGAGAACACCGGCCAGGGAAACTCATTGCAGCAGGGTCCGCCCTGCTGCCCGATGTGGAGCGAGAGCAGCGTGGCCGGATCGCCCACGGGCGCGGGACGCAGAACGAAACGGCTGACGATGGAGAAGATGGTTGCGTTCGATCCGATGCCCAGGCCGATGGAGAGGATCGCAACGGCCGTCACGAGGCGATGCCGCGCCAGAGAGCGCGCGCTGTAGCGAAGGTCGCGCAGCAGAGATTCAAGCCAGGGCAACCCGCGGCGATCCGCGTACGCCTCACGGGCCTGCGCGATGCCGCCGCAATGAATCAGCGCCTGCCGCCGTGCTGCTTCGGGCGAAAGCCCGCTGCGGATGCCTCGCTCTGTGTCCATGGCAATATGGACCTCGAGCTCATCGACAAAGTCCTCGCTGTCGTTCCGGCGGAACGTATTCGTCAGCCGAATGCAGAATGCTCGCAGCTTGTTCATAGGCGCTCCGTTGGGCCTCGCCCCGGGGGGTCTCCTATTGCAACCCAATAGGTCTGGATGGTACACGCACTCCCTATTGGAAAGCAACAGGTCAGCCCTGCGCGTGCAGAGCATCATGACGGGGCACGGCGGACATGCACAGATTACAAGTCAAAACGGCCAGGGAGCCTGCGTCAGTTGCGTATCCCCGCGCTTGCGAACCGATGAAGCATTTCCGCAGCCCATGGGCTGCCCGACCACTCGTGTGGAGCGGGTCGGCTTAGACCCAGCCTCCGCCCAGCGCGCCGTAGAGCTGCACGAGGGAGAGCGCTTCGCCTTCCTGCGCGTTGACGAGGTTCAGCTGCGCGGAGAAGAGGTCGGAGTCGGTGGTGAGGACTTCAAGATAGCTGGTGCTGCCGCCCCGATAGCGCATTCTCGCGAGGCGCGTGGCATCCTGCGCCGCCGCCACCAGAAGGGTTTGCTGTTCGCGAGTGGCGCGCGTCTTGTCGAGGGCGATGAGCGCATTGGAGACATCGCGGAAGGCGCCGGAAATGGTCTTCTGGTAATTGAGAACCAGCTCTTCCTTCTGGTGTTCGGAGAGCTGGAGCTGGCCACGCAGCTTGCCGCCTTCGAAGAGAGGTTGCGCGAGCGAGCCGATGCCATAGATGGTGTGGCCGCCGGGATCGAAGAGATTGGACCACTGATCGCCGCCGACGCCGCCCGAGGCGCTGATGGAAAGCTGCGGGAAGAATTGCGCGCGGGCTACGCCGATTTGCGCGTTCGCCGCGACGAGCTGCTGCTCGGCCTCGAGGATGTCAGGACGGCGCTCAAGGAGGCGGGAGGGCAGGCCGACGGGAAGATTCTGCGGAGGCGGCGCGAGAGCAGCGTCGTCGGTGTGCGCGACGGGGCCGGGGTTCTCGCCCAGCAGGAGGCGCAACGCGTTTTCCTGCTGCTGGATCTGCTGTTCGAGCTGCGGAATCTGGGATGAGGCGGTGTACTCCAGCTCCTCGGCCTGGCGCAGGTCGGAGAGCGGGGCCGATCCACCGTCGGCGAGGCGGCGGGTGAGATCGACGGACTGCTGACGAATCTGCAGGGTCTGCTTCGCAATGGCAAGCTGGCGATCGAGCGCACGCAGTTGGATATAAGCTGATGCAACTTGCTCGACGAGGGTCATGCGGACGGCACGCTGCGCCCAGACCTGAGAAAGCATCTGTGCACGAGCGGCCTCGGTCTGGCGGCGGTAGAGACCCCAAAAGTCGGGCGTCCAGGCGGCGGAGAGATTGAAGCTGCCCGCAGAGATCGGGCTGCTGATGGTTTTGCTGAGCGAGTCGGGCAGCTCGGCACCGATGCCTGTGCCGCCGACGGAGAGCGTGGGGAACTCCTGCGAGCGGGTGATCCTGACCTGGGCCTGCTGCTCGAGGACGCGCTGCGCCGCGATGCGGACATCGTAGTTGTTGGCGAGCGCGGTGCGGATGAGGTCCTGCAGCTCGGGCTCGCGAAAGACCTCCGCGAAGTTTTCGTCGCCGAGAGAGGATTTGGCGGTTGTGGCGACTTGCGTGTCGTCGGGTCCGCGGAAGGCAGGCGCGACGGGCACCTGGGGGCGCTTGTAATTGGGGCCGACGGTGCAGCCCACCAGAAGGATGAGGAGCAGAGCGCCGATGGCGAGCTTGCCGATGCGAGATATGGATTGCGTGGGCGTGTTCATGCGGCGTCTTCCTCTGCTCCGGCAACGACTGGTTCGCGTTCGTCTTCCGGGTAGTGGGTTGAATCCATCGTGGTGCCCTTGCCGCCGCGGGCGAAGCGGTGAGAAAGGTACTCGACGACGGAGAAGGTTGTGGGAACCATGAGAATGCCAATCACCGTGGCCAGCGCCATACCGCCGATGACGACGGTGCCGAGGATGCGGCGCGATTCGGCGCCGGCGCCGCTGGCGGTCCAGAGCGGGATGCAACCGACGATGAAGGCAAGCGCCGTCATGATGATGGGGCGGAAGCGGAGGCGAGCCGCCCCGAGGGCAGAATCGGCGATGCTTTGGCCGGAACGGTATTTCTGCACGGCGAACTCGACGATGAGGATGGCGTTTTTCGCCGAGAGGCCGATGAGCATGATGAGGCCGACGGTGGCGAAGATGTCGTTCTCCAGCGAGCGAGCCGTGAGCGCGAGATAGGCGCCGAGGATCGCGACCGGCGTGCTGAGCAGGACGCTGAAGGGGAGAGTCCAGCTCTCATAGAGCGCGGCGAGGATGAGAAAGACGAACAGCAGCGAGAGCGAGAAGACCATCCAGGCCGGCGTGCCTTCGGCGGCGCGCTCTTCCTGGAAGCTCATGCCGGAGTAGGAGTAGCCCATACCGGGAGGCATGGTCTGGCGGAAGACTTCCTCAAGGGCCGCGCGCACCTGGCCGCTGCTGTATCCGGGAGCGCCGGTGATGTTGAGCTGCGCGGCGTTGTACTCATTGAAGCGGGTGATGAACTCGGGTCCGGTAATCTGCTTCACGTGAACGAGCGCGCTGAGCGGCACCTGGCTGCCGTTGGCGCTGCGCACGTAAAACTGGCCGATGTTCTGGACATTGCTGCGCGTATCGCCCTCGGCCTCGACGAAGGTCTGCCACTGGCGGCCGAAGCGGTTGAAGTAATTCACCAGATAGCCGCCCATGAAGGTCTGCATCGTGGTGTAGACGTCGTTGAGATCGACCTGCTGCTCGACAGCCTTCTCGCGATCGACATCGGCATAGAGCTGCGGCACGGCGGGCATGTAGGAGGGAATGGCGGCGGCGATTTCAGGGCGTTTCGAGAGCGCGCCGAGAAATGCATAGAGATTCTTTGTCAGGAAGGTCGGATCGTCGTTGCCGGAGCGGTCCTGGAGGATCATGGTGACGCCGCCGGAGGTGCCAACGCCGGGAATCTGCGGCGGCGGGAAGGAGAACGCGATGCCGTCGCTGACGCCCATGAGCTGGCGCTGGACGCTGGACTGAATCGCCTGAATCTGCTCGTCCCTGGCGTGACGCTGCTCCCAGGGTTTGAGCGAGACGAAGAAGAAGGCGGTGTTGGTGCTCTCGGTGAGCGTGAGCAGGTTGAATCCATCGACGCCGACGACTCCGCCGACTCCGGGCGTGTTGAGCAGGGCTTTGGTCACCTTCTGGACGGCTGCATCGGTGCGCTGCATCGACGAAGCGTCGGGCAGCTGCAGGGCGACGAAGAGGTAGCCCTGGTCTTCCTGGGGCAGGAAACCCGAGGGCAGTCGGCCGCCCATGAAGACGGCGACTAAAGCAATTGCGGCCAGGGCGATCATGGTGACGGCCGATTTGCGGATCATGCGCCCGGAGGTGCTGACGTATTTGTCGGTGGTGCGGCTGAAGAAGAAGTTGAAGCGATCGAAGAAGAGCTGCAGCGGACTGCGGCGAATCTTGTGCTCGCGGGGCTTGAGCAGCATGGCGGCCAGCGCCGGGCTGAGGGTGAGCGCGTTGAACGCCGAGATGAGCACCGAGATGGCGATGGTGATGGCGAACTGCTGATACAGCCGGCCGGTGATGCCTGGGATGAACGCAGTGGGGATGAAGACAGCGGCGAGAATGAGCGCGATGGCAACGACCGGAGAGCCGACTTCCTCCATCGCCAGGACGGTGGCGTCGCGCGGCGTCATGCCCTGCTCGATGTGGTGCTCCACAGCTTCCACCACGACGATGGCGTCGTCGACCACGAGGCCGATGGCGAGGACGAGGCCGAAGAGCGACAGCGTGTTGATGGAGAAGCCGAGCAGCGGAAAGACGATGAAGGTGCCGATGAGCGACACCGGTACGGCCATGAGCGGAATCAGCGTGGCACGCCAGCTTTGCAGGAAGAGATAGACGACGAGAACGACCAGGAGCAGCGCGATGACGAGCGTGACGACGATGTCGTGAATCCCGGCGGTCACGGCTTTGGTGGTGTCGAGCGGAATGTCGTAGCGCATGCCAGCGGGGAAGTTCGCGGAGAGCTCGTGGATGCGTTTCGTGACGAGGCGCGCGGTTTCGACGGCATTGGAGCCGGGGAGCTGGTAGACAGCCATCATGCCTGCGGGCGCGTTGTTGTAGCGCGCGGAGAGGCTGTAAATCTGCTCGCCCAACTCGACGCGGGCCACATCGCGCAGGTGGAGGACCGAGCCGTCAGGGTTGGCGCGAATAATAATGTTGCCGAATTCTTCGGGGGTGACGAGGCGGCCCTGGGTGCGCACGGTGTAGGTGAACTGCTGGCCGGCGGGGATAGGCTCGCCGCCGATTTGGCCGGCTGGGTTGACGCTGTTCTGCGACTGGATGGCGTTGATGACGTCGGTCGCGGTGACGCCGAGCTTGGCGAGCAGATCGGGCCGGACCCAGACGCGCAGGGCGTATTGGCCGCCGAAGACCTGGACGCGCGAGACCCCGGGGACGCGGGTGAGCTCATCCTGCAAATTGATGATGGCGTAGTTGGTGAGAAATTCCTGGCCGTAGCGATTGTCGGGCGAAGAGATGCCGATGAGCATCAGCGGCGAAGTGAGCGACTTGAGCACCGTGACGCCGGCGGTGTTGACCTGGGCCGGCAACTGCGACTGAGCCTGCGAAACGCGGAGCTGCGAGAGGACCTGATCGGTGTCGGGATTCGTCTTGACGTCGAAGTCCACGTACACGGTCGACTGGCCGTTGTTGGCGTTGACCGAGTACATGTAGAGCATGTTGTCGACGCCGTTCATTTGCTGCTCGAGGGGCGTGGCGACGGCTTCGGTGAGGGTTTTGGCGTCCGCTCCGGGATAGGTGGCCTGCACCTGAATCTCGGGCGGAACGATGTTGGGATACTGCGAGGTCGGCAGCATGAGCAGCGAAACCGTGCCGACGATGACCGTGAGAATGGCAATGACGATGGCGACGATGGGCCGCCGGATAAAGAATTTCGACATGGGTCAGCTCCCTGCCGCTGGGTTATTCGCCGGAGGAAGCTGGGCCGCGTGCGGGGCGACCGGAGCGCCTTCTCTCAGCTTTTGCAGGTTGTCGGTGATGATCTGGGTTCCGGGTTCGAGGCCGCTTTCGACGATCCAGTCGTTGCCGTATTGCGGACCGAGCGTGACGTTAACGACGTGGACGCGGTTGCCGGGCGCGACGGTGTAGATCTGCTCGATGCCCTGCAGCTCCGCAACCGCAATCTGCGGAACGAGCAGCGCGTTGTGGCGAATCTCGGTATCGGCCGTCACGCGGCCAAACTGGCCGGGACGCAGAACATGGCCGGGATTCGGGAATGAAGCGGCAATGCGGATCGCGCCGGTTTGCTGGTTCATCTGGCGATCGACGAAGACGATGTGGCCCTTGTAGGGATAGGGCTGCCCGTTGGAAAGGGTCAGCGAAAGCGGCAGGTTCGATCCGCCGCGCAGAAGATCGCCGCCCGATTGCTTTGTGCGTTCGATGAGGCTGAGGTATTCGTTGTCGCTGATGGAGAAGTAGACCTTGATCGGATCGAGCTGCGAAACGGCGGTGAGGACGGACTGCGGGCCGACCAGATTGCCGACCTGCGTGGTGGCCTGGCCGGCGACGCCGCCGATGAGCGAACGGACCTGGGTGAATCCAAGATTGAGCTGCGCGGTTTGGAGCGCCGCCTGCGCCGCGCTCACCGAGGCCTGGCCTGCCGCGACCGAGGCCTCGGCTTGCGCCTCCTGCTGGGTTTCAGTGTCGAGCTGGCTTTGCGCAATGGCGCGGGCCTGCGCCAGCGGCGTGTCGCGCTTGACGTTGATCTGGGCGAGCGCGAGCGCTGCGCGGGCCTGAGCCAGCTGGCCTTTGGCCTGCTCCACCTGCGCCTGCGCCTGATCGACCGCAGCCTGGAAGGGGCGCGGGTCGATCTGGAAGAGCACTTCGCCCCTGGTGACGGGCCCGCCTTCGCGGTATTCCTGTTTCACCAGATAACCGCTCACCTGGGGCTGAATCTGCGCGTTGACGTTGCCATCGAGGGTGCCGACCCAGGACCCGGCCAGCGGCACATCGGCGGTGGCGACGCGAACCGTGGAAACGGGCATCGGGCCCATCGCTGCCTTCGGCGTTGTGGCCGCCCGGCCCACCTGGCAGCCGCTGAGCGCGGCGGCCGAAACGGCAAGAGCGAGGAAAGCTGCGAGTAACTGCGGGCCGCGAATACCACGATCGCTGAAGGTTCGCTTTTGCTGCACCGTCATTTTGTTACTCCTGAATGAAAATGAGCTGCGCGGAAAACATACACGCATGTATATTGGGTTCAGATTCGAGGGATTCTGCCCTCGATGCAAAAAGTTGCGGTGATCACTGCAATAAAAATGATTACGAAGCGCACAGCGCGCACGCGCATCACCAACAGGGTGAAGAAATCCAGGCAGCAGGACCGCGCGATTTCCACACGCCGCGCACTGATGGAAGCGGCGCGCCGCATTTTCGCCCGAGACGGCTTCGAAATGACGCGGCTCGAAGACATAGCGGCAGCAGCCGGCAAAACGCGCGGAGCCTTTTACGCGAATTTCCGCGACAAGGAAGACGTGTTCTTTGCGCTCTTCGAAGAGAATCTGCGGCGCGAGAAGCGCCAAATGGGCGAAGAGCTGAGCGAAGCCGGATCAGACGACGAACGGATCGATGTTCTGGCCCGCCACATGCTGTCGCTGATCGAGAACCGGCGGCGCATGCTGCTGGCCGTGGAGTTCAAGCTCTACGCCATTCGTCATCCTAAAAGAACGAAGAGGCTGGCGGAGCTTCACGCGGCGCTGTGCATGAGCTGCGTGGAAGCCAATGTGGAGAAGCTCATCCCCGGATTCACCTGCCTGACGCCGAAGCAGAAGCGCACGCAGACGGCGCAGGTGGGAGCGCTGCTCGACGGGATCGCGCTCAATTTGATGTTCGATCACCGGGGACTGACAAAGGATCTGATCCTGCGGCACCTGCGATCGGCGCTGCGCATCGCGCTCGCGCAATGCTGAAATCCGGCAGCCCCGGCAAACCGCCTCCCACTTCCCTGCTTCAGTCGGCCGAAGCGGCCGGCGTGCCGCGCTTCCCTCTCACTTGGCCTAACATGCGGAGACAGGAGACGATACCCTGATGGCTCTGTGGCTGAGTGTCTCAACCGGAAAGATGATTCGCGTTTGCGCCCAATCGGCAGCTCTGCTGGCCCTTCTTCCCTGCCCCTTCTGGGCCCAGCAGGCAACGATGCCGATGCAGCCCGTCGTTCAGGATGGCGCTGCTTATCGCCAGCTGCAGAAGAAAGTGCTGCGCTCGCGACCGCTCGACGGAATGGAAGACCTCGCGCACTGGTCGCTGAGCGGCGTGGGCACCATGACGCTGTCATCGGCCGAGGTGAAGGAGGGACGCACTTCGCTGCGGGTCGCATCGACCGACAACATCGGCCGCGTTGAGGGCAGCGGAGACTGGCAGGACCTTGTCGCGACGCGCCAATTCCCCTCGGAGGACTGGCGCGAATACAACCGGGTTTCCGTCTGGGTCTATCCCGACATCGACGGCGCGCCGGCCATCTCGCTCAATATCACCCTGCACAACGAAGGCGCACACGTTCTGCCGGACGATCAGAACGAAGGCCGCGATGACTCCATTCCCCTGCGCAATCGCCAGTGGAACCATGTTGTGTGGGAGATTCCATCGCTCGATCGTGACAAAGTCACGGGGCTGAGCTTCGGCTATGCCCTGCCGAAAATGTTTCCCGCTCCTGGCGATGAGACGGTCTTCTATCTCGACCAGCTCGAATTGCAATCGGTGGTTCCCTACCATGATGAAGGATGGGACGTCGCCGCGGGGAAGATCGCATTCAGCCATGCCGGATACGCGCCTGGAACGACGAAAACGGCGATCGCGAGCGGGCTGGCTGCGCGGCATTTTTCCCTGGTCGAGGATGGCACGGACAAGGTGGTCTTTACCGGCCCGGTGAAGGAGCGCAAAGCCGATCTGGGGACGTTCGAGGTGCTCGATTTTAGCTCAGTCAATCGGCCGGGCACGTACTATCTGCGCGCGGGCGATCAGAAGACCCGCACCTTCCGCATCGGCACGGATGCGTGGCGCGACAGCATCCTGAAAGTCATCAACTTTATGTACAGCGAGCGCTGCGGCACCGTCATTCCAGGCATTCACGGCATCTGCCACCAGGACGCCTACACGGTGCACGGCGACCAGCGCATGGTTGTGAACGGCGGCTATCATGACGCCGGCGATCTGAGCATCACGGGCAATACTCCGGGAATGGCGTATGCGTTATTCGAGCTCGCGGAGCGGTTGCAGCAGGAGGGCGATGATCCGCAACTGCTCGCACGGGTGCTCGATGAAGCGCGGTGGGGACTGAACTGGGTGCTGAAGACGCGGTTCGGGGACGGGTATCGCAGCACGGGCCAGAACATCAGCTACTGGACCGACGGGATCATGGGCGACGCCGACGACCGGCACGGCGAGGCGGTCAACAATCCGGAATGGAATTTCCGCGTGGCCGCGGTGGAAGCACTGGCCAGCCGTGTGCTCAAAAGCGACGATCCCGAACTGGCGCGGCGCAGTCTTGCCACAGCGGAAGAGGACTGGAAGTTTGCTGCGGATGGGCTGAAGAAGGCTGCGCCGGTTTCGGCGGTGTACGGCCAGGCGGACAATCTCGAGAGAGTTTCCTTTGGAGCGATCGCCTCGATGGAACTGTACAAAGCGACCGGGGACGCGATGTACGCACAGGAGGGCGTCGATCTCGGAAACCAGATTCTCGCTTCGCAGGAACGCCAGTTGCAGCCGTGGAGCGTGCCTCTCACCGGATACTTCTACACCGGTCCGGATCGGAAATATCTGTTTCACCGTTTTCACATGGGCGAGGAGGAGCAGCCGATGGTCGCGCTGGCGCGCCTGTGCGAGGAGCTGCCGGACGATCCCAACTGGATGAAGTGGTATGCGGCGATTGTGCTGCACACGCAGTATTACCAGGAGGCAGCGGCGCGGCTGGATACGCCCTATAACGTGCTGCCGGCCGGAGTTTATCGCCTGAGCGATGCAGCCACACTTCCAGAATCTCCCGCATGGCGGCCGCTTGAAACGGCGAACCGAGCGATGTTTGAGGCGGAAGTGAAAGAGGGTCTGCCCCTTGGAGGAGACTCTTACCTGCGGCGGTATCCGGTTTGGTTCCAGTTCCGCGGGAATTCCAGCGTTCTGCTCTCTGAGGCGAAGGGGCTTTCGATCGCGGCGCAGCTGCGCGGCAACATCGACGATGAGAATCTTGCGCAGCAGCAGGCGCAGTGGCTGATCGGGAGAAATCCTTTCTCGGCCAGCATTATGTATGGCGAGGGCTACGACTGGGGTCCGCTGTACAGCGTGCGCTCGGGGCAGATGGTTGGAGAGATCCCGGTGGGCATCGAAACCAAAGGGATCGCCGACGCGCCGTACTGGCCGAACGAGATTTGCTGGACCTACAAGGAAGTGTGGACGCAGCCGGCGGGCGAATGGATCTGGCTCATGCGCGATGTGAGCGGGCCGGCGGTCGTGCGCGGCACCGCCGATCGAGGAAGCGCGGGAACGGTTGAGCTCGTGAATGAAGAGACGCGAGCTGTCACTGCGGCTCCCATTGAGGCGGATGGCAGCTTCCATGCTCTCGTTCCGCAGGGGCGCTATCAAATCACGCGCGGCGCGGCACGCACATCGCTCACGGCTCTGGCGGGAGGCATGTATGCGATCGACTTGCGCGGCGACCATGCCGCCGCCCTTGCGGCGTCTCCGGCATCGGGCGACTCCGGAGAGATCGTTCTGCGCGCCACCGTCCAGGGAGCGGGGGAGCATGCGATTTCTGTCCGCGCCGACAACCTCGAGGTCACGGAACCGATGAGTGAGTCGGTGCATCTGGGATCGAAAGGCAGCCAGGTGGTCACGTGGCATGCGCGCATCGTGGATCCAAACACACCGTGGGTTGCGGTAGTGCTGAAAGATGGAGCGATGGGCGATCACGTGGAACTGAGCGGCGTCGCGGCGCAATCGAAGTAGCGGGAAGTGGCCGCTGCGGCTGGCGACAGGCCCGAAGAGATGGACAGGCAGCGCGGATCGGGCGGGCGGGCGAAGACTTCAAAACCAGGTTTGGATCACGTCGATCACGCGATAATCGGCATCGAGCATCGGCAGCACGCGCCACTTATCGAAGGTCAGGCAGGGATGGGAGATGTCGAAGGCCAGCATATCGCCGACGCGAAGATCATCTTCCGGGGCAATCTGCAGATAGGCGTGCTGGTCCATCATTTTCGTAATGCGCCAGTGCGGGGGCGCCGGCGCAGGCGCCGCACCGCCGGGCCGGAAGCACAGAGCAGGCGTTGGGAATCCGGCATCGAAGGCCGCATCGCGCTTGCCCATCCCGACGATGGCGCGTTCTCGTTCGGGGCGCGATTGCACATAGGCCCACACATGCAAAGCGGGAAGCAGGCCGGAGCGCATTTGCCGAGCAATGGGATTCTGGCTCAGGATTCTTTCCTGCGCTTCGCGGTAGGCGCCGACATCGTGCGTCAGGTAGCAGCCGGGGCGCAGGACAACCTCGACCTCGGAGCCGAAGCCGGCAGCGGCGAAGACGTCGGCAACCACGTCGTACCACGCAGAGCCGGCCCCTGAAATGAGAGCGGGGGTTCGGACCAGGCGCTTTTGCGCGGCGAGGTTGCGCATCACTGCGACAGCTCTTGCGAGGAATGACCGGATCGCGGACTCTTCGTCGAGCACGCCCTCGTAGATTTCGACGCCGCTCAGCACCAGCGCATCGGGCCAGCGGGCCAGCGCATCGAGCACCGACTGCAGTTGCTCGTCGCTGCGCACGCCGGTGCGTCCGCCCACTACGCCGAGTTCCAGCAGAACGCGGAGATGCTGCCTGCGCGCGGCAAAGAAGCTGCCGAGCTGGTCCACGAGGTCGGCCGAATCGACGAGACAGTAGTAATCGAAGCGAGGATCTTCCAGCAGCCTGGCGATGATGCTCATGTTTTCCCTGCCCACGAGCTGATTCGCCATGAGCACTCGGCGGACTCCATGCTGCCAGGCGACCAGCGTCTGCTGGGCTGTGGCCAGCGTGATGCCCCACGCACCGTGCTGGAGCTGGAGCGCGAACAGTTGCGGAGCCATCGTGGTCTTGCCGTGCGGAGCGAGCTTGACGCCGTAGGCGGCAACGAATTGCTGCATCCATGCAAGATTGTGCGCGATCCGCTCCTGATACAGAACGGCCGTCGGCAGGCTGAGATCCTCATGAAGCAGGTTCCAGCCTCGCTGTGCGACCTGCGCCGGCTGAAGCGTGCCAGCGAAGAATCCGAGTCCTTTATTCCCTGCGGCAATCGCGAGCTGAAGCAGGGGCGGAGCCGATATGCTGTCTCTGGGCAAGCGAATCTCCTCTCGGTGCTTCCAGGAGCGATGGAATTATCCTAACCTCCGCTTGAAACGCCGACCCGAAACGCCGCCCGGAGCTGCCATGCTCAGTTGCGACACGCTGATTCGAAATGCACAGATCGCGGACGGCACGGGCGCGGAGGCCGAGCGCGCGGACCTTGCGCTTCGCGAAGACCGCATCCTTGCTGTCGGAACGGGGCTGGCGGTGCGGGCTGCGGCGGTGATCGAAGCCGAGGGCCTGTGTCTGGCTCCTGGATTCATTGACTCGCATACGCACGACGATCTCAGCGTGATCGCCGATCCGCGCGCGCTGCCGAAGGTCTCCCAGGGAGTGACGACCGTGATCACCGGCAACTGCGGCATCAGTGCGGCTCCGGTGACGCTGCGCGGCGAGCTTCCGGATCCCATGAACCTGCTCGGCGATGCGCCGGAGTTTCGCTACCCCATTTTTGCGGATTATGTGGCTGTAATTCGTGAGGCGCAGCCTGCGGTTAACGTTGCGGCACTGGTGGGGCATACGGCGCTGCGCAACAACCACATGGATCGGCTGGACCGCGCGGCGAGAGATGAGGAGGTCGCAGCCATGCGCGCCCAGTTGCAGGAGGCGCTGGACCACGGCGCGCTGGGGCTGAGCACGGGCCTCGCGTATCTCTCCGCGCATGCCGCGCCCACAGAGGAGGTGCTGGCGCTGGCCGAACCGCTGGCGGCCTGCGGGGCCGTCTACGCGACGCACATGCGTTCCGAGACCGAAGGAATTCTCGACGCGATGCAGGAGGCATTCACAATCGGGCGCGTCGGAGGCGTGCCGGTCATCCTCTCGCATCTCAAGTGCGCGGGCATCGACAACTGGGGCAGGAGCGGCGAGGTTCTGGAAGCGTTCGATGAGGCGCGGGCGGCGCAGCCCGTCGGATGCGACTGCTATCCCTATGCGGCAGGATCGAGTACGCTCGATCTGCGGCAGGTGGACGAACGCGTCACCATCGCGATCACGTGGAGCACGCCCCATCCTGAAGTCGCCGGGCAGACGCTGGCGCAGATCGCTGCAGGCTGGCGCGTGAGCCAGTTGGAAGCCGCCAAGCGATTGCAGCCGGCGGGCGCCATTTACCACAGCATTGCGGAAGACGACATGCGGCGCATCCTGCGGCATCCGGCGACGATGATCGGCTCCGACGGATTGCCGAACGATCCGCGCCCGCATCCGCGACTGTGGGGCACATTTCCGCGGGTGCTGGGGCGATACTGCCGGGAGGAGAAGCTGCTCTCTCTGCCTGAAGCCGTGCATAAAATGACGGGTATGCCGGCGCAGCGGTTCAGACTCGAAGGACGAGGGCTCATTCGAGAAGGCTGCTTCGCCGACCTGGTTCTTTTCGATCCGGAAAAAGTCACCGACACGGCTACATTTGCCGATCCGGTGCAGCAGGCGGCGGGCATCGCCGGCGTATGGGTGAACGGGGTGCTTTCCTGGACCGAACGAGGAAGCACCGGCAACCGCAACGGACGGTTCGTGGCGCGAGGCAGAATGAGCAGAGAAGGGAGCGCGCAATGAGCATTACGCGGTATGGCGCGGAGGGCGGCAAGGGCGCCGGCGGGCAGCATCTGCCGTTTGCGCGAGCAGTGCAGGCCGATGGATGGCTGTACGTTTCCGGCCAGGTTCCGCTGGTTAACGGCGACCTGGTGACAGGCAATGTGGCGGCGCAGGCGCGGCAGGCCATTCGCAATTTGCTTGCTGTTCTCAGCGAGGCGGGCTATGGGCCGGAACATGTGGTGCGGTGCGGCGTATGGCTCGACGATCCGCGCGACTTCGGCGCCTTCAATGCGGTCTTCCGCGAATTCTTTGGCGAGCATCCGCCCGCTCGCTCCTGTGTCGTCTCCAGCATGGTGGTGGACTGCAAAGTGGAGATCGACTGCGTGGCCTGGAAGCAGCCGGAGCGGTAGGGCACCCCTGACAAAAACAACCAGGCCGAGGTTAAAAGCAGCGCTGATGGCGCGCCTATGATCGACTCCCACAGTATTTTTCTGCTGATCTCGGCGGCGGTTGCGGTGATTGGGCTGATCCTGCTGATCACCGTCGCGAAGCTGAATCCGTTCATCAGCCTGTTGATCGCCTCGCTCGCGCTGGCCCTGGTCGCGGGGATGCCGCGCGACGCCATCGTTCACTCCTTCGAAGCCGGGTTCGGAGGAACGATGGGGCACATCGCCATCATCATTGCGCTGGGCACGATGCTCGGCAAGATGATGGCGGAGTCGGGCGGCGCCGACCAGATCGCCCACACGCTCATCCGCTTGTTTGGCGAGAAGAACGTCCATTGGGCGATGGTGGTGATCGCGCTGATCATTGGGCTGCCGGCGTTCTTCGAGGTCGGGTTCGTCCTGCTGGTGCCGATCGCCTTCACGGTCGCGAGGCGCACGCGCACCTCGATGGTGTTGGTCGGATTGCCCATGGCCGCCGGGCTCTCGGTGGTGCACGGCCTGGTGCCTCCGCATCCGGCAGCCATGATGAGCGTGATGATTTACCACGCCGACGTGGGGCGCACCATTCTCTATGCCTTGCTGGTTGGCATTCCCACCGCGCTCATCGCCGGACCTTTGTATGCGAAGCTCATCGCGCCTCATGTTCAACTCGCGGCCGACAATCCGATGGCGGCGCAGTTCATCGATGAAGGCAGGGAGCAGAGCCTTCCCAGTTTCTGGCTGACGCTGCTGACGATTCTTCTGCCGGTCGTGCTCATGCTGCTCGGCAGCTGGGCCGACTCCATCGCCAGCCACGGCAGTGCGGCCAACGAAACTCTGCACCTGGTGGGCAACGACGACATGGCGCTGCTGATCGGCGCGCTGGTCAGCTTCATCAGCCTGGGGAGAATGCGCGGTTTCAGCCGCGACACGATCCTCCGCTTCAGCAACGAGTGCCTTGCCCCGACAGCCACGATTACTCTGCTGGTCGGCGCCGGCGGAGGCTTTGGGCGCATCCTGCAGGACAGCGGCGTGTCGCATGCGATCGTGAACCTGGCCATGCACAGCCATATTCACATCCTGTTGCTGGCCTGGCTGCTGGCTGCGCTCATGCGGCTCGCGACCGGCTCGGCCACGGTGGCAATGATCACGGCAGCGCAGATTGTCGCGCCCATCGCGCTGCATACCGCTGGCGTGCGTCCGGAACTGCTGGCGCTGGCGACGGGCGCAGGGTCGCTGATCTTTTCTCATGTGAACGACGGCGGCTTCTGGCTGGTGAAGGAGTATTTCAACATGACGGTGGCGCAGACCATCAAAACCTGGTCGGTGTGTGAAACCATCATCTCGGTTGTGGCGCTGGGCTTCACGGGCGCGCTGTCGCTGGTGGTTCGGTAGGATTCGGCCGGCGCGGCCCCCGAGCCCAAAGGAAGAATGGAATGTCGATGATTCAGCCTCTTTCACGACGGCGTTTTTTGCAAAGCGCTTCGGCTCTCGCGCTCGCATCCACTTTCGACCGCGCCGGAGCAGCCCTGCGGGCCGGCACAACGCGGGCCTATGTGGGCACCTATACCGGAGCTGCCGACAATTTCGGCAATGGAGAGGGAATCTACACCTTTGCGATGGATCCCGGCACGGGGGAACTGCTGGAAGGCAGGCTGGCGGCCAAGACGCCGAGCCCTTCCTGGATCGCGATTCACCCTTCGAAGCGATACCTGTACGCGGTCAACGAGGAGAATGACGGTTCCGTCAGCGCCTTTGCGATCGATGGAGCGAGCGGCAATCTGACGTCGCTGAACACGGTCAGCTCAGGCGGCAGCCAGCCGGCGTATATCAGCCTGGATGCCACGGGACGGTACGCCTTTGTGGCCAACTACGGCAGCGGCAGCCTCGCTGTGCTGCCGGTGCTACCGAACGGAACTCTGGGCGGCGCGGCTGAGCTGCGGCGCGATCAGGGTTCCGTCGGCAGCATGCATGCGACGGACGCGCCGCGCGGCAACTTCGCCATCAGCGGACACGACGCTCCCCACGTCCACATGGCGCTCGCAGATCCGCAGAATCGGTTCGTGCTGGCGACCGATCTCGGCCAGGACCGAATCTATGTTTATCGATTCGACCGGGAGACGGGAAAGCTCACGGAAAATGCTCCAGCTACCTCTCTGCCCAGCGGCGACGGGCCGCGCCATTTTGCTTTCCACCCAAACGGACGCTGGCTTTACTCGATTCAGGAAGAATCTTCGACGATCGCGGTCTTTGACTATGCTGCGCAAGCCGGCTCGCTCCGCGTCAGGCAGACCGTCTCTGCCCTGCCGCCTGACTTTGCCGGGACGAATTTTGCTTCGGAGATCCTGGTGAGCCCCGACGGAAAATATCTGTATGCGGCCGGCCGCCTGCACGACACCATCGCAGTCTTTTCGATCGGCGGCGATGGGCGCCTGCAATGGACCGGGGAAGTGTCGACGCGCGGCGATTATCCCAGGAACTGCGCGATCGATCCGACCGGCAGCTTTCTATACAGCTGCAACCAGCGCAGCGACGCCATTACCTCTTTCCGCATCGATCGTCCATCCGGACGGCTGACCTTCACGGGCCAATATGCGGCGGTGGCCAGCCCGGCCATCATTGTTTTTCTGGCCTGAGCTCCGGAAACTGCAGCGATTGCGCCGATCCTCAGGCGGTTTGGTTGTACTTCCTGGCCGTTGCCCTGCCGATCGGCGGCAGCTTGTTCTGTGGCTGCACCTCGGCTCCCGGCCTGGGCCCCGCGGTTGCCGGAACGGGTTTGGGCAGCAGCCGATTTGCGACGCTCATGGCCACGGCAATCGCCTCGGGCGCTACGCTGGCCAGGCGCGCCGCTACCGCGGCGTGAGGCGTGATCGCAATTTCCGTCCTGCCGGCGATCGTGGCGTTGACGATCCTCCTCGCAGCCGCCGCTGCGCTGGCAGCGAGGCCCGGCATATTGGCGGAGACGCTGAACCAGCGGTACTCGCGCTGCGCGTCGCCGGAAAAGAGCGCGTTCAGATGCGATCCCGTCCGTATCAGTCCCGGACACACGGTGAGCACATGGACGCCCTTGGCGCGCAGTTCCGCATGGAGACCTTCGGAGAAACCCACCGCCGCGAATTTGCTGGCCGTGTAAGGCAGCATGTGGGGCACGGGGATTTTGCCGCCGATCGACGTGATGTTCACGATCGTGCCGCTCCTGCGCTCGAGCATCTGCGGCAGCACGGACATCGCGCAGTGGATGCCGGTGAAGAAGTTGGAGTCCATCACGTCATGGAAATCTTCGATGCGCTGATTCTCCACGGGTCCCACGGTGATGACGCCCGCGTTGTTCACGAGCACATCGACGCGGCCAAAATGCGCCGTCGCTCGCTCGACCACCTGCTTCGCCTCCTCGGCCTCGCGCAGATCGGCCGGGATCACCAGCACGTCGTCTGCGGAACGAACCGCGCCGCGCTCGACGAGAGCCTGGCGGGCGCGGTCGAGTTCCCAGGGATCGCGGGCGGTGAGGACGAGTCTGGCTCCGCGCTTGCCGAACTCTTCGGCGAGCGCCAGCCCCAGCCCGCGGGAGGAACCGGTGATGAGCACCACCTTGCCGGTTAGCTTTGTTTTCTGCCTGCGGCGCAGGGCCTCGGAGACCACGATCGCCGCACCGCCGGCACAGAGCAGGCCGGTTCCGGCTGCCGCGGCCCCGCCGATCAGCAGCGCCTTTTTGAGATTTCTCGGTGGCTTTGGAAAGCGGATCATGGCTCGCTCGACCTCCTGATGGCTTTGCAGCACCGACTATTGGGATCCGCGATCATGCCGTTCAGATGGATCAGGATAGTTGGTGCAGGTATTATTCGGGGCCTTCCTGGTTGGATGCATTCCGGCAAGGCCCCGCGAAGCGTGCAGTGCCGCACCTCCAGTATCCCAGCGTTCCGCTGCTGGAGGGGCCGAACGCTCCTTAGCGGCCGAGCCGGGGCCGCGTGGCGGTTTTTGGGGACCCGATGGGAGGCCGTAGACAGTCTACCTGGTTGTGGGTGTAGATTATCTACATCGTGAAGACGGCCAAAGAGGACTACCGTAACCGCATCGAGCTGCTACAGGGCACGCTGGACATGCTGATCCTGCAGACGCTGCAGTGGGGAGCGCAGCACGGCTACGCCATCAGCCAGGCCTTGCGCGCGCGCTCCGGCGAGGTGCTGCAGGTGGAGACGGGCTCTCTGTATCCGGCGCTGCATCGCATGGAACGGCATCAATGGATCGCTGCCGAGTGGAAGATGACGGAGCAGAACCAGCGGGCGCGCTTCTACCGGATCACCGCCGAGGGACGCAAACAGCTGGCGCGCGACCGATCGAAGTGGGACACGATGGTCGCGGCCATCGCCTCGATCATGGAAGCCTGAGCCTGCGGGGGAGAACGCGATGAGCTTTCGATGGCTTCGATTCGATCGCCGGAAGTCCGAGCTGGATGCGGAACTGGAGTTCCACCGGCGCATGGCAGTCGCCGACCGCATGGGGCGCGGAGAATCCGAACCCGAGGCGCGTGCAGCCGTCGAGCGCGAACTCGGCAACGTCCCGCTGGCCAAGGATGTGACACGCCAGGCCTGGGGCTGGCTGTTTCTCGAACGGCTGGGTAACGATTTTCGTTACGCATGGCGGCAGATACGCCGCTCGCCCGGCTTTGCGGCTACCGTGATCGGAACGCTGGCGCTCGGGATCGCGGCGGCGACAGCCATGTTCACGGTGGTCGATCGCGTGCTGCTCGAGCCCGTTCATTTCAGGGACGCTTCGCGCATCGTTACGCTGAGCGAAACCAATCGAAACGACAAGATCAGCTACAACGTTCCCTGGCTCGATTTGCAGCAATGGATGGAGCAGAGCCATTCCTTCTCCGGCATCGCCTTCGACAGCGGCTGGGGCAACGGCCGCAGTTATCTCGAGGGTCCCTCCTCATCGCTCAACATCAACGCCACTGAGGTCAGCTCAAATTTCTTCCAGCTGCTCGGCATCGCGCCGGAGCTGGGCCGCACGTTCGTTCCGGTGAAGCCGGCCTACGGCGCGAATGAAAATACTGGCCAGATTGTCCTGAGCCACATCGTTTGGAAGCAGTTCTTCGGAGGGGACAAGAACATTCTCGGCCGCAACGTTCGCATCAACGACGCGTCGTTCACAGTCATCGGTGTGATGCCGAGCGGATTCAAATATCCCGTCGCGGCTCCCTTCGACGCGCAGGTGTGGATGGCCATCCAGCTGGGCGATCAGGATAAAGGCCGCGACTGGCAATCCGAGCGCTATCATGTCCTGGCGCGGCTGCGGCCTGGCGTTTCGCTCGCCTCCGCCAGGGCGGAGATGCAAACCATCCAAAACCGCGTCATCATCAACTATAAAGATCCAGATGAGCGGGCGTACTACGGGGTCGCGGGCATCCAGCGCTACAGCGAATCTCTTGTCAACGCCGATCTGCGCAAGGCGCTGCTCGCCCTGCTGGCCGCCGCGGGCGTGCTGTGGCTCATCGCGGCGGTCAACGTGACGAATCTCCTGCTGGCCCGCGCCACAGCGCGCCAGCGCGAAATTGCCATGCGCGGCGCGCTCGGGGCCAGCCGCGGACGCGTGATCCAGCAGATGCTGGTCGAGGGGCTGGTGTTCAGCGGATGCGCGGCCCTTCTGGGCGCGGCACTCGCCTTCACCTCGGTCAAGCTGCTCACGCATGAACTGGCATTACGTTTGCCCATCGCGGTTCCCGCGGCTCCCAACATTTCCGTCCTGCTGGGCCTCGCCGCGCTCACGCTGGCGTCGGCGCTTTTCTCCAGCGCCTGGCCCGCGCTGATCGCAGTGCGCCTGCCCATCGAGCCCGCGCTGCGCCAGGGCGGGATGCAGGCCGGCACCGGGCGAGGCCACCACCGCATGCGCGGCGCGCTGGTTTCCATCGAGATCGCGATGTCGCTCACGTTGCTCGTTTCCTGCGGGCTCCTGCTGCGCACCATTTATTCCCTGCGGCACGTGCCTCTCGGTTACCGCACCGACCACATCGTGGTCGCGCACCTGAACATCCCGCAGTTCCGCTTCGCCACCGGCAATGTGCTGCAGGCGCTATATAACCCTTTGGTCGAGCGCGCACAGCACCTGCCGGGTGTGCAGACGGCTGGGCTCATCAGCGAGGTGCCGCTGGGACATACGTTCAATATTGGGCTCACCCTGCGCACGGACAAGAACAGCGAGATTGCCAGCGCGCTGAAAGTGGCAAGCCCGACCATGCAGCAGATCTTCGGATTCAAAATGCTGGCGGGGCGCTTTTTCAACTCCGGCGACACGCCCTCTTCGCAAGCAGCAGTTCTGGTCAACCCGGCATTTGCCCGTATCTATGCCCCCAACAAGCACGATCCGGCTTCGGTCATCGGTATGGAGCTATGGTCGCTGCGCAAGAATCAGCCGGGGCACATCGTCGGCGTGCTCGATAACGAGCGGCAGACGACCGTTGCCGAGCCGTCGCAGCCGGAGGTGGAGATTTGCCTCTGCCAGATTGCGCCGGATGTCAGCGCGTACCGCATTTCCACGATGGCGATGGACCTGGCGGTGCGCACCGACCGCCCCGCCGCGCAGATCATTCCGGAATTGCGCGAAGTGCTCCGTCAGGCGACACCGGAGTTCGCCCAGGCGCCCATTTCCAGCATGGATGACATTGTCGAGGATTCGTTTGGCAGCCAGCGCCTGGCCGCGCACCTGCTGGAAATCTTCGGATTGTCGGCGCTGCTGCTCTGCGTTGCCGGGCTCTACGGGCTGCTCGCCTACATCGTGACGCAGCGGACGCGGGAGATGGGCGTGCGCATCGCGCTGGGCGCGCCTCGCGGCAATCTACTGTGGCTGGTTCTGCGTCAGGCGGGAGCGATGCTGCTGGTGGGCGTCGCCGCTGGATCGGCGCTCGCGTGGACGTCGAGCCGGCTGCTGCGCGGATTCCTTTTCGGCGTGCAGGCGCACGACGGATGGACGCTGACCTTGTCTGCGCTTCTGCTCTTCGCGAGCGGCATGCTCGCCGCCTATCTGCCGGCGCGCCGCGCTTCACGCGTCAACCCGATGGAGGCGCTGCGCGCCGAGTAATTGGCACGGCGGCGGTTACTTTTCTTCTGCCGCGGGAAGCACTTCGCCTTCAGGTTTGTGGCTCTCGCCGCCGGTCATATCGCCATCGGCGCTGATGCTCGATTCCGTTAGCGGCGCCTCCGCGAGATGCGGCGGCGCGACGTCCGGCCGCGAAGCGACCGGCTTGCGCAGCAGATTGTCGAGCCTGAACCCGGCCGCCTGCGCTGCCTTCGCGGCGTCGACGTTCTGCTCGGCCATTTCGTGGAGAGTGCTGCGGGTGGCTGCTGATTTGATCGCCGCATCGGTTTCCGCCAGGTCGACCAGCTTTGGCAGCAGACTCCACCAGAGCATCTGCACGTGCGCTTCCTTATTGAAGTAGCGATGGCCTTCGGCGTCATGCAAACCGGTGAGCCACGTGATATCGGGATCGTCCCATGCAATTCCCTGCTTGCGATCCGGCGGCTGGGTGATGAGCAGGCGCACGCGCGCCGCTGCGCGATAGGCCGGATCGCCCTCCAGCCCGAGCGGATGGAAGGCGTCAGCGAGCACGGAGCGCAGATACAGCTTGTCGAAGACCTCGCCGCGATTGCGGTCGGGCGGCAGCAAGCCGGCCAACGCGCGCACCAAACACCATGCGGCCACCGGCGACCAGACCGACTCCGCGCTGACCGTAGGGCTGTAGCTGGGCAGCACGACGCGCGCCTGCGGAGGCCAAGGATGCGCGCACGTCTTCTCCAGAGCCGGAACGCGCGCTGCGGCCTCGAGCAGACGACGGTACTTTTTCTGCGCCTCAGCAAAGCGATCGGAGGCGGGAGTCGTCGCTGCGACCTTCTCGGTGGTTCCCTGATCCTCTGCGACGGCACCCTCTGCGGCAGCCTGAGGCGGCGCGCCCTTGCCGTCGATTGAGGCGATCGCCTCGCGGAAGAACCGTCCGCCCCGCTTGGCCAGGGCATCGAAGGTCTCCTCGCGGCCGCAGGGCGCCTGGCCGGCGCGGGAGACGAGCTTGCCGTCGCCGCTCTCGCCTTCGGCCTCCGCCAGATCGGCATAGCAGCGCAGCAGGTCCGCATCGAGGGCGCGCTTGAGCGCAGCGTGTACCGGGCGCAGCTTGAACTTGTCGAGGGCCTCATCGAGGCTCCACACGCCGGTTCCGTTCAGGTCGCGGTAGAGCGCTTCCCACGGGTACTGGTCGGTCGACTGCAGCTCGCGCCAGTTATAGAAGGCGTGATATTGATAGGCGCTCAGCCGCAGTTGCAGCCCGCGCTCCCGAATCTCCTGCGCGCGTGTAAGAAAGTGCAGGCCGTTGGCGTTGTCCTGGTAGGCGAGCAGCGCATCGCCCTCGCCAGGCAGTCCCAGCGCCTCGTGAACTTTGACGAACGACAGGCCGCCGGTGACCTTATCGCCCTTGGCCGCCGAACCGTGCAGCGTTCCCGAAGTGGTCGCGTATTTGTTGTGGTAGACGACCAGAGCGCGCTGATCGCCTGAGCGGTTCGACCACGCAAAGACGTTCTCGTCGACGGTGCCGTCGTCGCGCCAGAAATCGAAAAGCCAGAAGTGCTCGCTTTCGGCGAAGGTTTTGCGGTTCTTCAGCAGCGGAGCGATCTCGCGCTGATGCCGCTCGACCAGGTGCTGATTCGGCGTCTCCTCGTAGCGCGGGCGCTTGTACTCCATGCCGTATTTCTCGGTGAAGGCCTCAATCTGGCCGTGGCCGAACATGGGCAGGCCGGGCAGCGTCGCCATCATGGTGCAGACGCCGAAATACTTGTCGCCGGTGCCGAACTGATCGATGGCGGTGCGCTCGTCAGGATTGCTCATGAAGTTGACGTAGCGCTTGAGGATGTCCGGATCGAACTCGATGGTGTTCTTGATGACGGACCGATATTTGGCGTTTTCCTCGTCGCGCATCATGTTCATGAAGGCGCTGTTGTAGACGCGGTGCATGCCGAGCGTGCGGACGAAATAGCCCTCGAGCAGCCAAAAGGCCTCAGCGAGCAGCAGCGTTCCCGGCACTTCGGCTGCGACGCGATCCACGACTTCGCGCCAGAACTCATGCGGCATGGCGGCGTCGAACTGCTCCTGCGTCATGGCTGCCTCGGCGCGCGACGGGATCGATCCGCCGCTGCCGGGAAGCGGGAACCACAGGCGCTGTACGTGCCGGCGCGCCAGCGTCATCGCGGCATCGAAGCGGATGATCGGGAACAGCCGCGCGACCTGCAGGATGGTCTGGATCACCTGCTCGCGTACATCGGCGCGCAGATAATTCAGCTGCGCCGTGTCGTTCCAGGGAAAGCTGGTGCCGTCGTTGCCGTGGTAGACGTACTCGGTGTGGCCGCTGCCGTTGTCGCGGCGGCGGAAGACCACGGCGGCGTCGGTCTGGTTGTAGTAGTGATCCTCGATTTTGATTTCGACGCGGCCGTCGCTCGACAAATCGGGGCCGTCGAACTGGTAAGCCGGATACGGCTTATCGTGCCGCGAAAGGAACCATTCCGGATGCTCGACGACCCATGGGGAATCGATGCCCATGTGATTCGGCACCATGTCGCTGGCGAGGCGAACGCCGTGGCGCGCGGCGCGGTCGCGCAGATTGTTATAGGCGTAATCGCCGCCCAGATCGTCGGCGATGCGGTAGTCGTAGAGCGAATAAGCCGACGCGACCGCGTCCTGCTGGCCGCGCATATGCTTGATGCGTTCGGAAGCGCGGCTGCGCTCCCAGATGCCGATGAGCCACAGCGCATTGAGGCCGCGGCGCGCAAGCAGTTCCAATTCTTCATTGGGGATTTGATCGAGCCGCTCGATGGCATGGCCGTATTGACGCGAGAGCTGGGCGAGCCAAACGTAGGTGCTCTTCGCAATCATCACGACGTTGGGCATCCAGTCCAGATCGGGGCTGAAGCGCTCGTACTCGACATCACCCGGATGCCGGGAATATTCCGGCACCGGGTAATAGGCCTTGCCGAACTCGATCGCATCGTGATGGCGGTGTTCCGATGGCGGATGGAAACGCATCCAGACGGCGAGTTCCTCTTCCTTGAGCACGTCGGTCGCCAGCAGAACTTTGCGCAGGCTCTCGCCGACGAACTGCGCCCAGTTCTCCCGGATCCAGGCGAGCTGGCCGCTGAGCGAATCGGGAGATGCCTCCATGGGCGCGCGCAGCAGATCGAGAAGATTACCGCGCCCCAAGCCGGTTGCGGGACGCGTGGCGAAGTAGCTGCGCAACTCCGCCGTCACCTGGTTATAGGCTGTGCTCTGGGCCAGCTTTTTATCGTCGTAGAGCTCGCGGAAGGGCTGGAACGCGGGATTCACATTCGCGAGCCAGAGGAGCATCAGCTCTTCGAGAACCGCTTCACGATGCTGGAGGCCCTCGCTCGATCCGTTCAGCCATTCATCGAGCTTGACGTCTCCGCGATAGATGGCGACGTTGGGAAATTCTTCAACGAAAGTGCGCAGCAAGCGGTCAACATTGTCCTCGCCGACACGGCCGGCAAACCACTGCAGCGCGGCTCCAGTGACTTGCGGGTCGCGGCTGCGCCGGTACTGTGCGACGACGGCGTGGCTGATCTCGTCGATGAGACCCATGGCAAAGAGCGAGCCCGGATGCACAGTGGCTGTCTTGTCGCGGGCCTCGCTCATGCGCCAGGCCAGCTCGCGGCACTGGGCTAAATCGCCGAAGATGACGTTGCCGACAAAATTGAACAGCGCATCGCTGACCTGATAGCGGTCGCGGGCCTCGCGGGAAATGTGGAATTCCATCATCACAACTTTCTTAGACGCGGAATTGCAGCACGCTTACTGGCGGCGATTTGTGGTTTTCCGGCGGATTCTGCGCGGAAAAAGCAGGCGCTCGGCCAGATTCTGCTGATTTGAGGCGGCGCTGGAGCGAAACGGGCGCGCGCCGCCTAGTCTACACGTCAGGCCGCCGGTTCGCGGAGGCACGCGGGAAGACGATCCTCACGGACGTTGTCGTAGCTGTGCAGGGCCGCGAATCGCACGATGGACGTGGGAATGCCGACAGCGGTGAATCCGGGATGGCCGGTGGCTGGAAACGGACCGCCGTGGTTCATGGCCGGGCTGACCGCGACGCCGGTAGGCATCTTGTCGTTCAGCAGCCGCCCAACGCGCCGCCGCAGCACGGGCTCGATGCGAGCATACAGCGCATCGTCGGCGCCGGACGCCGCGGAATAGACGGTGCCCGTGAGCTGGCCCTCCAGATGCTCGAGCACCTGGAGCAGCTCGGTTGCATCGGCGGCCACGATGACCATGACCTCATTGCCAAAGGCTTCCCGCTGCAGGTCGAGCGCCGCGGCCAGGAAGTCTTTGCCGGAAACACGCAGCAGCGTGCTCGCATACCGCGCTCCCTTGCCGGGTACATTCTTGCCGCCGGTGATCAGCTTTGCGCCGGCCTTTTGCAGCGCTCCGATCGACTCATGCAGCTGGCAACGCCCGCCTTCCGACAGCAACGGGTGGGTTTCGCGGCTCTCGAAGGTCGCGGCCACTTCGCGCAAAAAGGCTTCGGTCGCATCGCTCTCGATCAGCATCGCCAGATTCGGGCGCGTGCAGAACTGGCCGCAACCCATCATGCAGCTTTCGGCCAGCTCCTTTGCCCATTTCTGCGTGTTTTCCTTCAGGCCCGCGGGCAGAAAGACCACCGGGTTCAGGCTCGACATTTCAAGATAGATCGGCTTTCCGGCGGCATCGGCGGCGTGCTTCAGCTTCATGCCGGCGCCCTTGCTGCCGGTGAACCCCGAGGCGCCGATGCGCGGATCGCTGACCAGGCGCTCGCCGTTCTCGTGGCTGAGCTTGTAGATCATCTGCACCGTGGCTGCCGGCAAGCCGGAGCTCTTCAGCGCGCGGGCCGCGGCTTCCGCCATGCGCTGCGAGGTGTACGCATGGAGCGGGTGCGCTTTGGCTATGACGGGATTGCCGGCGGCAATGGCTGCTGCGAAATCCCCGCCGCTTACGCCGTTGAAGGCGAAGGGAAAGTTGTTCGGCCCAAAGACAACCACCGGGCCAATGGGCGCGTAGCAGGAGCGCAGATTCTTCGCCTTATCGATGATGGTCCGGCGCCAGGTGCCCGCGCGCGCCGCGGCCGCAGCCTGGCGGAGCTGATCGGTGGTCCGGGGCAATTCCACATCCTTCAGGCGGGGTGAAGCAGGCAGCGCCGTTTCCTCGTGGGCCGCCTGGACGATGGCGTCGGCATCCTTCTCCAGTTCGTGCGCGTAGGCTTCGAGAAACTCGGCAATTTTCTCCGGCGCGATCGTTTCCAGCTCATGCGCCGCATCGAGCGCCGCGGTGAGCGCGCGATCGCAGTCGCTCCAACTGCTGACGGGGAACGCCCGGCCCAGCTTTTCGCCCGTCGCCGGATTCTCCGGCTCGAAGACTCCCTCGGCGTCCGAATCCCGCCACTCTCCGCCGATGAAAACTTTTGCAACTGCCACTGCTGCCTGCATCGTTGACTCCTTATGGTTAGAGGGACTGATCACCCGACCGGATTCGTCAGCACGCCGATGCCGTCAATCCCGATGCGGATGAGATCCCCTCTCTCCAGCGTAAAGGAATCGGGGGGTACGATGCCCGTCCCCGTGAGCAAAAACGCGCCATGCGGGAAGATTTGGTCGCGGTAAAGATAGCGCACCAGTTCCTCGGGCTTGCGTTTCATTTGGCCAAGGGTCGCTGCGCCCTGGAACGCCGCCGAGCCGCCACGCGTGATCTCGATGGAAATGCGCGTGTCCTGCGACAGAGCTTCATAACCGACGAGGATGCCCGGGCCGAGCGCGCAGCTGCGGTTGTAGATCTTCGCCTGCGGCAGGTAGAGCGGGTTCTCTCCCTCGATGTCGCGGGAGCTCATGTCGTTGCCGATGGTGTATCCGGCAATGCGGCCGCGAGGATCGATGACCAGCGTCAATTCCGGCTCCGGGACCGACCAGCGCGCGTCGCTGCGCAGGCCGACCGGGGCGCCGGGCCCAACCACTTTGTGCGGCTGCGACTTGAAGAACAGCTCGGGCCGCTCGGCCGAGTAGACGCGATCGTAGAAGCTGCCTCCGCCTGCGTCCTTCGACTCCTCCATGCGCGCGGCACGGCTGCGCAGATACGTTACGCCGGCCGCCCACACTTCCTGGCTGCCGATGGGGGCGAGCAGAGCGTCCGCGTGCGGCGAGGCGGGTGCGGCGCCGGCCTGCAGCAGGGACTCAAGATACTCCTGAAGGTCTTCCCGCTGCAGCAGGTCATCCAGAGAGCGCTCCACAGGATGCATGCGCCCGTCCTGCTCAACCACCCATCCATTCTTCGTGCGATAGAGGATCACAGTTTCTCTCCCAGCTTCATCACAATCTTCTCCACGTCGTACACGCAGCCGCCCCAGATGCCACCGCTCGCTTCCACCAGCGCCGCCCACAGTCGCGTATCGTCCGGCAACTCCGGATGCGGACGCAAATCTTCGCGCAGCTTGCGGGCGGCGAGCCGCCGCCCGCCTTCTTCCTCCCCAAAAATCTCCTGCTTCTCACCTACCAGATGCACGGTCGCGCTCAGCTGGTTCCGGTCGATGCGAATTTCAATCAGATCCCCCTCTACCGTTTTGCCAACCGGGCCGCCGGCCAGCGCTTCCGGAGAGATATGTCCGATGCATGGACCTGTGGAGACGCCGCTAAAGCGGGCGTCGGTGAGCAGCGCGACGTGTTTGCAATGGGGCAAAGCCCTGAGCGCCGCGGTGATTTGGTAAATCTCCTGCATGCCGGTCCCGCGCGGACCGCAGCCGATGAGGACCATGACATCTCCGGCGGCGATTTTGCCCGCTTTGATGGCCGCAATCGCATCGCTTTCCAGCGTAAAGACGCGCGCCGGGCCGCGGTGGTAGAAAACCCCGTCTTCTCCTATTAAGGATGGATCAATCGCCGTGCTCTTTACGACCGAGCCCTCGGGCGCAAGATTGCCCGCGGGAAAACAGACTGTGGAGGTGAGGCCACGGGAGCGGGCGCGGTCGGGGCTCATGATCACATCGTCCGCGTCGATGCCATCGCGGGCCAGCAGGCCGTCGCGGAGCGCGCGGCGGCGCTCGCTCTGTTCCCACCAGTCGAGACATTCAGCCAGCGTGACTCCGGCTGCGGTCATCGCCGCCGTGTCGAGCAGACCGGCGCGGCGCAGATGCAGCATCACCTCGGGTACGCCGCCGGCGAGGAACACCTGCACCGTTGCGAATCCGCGCGGTCCATTCGGCAGCGCGTCCACCAGACGCGGCACTTCGCGGTTGACGCGCATCCAGTCGTCCACAGTGGGGCGCCTGCGCCCCGCCGCGTGCGCGATGGCGGGCACGTGGAGCAGCAGGTTCGTCGATCCGCCAAACGCGGCGTAAACGACCATGGCATTCGCAAAGGCCGCATCGGTCAGGATGTCGGCGGTGCCGATGCCGATCTGCCGTAGCCGCAGAAGCGCGGCAGCCGAGCGTCCGGCTGCGTCGAGCCACACAGGTTGCCCGCTGGGCGCCAGCGCGGTGTGCGGCAGGGCCAGGCCCAGAGCCTCGGCGACTACCTGGCTGGTCGCGGCGGTTCCCAGAAACTGGCATCCGCCTCCCGGGCTGGCGCAGGCGCGGCATCCGACCTCGGCCGCGTAGTCGAGCGAAATCTGGCCCTGGGCGAAGCGCGCGCCGATGGTCTGGACAAGGCCGGCATCTTCGCCGTTCTCCGGCAGCAGGGTCACGCCGCCGGGGACCAGAACCGACGGCAGTCTGCCCGAGGAAGCCAGCGCCATCATCATGGCGGGCAGTCCTTTGTCGCACGTGGCCACGCCGATGACGCCGGCGCGCGTTGGCAGGGAGCGCATCAGCCGCCGCAGCACCATCGCCGCGTCGTTACGAAAGGGCAGCGAATCGAACATGCCGGTGGTGCCCTGGGTGCGGCCGTCGCAGGGATCGGTGACGGCGCCGGCGAAGGGGACCGCGTCCATTGCCTTGAGGGTGCGTGCGGCTTCGGCGACCAGCAGGCCCACTTCCCAGTGGCCGGTATGGAAGCCCAGCGCAATGGGCGTGCCGTCCTCCGCACGAAGGCCGCCGTGCGTGCTGAGGATGAGCACTTCCGGGCCGCCGAGGCGGCCCGGCTCCCAGCCCATGCCGACATTCTGGCTGAGCCCGAACAAATTGCCGGAAGGCTGCGAACGCAGCATCTCCGGCGTCAGCGGCAGCGCACCCGCAGGGCCCGCCGCATGCGTCGCCACGGAACTCAGGTCGAGGCCCGGCGAATCGAGCACGCGATGAACAGGAATCTCAGCCATCGGTTAAACGGCCTCAGAGGCAGGCTGGGGCCCGGCGATGGGCTTCATGCCAATCAACAGCAGACCCGCAAAGATGACCGACAGGGACATCAGGATAAATCCCGCCTGCGAACTGCCGGTGAACGTCTGCAACCCGCCCACCAGGTAAGTGCCGACGCCGCCGCCCAGCGCGCCGCAGGAGTTGATCAGCGCAATCGTCTCGCCGGAGACGTTGCGCGGCAGCTGCTCCGGGATCATGGCGAAATACGGACCGTACGGCGCATACATGCAGCCGCCCGCAATCACCAGACAGGCGAACGCGAGCGGGAAGGAGCGGCCGAGGCTGAAGTACGATCCAGCCAGCGCCAGGCCGGCCACGATCACGAAGGGCACGACAAATTCCCTGCGCCGGCCGCTCTTGTCGGAAAAATGCGAGACCGCGAGCATGAGCAGCACGGCCGCCAGGTAAGGCGCTGCGCTCAGCAGGCCGGTACGGCCCAGGGCCGCTCCGGTGGCGTTGCGAATCACGACCGGCAACCAGATCACGAACCCGTAAACGCCGAGGCTCCAGAAAAAGTAGTTGGCGCACAGCCGCAGGACGTTCTTGTGCCGGAAAGCCTCGCCCAGACCGGCCATCTTCGGCACCAAAGATTGCTCGCGTTCCAGCTCGTCTTCCAGTGCCACGCGCGCCTCCGGGCCCATCCAGCTTGCGTGCTGCGGCGCTTCGGGAACTACAGCCAGAAACACCAGCCCCCACGCCACCGACGCGAGCCCCTCGAGGATGAATCCCCATTGCCAGCCGATCGCCTGCATCAGGTATCCGGTGAGGGCCGACATCCAGAGCACCGTGATCGGGTTACCGAGAATCATGCGGGTGTTCGCACGCGATCGCTCCGCGCGCGTAAACCAGCGGGTCAGCAGGATGAGCATCGCGGGAAAGACAAAGCTCTCGGCCACGCCCAGCAGCAGGCGATCGATGACCAGCAGCCAGAAGGTGCGGATGACGCCGGTGAGGGCCGCGAATACCCCCCAGGCTACGAGCGCGCCGAAGATCATTTTCCGCGCGCTGGTGCGCTGCATCAGGGCGACAAGCGGGACCTGGGGCAGGAAATAGCCGAAGAAGAAGAGCGCCCCCAGCAGCGACGACTGATATCCCGTGATGTGCAGCGTTTTCGCCAGCCCCGCGGCCGCGCCGAATCCGTAGTTGGCGCGGTCCAGATACGCCAGGCTGTAGGTAACGAACAGCGCGGGCAGGATGCGGGTCCAGCGCCGGCGCAGATCAGGGTCGCTTCGTGTTATCCCATCCATGCTGATTCGCCCGCCCCAACGTGAACCGCAGCGTGCCTTTACCGCGCCAACCCAGCAAATTCAGAACGACGCGCGCACACCCACTTGCGCGGCAAAGGGGATCCCTACGGTTGTCCCGGGACCGAAGAAATCGCCCAGCGCCCCTCCCGGAACCCGCAACTGATTGGGGCTCGCCAGAGGTGCCGTGGCGGTGCAGGCCGCATCCGTGCAAATCTCGGTGACATTCCCCGAGGCCACCTCGGCTGCCGGAACCGGAAGTGTAGCAATGTTGGTTACATAATTCGCGCCAGGGTTGTTCCGGTTGAACAGATTGAAAAGCTCCGCAAAGGGTATGATCGACCACCGCTCTCCAGCGCAGATGGGCCGCGCCACGCGCAGGTCCGCCTGAATGTAAGGGGTTCCGCGGAATTGATCCAGCGCTTCCGGCACGCCATTCATGGAAATCCGTCCTGAATTGTCGGCCGTGGTAATCGTGAAGGGCCGCGCGCTCTCCGCCTGGGTCAGCGTGCTGATTTCCATCCCAGCCGGCGCATGCCAGGTTCCGGCCAGAACGGCGCGGTGCCGCACATCCTCGCCGGACGGGCCGTAATCGCCCGGGCCGAACGCATCCAGCGGATTGCACACGCCGTTGACGTAATCGAACAATTCACCAAGAACGCAACCCCAGGTCTGCGCCTTTGAGAAGGTGTAGTTGGCGATCAGGCTGAACCGCCCCCGCACATTCCCCTGCAGGTGCAGCATCAGGGCGTTGTAGCTCGAGCGATTATCGGAATGAAAGTCGTTGATAGCGGGGACCACATTCGCCTGACCCGGATCGCCGGCTGCGAGCAGCGGGGTCAACAGGTTTGTTCCGCCGGAGTAGCTGTAAGCGCGAAACGCGTGGTTGCCTTCTTCGTGGGTATAGTCGGCGCTCACCTGCCAGTTGGCGCTCAACGCGTGCTGCACGCCTCCCGTTGCGTGGATGGCGTACGGCGTGCGGTAGTGCGGATCGATCACGTTCCCGGCCCCGCCCGAGGCGTCGCCGGGGACGCACCCGGCATTCTCTGCGCCGCCTGGATTCTGCGCCGGATCGATGCACGATCCAGGCACAGCATTCACCGCCTGGAAGGCAGTCACCCACCCGTTCTGCGCCAGATCATCAAAGTAGAGGCCAAACCCCGCGCGGATCACCGTATTTCCGCTGTGGGTTGGTTGCCAGGCAAGGCCGAGCCGCGGCGCGATTTGCGCGCGATCGTCGTGCGGCACGCCATTCGCCAGGGGAATTTGTAACGCGCGCAGTGTCAGAACCGCCGGATTGACCGCCTGCGTTCGTCCCGACGCGAGAAAGAGGCCGCCGGTGGTCGACCAGCGGAGGCCATAGTTCACGGTCAGGCGCGGCGCCGCCCGCCAGGAATCTTCGGCGTAGAGCGCGATGCGCTGCACATTCTGCGAAAAACCTCCGCCGAGGCTGGAGGTTGAGGCGCCCGCCTGCATGTCAGTTCTGAACTGCGCGGGATTTGCCAAATACCAGGTTGGGTTCTGCGGAAACTGATAGAGCGTCTCGGTGTTGCCCGGAAATGCGCCGTTCAGCACCGGCTCGTGGATGAAGTTGATGCCGAACCGAACCTCATGCCGCGCGCGATCGTTGGCCAGGTCGTAGCGCAGCTGATATTTCTCCTGATTGCGCAGAGACGGGAAGAAGGTAATGGGGGTGGCGAACTGATTGTCACCGTAGGTCTCGAATCCGGAGACGGTGAGCGAAGTGGAGCTAAAGGGAAATGCCAGCGCGAATCCCAGATCCGCATTGCGGGTCTGCGTCAGGTGCAGGCCGCTGGCGCCCAGCACCAGCCGTGCCACCCACGTCTGGCTGAACAGGAACTGGTTGCTGATGGCCAGGTTCATGTAGTTGTTGTGGGTCAGCAGACCGGTGGTGGGCAGCGTTCCCTGCTCCACCAGATCGTTATGCGTCGTATAGTCGTCGCTCGATGCGCGCAGAAACCAGGACGAGCGCGAGGCTTGCGCCCAGTCGAATCGGAGCAGCTCAAAATAGTCGCGAAACGGAATCGGCACGGTTGCCGGCACGGGGATGGACGCGACGCCTGGGATCAAACCGTCCGCGGCCAGATCCGCCAGCGCATCAAACTGCGCCGTGCTCGCCGGGCTGTAGGCAATGCTGGCGTCCTCGCGGACATATTCGGCCGAGGCAAAGAACCAGACCTTGTTCTGCCGCAGCGGACCGCCCAGCGTCCCAACATAATTCTGGCGGGAGAACGGCTGCTTCGGATTGGGCGCCGGATTCTCGATGGGAAATCGAGCGTTGAGCACGGCCGCACGCTCGTACAACGCGCCGCTGCCATGCAGGTCGTTCGTGCCCCGCCTCGTGGTCAGCACCACGGATCCCGCGGTCGTTCCGCCGGTATCGGCGTCCTCCTGCGCGGTGCGGATCGCAAACTCATCGACCGCATCCGGCGAGAAGTTCTGCAGAAATCCCCCGATGTAGTCGTCGGAATTGTCGACGCCGTCGACGGACATCTCGTTGTTCAGCCCCGAACTGCCGCCGGTGGAGACCGCTGTAATGCGCGCCTTGGTCGGATCGGAGGGTTCGACCGGCTCGGTCCCCGGCGCGAGGTAAGCGATGTTGGCAAAGCTGCGCGCCGCCAGGGGCAGAGCGTCGAGATCCTGGCTGGTAATGATGGCCTGATGCACCTGGCTGGCCGTATCGATCGGCTGCATGGTGATCGACGAAGCGCGTCCTTTCACGTTCACCGTTTCGGCCGCGGCCTCTGGCGAGAGGGTTACTGTGACCGCGCGAATCGCCGCAACGTTCACCGGCACGTCGGCTGTCGCCGGTGCGAATGCACGCGCCGTCACCGTGACGGCGTAGTTTCCAGGAGCGAGGTCGTCGATGTGGAATACGCCACGGGCATCCGCGATCACGCGGCGCTCCAGCGACGAGCCGCGCAGGCGGACTTCGATGGTTGCGGCAGGCACCCGCGCCCCGTTCGCGTCCTCAACGGCGCCGCGCAGTGAACCGGTTGGCGTTTGCGCCCAAAGGTGATGCGGGCACAACCCGGCAACCGCGAGGAGCGCCAACAACGAAAGGGCAAAAATCCGGTTCATGAAGAGAGTTCCTGCACCTGCCGAAAAAGGGGCGTTCGCGGCGCGGGCAGCCTGCGGCCCAGGAACATGTTGCTTATTGTTGCACGCCGTTGCCGGCAGGCGCGCCCTGCGTGACAACTCTGCAGACGGGAACCGTTCTTCCGCCCCAAACGTATCGGGAGTAGCATAGTCCCGCAATCCATAGAGAGGCTCGGCTGTAGCCTGCGCGATGAAATCCCACACGTTTTTCTCTCTGCCCTGTTCCTTCGGCCTCGCGCTGCTTTGCGCGGCCCCGCTTCCGGCTCAGAACCCTTCAGGGGCCCCTGCCGCGCCGCCTGCTGACGCTCCGTACCGCAACCCCAAACTCACGGTCAATGAGCGGGTCGCGGACCTGATGAGCCGCATGACGCTCGAAGAGAAGGTCGATCAGATTTGCGGGGGCGACCAGTATCAGGGCGTGATCGATCCTACGGGCACCTACGATCTGCAGAAGGCGCGCACGGCGCTGATGCGGCAGGGCGATCCCGACTTCAGCATCACGCCGCGAGATTCGGCCCTGCTGAGCAACGCGATCCAGAGATATCAGCTGGAAAAGACGCGGCTCGGCATCCCGGCGTGGCTGCAGGGAGAAGCGCTGCATGGCGACATGGAGGACGGGAGCACCAGCTTTCCGCAGGCGCTGGGACTGGCGGCGACGTGGGATCCGGCGCTGGTGCATCAGGTGTTTACCGCGGCCGGCAACGAGGCCGGCGCGCGCGGACGCGACCAGGTGTTCACTCCCGTGCTCGACATCGCCCGCGAGCCGCGATGGGGACGCACCGAGGAAACCTACGGCGAAGACCCGTATCTCGACTCGCGCATGGCCGTGGCGGCCGTTACCGGGCTGCAGGGACCGACCTGGTATATCGGCCGCGATCATGTGATGGCGACCGCCAAGCACTTCGCGGTGCACGGGCAGCCGGAAGGCGGCACGAATACTGCGCCGGGCAACTACTCCGAGCGCGTCATCCGCGAGAACTTTCTCATGCCGTTCCAGGCGGCCGTTCAGGAAGCCAATGTCGGGAGCGTGATGGCCTCGTACAACGAGATCGACGGCATCCCCTCGCACATCAACCACTGGCTGCTCGATCGCGTGCTGCGGCAGGAGTGGGGTTTCCAGGGATTCATCACCTCCGACGGCGACGGTATCCAGATGCTGTGGCAAACGCACCATGTGGCCGCGGATAACGCCGAAGCCGCGCGCGAGGCCATCGCCGCCGGCATCGATTACGACCTGTCTGACGGCTCGGCTTACCGCACGCTGCTGTGGCAGGTGAAGCAGGGCGTCGTGCCGGAAAGCCAGCTCGATCGCGCCGTATCCAAAGTGCTGGCTGCGAAGTTCCGGCTCGGCCTCTTTGATAACCCCTATGTCGATCCGGATGCCGCTGCGCGCATCGTGAATAGCCCCGAGCACCAGGCCCTGGCTGAGAAGACAGCAGAAGAAGTGGTGGTTCTGCTGAAGAACGACAAGAACCTGCTGCCTTTGAATCTCTCGAAGCTTCACTCCATTGCCGTGATCGGCCCAGACGCTGCTGACGTCCATGTTGGCGGATACAGCCGCCAGCCTGGACACGAGGTCAGTATCCTGCAGGGGATTCGCGATTACGTGGGCAACAAGGCGACGGTGAACTACGCCGAGGGCTGCAGGATCACGACCGCGCCGGAAGGCTGGCGCGGCTGGTACGCCAATGACGTCCACCTGGTGAAAGAAGTTCCTCCGGCGATTGCCGCGGCCGTTGCGGCAGCGAAGAAGTCGGACGTGGCGATTCTGGTGGTCGGCGAGAACGAGAGCACAAATCGCGAGGCCTGGAGTGAAAACCACCTCGGTGATCGCGACTCGCTCGACCTGCTCGGCGCGCAGGACGATCTTATCAAGGCTGTCGTCGAAACGGGCAAACCGGTCGTCGTGATCCTGATCAACGGTCGGCCGCTCTCGGTCAACTATATTGCGCAAAATGTGCCCGCGATTCTCGAAGGCTTCTATCTGGGCGAGGAAGGCGGCACGGCGGCGGCGCGTGTTCTCTTCGGCGACGCGAATCCTGGCGGCAAGTTGCCCATCACGTTCCCGCACTCGGTTGGGGATTTGCCCGACTTCTATAACCACAAGCCCACCGACAATCGCACGTATGCTTTCTCCACGCGCGAGCCGCTCTATCCCTTCGGCTACGGTCTGAGCTACACGACATTCAAGTTCGACAACCTGAAGGTTGAGCCGAACCACATCGAGACGGGCGGCACCGCAAAGGTGTCCGTCGATGTGACCAACACAGGGTCGCGGGCCGGGGACGAGGTGCCGCAGCTCTATGTGCATGAGGAAGTCACTTCGCTCACGCGTCCGGTGATGCAGCTGCGCGGTTTTCAGCGGATCGCGCTGCAGCCGGGCGAAAAGCGCACCGTGACGTTCACGGTCGGCCCTGACGATTTCGCTTTCTACAACGCCGACATGCACAAGGTGGTCGAGCCGGGAACGTTGGACATCATGGTCGGCCCCAGTTCCGCGGATACCAACACCGTTCATCTCGAAGTCGGCACCCCGGGCCTTGTACCCAAAGCGCCGCTGGCGCCGCCGCCCGCCGGGTCGGAATCCGGCGTGGTGAGCACGTTTGACGAAGGGGACCAACCCACGGCCAATTACGGTTCGTGGATCCCCGCCTCCGACTCGATGAATGGCGGCAAATCCACCTCGACGCTGAAGATCGTCTCGCCGGGCGCGGAAGGATCGAAAGGCGCGCTGGAAGTATCGGGCGAAATCGCGACCGGAACGGAACATCCGTTTGCCGGAGCGCTCTTCTTTGCCGGATCGCATCCGATGGAGCCGGTCAATCTCTCGGGGAAGAAAGAAATCCGCTTCTGGGCCAAAGGTGACGGCCATAGTTACGCATTGCTGGTGCTCACCGAGAGGCGCAGCGGGCAGAACGGCATGCCGGCAATGACCAGCTTCACCGCGGGTCCGGAATGGAAGCAGTTCACCTTCCCGTTCTCGACGTTTGAGACCGACGGCAGCGACATAACTGCGGTCGGTTTCGCTGAGATTCAGAATCCAGGTAAATTCAGTTTCGAAATCGACCAGCTCGAAATTCGCTGAACTTTCCTCTGTTTCTTTCTCGCGGGGGCGGCTATCTCCCTGATAGCCGTCCCTTGATCTGCCGCGGTACGCATACGTCTTTTGTGCTATCTCGGCGACCTAACGGTACCTTGTCTTCCCTCCACCCGGCCGATACCATTCGAGCCATCTACGCTGCCAGCATTCTCTTCTGCGCGCATTTCTGCCGCCCCGGGCTGGCGCAGCGCAAACGGGGTCTTGCAGTCTTGCAGGCTCAAAGAAAAGGTCATGAAGATCAGCACTTTTCGTCTCGTCATTGCCGCAGTGAGCGCAGGACTTACGCTGCCGCTCGTCGCTCAGTCCACGGCAGGTAACCTGCCCTACCCGGGCAACCGGATTGTTGCTCCCATCAACGAGAACGTGGTGGTCGCGTTGCCGGGGAATGTTCATCCCATGACCCGAGTCGCGGTCGATCGCGGGGCCGCGCCCGGCGACACGCCGACCGGCAGCATCACGCTGGTGCTGGCGCGCAGCCAGGCGCAGCAGCAGGCGCTGACGCAATACCTGCAGGAGCTGCAGAACCCGGCCTCCGCGAACTTCCACAAGTGGCTGACGCCCGCGCAGTATGGCGCGCGATTCGGCGTATCCGATTCCGATCTCCAGACCGTCGAATCGTGGCTGCAGTCGCACGGCTTCAGGATTGAGAAGGTCGCGCAGGCCCGCAATGCGATCCAGTTCTCAGGCACATTCGCTCAGGTTCACAGCGCGTTCCACACAACGATTCACACCTATACCGTGCGTGGGCAGAATCACCTGGCCAATGCGACGGATCCGGCGATTCCTGCCGCTCTGGCGCCGGTGGTTGCCGCGGTTGGCCCTCTCAACGACTTCCGCCCCCACTCGAATCTCATTCCTGGCCCGCGGGGTACGTGGGACGCCACGCACCATACCATCGTCCCGCAATTCACGTTCCAGAATGACGGCTTGTCGATGCTGTACGTCGATCCCGCCGATGCCGCCACCATTTACGACACGCCGAACAAGAAACTCAATGCCAACTTTGCGGGTACGACGGCTTACGACGGCACCGGAGTCATCATCGGCGTGGCCGGCGACTCGGACATTACTTTGCAGGACGTCGAGAATTACCGCACCGGTTTTCTTGGCGAGACGTCGGCGACCGCGAATGTGCCGACGGTGATTCGCCCCGGCAACGACCCCGGCATCAACGGCTCAGCGACCGAAGGCCTGCTCGACGTGGAAGTGGCGGGCGGCATGGCTCCTGGAGCGAAGATCGACTTCTACACGGCGGCCGACACGAATCTGACCGCGGGGTTGTACCAGGCGATCAATGCCGCCATCGACGACAACGTCGTCAGCATCCTCAACATCAGCTTTGGCGAGTGCGAAGCCGACGCTGGCGGGGCGCTCAACGCGCAATTGAATGAGTACTTCCAGCAGGCGGCTGCGCAGGGCATCAGCGTGACGGTTTCGGCCGGCGATGCCGGTTCGGCCGGCTGCGACAATTTCGACACGGAAGAGCAGGCCGCGCTGGGACTGGCCGTCAACGCCATCGCATCGACGCCCTTCACGATTGCCGTAGGCGGCTCCGATTTCGGCAATCTGCCCGGCACCTTCACTTCTTACGTCACGGATGTCTCCGAAGGAACCGCGCCGTACTACCTCACCGCGAAGAGTTACATCCCCGAGACGACGTGGAACGATTCGACGCTGACCAACACGGTGCTGGTCGACAACGAATTTCCGCCCAAGCCAGACCCGACGAACATCGTTGCCGGCGGCGGCGGCGTCAGCAGCGTGTACATCAAGCCCTGGTTCCAGACGGCGCTCACCCCTGCCGACGGCGGGCGCGACCTGCCGGACGTTTCCATGCTGGCGGGCAATGGCTACTACGACGCCGCGTGGCTGGTGTGCTCCGACAGCGTGGACGCCGGCGACGGAGCCAGCTTCTTCACCGACTGCCAAAACACGAACGGGACCTTCGCCTCCGGCGCCACCTTCGAGGGGGTTGGTGGAACTTCGGCAGCCGCGCCGGCTTTTGCCGGCGTCCTGGCGCTGGTGGAGCAGGCACAGGGGGGGCGCCTCGGCCAGGCAGACAGCGTCCTGTACGCGCTGGCGCAGTCGCAGTACTCAGCGGTGTTTCATGACATCACCGTCGGCAACAACTCGGTCTACTGCGTCGAGGGGTCCCTCGATTGCCTGCCCTCACCGGAGGACTGCATCAAAGGCCTGCCGGATTGCGGACCCAACCCATATTTAACTGAATCCGGATACGATGCCGAATCGGGCTACGATCTCGCCTCGGGGCTCGGCAGCGTCGACGCAACGAATCTGATCCGGTTCTGGAAGAACAATGCGCTGACGGCCACGAACACCGGCCTCACCATCAACAGCAGCGCCAATCCGGTGACGGCTGTCCATGGGACCACCCTGAACTTTGGCGTGAGCGTCAACCCGTCGTCGGCAACCGGCACCGCCGTGGTTCTCGGCGGCCAGGACGGCACATTCACCATTCCGCTCACCTCCGGCGCCGGCACGGCCTCGTACAACGGCTTGCCCGGGGGCTCGTACACGGTGACCGCGCGCTATAGCGGCGACGCGAACGATGCAACCAGCACGTCCAGCCCCATCAGCGTCGACATCACGGCTGAGCCGAGCACCACGGCGCTCACCGTCACGGGGTACGGCTTCTCAGGCCCGAGCCTAACGTTCCCGGTCAACGCCATTCCCTACGGCTCTTACGTCTTTCTGAACGCGCAAATCACGGGCGCCGCAGAGGGGTCGAAAACCGAAGGCGCAGCCACGGGCACGGTCGGCTTCTTCGATGGGGCTACTTCGCTCGGATCCGAAAACATCGGCCTGAACAACATCTCGTCGTATCCCGCGCTCAACAACAATTACTCGTCGCTCTTCGCGATCGGCAAGCACACCATTACGGCGAAATACTCCGGCGACGGCAGCTACAACAGCAGCAACAGCGCCGCCGTCACCTTCACGGTGGTGAAAGCGCCCACGACGACGGCGGTCACCGCGACACCGTCGACGGTCGATATCTCCACCGCAAGCTACGTCTCCGTCTCCATCGCGACGCCGTTCAACCTGGCGATTGCGCCGGGCGGTTCGGTCGCGCTGACGTCGGGCTCGACGAAGCTCGGCACGATCGCGTCGTTCTCGCTCAACTCGCAGCCCTCGCTGACGGGCTCGTACATACTGACCGGCGTGGCTCAGATTGCCGGCAGCCAGCTTGCCGCGGGCGCTAACACGATTACCGCGACCTACAGCGGGGATGCCTACTACGCGGGGTCCTCCACGACTTTCACGCTGACGAATACCAGCGGCGTCGGTTCGTTCAGCCTCACCAACAGCGGCGCCATCATGGTTGCGCCCGGCGAGAGCGCCACCTCCAGCGTCACTGTGACCCCTGTAGCGGGCTTCACCGGACGGGTCGACTTTGCGTGCTCCGTTCCAAAGGGATTCACCGGAACGTGCACCGTGCCTGGGCCGGTCAACGTCAGCGGATCGGCAGTTTCGGTTCTCGTTTCGATTGCAGTCGGTACAGGATCCGTTCCCGGTACGTATTCCGTCACGGTGATCGGCGCCGACGACACCGGCAAGACCACCGCATCGACCAGCTTCAACGTCATCGTGTCGGCGCCGGTGAATACGACTCCCGGGTTCTCGCTGGCGAACAGCGGACCGCTGACCGTTCCCGAAGGCACCAGTTCGGCCAACACGCTCACGCTGACCCCCGCCAACGGCTACACCGGCACGGCCAACATCACGTGCACGGTGACGACTGCGCTCGCAAACCCAGTGAATCCGCCGAGCTGTTCCGGCGCGGCGGTTACGGTCACGGGCGCAACGCCGGTTGGGTTTACCGTGCAGATCGCTGCCTCGAGCACCACCTCGGTCGGCACGTACACCGTCAATGTCACGGCGACGGATGCATCCAGTTCCTCGATCACCGCGGGCACCACGTTTGCGCTGACCGTCAACAGCCCGCCGATCTCGATTTCGGCCAGCGGCGGCATCTCCATCAACCCAGGCGCGACCAACGGCAATTCAGCCGCCATCACCATTACACCGGCGGATGGCTACATCGGCACGGTGAACCTGGGCTGCAAGCTGACCGCGCAGCCGGCGAGTGCAACGAATCTGCCCACCTGCTCGGTCACGAATTCCGTTGTCATCACCGGAAGCGCGCCGGCAACGGCAACGCTCACGATCAACACCAGCAGCGGCACGAACAGCGCGGCCGTCCCGCCATTGAAATCGTTCTTCCTGGGCGGCGGGGCAGCGCTGGCCTTTGTGTTCTTCTTTGGAATCCCGGCTCGCCGGCGGATGTGGCGCACGCTCTTCGGCGTGCTGGCCGCCGTCGTTCTGATTTCCGGGATCGGTTGCGGCGGCATCACGCAACCGGCGACTCCGCCCGGAGGACCCACAGCCACCTCAGCCGGAACCTACGTTTTCACCGTCACGGGGATCGATGCGGCGACGCAGGTTCTCACCGCTTCCACGACCGTTACCGTCACCGTGAAATAGTCACAG
Source organism: Acidobacteriaceae bacterium (assembly GCA_036521315.1). Taxonomy (GTDB): domain Bacteria; phylum Acidobacteriota; class Terriglobia; order Terriglobales; family Acidobacteriaceae; genus Palsa-343. The sequence continues at coordinate 79,892 of DATDHZ010000100.1, forward strand.
TTGTCGTTACAGATCAGGGCGCGGATGCTCCTCCGCGCCCTTCCTTTTTTTACCGGCCGATGCCGCGCTACGCCGCTCGGCTCGTTCCCCGCACGGCCGCAATTCCAGCCGTTCCCAGGGCCGCCAACGCTACGAGCGCCGTCATGCGGGCGGCCCGCCGCGCGTGGCTACGGCGCCCGCTCAGCGCAGCCTCCGGTTTTCCCATCGGAACGCCGCCGCGCTCGGCCTCATCGCACCTCTGCGCCATGCGGATCACTTCGGCGAGGTGGAGCGCCTGCCGGCCGGTTTCCTGAGCAATTTGGGTGCGGCAACTGAAGCCGTCGGCCACGATCAGCGTATCGTTGGCGGCCTCGCGCACTTTCGGCAGCAGCGAGCGCTCTCCAATTTTGAGCGAGATATCGTATTTGTCCGCCTCGAAGCCGAACGATCCGGCCATGCCGCAGCAGCCCGACGCCAGAATCTGCGCGTCGAGCCCCAACTTCTCCATCGTCTTCTTCTCGTCGTCGAAGCGAATGACCGACTTGTGATGGCAATGCCCCTGAACGATCGCTTTGCGCGCCATGCGGGGCATTTTGAAATCAGGCGCCTTTTTCTCCAGCAACTCGCTCAGGACGAACGTCTGCTCGCGAAGCTTCATCGCCAGCTTGTCTTTCGGAAAGAGGTTACGCATTTCGTCGCGAAACACCGTCGCGCAGCTTGGCTCGAGCACCACCATCGGAACGCCCGCTTTGATCTCCTTCTTCAAAGTCTTCAGAATCTTGTGCAGATACGACTTGGCCATGTCGAGAAAGCCGTAGTCGTAGAGCGGCCGCCCGCAGCACAAATGTTTGAACGGCACAATCACCTGGAAGCCCGCACTCTCCAGCACCTCCGTCGCGGACTGAGCCGTCTCGGGGAAGAAGTAGTTGTTGAACGTGTCGGGCCACAGGATGACTTTGCCCCGCTCGCCGGATTTTCTGCGGCCACGCGCTTTGAACCAGGCCTTAAAGGTCTCGGGAGCGAACTCTGGAATGGACCGGCCCTGCGGCATGCCCGCCGCGCTCTTCGCGAGAGCGCTGAGGCCCGGCGTCTGCGTCACCAGGTTGACGAACCCTGGCCACTGCGAAGCCAGCCGCGACCACTTGTCGATCCAGCCGAAGGCATAGGCGTAGCGTGGACGCATCCGGCCTTCCCAGTAGTGCGACAGGAACTCGGCCTTATACGTCGCAATGTCCACGTTGACTGGACAATCGCCTTTGCATCCTTTGCAGCTCAGGCAGAGATCGAGAGCCTCTTTCACGTTCTCGTCGCGCCAGCGGTCTTCCACCACTCCTCCGTGCATCATCTCCCACAACGTATGCGCGCGGCCGCGCGTGGTGTGCTTCTCTTCGTGCGTGACCATGAAGCTGGGGCACATGGTGTCGTCTTCGGGCTTTTCGCTGCCTTTGCGGCGGCATTTTCCGATGCCGACGCAGCGAAGCGCCGCATGGGCAAAGCTCCCGCCGTCGTCGGGAAACTGGAAATGGGTCTTCGGCTCCCACGGGTGGTAGTTCGCGCCCAGGCGCAGATCCTCATCCATGCGGTTGGCGTCGATCAGCTTGCCCGGATTCATCTTCCAGTCGGGATCCCAGATGGTCTTGTATTCGCGAAACGCCTGCATCAGCTCCGCGCCGAACATCTTCTCGAGGAACTCGCCGCGCGCCTGGCCGTCGCCGTGCTCGCCGCTCCAGCTGCCGTCATACTTGTGGCAGAGATCGGTCGCCTCTTCCATGAAGGAGCGGTATTTCCTGATGCCTTCCGCAGTGCGCACGTCGAAATCGACGCGGCAATGAACGCAGGCCTGGCCAAAGTGGCCGTAGAGCGCGGGGTTGTAGCTGTATTTGTTGTAGAGCGCGCGCAACTCGCGCAGATATTTGCCCAGCCTGGCAGGCTCAACGGCCGAATCTTCCCACCCCGGCCAGGTATCCGGCTCGCCGGGAACAAAGGCAGTCGCGCCCAGCCCGGATTCGCGGATCTCCCACATGTGCGCCATCTCGTCTTTGCCGGTCAGCAGGCGCATGTGGACGCCGGGACGGCGCTTCTTCAGCGACTCCATCGCACGCTCGGCAATCTCAATGGCGTCCTGCTTGCGGTCGGCGCCGAATTCCGCCATCAGCCATCCGTTGCCTTCCGGCAACAGGTTGAGGAACCGTCCATGGCGATCGCCTTTCTTTAGCATGTTGTGCCGCAAGCGGTCGTCGATGCCTTCCAGCGCCACCGGCTTGAACGCATCGATCTCGAGCACGTCGTCGGCAGCCTCATAGATATCCGGGTAGCCGAGCATCAGAATCGCGCGCTCGGCCTTCGCGTCTACCAGCCGCACCTTCGCTTCCAGCAGCGTGACCAGCGTGCCCTCGCTGCCCACCAGCGCGCGCGCGATGTTGAAGCGGCCATCCTCTCTCGGCAGCAGATCGGTCAGGTTGTATCCGGAGACGCGTCGGGGAATCGGCGGGAACTTCTCGCGGATTTGCTCGGCGTACCGATCGCGCAGCGATTTCAGGCGCGCGTAGATCTCGCCCTGGCGGCCGCCCTGAGCAATCTTCCGGTCCATCTCCTTCTGGTTCATCCAGCCGACGGTCATGCGCGTGCCGTCGTAGAGAAGAACGTCCAGCTCCTCGACGTTTTCCTCCACTTTGCCGGCCATTTGGGCGTGTGCTCCGCAGGAATTGTTGCCGATCATTCCGCCGAAGCAGCAGTGGTTGTGAGTCGCCGGATCAGGCCCCCAGGTGAGCAAATTCCCGGTCAGATGCAACGCCTTGTCGCGCAGCTCGTCGCAAACGGTGCCCGGCAACACGCGCGCCCAGCGATTTCGCGCGTTCACCTCCAGCACGCCGGCCATGTATTTCGACCAATCCATGACGATGGCGACATTGCACGTTTGCCCGGCGAGGCTCGTCCCGCCGGCACGCGAGGTCAGGGGCGCTCCGAATTGCCGGCACAGCGCGACGGTGCGGATGACGTCGCGCTTCGAACGCGGAATGACCACCCCGATCGGCACCTGCCGGTAGTTCGACGCGTCCGTTGCGTAGAGCGCCTTGGAACCGGCGTCGAAGCGCACTTCCCCTTCAATCTCCTGCTCGAGCGCCTTGCGCAACTGCTCGGCATCCACGCCCCCACTGCCTCGCCGCACCGCATAGCCACGCGTTAAGGTTTCCGGTGCAATCAGCGGCGCAGCCGTAGCAGGCATATTGGTTCCCCCTCATTTTTGATGAGACTCGTGTCTCGCAATCTCTCGACCGAGCGCGGCGCGCCCCCAGCAAAGGCCAGAGCACGCCGGCTTATGCGGCGTACTTTTCCGCGTCAGCCCTGCGCAGCACCAGGCCGTTGCCTGGCCGGGAAACATCGGGCCGCAGCTTTCCATCCACCAGCTGCGGCAGCCCGTCAAAAAACATCTGCTCGATACGGGTGTGATCGTAGAAGTATTCGATCTCGGTAAAGGGCACCGCCGCGCAGGCCGCATGCACATGCAGCGCCGGAGCCGTATGCGACGACAGCGGGACGTTGTTCGCCTCGCACAAGGCGGCAATCTGCATAAATCCAGTAACGCCGCCGCACCGCGTCATATCCGCCTGCAGCACATCGACCGCATTGGCCGCGAGGATGCCCTGAAAATCAAGAAGCCGGTAACCGTACTCGCCCGCAGCGATCTCCATACGCGCCGGCGCGCGGTCGCGCACGAAGCGCAATCCCTCCAGATTGTCCGAGGTGACGGGCTCCTCAAACCAGCGCACATTGTGCATGGCGAGCATGTCGGCCTGCTCCAGCGCCTGGCGCGGCGTGTACGCCCCATTCGCATCCACGTAGAGGCGCGTCCTGGGGCCGATGGCGTCGCGCGCCACATTCACCCGCCCCCCATCGCGTTTTGGATCGCGCCCGATCTTCATCTTGACGGCGCACATGCCTTCGTGCGCCCATCCGCCCAACTGCTTCGCCAGTTGCTTGTCGGTGTACGACGTGAATCCTCCGCTCCCGTAAACCGGCGCTTCCGTCCGCACCTGACCGAGCAGAGCCACCAGCGGGACGCCGAGCAGGCGCGCTTTTAAATCCCACAGAGCACAGTCGACGGCGGAAATCGCCATGGAGCAGATGCCGGGCCGGCCGAGATTCCGAATCCGCTTCCACATCGCCATGTAGGCGGCCATGGGCGACATGACGTCGGCCCCGATGACGGCGTCGTGCAGGACGTCGTGAACCAGGGCGGCTGTTCCCGAATCGGCGTAGGTGTACCCGATGCCTTCCTGGTCCCCGGCCCGCACCGTGGCAATGACAATCGTCGTCCGATCCCACGAGATCGTGCCGTCCGACTCCGGCCCGTCGGTGGGGACCGTGTAACTGGAGACTTTCAGATCGGTGACAACCGCGGAAGAGAACGAAGACTTGCGAAGAGGAGGCGTTTTGGAAGAAGAAACCAGCCAGCGGCGCATAAGTGTTGGAGCGGAAGCCCTTTCGGTACGATGTCCAACCAGGGAATCCGGTTTTCTGGCAAGACGCCCACACCGCGCGAGAGAGTTTCTCCGGGAACACACGCTCATCCATCCCTAAGCCTTATCGCTGATCCCTCACAACGGCCTTCCCGCATCCAACCGAAGTTACCCGAGGGGGGAAACAATGGGTGTGCACGAAAAGAATCGGCCGGAAGTTGTTGTCATCACCGGAGCGTCAGCCGGAGTGGGCCGCGCCACGGTTCGCGAATTCGCCCGCCGGGGCGCGTTCATTGGCCTCATCGCGCGCGGCGAAGATGGTCTGGAGGGCGCCCGCCAGGAAGTACAGTCGCTGGGCGGCAAAGCGCTCGTTCTGCCCACCGATGTGGGCGACCCAGCCGCGGTGGAAGCCGCTGCCGAACGCGTCGAGCGTGAACTCGGCCCAATCGATATTTGGGTCAACAACGCGATGACGTCGGTCTTTGCGCCGATCCGGGAGATGACCGCCGAAGAATTCCGCCGCGTCACCGAAGTCACCTATCTCGGCTACGTCTACGGGTCGCTTGCCGCTCTCAAGCGCATGTTGCCACGCGACCGCGGCACCATCGTGCACGTCGGCTCGGCGCTCGCCTATCGCAGCATTCCGCTGCAGGCCGCCTACTGCGCCTCGAAGCACGCCGTCCTCGGCTTCTTCGCGGCTTTGCGCACCGAGCTGATCCACGATCAGAGCCACGTCCGCACCACCATGGTGCAAATGCCCGCGCTCAACACGCCGCAGTTTGGCTGGGTGCGCAGCAAGCTCCCTCGCAAGGCGCAGCCCGTGCCGCCCATCTTCCAGCCGGAAGTGGCGGCGCGCGCCATCTACTATGCTTCGCACCATCCCAACCGCCGCGAATATTTCGTTGGCGGATCGACCGTCAAAGCCATCTTCGGGAACAAGCTGGCGCCATCCTTCGCCGACCACTATCTGGCGCGCACCGGCTACGACGCGCAGCAGTACGACGGGTACCGCGATCGCAACCGGGCAGACAATCTTTACCAGCCGGTCCCCGGCGATCACGGCGCGCACGGCAGCTTCACCGATCGAGCAAAAACCGAGAGCTGGGAGTTCTGGGCTGAATCGCATGTACGCTGGCTGGCTGCGGCCCTGGGCATCGGCGTCGGCATCGCCGGCTATGCGTGGAAACAACTGGCAGCACCGTCCACCTCGAGGCGCGTCAACCGGCGGCTCAAGGGTATCGAGAAGCAGCACGATCCCTGGACCAGGGCCGCCTGAGGATCGGCAGCTTTTGGGGCCCGGCGATCACTGGGCGGTGCCGGCTCGCAGGGGGGACGCGCCGATTCGGCGTGGGTGCAAATGCATTTCCGGTCGTGCGGCTAATCGCCGCGTTCGCGGCGCCTTCGGCCAACACAGGCTCCGGGAAATGCTCCACTTGCCGCAGGTTGCCGTTGAGAGTTGCCAGCGCCGCCTGATAGACCCCCATCAGACCCGCATCGTCGGTTTTGAAGGACGGGGCCGACGCGCCGGACCGGGCCTCCGCAGTCCCCGGCCCCGGACGGCCCAGCGCGGAGGCGAACCGCGAGCCGGACAGTTGAGCCGCCGGCCCGCGAACCGGCAGCCGCCCATCCGGCAGCAAGGGCTCCCAGGGCCAGAAATCGCCTCCGGTTCATCTGCTTTCCTGTCTTCGCATGGGTTCGCAACATAAACGAGACGGAGATTGTGAGAAGTTTTTCACGAATAGATGGAAAACCGATGCCTGGCCTACCCCGGCTGGCCTTTCCGGAACAATCCGCGGCACGCTCACTTCGCTGGTTCTGCGCCGTCTACCCCCGGTTACGGTAATCTTCTCTTGACGGCGCGCGCGGCTGTCGCTGTGCCCAACGTATGCTCAGTGCCCTTTTCGACATTGGACTGTTCGGCCTCATCACCTCGACCGGCGCAGCGCTGCTGGCCCTGGCGGGGCTTGCACGCTTTCTGCGCCAGCGGGAACCCCGGCCTTCCGCGGATTTTATGCCGCCAGTCAGCCTGCTGAAACCCCTGTATGGCGACGAACCTGGCCTCGAGGAGCACCTCGAGACCTTCTTCCAGCAGGATTACCCCGGCTTTGAGGTTCTCTTCTGCTCCCGGTGCCCCAACGATCCGGCTCTGGCGATCGCCCGCCGCGTGTCCGCGCGTTATCCCCACATCTCCACGCGGTTCTTTTGCACCGGCGACGACACGTGGATCAACGCCAAGGTTTCCTCGCTGGAACTGATGGCTGCAGCCGCGCAGCACGATATCTTCATCATCAGCGACAGCGACGTCCGCGTTGCGCCGAACTACATCCGCGAGGTGGTCGCCCCGTTTGCATCGGAGAAAGTCGGGGCCGTCACCTGCCTGTATCGGGGCGCAGCCGATCGCAGCCTGTGGTCGAAGCTCGAGGCCGCGGGAATGTCGGTGGAGATGACCGCGGGAGTCCTGTCGGCCAGCCTGCTGGAAGGGATGAAGTTCGCGCTCGGCCCCACCATGGCCGTGCGCCGGCGCGCCATCCAGCGCATGGGCGGATTCCAGGTCCTCGGCCCTTATTGCTCCGACGACTTTTTGCTCGGGTCCAAGGTCGCCTCGCAGGGCGCGACGGTGGTGCTGTCGCACCACGTGATCGACCACATCGTTCTGAACCTCGACCTGTCCGCCTCGCTCCAGCACCAGACGCGCTGGATGCGCTCGACGCGCTTCTCGCGGCCCCTGGGCCACCTCGGCATGGCGCTCACGTTCAGCGTGCCTTGGGGAATTCTCGCCTGCTGGGCTGCCTGGTCGCTGGGCCGTCCCGGCTTCGGAGCCGCCCTGCTCGCATACTCCATTGTGCAGCGGATGATTCTCGCCGCTTTCACCGCTTCCTTCGCCGTGCACGAACGCCATCTCCTGCGCAGCGTGGTGCTTTACCCCTTGCGCGACCTGCTCGGCTTCTTCTGCTGGGTCGCCAGCTATGCCGGCAGCACGATTGTGTGGCGCGGCCACCGCTATCGGCTCACCCGCGGGGGGCTCATGCATCCCGTGCACGCGGAGCCCGCGCGCGCCGAATCCCCGCTTCCGACGTAATAGCGAACCCTCAGCGCCAGGCGGCGGAGTCCGCATCCTATGCAGCCAGGGCGCACGGCGCCATCCCCCCAAGGATCGTCCCTACACCCTGCATGCGGAACCCGATAGTCTGTAACCAGTTCATTCTGTGAAGACTGCCCTCATCATTGGAGCCGGGCCTGCCGGGCTAACGGCAGCGCTGGAACTGCTGCGCCGCACCGACGTGCGCCCCGTCGTGCTCGAAGCCACGGAGCGCATCGGCGGCATCTCCTGCACCATCCGCCACAACGGCAACCGGATGGACATTGGGGGGCACCGCTTCTTCTCCAAGTCCGACCGCGTGATGGACTGGTGGACCGAGCTGATGCCGATCGCCTCGACGGAAAACGGCTCCGGTCTCCACGCAATCCACTACCAGAATCAGGAGCGCCTTGTCGCGGCGGGCGCCGAGATCGCGCCGGCCGACCCCGATCTGGTCATGCTGGTGCGTCCGCGCAAGAGCCGCATTTACTTTCTGCGCAGCTTCTTCGATTACCCGCTCGCGCTGAACGGCCAGACCATCCGCCAGCTCGGCCTTGCGCGCATGATCAGGATTGGCATCGGGTATTTGCGCGCGAAGCTGTTTCCCCGCGACGAGAAGACTCTGGAAGACTTCCTCATCAATCGCTTCGGCACCGAGCTGTATCGCACCTTCTTCAAGTCCTACACGGAAAAGGTCTGGGGCGTGCCGTGCGATCAAATCAGCGCGGAGTGGGGCGCGCAGCGCATCAAGGGACTGTCGCTGCGCACCGCCATCGCTCATTTCCTGAAAAAGACGTTCTCGCGCCGGAAGTCGTCGGGCATCGCGCAAAAGGGCACGGAAACGTCGCTCATTGAGCGGTTTCTTTATCCCAAATACGGGCCGGGGCAGCTGTGGGAACATGTGGCTGATCTGGTGCGGGAAAAGGGCGGCGACGTGCGCCTCGGCTGGCGTGTCTGCGGCCTCCATGTCGAGAACAATCGCGTCGTCTCGGTCCATGCAACCGATCCCTGGGGCGCGTCGCATACCTTTCCGGCGGACTACGTTTTCTCCACCATGCCGGTCCGCGAGCTGATCCGCGCGCTCGACATCGAAGTCCCGGCCGACATTCGCGCCATCGCCGACGGCCTCGTGTATCGCGACTTCATCACGGTCGGCCTGCTTGTGGACCGCCTTGCCGTTACCGAGGCGGACGGCTCGCCGCTGAAGGACACCTGGATTTATATCCAGGAGCCCGATGTGCTGGTGGGGCGGCTGCAGATCTTCAACAACTGGAGCCCGTTCATGGTGGCTGATCCGACGAAGGTCTGGATCGGCCTCGAATACTTCTGCTACGACACGGACGCGCTGTGGAAGATGAGCGATGAGGAGATGGCGCGCTTTGCCGAGGCCGAAATCGAGAAGATCGGCATCCTGCGCGCCGCCGATGTGCGGGATACGCATGTCGTGCGCGTTCCCAGGACCTACCCCGCCTACTTCGGCACCTATGACCGGTTCGACGACATCGTGCGGTACATGGATCGTTTCGAGAACCTCTTCCTGGTGGGCCGCAACGGCATGCATAAGTACAACAACCAGGACCACTCCATGCTCACGGCGATGACGGCGGTCGATCAGATTGCGGCGGGCAAGATCGACAAATCGGCGCTGTGGCAGATCAACACCGAGCAGGAGTACCACGAAGAAAAAAAATGATGCCGCCCATCGTTCGGCTGAACGGCCCGTTCACTCCCATTGCTGCGTATGCCGCCGCTGCCACCAGCATGGAGCCGCGCCGCCGTGCGGGAACAGCGCCCTCGCGCAGGTCACCTGCACCGTGCCCAAATAGTCATATTCCTGCTTGTTTCCCTTGAGCGCGGTGGAAAGGTACTGCTCCACCTGCACGGTGCCGTAGCCTCCGCCTCGCGCCGCGCGCACGGTGAAGATGACCCAGTCGGCCAGGTAAAGCACGATCGCGGCGATCATCGCCGCCATTGCCACGCGGCCCAGGAATGTCAGCAGCCTTTTCATCTCGAAAAAACAGCGTACGCCTGTCGCGGTTTTTGCTATACCCTACACCCTCCCCCCTATACCCTAGTTGCTATGGATCTCTCGGCGATTCAATCCGCGCTGCGTGAGGCCGGGGTTGAAGCCTGGCTCTTTTATGATCACCACCACCGCGATCCGCTGGCTGCCGCCATTCTGGGCCTGCCGGATCACGGACTGGTTTCTCGCCGGTGGTATTACGTGATTCCCGCTGAAGGCGAACCCCGCAAGCTGGTCCATCGCATCGAGTCCGGCAAGCTCGATTCCCTGCCCGGCTCCAAAGGCGCCTACTCATCCTGGCAGGAGCTGCACCGCGCGCTCGACGCGATGCTCGCTCCGTGGACGCGCATCGCCATGCAGTATTCGCCCAATAACGACATCATGTATGTCTCCATGGTCGACGCCGGCACGGTCGAGTTCCTCCGCTCCCTCGGCAAACAAATCGTCAGCTCCGCCGACCTCGTCAGCCGCTTTCAGGCGGTGCTGACCGAGGATCAGATTGCCACCCATTACGCCGCGCAATCGGCGCTGGACGACATCGTCATCGAAGGCTTCCAGCTCATCGGCAGCCGCGCACGCTCAGAATCGCCGGCAACGGAATACGAAATGATGGTCTGGTTCCAGGAGGCGATGCGCCGCCAGGGCCTCACCACCGACCATGGCCCGAATGTCTCCGTCAACGAGAACAGCTCCGACTCGCACTACGAGCCGACTGCCGAAGCCAGCCGGCCCATCCGTTCCGGCGACTTTCTGCTGCTCGACATTTGGGCGCGCAAAGATGAGCCCCGCTCGGTCTGGTACGACATCACCTGGACGGGCGTCGTGAACCGCGAGCCGACCGATGAGGAACGCACGATTTTCGCCATCGTCCGCGATGCTCGCGACGCGGCCATCAGCGCCGTCCGCACGGCCTTCGAGAGCCGCATGCCGATTGCCGGCTACCAGGCTGACGACGCGGCTCGTGAAGTGATCCGCAACGCCGGCTACGGGCAATATTTCACGCACCGCACCGGCCACAACATCGGCGCGGAACTCCACGGCAGCGGCGCGCACCTCGACAACCTCGAAACGCACGACGAGCGGCGCATTCTGCCGTTTACCTGCTTCTCGGTCGAGCCTGGAATTTACCTGCCGAAGTTCGGCGTGCGCAGCGAAGTGAACATGATGACGGCGCGTGATTATGCCAAAGTCACCGGGCCCATGCAGCAGGAACTGGTGAGAATTTAGGGTGTGGGGGTGTGGGGGCCAGGGCCTCTGCAAGCGCGGTCGCTAAACCCTATCCGCTACGCGCTATTTCCTGACGAAATACATGAGCCAGCTGGCCGCGATCACCGAGACCACGAACAGCACCCAGCAGTAGGCCCCGTAGCGCACCATGGCTTTCGGCGTGGACCGCTGCGTAATCCCGAATACCACCGACGCGAAGGTGGCGAACAGCAGCACCGATGTGAAATGGGAGGGAGTCAGCATCTTAGACCTTCCTCCCGATCCGCAGATTGTGGGCGTCGACGGCGGCGATGAAATTCAGCAGCCCGGCCACCACCACAAACTTGGTTCCGTAGTCGGCGGTGACCAGCTGCACCGTGGACGCGCCCAGGCTGAAGACCCGCGCGATGAAATACAGGATGCCCGCGCCCACATCCCCGCAAAAGCCCAGGATGTCGAGCGGATCGCCCGTGTTCGGCACGTAGACCTGGCCCTGCATCGCCAGGCCGAGGGCGAACATCAGCGTGATTGAGACAAACAGCAGCAGGGCGCGCACCCAGTGGCGGGTAAGCAAATGCCCTGCGCCCGGAATCAGCCATCCCAGCAGCAGCGCCGCATAAGCAAAGCCCTGCGTCTGCGATTGCGCGGGCGCTTGCACTCGTGAAGCCATCTTTCTCAATATACAGGGGGACTTGCCGTCCAGGCAGTGAGCTTTCGGCGTTCCTGCCCGGAGATCGTGGCACGCAACGATGCCACGTCATCCCCGCGAAGCGGTCCGCCGTCCGCAGGACCCGCGATCCTCTTGTCAACCTTGCGAAGCGAACTGCTGTGCGCAGGACTCCGTCATCCCCGCGAAGCGCGCTGCCGCCCGCTCGTCCACTGTGAGATTTGTCACAGCCGCAACCCCGCCGCGGACGCGAAGATCAATCCTGGCTTCGTTGCCGCACGGCGTCCCCGGCTGCTGAGAAAGTGCGACAATCAGAAGGAATATCCATATGCCTGCATTTGGGAGTTTTTCGCTTCTTGTGGCGCTCGTGCTCAGCGCCTACTGCCTGCTGGCCGGGGGGGTGGCGCTCCGTTTGCTGGCCACCGGACGCACGGCAGCCATCGCTCCCGAGCGCCTGGCGGAGACCGCTCGCCGCGCCGGGATCGCCAGCTTCCTCGCCACTTCCTGCGCTGCGTTTGCCCTGGTCTGGGCGGCTTTCACCAACGATTTTTCCGTCGCATACATCCTGCAGCACTCGAATCGCGCCCTTCCCACTCCCTATAAATTCGCCGCGCTCTGGTCCGGGCAGGAGGGCTCGCTGCTGCTTTGGGCCTGGCTGCTTACCGGCTACGGATTCGTCCTGCGCGTCCGGCACAAGGTCGACGTCAGCCTCACGGCGTATGCCTCCACAATCCTCGCCGGCATCCAGGTCTTCTTCCTGCTGCTGGTCAATTTCCCGGCGACGCCCTTCTCGCTGGTCACCGGAGCTGTTCCGCCCGACGGCAACGGCCTCAACCCCCTGCTCCAGTATCCGGAGATGGTCATCCATCCCCCGATGCTCTATCTGGGCTATGTGGGCTTTGCCGTTCCCTTCGCCTTTGCGCTGGGCGCGCTCATGATGCGCTATCCCGGCGAGAAATGGATTCACATCACGCGGCGCTGGACCATGGTGACGTGGCTTTTCCTCACCGTGGGCATCTTCCTCGGCATGCACTGGGCCTACAACGTGCTCGGTTGGGGCGGCTACTGGGGCTGGGACCCGGTTGAAAACGCCTCGCTGATGCCGTGGCTTACCGGCACCGCCTTCCTGCATTCGGTCATGATGCAGGAGAAGCGCGGCATGATGAAGAGCTGGAACGTCTGGCTCATCTTCTCCACGTTCCTGCTCGCGATTCTCGGCACGCTGCTTACCCGCTCCGGCCTGGTCAGCTCGGTCCACGCCTTCGCGCAGTCGGCCATCGGCACCTGGTTCTGGGTCTTCCTCGTGATCGTGCTGGGTGTGTGCACCTTCACCTACATCCTGCAGCGCGATCACCTGAGGACCGAACATCACCTCGAATCGCTCGTATCGCGTGAATCGAGCTTCGCCTTCAATAACCTCATACTTCTCGCGGCCTGCTTCACCATTCTGTGGGGCACGCTGTTTCCGGTCTTGTCGGAGTACGTGCAGGGCTACCGCGTCACGGTCAGCGCGCCCTGGTACAACCGCATTGGCGTTCCCGTCGGCGTCCTGCTGCTGTTCGTCACCGGCATCGGTCCGCTGCTGGCGTGGCGCAGCACTTCGATGCGGAGCATCCGCCGCAACTTTGTGATTCCGGGCATCGCGGCACTCGTGGTGGCGATCGCGCTGATCCCGCTCGGCGTGCATCCCTGGACCATCTTCACCACCGGTGAGCAGGGCGCCTTCTACGCGTGGATCACCTTCGCCCTCGCCGCCTTCGTCATCGTCGCCATCTTTGCGGAGTTCTTCCGCGGCGCCCGCGTGATCCAGAAGCATACCGGGCAGAATCTGTTCCTCTCCGTCATCCAACTCACACGCCGCAACACCCGCCGCTACGGCGGCTATCTGGTCCATTTCGGCGTGGTGCTCATCTTCATCGGATTTGCCGGCCAGGCGTTCAACCAGAGCAAAGAGATGACGATGAACTACAAGCAGTCGATGTTCATCGGCCCCTATCGCATCGAGTGCGAAGACTTCTCGCAGGATTCGAACGCCAATTACGACACCACCTTCGCGCTGCTCAACGTCTACGACCGAAACAGCGGGAAGAAGATCACCAGCCTCTCGCCGGAACTGCGCTTCTACACGGCCAGCCAGCAGCCGCAGACGATGGTGGCCAATTACTCGACGCCGGCGTGGGATCTCTACGTCATCTTCGCCGGATCGGACCCGGCTACGCGCCAGCCCGTCGTCAAAGCGTTCCTCAATCCGCTGGTCATGTGGATCTGGATTGGGCTGGTGCTCACGATATTCGGGACTGTGATCGCCCTGGTTCCGAATCTGAGCGCCGCGCTGGCTGCGCAGCGCACCCGGCTACCGGCCGCCGCTCCGGCGGATCTGGTGGCGGCGGGAAAGGCAGGCGACTGATGGCGCGCCTCGCTCGCTTCATCCTGCTGCCCCTGCTGGTCGTGGTGGGGATGGTTACGCTGGGCTCCGCGGATACCGAGGCCCGCTTCGACCGCCTCGGCCACAAGCTGATGTGCGCCTGCGGATGCTCGCAGGTGCTGCTCTCGTGCGACCATGTCGGCTGCCCGAATCTTGCTCAGGAAACCCAGGAACTGCGCGCCGCCATTGCCAACGGCACCGGGGACAACGCGATTCTCTCCGCGTTCCAGGCTGAATACGGTCCCACCGTTCTGGCTGCGCCCTGGCTCACAAAGTTCAACATCGTCGCCTGGATCGTGCCGCCCGCACTGTTGCTCATCGGTTTCGCGGGGACGTTCCTGCTGGTCCGCAAATGGAGGCTCCGCAGCGTTCCGATGCCGGACGTTCCGGAAGACACGCATTCCCGGGAGATTCGCGACCGGATCAGGAGGGAGACCGAGATATGAACAGCGCATCCGGGGGTCTGTCCGATCCTCATTTCCTCAGCCTGATCGCCTGCGCAATCCTGCTGGTCGGCGTCTTCCTCTATGTTTTCTGGCCCGCCCCCCACGCCGAGGCGCAGCGCAACAAGACGCGGCTCGAATACCTGCGCGAGCGCCGCGAAACCCTCTACGACAATCTGCGCGACCTGAATTTCGAATACCGGTCCGGCAAGTACCCGGAAGAGGACTATGGCGCGCAGCGCGCAGCCCTCGAAAATGAGGCCGCCGAGACCGTCGCCGAAATTGACCTGCTCGAGGCGCAGACTTTCGCCGCGATCGGCCCAAACGCAGCCTCGGCCTCGCCTACTTCCCACTAGCACAGGACACCGCATGAACCGCCTCCGCCAATTTGCTCTCGCCCTCGCGGCAGCCGCACTGCCGGTATCGCTCTCCGCCGCCACCATCTCCGGCACCGTCACCGACCGCACCACGAACAAGCCTGCGGCGGGCGACACGGCGGTCCTGCTCGATCTGAATCAGGGCATGCAGGAATCGGCTCGCACCAAAGTGGACAAGAGCGGGCGCTATTCCTTTACGGTTGCTGACGCCGGCGGCATGCACCTCGTTAAAATCGAGCACCAGAAGGCTTCGTACTACGGCTCGGTCCCGCCGAACACCTCGACTGTCGATATTGACGTGTACGACGTCTCTCCCAAAGTGGACGGCGTTCACATCTACGCTGATGTTTCGCGGATCGAGACCAACCAGCAGGGACTTTCCGTCACCGAAAGCTGGTTTATCCGCAACGAATCGAAGCCGCCGAAGACGCAGTTTGGCCCTCAGGCCTTCCCGTTCTATCTGCCCGAAGGCGCGGTGCTGGAGGGCTCAACGGCCACGGGTCCGGGCGGCATGGCCGTCTCGGACGCGCCCGTTCCGCTGGGCGACAAAGATCACTACGCTTTTCTTTTTCCGGTGCGCCCCGGCGAAACTCGCTTCCAGGTCGGCTACCACATCCCTTACGGCGGCAGCCTAGCCCTGCATGCCCGTGTGACCATCCCCGCGGACAACGTCGCCGTGATGCTGCCGAAGGGCATGAACTTCAGCGGCTCGTCGTTCCAGCCGCTGCCAGCCGACGCTAACGAGCCGGGCGTCAACACCTGGCTGGCGACCAATGTCGCGCCGAACAAGCCCCTCGATTTCACGGTCTCGGGCAGCGGCTCGATGCCCCGCGAGCAGCAGGGCCAGGGCGAAACAGCCCAGGCCGGACCGGGGATGGGCGGACCTGCCGATCAAACCGGTGCTCCCGGTCAGGCCGCCGATCAAACCGCTCGCCCGGGAGGCGGGCTGGGGAATCCGAACGGCACCCCCGATCCACTCAATAAATACAAAGGCTGGATCCTGAGCGGTCTGGGCCTGGCCCTGGTCATTGGAGCCGCCTTCATGCTGCGCTCCAGGCCAGGCGCGCATCCCGCCGCATCGTCGGCCACGCCGCCGGCTTCTGACGCACAAGGGGCATTGACGCCCACGCACGCTGCGATCGCGTCGACGGCCGCCGCGGGGACGAACGCTCCGACGCGTGCGGCGACGATTTCGGCTGCGCACCCTCCAGCGCTCGATCCGGCGCTGGCTGAAGCCCTGCGTGCGCCGGCGCTGGCGCCGTCCGCCGAGAATGGCGTGGGTCCGCGCGGTGCGCTGCTCAACGTGCTCAAGGAAGAATTGTTTCTGATTGAAACGGAGCGGCTGGAAGGCAAGCTGACAGGGATGCAGTATGCCGAGCTCAAGTCGGCCTTCGAAGTGGTGCTGCGCCGGGCCCTGGACCGCGAAACCCTGACTACGCGCTAAACCACGTCAACAGCAGCAGCAGCGCCACCGCCGCCGCTGCAATCCGATAGACATATTCCTGCCTGCGGCTCGTCCGCGACAAGTTTTGCTGCGTCAGTGCCCTGGGGGTCTCCATGCGTGGCCTCGCAAAAAGGGAGAATCCTGCTGTCCCCTTAGACTCCTATATCGGCACACATGATGCACACTTGACAATCTTTTTTCCCGCTCCGTTGCTGGTTTGTTACCCTCAACCCCGGCTCAGCCCGGGCCACCCTCTCCACCCCACAGGCTGTGCTGCACATCGACGCAAACGTTCGCCGCCGTTAAACGCGATCACCCGACTTCAGAATTTGGGAATGAAGAAAGTGAGCGGCCCGCGGCACGGGCAGCCTGTTCGCTCAACGATGCGGCCTAAGCCGTTCTCCCGATCGGCTGGTCGAGCAGCGACCGCACCAGCGCCAGCAGTTCCTCAGGCGGCAACGGTTTCACGCGGAAGATCACGTCGAGCCCCTCGTAGTCGTCTTCCGCATCGGCCATGCCGCTCAGGACCAGCACCGGCAGCTGGGCAAAGCGCTCGCGCAGCGCGGTCACGAATTCCGGGCCATTCATGCCTGGCATCAGGTGATCGGTGATGACCAACCCCACGGGCCGGATTGCGGGCTGATCCAGATACTCCAGGGCGCTTTCCCCGTCGGACGCAACGGCGACGCTCCGGCCCGAACGAGCCAGAATCGCTTTGCGGGTGGCCGCCTGGATGACATTGTCGTCCACCAGCAGAATGTCGACTGTCATTGAATTGACTGATGCCTCAACTTCTGTAAAGGTTGCCCGGCGTAAACGTTTCCACCAGGGCTTTGGATCCCTTGCGCCGGCGCTTCCCAGCCACTTCACTCCGTGCCGATTGAGGCCTGGAAAATCCCGCAGTTAATCTTTTTACCTGCTCTTCCCAATGATTGCAAATCACCCATCCGGGCCATCGGTTTTTCTGGCAATCGGCAGCGAACGTGCGTGGCAAAAGCAGAGGGCGGAGACCGAAGTCTCCGCCCTCCTTGGTTGAGGTGAATTCGAGGTTAGAAAGTGATCTTCCCCTTCAGTTGCAGGATGCGCGGATCGGCGTCGGCGCCCAGAAACGCTCCGAACACGCTGGTCGGCGTGCTCACGTCGCCCTGGATGGTACCGAATGCCTGGGTCTGTCCGACACTGCCCGTATTGCTGGCGTCGAACGTCGGCTGCGCAAAGTTGGTGTGGTTCAGGACGTTATACGCCTGCGCGCCCAGCTGAATCATGGCCGTTTCCGACCCCGGGATCTTGAAACCCTTCATCACGCTGAAATCCGTGTTGAAGTAGTGCGGCCCGAAGAACTGGTTGCGGCGCTGCAGATTCGGATCGCCGAAACCCGATATGGGGGAGAAATCCGATCCCGTGCCGATCGGCAG
Source organism: Acidobacteriaceae bacterium (assembly GCA_036521315.1). Classification (GTDB taxonomy): domain Bacteria; phylum Acidobacteriota; class Terriglobia; order Terriglobales; family Acidobacteriaceae; genus Palsa-343. The sequence goes on from DATDHZ010000100.1 coordinate 97,410, forward strand.
TCCGAGGCATGGGGTGCCCGTGAGACCGGCGGCCGCCTTGCCACAGTGGTGAGAGGGATTCCCGACGATATCGGCATAGACCGGCCCAAAGTCATTCGCGCCATTGAGGCTGCTGGCCTGGGCGTTGTCGGTCACGCTGAACGGGAATCCGGAGTGCCAGAAGATTGTCCCGCCGAGCTGCCAAAGGTCGGATAGCACCTTCGGACCTCCCCAGTACGGAACCTTCAGGATGTAGTTGCCGTTCATGTTGTGGCGGATGTCGTAGTCCGCGTTGCCGTAGTTGTACTGCGCCAGGTTGAAGGGGTTGACGGGGTTGATGGCGTTGAATCCGAAGGGCAGGATACCGCCATTCGATACCTCGTCGAGCGCATGGCTCCAGGAGTAGTTGACCGACGCCGTGGCGTACTTCGATTCGTGCTTCACGCCCGTCAGCAGACCGTGGTAGCTCGAACCCGCCACGCTCTGCACTTCCGTCACTTCGGCGAATTCCGGAAGAGCCGGAGCAGCCGGCGCGCCCGCAAACGAGCTGCTCGGCTGGAACATGTTGACGCCGTTATCTTCGACCGGTTCATGGTAGCCATGGTTGCCGACGTAGCCGATGGTGAAGCTGGTGTGGCTGCCCAACTGCTGCTCCCACTGCAGGCTCCACTCTTCGTAGGTGGGGTAGTGGATGCTGGCATCCGGGTTAAACAGGTTCGGCACCGTGAAGCTCGAGTTGGATGTGGCGATGGAAGCCGCGCTGCCGCCCGAGTCATAGCCTTTGACGAAGGCCTGATTGGTCGCCGACAGGGCCTGCTCGAAATTGCCGTTCTGCGAAGGATCGTCGAGTGAAAACAGATTGACGAACTCCGGATTCAGCGGAGCGTTGTTCAACAGGGAGTCCGCGATCGTGGCGGGGAAGACATCGGTGAACAGACCGAAGCCGCCGCGTATGACCGTGTGATCGTGGCCCGTCGGCGAGAAAGTGAAGCCCACACGCGGATCGATCGTGATCTTTTGCAGATCAGTAAATGCGTTCCGCTTGCCGTCGATCAGCACCGAGTTGTATGCGGTGTTGATCGTATCCGGCACGTTGTTATAGCTGCTGTTCAGGTATGCGAAGCAGTTGATGACGCACACCGGGTTCGCACTGTGCTCGATACGTACGCCGGCCGTCACCTGGAAGTTCGGCGCAACCTTCCACTGATCCTGCCCGTAGAAGCCGAGGTTGTAGGTCCGGATCGGCACCTTCAGGTGCAGTGGGAAGTTCTCCACGCCCTCCAGCATCAGGCCGGAGCTGAACAGGTCGTTGCCGCTGAAGACGCCTTCCGACGGTCCGAACTCGGCGCCCAGCGGGAAGTTCGTCAGCACGCCCAAATCGGCGTCGGTCACGTCGTCGCGCTTGAACAGCATGCCCACGCTCAGCGTGTGCTTCCCATGCGTGAAGCTCACGTCGTCATTGACCTGGTACTGCGTCACGTCGCGGCCTTCGGGCCACGCATCCTCGCTGTTGCCCAGGTTGTTGAACGACCCGTCCACGAAATCCAGATCATACGGGAAGGCCGCCAGCGCATTGGCTGTGTTGTCGCTCAGGAAGTACGCGCTGTACCACGTCCCCGACAAGATGAACTGGTTTACCAGGTTCGGGGTGAAGGTGTGCGTCTCTTCCATCTGGCCTTCATAGTCCGGCTGATCGCTTTGCGCGTTGAAGACCGGGTTGATGGGATCGACGTAGGTCGGCTGCACGCCATGGTCGTACTTAAAGTGGATGAACGCACTGTCGTTCGGCCCAAACTTCTGGTCGAGTCGAGCAGTCGTCAGGATCTCCGCCAAGTGATTTTTCGGGATCTCCTGGAGGAAGTTCGAATAGTAGGTTGTCGTCGGGAACGCGGTGGCAAGGATGCAGTTGTTATTGGAATCCGTCGCTGCGCAGCCGCCCGATGACTGTCCCGAAGGAGTGGCGCTTGCGGCGCGTGGTGCGTTGTTGTAAAGGGCAAACGCCTTCTGATAGAAGGCGCACTCGCTGCCGTTGCCGTTCACATACAGCCAGCTCGTGTCGTTGTCGCAGTTACCGTCAGCACCCAGCACACTGGGGTTCGTCACGATCTCTTCCTCGCCGGCCGGAGGGGGAAATGCCGGACGGGCCCTCATCCCTCCGACTCCAGTCGATCCCATCCTCAAAACACCGCCGCCGCCGCCGATTGCCTGATAAGAAACCGACCCGTTTGGATTCGATTCATACGCCGCGCTCGGCAAAGTTGTGGGAACCACGGGCGAGGTTACAAAGCGCATGCCCTCGTAGTTCACGAAGAAGAAGGTCTTGTCACGCTTGATCGGTCCGCCGCCACCCGCGCCCCACTGATTGGCGTTGGCGTACGGCTTCGGGGCTCCCTGGTTGTCGAGGAACCAGTCGTTCGCTTCCAGATCGCTGTTCGCCCAGAAATACTGCGCGTCGCCATGGAAGGCGTTGGTGCCGGAGCGCGTGGTGATATTCTCCTGCACGCCGCCGAGTGCTCCGTACTGGGCGCTATAGGCATTCGCCACGATGTTCACTTCGCCGACGTCGTTCGAGCCGAGCAGCAGGTTGCTGGGGCCGGAGTTGTTCAGGTTCAGGAACGGGTCGTTGTCCTCAGCGCCGTTCACCGTAAAATTGTTCGAGGTCGCCGGCAGGCCGAACGCGGACGAGTTGCCGTAGTGCATCTGCGTGTTCATCACCACACCCTGCGTCAGCTGGATGAAATAGGTGATGTCGCCCCCCGGGTTCGGCAGGTTCTGGACCTGTTCCTCGGTCAGGGTGCTGGAAATGTCGGAGTTCTCGGTCTGCAGGAGCGGAACCACCTGGCCCAGCACCTGCACCGTGGTCGTTCCTTTGGCAACGTTCAGCGACGCGCTGAGGGTCGCGGTCTGCCCAACCACCACGTTGACGGTCTGCTGCGCGCTCTGGAAGTTGGGAGCCGAGACGGTGACGGTATAGGTGCCGACCTGCAGCAGGCCGATCTTGTAGTCGCCCGCAGCGCCGGTGGTGACCGTCTTCACCAGGCCAGTGCCCGTATTGGTTGCCGTCACAGTGGCCCCTGGCAGGGCTGCACCGCTCGGATCCGTGATGGTGCCTGCGATATCGCCCGAGATGAGCGATTGCGCCCCGGCAAATTGCGGACCTGCAAGCAGCAGACCCACTCCGGCGATCAACAGCAGGGTACAGAATCGCCGACCCCATTTCAGGGAGACTCTCAACATGGACTACCTCCAAAACGCTTTTAACTATTTGTTCTTAATTCGCCGAACCGAATAAGACCGGAAGAATGGGAGCCGAGGGGTATTCCCTAAGGAACAAGCAATTACCCTGCCAAGTCGCACACCGCTAAGCAACATTCTCTCAGGCATTTGCATCGCCTTCGGCGTCTTCCGCCTCGCAGTTATCCCAAAAAACGTAGAAAGATGAGGCCTAAATTCCACATTTGGGATGTGCACGGCACCTGCTGACCGCGTCGACCTGGCCGCAAGATATGCCCCTGAATTCAGGATCACGGCAGAACCGAAATGAGAAAGGGCGCCCGCAGGCGCCCTTTGTCTCGTGAGTTGAAGTTGAAGGCTAGAAGTAAATCTTCCCCGCCAACTGCACGGCGCGCCCCGGCTGCGGATCGCCGTTGCCGCCGTCCGCTGTCGGTGAAACCACGCCGAAGATCTCGCCGAATGCCGAGCCGTCGAGAATGCTGCCATCCGGCTGGCCGAAGTTCGGGTGATTGAAGACGTTGAACGCTTCCATGCGCACCTCGATCATGCGCGGGCTGTCGCTACGTCCGATCGGGAAGTCCTTGAAGAGATCCAGATCGCTGTAGTTGAAGCCCGGGCCATGGAACAGGCCGCGGCCCACGTTGCCGAAGGTCCCCAGCGGCTCGAGCGAGAACGGCGTGGTATCGAACCAGTAGTTCCCAGGCGCGCGCGGGTTCTTGAGCGCCGGATGGAAGTTCGAGGTCATCGGTGTATCTGGGCACTCGTAGAAGAAGTATGCGTTGGAGTTGCACCACAGCGACCGGTTATCGTTCGGCTCGCCCACCGATACCGGGTTGCCGGCCTGCAGGACGGTGTAGCCCGCCAGATGCCAGTTGCCCAGTGCCTCGTTGACAAGGTAATTGGAGCGCATTCCCGAAGTCAGCGGAACGATGTACTGGTAGCCGGCAAAGAACCGCTGCCGGGCATCGTACTCCGAACTGCCGTAGCTCAGGTGCTGGAAGCCCGGCACCCAGTTCGTGCCGGTCAGATCGTAGCCGTTGCCGAAGCCCGAACTCTCGAATCCAGAACCGTTGTCGAGCGAATGGCTCCAGGTGTAACCGAGGTTGTAGTACAGGCCGTGCGTCATCTGGTTCTGCAGGCTCACCTGCAGAGAGTTGTAGTTCGACGATCCATCGGTGTACACGCGGCCAACGGAGATGTAGTTACCGCTCTGATCGATGAAGTCCTGCGGCTGGATGAACGGCAGCAAGGTACGGACGTCGCTGCAGGAACCACCCTCGGCGGTGCAGGCAGCGACCGCATTGGCATGTCCGGCGGCCGTCTCCTTGTTGGCTTCATACGCGCGATCGAGCTTGCGGCCCAGCGAGCCGACATAGGCGACCTGCAGCACCTGGTTGCCAGGGAGTTGCCGCTGCACGTTGAGGTTGAAGTTGTAGGCGTAGGGAACGTCATAGTTCGGCGAAATCGTGCTCAGCAGCCACGGCCCGACCACAGGAACATTGGGGCTGGGGGTTGGGAAGGTGTACGGAAATGGATTCGACGAGTAGGAAGTGGCCGGGTTCCCCGTAACGTCCACGAAAGGATTGGCGAAGCCCGGGCTCCCACCAAGGGACCCTGCGCCGTTCGAGTTCAGCCCGTACGGCGGATCTTCGAGGTTCTGCAGTTGCTGCTCTTCCGAATCGCGGTTGTAGTAGAGGCCGAAACCGCCGCGGATGGCAAACAAGTGGGCGCCCTGCCCGCCAGTCAGCCAGCCCAGTCCCGTTTCCGGCGACCAGTCGAAGCCAACCCGCGGCGCGAAATGACCGTATTTTGCCGTTGGACCGCCGCTGCGGTTGCAGCCTGAATCGCCCGGCCAGAGCAGACCCTCCGGCGCTGAGGTGTAGACCTTCGACTGCGCTCCCGGCACCCAGCAGATGATCCCCTCGCCGCCGTACTGGCTGTTCGTAAAGGGTGCCTGCACGTCGTAGCCGATGCCGTAGTTGAAGGTGAACGAGGGAGAGACCTTCCAGTTGTCCTGGGCGTAGGCATAATCTTCCCAGGCGTAGGCCTGGATGATCGCACCTGAGCCCTGCGAGTAGGAGTCCGGGACCCCGAGGAGGAAATCCATCAGCGGATCGCCCGTGGTGTAAGCTCCGCCGCCTCCAAACCCGAAGTTGCCGTTCAGGTTATTGAAGAAAGGATTGTGTACCGCGAAACGCTCCGCATGCACGCCGAGCGTCAGGTTGTGGTTGCCGATGATTTTCGTGAAGTTGTCGGCGTAGTCCTCATTGCTGTCGGTGCGGGGTTGCGGTCCGTTGTTGCTGAATCCGAGGGTAAAGTACCCGGCAACCCCGATCTTCGGAAGCGAGGCTGCCTGAGGATTCTGCGGAACGATGTCAAAGCCGAATGAAGAGGGCTGAATGAGCTGCGCCGGCTCAACCGCCGCGAAGTTAAAGCGGAAGTATCCCGCGCGGAGGGTATTCAGTGTCGTTGGATTGAAGGTGTGGGTCCACTGGGCATCGAAGATCTTGATATGCCGGGCGGAGTTCTCGCCAAAACCAGGCAGATTGGCTCCCGTGAACGGCAACCCATTGAAGCTCGGCTCGGACTGGAAGATGCTCTCGCCCCATACCTGATCGTTGTGGGTGGCCTGGACGTCGGCGCGGATGATGCCCTGATCTTCTTTCTCAGTATTCGGTGAGTTGAAGTCGTATTTGTTGGTTTGGCCCGCCGACGGCGAAGGTACGTAATCCTTGAGCAGCGTGGCAGTAACGGAATTAACGTCGGTGAGGGGAACGTCGACCGTGCCTGCGGGGAAGCACGTATTCCACGTCGTGTTCGCCGTGCCGGGACCGCAAGCTCCGTTCGGTCCCATAACCGCGAAGGGCACCGGGTTGGTGCTCAGGCCTGCGGAATTCAAGCCGCCGGTGACGTTGTTGTTGTCGCCCGTCAGATCGGCGAATCCACTGCCGTTCCGGCCCAGCTGCGCGTCGGTGGGCACCGTGGTCAGCGTGCTGCTGCCGTTGGCATTTTTGAAGCCCTGATAGCCGAGGAAGAAGAAGAGCTTGTTCTTGAGCACCGGCCCGCCCAGCGTGCCGCCGTAGAGATTCTGGTGAAAGACCGGGCGCTGCCCAGGAGGCGCGAAGTAGCTGCCGTTGTTCAGGAACGTGTCGCGGTAAAACTCAAAGCCGTCGCCGTGGAAGCTGTTCGTCCCGCTCTTGATCGACTCGTTGATGATCGCGCCGGAATTGCGGCTGTACTGCGGATTCTGCGTGCTGGTGAGGAGCGTCACTTCGCCCAGGCCATCGGGATTCAGCAGGAATCCCTGGGTCTGCAGCGGCGGATCGTTGATGTCCGCGCCATCGACCAGATAGCTGTTGTCCTGCGTCTGCGATCCGTTGGCTGAGTAGTTGCCGAAACGGTCGGAAGATTCCACCGTGCCCGGCGTCAGCTTCTGGAGAATCGTGGCGTCGCGGCCCAGCAGCGGCATGTCTTCAATCTGGCTGGCGTTGAAGGTCTCTTTGAGTTGCGTGTCCGAGGTATCCACCTGGACGGCTGTCGCATTCACTTCAACCGTGGCCGAAACGGCGCCCGTCTCGAGCTTCACGTCCTCGTCATAGTTCTCGTTCAGCGTGAGCGTGAGGCCGACTGCCTCGGACGTCTTGAACCCCGCTTTATCCACCTTCACCGTGTAAGGCCCGCCGATGGCCAGTTGGGGAACAATGAAGTACCCCTTGTCGTCGGTGGTTGCCTTGTTGACCGCCCCGGTGCCGCCATTGGTCACGGTCACGGTTGCGCCCTGGACCACAGCGCCGCTGGCGTCGGTCACCGTTCCGTGGATCGTGGCATAGGTGTTTTGCGCTCGCGCGGCGGGTGCGCCCCAAACCAGCAGGAACGCGAGAGCCAGCACGACGAATCCCAGACTACGGGCGATTTTCATAGATTCCTCCGAACGATGACACTCAAAAGCTTCTGTTTCTGCTGCTCGGCCAGAAGCCAAAGAGAACCGGGGGACGTCAGGTATTCCCTTGATCTGAGCAATTCGCCTGCCATCTTGCGAAAGGTTAAGTAACGCTTGCTCAGTGGCTTGCACCACTCATGGCACCCCTTGGCACCGCCTCCATTCCAAAAAGCGTAGATTTGGACCCCTTAAATCTCTATTTTGGAATTCAACACAAAAGAAGAGAGGCGTCCGAAGACGCCCCTCGTGGCTCTTTCCGGAGCCGGATTAGAACGACAGCTTGAGCGAAAGCTGCATGCTCCTCGCGTTGGCCGCGAAGAACTTGCCGGGCTCGTTGAAATCCGGATTGGACGCCGTCTGGAACGAGCTCTGCGACGTATATCCGGGCGAGTTGATGTTGTCGAGCGTCCCGGGCAGGTACTGGGCGTGGTTCAGGATGTTGAACGCCTGCGCCGAGAACTCCAGGTTCCACCGCTCGGTGAAGTTGAACCGCTTGATAGCCGTCGCATCCAGGTCATTGATGGGGTTGATCGGCTGCGTGTTCCGCTCCGAGGTCGGCATGGCGCCGGCGCCGGCCACGATGTAGCGGGCACCCGGGTTGACCGCGTGGTAAGCCACCAGGTCTCCGGAGCACTCGACAATGCCAGTGACGGGATCGACGGGGCTGCCGGCGGGGCAAACAGACTCACGGTTCCGATCATAATCAGCCATCACGTCGGAGCCCGTTCCCGCTTTGCCCTTCGGATTCCACACCGTGCGATCGATCTGTGTGGAATCGCCGTCGAGCACCGAGTTCACCCCGGAGAGCACCGTGTAGTATTCCGGCGACTCATAGATGTAGATCGGAGCGATTTCCCAGTTACCCACGATGTTCTTCACCATCCAGTTGGATCCCTGGAAGAACGGCAGGTCGTAGACCACGTAGGCGCTCAGGCGGTTAGGGTGGTCGATCGCCGAGCGGCTGTAATCCGCCGACACGTCGCGCTTGTTCTGCGGGCGCCGCGGGGTGAGCACGGTCGAGAAGACGTCTGCTGTCGCATCGTCCATCGTCCGGCTTCGTGTGTATGAGCCATCGAGCAGAAGGCCGTGGCTGAAACGCCGGTTGATGCTGAGCGCCAGGCCGTTGTAGTTCGATTCAGACCACGGCTCGAAGGTCGTGATCTTGCTGGTAAAGCCGGCATTGGCGAATGCAGGCACTATATTCGATCGCGCCGCGATGCTCGCCAGCGTGTTGGGCAGCGCCGCCAGGTCCACCGGAGACGGCGTGGCCAGATAGGTCGGCAGAGAGTGCTGCGGGTCGACCCGGTCCTGGATGTTTAGCTGGTTCTGCGTCGGCAGATGAATCCCTCGCGTTCCCAGATAGCGCACTTCCGCCGTGTAGTTTTTGGCGAACACGTGCTGTACGCCCAGCGACCACGTCTCCGCATACGGCAGTATCTGGTTCGGGACGTAGGCGGAAGTGGCGGCTCGTTGATCCTCCACCGTCGCAAACGTTGCCAGCGTTCCGGTTCCTGCGGGCAGACCGCCATGCGCCAGGAAGTTTGGGGCGCCCGGGCTGGGGTTGTTGCCGCCGCCCACATCGTTGGTCGAAGAGTACTGCGGCGGAAACGACAGGATGCCCAGGTTGTCGTAGAGAACATCCACGGCCATGCCGAATCCGGCGCGGATGGCCGTGCTCGGATCGGGAGCATAGTCAATGCCGAATCGCGGCAGGAAGTTGGTCCGCTGCGGCTCCGGCTTGGAGAAGGTGATCACCCCCGGCACGCTGGCCGCGGAGTTGATCTGCTGCACCTTTTCGCCCTCGGGAACCGAGGTGAACTCATAGCGCAGACCGTAGTTCAGGCTCAGCTTCTGCGTGGCGCGCCACACGTCGTTGGCATAGCCATAGAACGCTGTCTGATCGCCGTAGTAGAAGAAGTTGCCCGTCGACCGCTCGCCGAACGCCGTCGGCGCCAGATCGTGCAGATACTCCGTCAGGTAATTCCACTCGTAATCGCCGCGCACGCGCTGCGTGAAGCTCTGCGGCGAAATGTATTTGCGGCCGTCAAAGCCGAACGTGAGCGAGTGCTTGCCCCTTGTCCAGTTCACATTGTCGGTGAGCTGATAGAGGTTCTGGATCGTTGACTGCGGCGCGTTCCCGTCGGGGCCGATTTCGAGGAAGCCCACGTCGTACATGTACATCGTGGGGAACGCATCCAGTCCCGAGAAGGAGAAATTGCCCGAAGGCGTCTCGTTGAAATAGCGATTGAATCCGATGCGCACTTCGTTAATCAGGTTGGGCGTGAAGTTGTGATATTCGCTGGCCGCGATCAGGTGGTAGCGGTCCGGAATCGGCTGATAGAACGCCGGCAGTGCGGCCGCCGTGTCGATGCCCGTAAACCGGTTATAGAGGTAACGGATGCGGAAAGTGTCCTGCGGCGAGATGGTCCAGTCGCCGGCGGTCGTCAGCGCATAGAAGTTCGAATAGTTCGGCGCATTGACCAGCAGGTTGCCGAGCGGGATCTGGTACGGCGTGCCCGAAGCGAACTCGCCCGTGCCGGAGTTGTAGCCGGTGCCGTCATACACAGTAAGATACTGCGGTCCCGAGCTCTCATTGAAGCAGGCGTTATCGGCCGACGCATCCACTTGCGAAGGCGCGGGTGGGGTGTATTTCGTGAAGACGCCCAGATTGGTGGCGCTGACGTTTGGAACCGCACCCAGCGTCGTCATGCCGGCGGCTGTTGGGGAGCAGAGGTAATACTGGCTGCTTTGCCCCGTGGTCTGCCGCTCGAAGCTCCCGAAGTAAAACAGCTTGTCCCTCTTAATCGGCCCGCCGATCTGCCCGCCGTAGCGGTTAAAGTCATAGCGGGGATTCGGGATCTTGCCTCCCTGGATCGCGTTCTCGGCATTCAGGTCGCGGTTGTCAAAGTACTCGTAGAGCTTGCCGTGGAGGCTGTTGGTTCCACCGCGCACCACGCTGTTGAACTGGCCGCCGGCCGAGTGGCCGAACTCCGGCGAAAACTGATTCGTAATGGCCGTGAACTCGCCCACCGCATCGTTGGGCACATAGAGCAGAGGTCCGGTCACTGATTTGTCGTTATTGTCGATGCCTTCGATCGTGTAGTCATCCGCCCTCGGACGCTGCCCGCCGACCGCAGGACCAGTGCCGGCGCCCACCGCGCCGCTGGACGTGACCCCAGGCGTCAGAAGCGCCAGATTCAGCACGCCCGCGCCTACGGTGGCAATCGGCAAATCCTCCAGTTCCTTGGACGAGAACGTGGATTGCAACTGCACGGTCGTCGTGTCGATCGTAGCCGCCGCATCCGCGTTTACCTGCACGCTCATAGCAGCCTTGGCCACCGGCAGCACTATCTTGGCCGTGCCCGTGTTGTTCAGTTGCACTTCAAAATCGTTCATCGTATAGGCCGCGAATCCAGGCGCCGTTGCCGTCAGCGTGTAGGTTCCGGCCAGCAGGCTGGTGATGTGGAACTCACCGCTCGATGTGGAATGGACGGACACCTTGACGCCGGTGGCGTTGTTCGTCGCATCGATGGTTGCGTTGGCGATGGCCGCGCCCGTCTGGTCGGTGACCGTGCCGACGATGTCTCCAGTGGTTAACTGTGAAAAGCCGCTGCTGGTAAAGCCGATTGCTGCCGCGATGACCAGAATCGCCAGACGAACGCAGCCTCTTGAGGCTGCACCTTGCAATAGACGTTTCAAGGGCGTGGATCCTCCGTGGGTGGCGGAAAGCTTTGGGTTGCCAACAGCACTCGAGTTACCGCTTTGCGCGATATCCGCCTTAGGTCTGATTTTTTCATCGTCTTCCCATCGGTTTATTGAGGACTAACAGATTGAAATGGATAAACTTATTCGTCCCTCCATTGAATCCCCAGCATCCTATTCCGGATCGCGTTTTCCACACCCGTCCAGTGACTCAATATCCGTTCCGCCATATTCCTGCGTCCAATCATTCCGAATTTCACATGACCCTTACACCAGGTGATAAAGGCGGGCGAGGCGCCTTTTTCGGGAGCTGCGCGGCGGATTTAGCGAAACATCAGCTGCCGGTCGACTTGACCCTGTCCCGGTGGCGTCGCGAGACACCGATCCGTCAGTTCGCCCCAAAACGTCCCAGCTTCCTTTGTGAAAAAATAGGGTTCAGTCTCAATGAGGCGGCTCGAACATGAATACCCTCAAGACCACTTTCCTGCTGACGGCTCTCACTCTTCTTCTCGTTCTTTTTGGCAGCCGCTGGGGCGAGAACGGCATGATCCTCGCCTTTATCCTTGCGGCGGCGATGAACTTCTTCAGCTACTTCTATTCCGACAAGCTGGCCCTGCGCATGTACAACGCCCAGCCCGTGACGCGCGAACAGCTTCCGCGGGCCTATCAGGTGGTGGAGCGCATGACCCAGCGCCTCGGCCTGCCGATGCCGAAGATCTACGTCATCCCCACCGACGCGCCCAATGCCTTTGCCACGGGCCGCAACCCGAAACACGCGTCGGTCGCGGTCACCCATGGGATCCTGCAGCTTCTCAATGATGATGAGCTGGAAGGGGTGCTGGCCCACGAGCTCGGCCATGTGAAGAATCGCGACATCCTCACCAGTTCCGTTGCCGCGACGCTGGCCGGAGCCATCATCCTGCTCGCGCGCATGACGTGGTGGGCGGAGCTCTTCGGCGGGTTTGGCGGAGGCGGACGCGATCGCCGCGGCGGCGCATTCAGCGCGCTGCTCATGCTGATCCTCGCGCCGATCGCCGCCATGCTGATCCAGATGGCTGTCTCGCGTTCGCGGGAATACGAAGCCGACGCCACGGGCGCGCACATCACCGGCAATCCTTATGCGCTGGCCAGCGCTCTGGAGAAGCTCGACGCCTACTCGAAGCGGTTGCCCATGCCGGGCTCTCCTTCAACAGCGCATCTGTTCATCGTGCAGCCGCTGCTCACGCGCGGCGACTTCGCCAATCTGTTCTCGACGCATCCGCCCATCGCCAAGCGGATCGAGCGGCTGATCGGCCGCACCAGCGTCTACGGCGCGCCGCAGCGGTAAACGAGAGCGGGAGCGCGGCGCGGGAATCCAGCCGCCTCGCTCCTTCGGCACGGTGCGCCGCTATTTTTTCTGCCGCGCCATGCTGTGGGGCAGCGCCAAAGTCAGCATCGCGCCCTCGTCGCTGTCCAGCGGCCGCAAGGTGCGCTCCGTCCACACGCCGCCCCGCGTCCCTGCAAGCGCCCTTTGTTCGAAGAAATAAACGCCTCCTGCGACAGCAGTAAAATGCGCCAACGCCGTCTCCACATCGTTGCCGGGCTGCGTCATCGTGCACAGATGATGAACCCCCGGGTCGACCGCAAACGAGATCCAGGACTCCCCGTGCATAGCTGCCTGCCACTTGCCGTCCGCAGCCACGCGCGCGGTGGGAGGCAGTAAAATTCCGAAGTCTTTCTCCACGACCACCACCAGCGCCATCCCCGGCGGGGCGGCGACGGGAGGGCTCGTTGGATCGTGCCTGACGCTGAACAGAACTTGCGGACTGCCGCACGACGCCAGCGGCCTTGCATCCTCGGCGCTCTGTGCCCGCGACAACATGGGCAGCGCCAGGATTCCCGCCACGCCCAGCACCGCCGCCATCTTTCCGTTTCGCATTGCAACCCTCTCCACACCCTTCATGGACGAGCGGCCCTTTCCTGAAGTTCCGTCGCCGGCAATGCGCCCCTTGCTTTTTCCTGGTCCCTGTCCCCTAAACCCTATACCCTGCTGCTGTCATGAAAACGCTCGTCCGCACCGTCGTCTGGCTGCCGCTCGTTATCTGGATCGGCGGCCTCTTCTTCTTTGGCGTCACCGCGTGGGCTTCGTTCTCCACTGTGCCTGACACGCATGTGGCCGGCACCATCGTCGCCAAGTGCCTTCACGTTTTGCACCACGAGGGCCTCGTCGCCGGCTGCATTGTGCTGCTCTTCCTCATCATCGGGCGCATGCGCGGCATCTACAGTTACGCCAAAATGGCCATCGCCATTACGGTCATCATGATGGGGCTCACCGCGTTTTCCGAGTACTGGATTATGCCCCGCATGGAGCGCGACCGGCTCGCGGCCGGCGGAGCTATCGACAGTGTGCCTGCCACCGACGCGCACCACGCCGACTTCAACCGCCTGCACAACGTATCGACTCACGTCGAAGAAGGCGTCCTGCTCGGGGGCATCGTGCTCATCATCCTGCTCGCGCACGAGGAAGGCGCCGTGCGCGACTAGAGCAGGCGCCGGAGGGAAAGGCCAGGGCCGCGCGCTACGCTCCCGCGGCTTCGGCCAGCGCCCCGGCAGCCGCGATGTTCTTCATCAGATCCGCCGGCACGCCGTGCCGCCGCGCGAGATACTCCGGGTTGTTCCACGAGAGCCACACTGCGCCCTGGGCGTCTTCCCACACCAGGATCTTCAGGGGCAAATCGATTGCGATGGACGGCGCCGCCAGCATCACCGGCGTTCCTGCTGCCGGATTGCCGAAGAGAAGCAGCTTCGTGTTGCGCATGGCCATGCCGGCCTTCGCCGCCTCCCCGCTATGATCCACCAGCGCAAACAGCGTCACGTGTTTCGCGGCCAGCAAGTTCTTCAGCCGCTCCACCGACTCATCCACGCTGTGCGCGCTGCGCACGCTCTCGATCCCGTTTCCGGCGCCGCGCATTTCCCATTTCCTCGGTTTTTTCGCTCGCAACCGCTGCTGCCCGCCGAACTAGTTTCCGGTGGACGGCGGCTTCTCTTCCATGAGCCCCAGCACATTCCCCGACGGATCCTTCAGGAACGCGAGCCACAGATCATGACTGTTCATGCGTGCCACCAGGTGTGGGCCCTGCGTGAACTCGACGCCTCGCGCTTTGAGCGACGCGTGTGTCGCCTCCAGATCGGCAACCTTGAAATAGAGGATCGTCCCGCCGCCGGAACTGGTCTCGCCGGTCCCCACGAGGAGCCGCACGCTGCCGCACTGGAAGAAAGCCATCGTTCCCGCGTCGAAGAGGAACGGTATCCCAAGCGCATCGCGATAAAACGTCCTTGCCTCCTCGAGATTGCTCACCGTGACGGCGATCTGCGTGATCTCATCCAGGCGCACCGTTGCCATGAGGCGTTCTCCTTTCAACTCGCTGCGCCGATGATCGGCGCTCCATGCCGGGAGCTGCCGATCAAGCTCTTGTCGTTCAGCCGCTCGACCACCACCGGAGCTAAATGCGAGACGTTCCCCGCTCCCAGCGTCAGAATCACGTCGCCCTCCCGGGCGTGCGCGATGGCCCGGGCAATCGCCTCATCGGACGACGCTGCGTATTCGACACCATCGGCATCGCCGTGGCTTTGCCGGATTGCCTTGACCAGCGCCTGGGCGGTGATGCCCGGAATCAGTTCTTCGCTGGCAGCATAGATGTCGAGGATCTCGACGGTCGCCGCGTCGTCAAAGGCATGGACGAACTCCTCCATCAGATCGCGCGTGCGCGTGTAGCGATGCGGCTGAAAGATGACGTGGACCGCGCCATAGCCGCAATCGCGCGCGGCTCGCAGCGTGGCCCGAATCTCCGTCGGATGATGCCCGTAGTCGTCCACCACCGTCACGCCGCGCACGCATCCTTTGATCTGAAACCGCCGGTCCACTCCGCGGAAGCTGCTCACGCCGGCGGCAATGGCCTCGGGCGCGATCTCCAGTTGAACCCCGATCGCAACCGCGGCCGTCGCGTTCAGCACGTTGTGGATGCCCGGCACATGCAGTTCCAGAGGGCCATAGACTTCGCCGCCCGCCGCGACTTCAAAGCGCGACTGGCACCGCCGCTGCCCTGGCGCATCCCCCCTGGGTAAGGCAGGCAGCATCCGCATCACAAAATCCGCTTTCGGCGACGCGCCATAGGTGAACACACGCCGGCGCACACGCGCCAAAATAGCCGCCAGCGGCGGATCGTCTGCGCACGCCACGCACGCGCCGTAGAACGGCACCTTATCCATGAACTCGACGAACGCATCCTCCACATCGGCCATGTCGCGGTAGCAGTCCATGTGCTCGCGATCGAGATTGGTGACCACGGCCAGGATTGGCGAGAGCCGCAAAAAGGACCGGTCGCTCTCATCGGCTTCAGCTACGAGGTACTGCGACTGGCCGAGACGCGCGTTCGATCCCATCGTGTCCACGCGGCCGCCCACCACCACCGTCGGATCGAGAGCCCCGGCCGTCAGCACCGACGCCACCATCGAGGTGGTCGTCGTTTTGCCATGCATCCCTGCGACGGCGATGCCGTACTTGAGACGCATCAGCTCGGCCAGCATCTCGGCCCGCTGGATCACCGGAATCTTGCGCGCCCGCGCCTCCGCCACTTCCGGATTGCGGTCGTTGACGGCCGAGCTGACCACCACAACGCCCGCCCCGACGACATTCGCCGCGGCGTGACCTTCAAAAACGGTCGCGCCCAGCGTCGCCAGCCGATCGGTCACCGGCGATCGCCGCAGGTCCGACCCGCTGACGGGATAATGCAGGTTGAGCAGAATCTCTGCGATCCCGCTCATGCCGATGCCGCCGATACCGATGAAGTGGACGCGCTGCGCCTTCGCGAACATACCAATCGAAACTACCACGCCATCCGGGCGCGTCAGCTCTCGCTTTTGCCGGGCCTCGGTCGCAAGCCCGCCTATGCAGGACCTACTGTACCGTAACCGACTGCACTCCGGTCGACGGCAGCACCAGGTCCTTCTGGTGCAGGAAGTTCACGTAGACCTTGAAGTCCTTGCGCTGATCCCACTGCTGTCCGCTGATCGGGTAGTGGAAGATCATTTGCCCGTCGATCTGCTGCCCGGGGGTGATGGTCGTGTCGCGCAGGAACGGGGTGGTCTGCTTAGAGTCCAGCACCGGATACGCGATAAAAACGTCGTGGTAATCCTTGGTGCTCGCGCCCGTGCTGTGCTCGACGGTGCCATCGGCCAGCGTCACATCGGCCGACATGTCGTGCAGGAACAGCGGCATCTCCGTCTGGCTCTTGATGCGCACGTTGACGATGACGATTTCTTCGTCGTAGACGTCCTTCTGGCCGGCCAGTCCGCCGATCCCGGAACCGGTCGACAGCTCGCGATGGATCGGATACGCGTCGATCGAAACCAGCTGGCCGGTATGTACCGGCGGCTTGGTGTTGAACCACACGTAGCCGCCAACCACGGCGACCACGAGAATCACCGCGATCAGTGCCGCGACCGCCGGATGGATGCCGCTTCTTTCGTTCATTCTGCTGGCTCTCGCCTTCTCCTGAAGTTGGCTTGGATGCAGATTCGGAGGCTCACGCCGGACGGGGACGCAGGGCGGACAGGAATTCGTCCGCGTTGAGTGTATTCACAACATCCTGCTTCCTCAGCCACGCGCGCCGCAGCTGCCGGATGCCGTACCGCATTTTCGTCAAATGGCTGGTGTGGTGCGAGTCGGTGTTGATGGTGATGCGGCAGCCCAGTTCTTTGGCCAGCCGCAGATCGCGATCGCACAGGTCCAGCCGGTCGGGATACGCATTGTGCTCGACGGCCACGCCCAGTTCCGCGGCGCGCTTCAGGATGCGCGTAAGGTCCATCTGGTACGGCTCGCGCCGCAGCAGCAGCCGCCCCGTAGGATGCCCCAGGATGCGCACGTAAGGGTTCTCGATCGCCCGCAGCACCCGCTCCGTCATCTGCTGCTCCGGCTGATTGAACAGCGAATGCACGCTGGCGATCACCACGTCCATCTGCGCCAGCACTTCGTCGGACAAATCGAGCGCCCCGTCGCCGAGAATGTCAACCTCAATCCCAGGAAAGACGCGCATCGTGCCTTCCATCTGCGCGTCGACCTCGCGAATGCGCCTGACGTGCTCAAGCGCCCGCCCGTCGTCGAGACCGTTGGTCATCGCCAGGTTCTTCGAGTGATCGGTGATCGCGATGTACGCATAGCCGCGCGCGAGCCCGGCGTCGGCCATCTCGCGGATCGAGTTCTTCCCGTCGGTCGCGTGCGTGTGCATGTGCACGTCGCCGCGAATATCCCGCTCTTCGATCAGCACCGGCAGCCGGTGCTGCTCCGCCGCCTCGATCTCGCCGTTGTTCTCGCGCAGTTCCGGCGGAATCCAGTCCAGTCCCAGCGCGCCGTAGATCTCTTCCTCCGTCGCGCCCGCCACAAACGATCCATCCTCCACCCGCGCCAGCGCATATTCGCTGAGCGTGTAACCGCGCTTGAGGGCGCGCTGGCGAATCGAGACGTTGTGCATCTTCGAGCCGGTGAAATATTGCAGCGCCGCCCCGTAGGAGCCTTCCGGCAGCAGACGCACATCCACCTGCAGCCCGCTGCGCAGCCGGAAGCTCACCTTGTTCTGGCCCTTTGCCAGCATCGTTGCTGCGGGCGGATAATTCGCGGCGTATTCCACGGCCGCATTCACTTTGTCTTCCGCGCAGCAGGGGCCCGTCGCCAAAATGTCCAGGTCGCCTGCGGTATCGCGTCCACGCCGCAGCGAGCCCGCCGGAAGGATGGTCGTGAACCCCGGAAATTCCCGCAGATATGCGATCAGCTTCTCCGCGGCAATCTCGGCATCGTCGATCAGGAAGCGCCCGCTGTTCTGCTTGTAGTCCTCGATGCCCTTGCGCAGCTTGTCAATCAGCTTGTCGCCGATGCGCGGCAGACCCGCCAGCCGCCCCTCCGTAATCGCCGCTTCCAGTTCCGCTACCGAGCCCACCTGGAGGGCGTCCCACAGCAGCGAGACGGTCTTCGGGCCCATTCCGGGCAGCCGCAGCAGCTCGAGCATCCCCGGCTTGTACTTCAGCAGCAGCTCTTCGCGCAGCGGCAGGGTTCCCGCGCGCTCCAGTTCCTGGATATTGGCCGCCATCCCCTTGCCAATGCCGGGGATCTCCTGCAATTTTTTTGGATCGTCAGCGATCGTGCTGAGCTGGGTGGTCGACGACTCTACCGCTTCCGCGGCACGCCGGTACGAGCGGATGCGAAAAGGATCGCCCGCTCCGATCTCCAGCAGATCGGCTGTCTCCGCCAGCAACTGCGACATGGAACGGTTGTCCACCGCCCATGATTAGACCATGGGCGCCGACCCCGAATCCAGGCCCGGCGGGCTGCAGGACGACGGGAAGGCCGCAACCCCAGACGGGTTGCTTTCCCGCTCGCGCGGGAAAGCGAATCGCGGAGAATCGATGGGAAAAAATGCGATGGGCCCGAGCGACCTGACTGCGGATTTGTCCGGAGGGAACTAACCACCCGTTTCCTGGTTATGCCAAATTTGTACTGCGGAGTTTCTTGTTGGCAGAGCCAGTTAGGCAACCTCGCGGGCGCGCACAACCTGATCCGCCTGGGGACCTTTCTGACCCTGGATGATATCGAACTCGACGTCGTCGCCTTCCTTCAGGCTCTTGTACCCATCAACCTGGATGGCGCTGTAGTGGACAAACACATCGGGTCCGTCGTCGCGTCCGATAAACCCGTACCCTTTCGCGTTGTTAAACCACTTCACTTTGCCTTTGTACTGAGCCACAAACACGAACCTTCCTCTCAGGCGGACTGTGGTTGGAGATTCCAACCTGCTAGACCATAAAGACGCGAGCCTGAAAGGTTTGGTTTTCCGTGAGGAAAAAGTAACGGGGTGTGTTATTTCCTGCCAGGGGCCGTCATGCGCGTGTAATAGAGGACGGATATCAGGGTTTTCCCGTCGCGTATCTTCCCCGCATCGATCAGCCGCAGCAATTCCGACAGCCTGACGAACTGCAGTTCGATGGACTCGTCCTCTTCCGGTTGCGCCTTGCCCGGCGTCAGCCCTTCGGCCAGGTAGACCTGCATCCATTCGCCGAGAAATCCAGGACTGGCGAAATACTTCACCAGCTTCGTCCATTTCTTCGCCTGATAGCCGGTTTCTTCCAGCAGTTCGCGCTTCGCCGCGTCCAGATGGTCCTCATCGGTATCCATCTTGCCCGCGGGCACTTCGTAAAGAAATTGCAGCGCGGCGTGCCGGTATTGCCGCTCGATCAGCACCAGCGGGTCCTTTTTGCTTTTCGATTTGTCGAGCGCCAGGATCACGACCGACCCGTTATGCCGGATGATGTCGCGGTTTGCTTCCTTGCCGTTCGGCTCGCGAATCTCCTCGCTCAGAACGCGGAACAGTGGCCCGCTGTACGACACCCTGGATGAGACGACCTCAGCCGGCTTGCCAGGATCGATCTTCAGCTTCTTCACGACGCCGATGGCGTTCGGATCTTCCTTTGCGCGGTCCTTTTTCTTTTTCTTTGCCATTCCTGAGTCGCTCCAGTTCCTACGATAGCAGCCGCGTGTCGCGTGCCCGACCGCGCCCCTCCGTCACAATCTGCATCTTCCCCATGGCGCCGGGCATCCGATTCCAGCAGACGTTCCTTGGTTCCCTTCCCATCGCATGTGCCGCGCGCATGAGAAACTTGAGAGCAGGCTCCTGAGCTGTGACCATCGATTGTTATCCCATCTCGGTGCTGCCCCGGCTCAGCCGGCTCTTTCTCGACTACGCGTCGAGCCATGAGCCCCTGGCTCCGTTCTTCGTTTCCACGCCATGGTCCACATCGTGGAAGAATTCGATCCCCGCGCAGGATCCTGCCTTGCGAACGGCCGTCGCCGACCGGCTGCGTGAGCAGAACCAAAGCTGGGGCGCTGGGGAAAAAACGCTGGCCAACATCGAACGGCTGCGGAATGGCGCCGGAGCCATTCTCACCGGTCAGCAGGTCTCGCTTTTCGGCGGACCGCTCTTCACCCTTTTCAAAGCCGCCACCGTCATTCAGCGCGCGCAGGCATCGGGTGCGGTGCCCATCTTCTGGCTCGCCACTGAAGACCACGATTTGGCAGAGGCGGATCACGTCACGCTGCCTTCCCGCCACGCTCTGCACACCCTTCGCCTGCATCCCGAAGTGGAGCACGCGGGTCAACCGGTCGGCTCCATTCCTCTCGGCGCCCCCATCGGTCCGCTTCTCGACCGCGCCGCCGAGCTGATCGGCGGTACGCCGGAATTCGACCTGCTCACCGCCAGCTACGCCGCTGATGCGACCTTCGGCTCCTCCTTCGCCCGGCTGCTCGCGGCCATCTTCGCCGACTACGGCCTCATCGTGATCGACGCCTCCAGCCGCGCCTTCCACGCCCTCGGCGCGCCGGTGCTGCGCCCTGCCATCGAGCATGCCGCAGAGCTCGAGGCCGCCCTGCACGAGCGCGATCGCCTGTTCACCGAACGCGGCTACCACTCCCAGGTGCTGGTGGCTCCCGGCAGCAGCCTGCTCTTTCTGCTCGACGAACAAAGTGGCGCGCGCCAGCCACTCCTCCGCAAGAACGGCCAGTGGATCACGAGCGCGCCGAGCGGCAAAGCCGCGTACTCCACCGAAGATCTGCTTGCCATTCTCGATGCCGCCCCGGAGCGCCTTAGCCCCAACGCCCTCCTCCGCCCCGTCTTCCAGGATTTTCTGCTGCCGACCCAGGCCTATATCGGAGGGCCCGCCGAGATCGCCTACTTCGCGCAGACCCAGGTTCTCTGCCAGGCGATCCTCGGCCGCACCACGCCCGTCTTTCCGCGCCTCAGCGCCACGCTCATCGAGCCGTCCATCGCCGCGGTGCTCGCCCAGCACGAGCTCACGCTCAAAGACCTGTTCGAGTCGCATCCCGATGAGCTGGCTCATCGTCTTGGAGCTCGCGCCATCCCCATCGAGGGCAAACGCAAGCTCGCCGCCACCGGCAACGCCCTCGACAGCGAACTGGAAGCGCTGCTCGCGTGGACGCAATCGGTCGATGCAGGCCTCGCCCGCGCCGCTGGCGTCGCGGCGTCGAAAATGCGCTATCAGATGAACCGGCTCCGCCGCCTCGCCGCAAACTATCAATTGCAGCGGGAGGCCAGCCTGCGCCGCCACGTCGACACGCTCGCCTTCAATCTGTTCCCCGACCGCCATCCGCAGGAGCGCACCATCGGCGGCATCGCCTACCTCGCGCGCTACGGATCCGACCTGCTGGCAACGCTCGTCGAGCAATCCAGCCAGGAATGTCCCGGCCACAAAGCGATCTATCTCTAAACCTGCTTCGTGCGGACCGGCCTCCATCCGCGCCCTCCCATCGAGCCAGTCGTGTCTTTTACATCGTCTCCGGCGCGGCGTTACACTGACCGGTTGAAGGCAGTTTCCGCACAGGGTCAATTTATGGCTGGTACATCCCATCCGATCATCGAAATCGCCTGCCCCGACTGCGGGGCCATGATGAAGATCGATGTGGCCTCTCGCGCGGTCATCGCGCACACCCCCGCGCCGCGCAAGCGCACGTTTGAGGATTTCGACGCGGCGACCAAAGCCATGCGCGAGGCCGACGAGCGCAAAGAGAGCCTCTTCCGCCAGGCCGTGGACGCGGAAAAGAACAAGGAAGACGTCTTCAACAAGCGCTTTGCAGAGGCCCTGAGGAAAGCGCAGGAGACGCCCGACACAGGAAAACCGCTGCGCGAGTTCGACCTCGATTAGGCGCGCGCATCCAAATGTTTATGATGGACGAGAACACGGTCATGAAAATCCCTCGGCAAATCGAATCGACCATGAGCGAAATTCCGTGGACCCGCACCGTAGCCGCCGGCTCGCTTGTGGTGAGTGCCGTGCTTCTTCTCACCGGCCGTCGCCGCTCCGGCGTTGCCGTCGCCGCGGCAGCCGCGGCCGTCGCCCTGATGGAGAATCCGCAGGCGGTCCGCGACGCCTGGAATTCGCTGCCGCGCATGGTGCGTTCCGGCCAGGATTTTATGGTTCGCCTGGAAGACTTCGTCGATGAGCTGAACAAGCAGGGCATTCGCCTGCGCAAGGTGCTGGTCGGCGACTGACGCGCCTTCTCCTCCGACAGGGTTCGATCGCCAATCTCCCGCGCTCTCCAGATGCAACGCGTTGGCTGTTCTCCCCTCGCCGCGCATTCTCTGAGGAAAAGCAGCCCCTCGCGCATCAGGAGCGTGCGCGCTCAGCCGGTAGACTGAAAGCAGCATGAAGCGAACCATTTCGCACTACGAGCTGGTCCGCAAGCTGGGGGCCGGCGGCAGCGGCATCGTGTATCTCTCCAACGACATGCAGCTGATGCGCCCGGTCGTACTCAAAGTGCTCAAGCGCGGCGCGCTCACGCTGGAGCAGATGCGCACCACCGTGCTGCGCGAGGCGCGCATGGCCTCCGCCATCGAGCACCCCAACGTCTGCGCTATCTATGAAGCCGGCGAGGAAGGCGAAGAAGCCTTCATCGTGATGCAGTACGTGCCCGGCCAGTCGCTGGACAAGCTCATCGCCCGAGGTCCGTCGAGCCTCCAGCTCGTGCTCTCCGTCGGCATCCAGATCGCCGACGGCCTCAGCGCCGCCCACTCGCTCGGCATCTTTCATCGCGACCTCAAGCCCGCCAACGTGATGCTGACCGACGGCGGCCTGGCCAAGATTCTCGACTTCGGTCTCGCTCGCCGTCTTCCTCCCGAGGAAGCCGAGTTCGACCCCTCCAAAGCTTCGATCCGCAAGCCCGGGGCGCCGATCGCCACGTACACGGCGCGCGGCGGCACCATCGCCTACATGGCGCCGGAGCAGTTCGTCACCGGGCAGAGCAGCGTGCAAAGCGACCTCTGGGCGCTCGGCATCATCCTCTACGAGCTGGCCAGCGGCCGGCATCCCTTCGCCCGCCCGGACAGCGACGAATTCCAGTCGATCCGCGCTATCCAGTTCTTCGAGCCGGCTCCGCTCGACGCCATCCCCGCCGAGCTCAGCTCGGTCATCCTGTGCTGCCTCAAGAAGAATCCGCTCGACCGCTACGGCAGCGCGGCAGAAGTGCGCGAGGCGCTCAAGACCATCATGAAGGCGCTGCGGTTCGAGACCGGCATCATTCCCGGCGAGGCCGCGGCGATTCTGCCGCCATCAACCCCCGCCGAGCAGGAAAAGCGCACCACCGGCCTGCTCTCCATGCTCGCCGAGCGCTTCCGCGAATCCTCGAACGGCGATGCGCGCGAGAACACGATTCTCATTTTGCCTTTTCAGAACCTGGGGGCAGCCGAGGTCGCACCGCTCTACGGATTCGCGCTGGCTGACGCCATTGCTGCCCGCATCGCGCGCGTCTCATCGCTGGTCGTGCGTCCGGCCAGCGCGCTCATGCACGTTCCCATCGGGCAGATGGACCCGCTCGAAATCGGACAGAAGCTGCTCGTCAACTGGGTTCTCACCGGCAACTTCCTGCGCTCGAAAGACGGCTTCGACCTCAACTGGCAACTGCTCGAGGTCCAGCGGCAAAGCGTGCACGGCGGCGGCGCGATCAGCGTACCCTCGTTCGACCTCATCGCCGTGCAAACGGAAATCTGCAACGAGGTTTTCGGGTCGCTCCAGGGCATCGGCCAGTTGCAACCCACCACCGAACGCGCCGTCCCGCGCACGGCGCCGCTCGGCGAACAGCTTTCCGAGGAGTATCTGCAGGCCCGCGCGGTCCTCTCCGGCTTCATGCAGCGCACCGGCAACCGGGCCGACCTCGACCGCGCCCGCGAGCTCTTCGAGGCCGTCGTCGAAAGCAACCCTTTCTACGCCCCAGCGTGGAGCGGCCTCGGCATCGCGCAGCTTCAGTACATCCGCTACGGCTTCGGCGGCCATTTGCACGTCATCGCCGCGCGCAAGGCGCTGGACCGCGCTCTCGAGCTTGACTCCGGCTCCGTCGAGGCCAATCTCTACCGCATTTACATGCTGCTCTCGCGCGGCGAAAAAGAGAGCGTTCGCCACGGCATCGAGCATCTGCTGCACACCGCGGAAAATGACTGGAATGTCCACCTCGTCGCCGGCATCACCCTCCGCGTCGACGGCATGTACGAGGAAGCGCTCGAGCAGTTCAACCGCTCGCTCGTTCTCAATCCATCGAATGCCGCGGTCATCTATAACCACCGCGCCCGCGTCTACCAGTATCAGAACCAGCTCGAGCTGGCCGAGGAAGAGCTGCAGAAAGGCCTCACCCTGGAACCGAAATACCCGCTGCTGCGCACCTCTCTTGCTTACCAGCGCATGCGCCAGGGTGGCCTGAATCAGGCCATTGAGGTCCTGGAGGGGGTGATTCGCGACGACAGCTCGATGCGGATCGCCGTGCCCACGCTGGCCATGTGCTACGTCCAAACCGGCGACCGCGAACGCGCGGCGTCGCTCATCGCGGAAGATTCCATTGCGGCCGCCGAAGCCGACGCGGAAATGGCGTACCGCCTCGCCACCTACTTTGCCGTCGACGGCGACGAAAGCGAAGCGCTGCACTGGCTGCGCCGCGCCATCTATCTCGGCAACGAAAACTATCCCTGGTTCTCGAAGAACCCCGCGTGGAACCGCCTTCGCGGCCACACCGATTTCGAACGGATCCTCGAAGACCTGAAGAAAAGCTTTCGCCGCAACCAGCGCACCTGGAAGCGGCTGCTCGCTGGGCCGCACGCGTGATGCCATGGCACCTGGAGCGCTCGCTGGTCATCCCTCGTCCGCGCCCGGAGGTCTTCGCCTTTTTCTCTGACGCCGCCAGTCTCGAGCGCATCACCCCGTCGTACCTGCGCTTCCACGTCCTCACGCCCGCGCCCATCGCGATGCATCCCGGTGCGCTCATCGACTACGAACTCCGGCTGTACGGCTTCGGCTTCCGCTGGCAAACGCGCATCGAGGCCTTCGCCCCGCCGTTGTCCTTCGTCGATATTCAGCTCAAAGGCCCCTATAAGCTCTGGCATCATCGTCACGATTTTGAGGAGGCGCCAGGCGGGACGCGAATGCGCGACCGCGTCGACTACGATCTGCCCTTCGGACCTCTGGGCGTGCTCGCGCGCTCTCTCTTCGTTCGCCGCTCCGTCGAGCAGATCTTCGAATATCGCAACCGGACCATCCTGAAGATCTTCGCGCAGCCGCCTCGGCGATAGTCTGCTTCGCGTTATCGTGACGTTGGGCGCCGCTCGGCGACCCACATCGTCCAGCAGCCGGCGCCGGCGAGAACACCGCAGGCCAGCAGCAGAATCAGGCCGGTGTTACCGATCGCGGGAAGTGGATGGAACGCGTCGGATCGCGAGAGCAGCCACCCGGCAGCGCACGCGGCGATCACCAGCCCGATCATCTGCATCACGCGCAACGGGCGCTCCGCACGTTCGATCGCAGCGCGGCGCCTGCGCCGTTCGGCGCGCAGCCAGATCGCGGATGCGGACGGTATGGGGTGCGCTGCGGCCAACTTCGCGGCGTGAGCGCGCAGCGCCTGGCGGAGCTGATCGTCATCACGGCTCATCATGCATCTCTCCCGGGGGTGAAGAATTTTCTTGCTTTGTGGCGGGCGCGAAAGAGCAGGGTGCGGACGCTGAACCGGCCGAGGCCGGTCGCGGCTGCGATCTCCGCATGATCCATCCCTTCCACATAGGCAAGCCAGAGCAATTCGCGCTCTTTTGGTTTCAGATGCTCGAGCATCGCCCGGACGTCGATGGAAGTCTCGAAGCCGCGGCTCTCTCCGGCTTCCACGGGCTCGCTGAAGGACTGGCCTTCACCCGCACGCCAGCGGTCGCGCAGAAGATTGGTGGCGATGCGGAACAGATAGCGCCGGGCCTCGTTGGCAGCCATGCGCGCCACAGCTTCGCTGTGCAGCAGCATCCGGCAATACGTCTCCTGCAGCAGATCGTCGGCTACGTCTGCCCTCCCGGAGACGGCTGCCAGATAGCCGTGAATCGGCCCGGCCGTAATCTCATAGAGGCGCTGGAACTCCGCCTCGGTCATCGGCGCCGCCGAGGCCCTCAGGGGCTCACCGTTGAGCGCGCCCGCGAGAACTCCGCCGCTCGATTCACCCGCGGGATTCACGGCTAAGGAGTCCCAGCTGGTTCGAGACGAAAACGCTGGCCGCAGCCGCGACGAGAAAGCCGAGTCCAAGACCGATTGCTCCTGTGCCCACGATCATAAACCCGGCTTGCGGATCGTAGATGTGATGATGCACCAGGAGCATCGCAGCGCCGAAGAAGATCAGGACGCAGCCCGCCTGCACACCAAAGAGAATGCGATTCATCGGCGAGCTGGGCGGCGTCTCCTCGAGCGTCATCGATTCGAGGAAGCGGCGTCCTGAGTCGCTGGCGGCCAGCGTCACCAGTGCTTCCGACGTGTCGATGCGCTGCAGGATCTTCTCCTGCAGGCCCGCCTTCGCTCTCGCAATGAAGTAGCGCCGCACCGAACTGAAGATCACCCAGATGACCCAGCAAACGCAAAATCCGACAATCGCGTTCTGTACGTTGTCCCAAAAACCGTTCATCGCCACGCTCCCGAGAAATTGAAGTCTGACTGCGTATTCACCCTCTACAACGGCCGCCGGGCGATTCGGTTAACAGCACGAGAAGGAAAAATTCCAGCGGGGGATGGGTTCGTGGAGCGAAGCAGGAAATCGGGGCGAGGCCGATCCAGTGCCGGCCGGGCGCTAGTGATCCGTCAGTCGAGCCGGTACTTCGTCTCGGCGAGGTGATAGAGGGGACGCCAGACGAGCCGGTTCACGGTCACCACCATGAGCGCCATGATCATGGTCGCCGCCAGCAGCACGGGGTAATTTCCCTTGTCGCTGGCCGCGCTGATTTGCGCGCCCAGGCCCAGCGTCGCCAGCGTCTGGCCTTTAAGCTGGAAGTATTCAGCCACGATCGAGGCGTTCCACGCGCCGCCGGAGGCCGTGATCAGGCCGGTGATCAGAAACGGAAAAATTCCCGGCAGGATCAGCGTCGTCCATCGCTGCACATCGTGGAAGCGGAAGAGCGTCGATACCTCGCGCAGGTCGGAGGGAATGGCCTGCGCGCCGGCGATCACGTTGAACAGGATGTACCACTGGGCCGCCAGCAGCATGAGAGCGACCGATCCGATGCCCAGGCCGAGCCCGATCCGCATCAGCGCAACCAGGATCAGAGGAAACAGTGCCGTCGCGGGGAACGACGCGGCGATCTGCGCGATGGGCTGCGCAAGGTGCGACAGCCGCGGGTTGAAGCCGATGGCCACGCCCACCGGGATCGTCCAGAGCGACCCAATCAGCAGCGCCGCATTGACGCGCACGAAGGTGAGCCCGGCGCCGGCCAGCAGACTGAGGAATTCGTGCAGGCGGATGTCTTTCAGCAGCAGCAGCCCGTGGAAAGCTGCGATGCCGATGACTACCAGCGCAGCCGCTGCGACAAGAAGATAGATCGCCGTGGTGCTCCTGCGCGCTTCCTGCGCTGCCGGTCGCGGACTTTTGTTCCGCCGTCGCGCCGCCAGATCCATGTAGACCCGCTCCGCCATGGGACGGAACGTGTAGCGATTGATAATGCCCACCACGCGTGAATTGCGCAGCGCATCGAGCACCGGAGAGGTGACCCGGCTGGTGCTCTCGACGCTCTCGAATTTGAATTTGTCGGACCAGGCGATGAGCGGCCGCCACAGCACCTGATCGGTGAGCACAATGATCAGCACCATGGTGATCAGGCCCCATGTAATGGCGACCCAATCGCCGTGCGATGCGGCGGTCTGCAGATACGAACCCAGCCCCGGCAGCCGGAAATTGCGGCTGCCCACAGGAAACATCTCGCAGACCATGAGAAAGAACCAGCCGTTGGCGACCGAAACGATGGAATTCCAGATGAGCCCGATGGCGCCGAAGGGGAGCTCCAGCTGGAGGAGGCGTTGCCAGCGCGAATAGCGGTTGATGGTGCAGGCTTCCATCAGCTCGCGCGGAATGCTCTTGAGCGAGGTGTAGAAGCTGAACGCCATGTTCCACACTTCGCCGGTAAAGATGAGCAGAATCGCGCCGAACTCGATACCCAGCTGCCGCGATGGAAACAGCGACATCATCGCCAGCATGACGCCGGGCAAAAAACTGAGGACCGGAATGGACTGCAGGATGTCCAGAATCGCGATCATCAGCGCTTCCAGGCGCTTGTTGTAGGCCGCGGTGTAGCCGTAGGCGACGGCAAACAGCAGGCTCAGCGCATAGGCCACAAAGATCCGCACGACGGAGTAGAACGCGTAGAGCGGCAAGTGCGAGGGCGAGCGGTAAATCTCAACCTCAGGAATCGCTGAGCTGAACCAGAACCTGGCGATCCACAGGATGGCGTAGAAACCAGCCAGCAGCGCGGCCGCCACGCTCAGATCGATGAAGAAGGGCCAGGTGCGCTCCGCCACCAGAGAACGCGACAGAGTGAATCGTGGCCAGCTCCGGGGTCCGCGGCCACCCTGCCCGCCGTTCATCCGGCATTTTCCTCGGCGGGCTCATGGCTCTCCTCGCCTTCGTGCACGTGCAGCACAAAACGCCGCCGCGCGTCGTCCCAGTCAAACAGCTCCGCGTAGCGTCCCCAGTTGATGGCGGTCTCCAGCTGCCGCGTGCACTCGTCGTCGCTGAATTGCTCGTCGAGCAGATCGAGGAAGAATTCCTCCGACACGGAATGGTCGCTCTTGTTGGCCAGCGCGCGAGAGATCTGCCGCAGCAGGAGCACGTGATCGAGCGCGGCCTGACGGAACAGCTCTTTCTGCTTCAGGATCTCCGATTCGGCGTAAGCCCGGCCTCCCGGCGTGATCGCTGCGTCGCCTTCTTCCACCTTGAGGAAGCCCAGCAGTTGCGCGGCTTCGACGATGGGGAACAGGTCGTCGATCTCGAAGGCCAGCTCGTCGGCCAGGCGGTAGATGTCGGTGCGCCCGCCCAGATCGATGATCAACTCCAGCAGGCCGGCAATGCCGCCGGGACGCGCGTGGGGCAGCATCTCGTAGCGCATCTGGCGCTGATCACGAACGCGTCGCCCGTCGGCGAGCACCGGCATCTCGGCCGGAGCCACATCGGGCTGGGTCAGCACTTTGTAGATGTAATCCACCAGCGCCGTAAAGGCGGGGTTCTTGCGCTCGCGCGGATGCGGCAGCGTGACTTTGAAATCCGTGCGCACGTGGCCGGGATTGCGCCCCAGGACGACGATGCGGTCGGCCAGCATCACGGCTTCCTCGATATTGTGCGTCACCAGGAAAATGGATTGTGTGGGGATGGTCTTTTTCTGCCACAGCTCCAGCAGTTCGCCGCGCAGGTTATCGGCCGTCAGCACATCGAGCGCCGAAAACGGCTCGTCCATGAAGAGAACCTCCGGCTCCACGACCAGCGCCCGTGCGAAGCCGACGCGCTGCCGCATGCCTCCGGAAAGTTCCTTCGGATAGGCAGCTTCAAATCCGTCCAGGCCGACCGTGTCGAGAATCCGCAGGCTGCGGCGATACCGGTCCGGCGCATCCATGCCGCGCGCCTTCAGTGGCGCTTCCACGTTCTCAAGGACGGTGAGCCAGGGGAAGAGAGCAAAGCTCTGGAAGACGATCGAGACGTTGATCTCGGTGGAGCTGACGTCCCTGCCGTGCCACAGCACGCTGCCGGCCGACGGCCGCGACAGCCCCGACAGCATCCGCAACAGCGTCGATTTACCCGATCCGGAAGGCCCCAGCAGCGCGACGATCTCACCGGGGTAGATGGCCAGGTCGGTCGCCGCGATCACCTGAATGCGCGCGTCGCGCGACTGCGCATAGTATTTTTCCAACTGCCGTGCCTGGATGATCGGTTCGGTCATAGGTTACATTAGGGTCCGCAAGGATTGCGGTGCGCATTTTGGTTGTGAATCGGAGCGAGAGTGCCGGTAGAGGCCTGTATCCACTTTAAAATGGGAGCGTTGCTGCCCGATGAAGCATCTCCCGCAGCCAGCGTATCATCATAGCTGCAGTTTCTCCGGCGCACTGCCCGCAGTGTCCGCAGGGTGTTCTGCATCCCCAGTTCTCCTTACTCTTTTGACGACAAGGATTTGGTAAGAGACGAATGTCCGAACAGCAGACGGCGAACCAGGCAAGACCCAGGGTGCTTGTCGCAGACGATGAGCGCGTGATTGCCGACACTCTGGCGATTATTCTCAACCAAAGCGGATTCGAGGCGACCGCTGTCTACAGCGGAGAAAAAGCCGTCGAGATGGCTCAGGTGCTCAAACCAGACATGCTCATCAGCGACGTCATCATGACCGATCTGAACGGCATCGATGCGGCCATCCAAATTCGCGCCATGCTGCCGGGTTGCAAGATTCTGCTGTTTTCCGGGCAGGCCGCAACGGCCGATCTGCTCGATCGGGTCCGCGCCCAGGGCCACGAATTCGAAATTCTGGCCAAGCCTGTGCACCCGCAGGATCTGCTGGCGCGCCTGCGCAGCTAAGTCCAGACTCCGATCCACGCCATCGGCCCTCCACCCCGAGGCGGCCGCTTCCCGTTTAGTGCTGCGATTTTTCGCGCGGGTACCAGGTGATTTGCGCGGCTGCGGTGGTGTCGCTCTGTCCGCCGGTTTTATAGAGCGGGGCCTTCCAGCCTTCGTACTGCACCCACCCCTGCACCTCAATCTCTTTGCCGATGCGTTTGCGGACTTCCCCGGCGAAATCGTTCTGCGTCGTGCCGCCCGGGATAAACTGCGTGGCTGCCTTCGCGTTCCGATAGCTGAACTGGATGTCCTCGTCCGGGGAGATGTGATACGTAAGCCAGCTTTGGTAGCCTTTGCCCTGCCGCCCCACCCAGTCGCCCATCAGGAAACCCTTGTTCGTAGGGCCCTGCTTCTGGATGCTCTCGTAGTAATAGAACTGGCCCGTCCCAGCGCGGCGGCCAATGGCGCTGGGATCGGTGTTTCCTGCTTCTGCCCGGAAGTCGAAGCGCGGCGCTCCGGGAATGCGCGACAGGTAAATGCCTGGGTGAATCGCCGCGCGCCGCGGCGCATCCGGCGGGCTCACGTCGTCGTGCACCAGCGAATCGGTGTACAGCGTGACCCAGTTGCGCAGGAACGGCAGCCGGTAATTGAAATCGAACGTGCTGAAGCGCGCACCCGGATCTCGCGGTGAATCCTTCTCGGCCGGCGTCACGTTCTGGAAGCTGAAGAAGCTCCGGAGAAACGTGTGCAGCGTGATGGGCTCATGCCCTTTGCCGCCCCAGATCACCATGCGATCGAAGCCGATCTCCACATTCCTCGTCGGCTTGAAGCTGATTTTTTCCATGTGGACCCAGGGATCGTTGGGATCGCTATGCCCCTTCAGGCTGCCGACGAAAAACTCGTAGCGAAGCGGCCCCAGCAGCGATGAGATCAGCGGGATCCGCAGCGGCTCGACGCGGTCGATCTGGAATCCATAAATGTCTTCGGCGTTATTGCTCCACAGCATGCTCGCGCCGCGGTCCGGCCCCAGCCAGTGATCGCTCTTGCCCAGCGAAATCTCGTGCCCGAGCAGATGGTACGACAGAGTGGCTTCCATCACCCGCGCATCATTTGTGCTCGCAATCGGCCCTGCGGGGATCGTGTCCTGGTGCGGATTCGTGTCAATCGGAATTCCGTCGAGGTTCTGCGACAGAAACGTGGCCAATGCCGGTGAATATCCCGCGGCGCCCGGCGCGTGCTGCAATTCGCCGCGGTAATAGAAGGAAAAGCGTCCGGCTTCGACGCGCGCCGCAAAGCCGTCGTATGTGTTGAAGCCGCTCTCATACGGGCGCCCGTAATCGTCGACCATGGTCTGCCCGAGGTGGTAGCTGTCGCGCAGCGGTGTGCCGCCGATGCCCCGCACCTGCGCATAAACGCTGTCGAGGTGCCAGAAGACCCGCCTTTCCCCCGAACCCTCATCGATGTCCGGCTGCAATTCGTGCACCAGCGCCAGATCAATGTCGCGTGCCTCTTCGTCCTGTGGGTTCGATTCGATCCGCGATGCCGTTTCGTCGAGCATGTGCACCATGCTCAGCCGCGTCCATGGACGCAGCCCGAGAAATGCGCTGTCCAGGTAACCGAGTGCATGCAGCCGGTCCAGCGCCGGATAGATCCAGCTGTCCATCGGCACGTATTCCGACCCCTGCGTGCTGTCCGCCGCGATCGTGACAGCTTCGTCAATCGGCGCCGCAGCGGATGAATTCGTCTGCGCAACCGCGGCGCAGCACGCGCCCAGCAGCATCACGCCGAAAACCGCTGCAATTCGGACAGGGGCGCCGGACCGAGCGCACGCGCTCTCCCAGCCCGGCCGCAGGTGAGAGATAGCGATCGATCGACCCCGGCGACGAGCGGGCCGCATGGGGGAAATAGGCAACGCGAAAGCCCCTTACTGCGATTTCTGCCGTGGGTACCAGGTAATTTGCGCAGCGACCTCGGTGTCGCTCTGCGCGCCCGTCTGGTAGATGGGCGCCTTCCAGCCCTCGTACTGAACCGTGCCCAGCACCTCGAGTTGCTTGCCGATGCGCTTGCGAATAAGCCCGTCGAACTCGTTCTGCGTCGTTCCGCCGGGGATGAATTTGTTGGATGCCTTTACATTGCGATACGAGAACTGAATCTCTTCCTCGGGAGATAAATGGTAGGTCAGCCAGGCCTGGCCGCCCTTGTCCTGCCGCCCGATGTTATCGCCCAGCAAAAAGCCCTTGTTCGTTACCCCCTGTCTCTGCACTTCTTCCCAGTAGAGCCAGCGGCCGAGAGAATCTCGTGTCCCCACGTGGCCGGGATCGGTGGTTGCTGCTTCCACTCGCAGGTCCAGATGCGGCGCGCCCGGGAACTGAGACAGATAGATGCCGGGGCGCAACCCATCCGAACGCGGATCGACGACCGTGCTGACGTTGTCGTGGATCACCGAATCGGTGTAGATCGTCAGCCATTTCCTCAAGCCCGGCAGACGGTATTCGAAATTGGCTGCGGTAAAACGAGCGCCTGGGTCCAGAGGCGAATTCTTGACGTTGAACTTGGGAGCCGCGACGCTGAAAAAGCTCCGCAGGAACGTGTGCAGGGTGACCGGCTCGTGTCCGTCACCGCCCCAGATGACTACACGGCTGAACCCGATTTCCATGTTCACGGAAGGTTTGAAGCTGATCTCCTCCATGTGAATCCATGGATCGTTTGGGAAAGTATGCCCCTTCAGGCTGCCCACCGAGAAGTCATAGCGGAATTTTCCCGCAAGCCGGGAAAGTCCCGGAACCCAGAGCGGCTCCACGCGATCGATTTGGAATGTGTAGGTATCCTCTGCGTTCGTGCTCCACAACATGGCTGCGCCGCGCCCCGGCCCAAGCCAGTGATCATTCTTGCCGATCGAGATTTCATGGTTCAGCAGGTGATACGAGAGCGAAGCTTCCATCACGCGCGCAACGTTCGTGCTTGCGACGGGGCCCGCTGGAATCGTATCCTGCACCGGGTTGCTCGCCACCGGTACCTTATCCAGTGTCTGCGAAAGGTACGTAAAAAGCGCAGGCGAGTAGCCGGTTGCGCTCGGCGCGTACTGATATTCGCCCCGGTAGTAGAGCGTAAAACGACCGGCCTCGGCCCGCGCGCTGAACCCGGTGTAATCATTGAAGCCCGCTTCGTAGGGCCGCCCATAGTCGTCGATGATCGACTGGCCCAGATGATAGCTGTCGCGCAGCGGAAGCCCTGTGATTCCGCGAAACTGCGAGTAAACGCTCTCCAGTTCCGCTTTGGGATGCGTCAGCTCAGACTCGTTATCGAGGTCCGGCTGCAGTTCTTCGCGCACAGCCAGATAAATGGAACGCGCCTCATCGTCATTCGTATCGCTGTCGATGCGGTCCGCGCTCTCCTGCAGCATGTGCAGGATGCTCAGCCGGGTCCAGGGCCGTAGTCCGAAAAAGGCTGTGCCCAGATATCCGAGAGAGTGCAGCCGGTCGAGCGCGGGATACATCCAGCTGTCCATCGGCACATAGGTCGACCCTTCCGCGTTGGTGCTGATCACCTCCGGCGGCACCTGCGCCGCTGCCTGAGACACAGCGGCCCCCGACAACAGAATTGCTGCAAGGAAATACTGAAACTTCAAGAGCACCTCGGTGTGTTCGTGCCGATCCGGGCAGGGCAGACGGCCAAAGCGGGACTCTCCACAAGCCCTGAAACAGGTCCGCTTCGGGAAGATTGCACGGTGACTTCAGCCTGGACGATTGAACCATCAATGTCAAGGGTCGGGGACCGATCGCGATGCCGCGCCGTCGCGCTCCCGGCGCGGCAACAATGCACGTTGCCGCGCGCGCCCCTGCTTACATGTGCGCCGGGTCGCCGCGCTCTGCATCGAGGCCCAGCTCGCGATACGCCTGCTGCGCCTTTTTCGCGTCGAACTTGCCCTCGCGCGCCAGCTTCGAAAGCGTCGCGGCCACGACGGACTCCGCATTCACTTCGAAATGCCGCCGCAGGTGCTCGCGGTTGTCGCTGCGCCCGAACCCGTCCGTTCCCAGCGAGACCAGACGCGTGGGCAGCCACGGAGCCAGCTCGTCCGGAACCGCCTTCATATAATCCGTCGCCGCGATGATCGGCCCCTTCGCCTTGCTCAGCGCCGAGACAATGTACGGCGTCTTCTCCGGCTCGGCGGGATGCAGGCGATTCCAGCGCTCCACGCCCAGAGCCTCGCGGCGCAGTTCGTTGTAGCTGGTC
Source organism: Acidobacteriaceae bacterium (assembly GCA_036521315.1). Classification (GTDB taxonomy): domain Bacteria; phylum Acidobacteriota; class Terriglobia; order Terriglobales; family Acidobacteriaceae; genus Palsa-343. The sequence continues at coordinate 131,903 of DATDHZ010000100.1, forward strand.
ACGCTCCACACATCCGTCTGCACCGCATACTTCTCGGCGAGAATCTCCTGCGCGCGCAGCACCTCATTCAGAATCGGCCCGCTGCCGAACAGCTGCGCCACCGCTTTGCTGCCAGCCGCAGGACGCAGACGGTAAATCCCGCGCAGAATGCCCTCCCGCGCGCCCTCCGGCATCTCCGGCATCGCGTAGTCTTCGTTGTACATCGTGATGTAGTAGAAGACGTCCTCGCGCTGCTCGTACATGCGCTTCAGCCCATCCTGCACGATCACCGCCAGCTCGTACACGTAAGCGGGATCGTAGCTCAGGCACGTGGGAATCGTGCTCATCAGCACATGGCTGTGCCCATCCTGGTGCTGCAGCCCCTCTCCCATCATCGTCGTGCGGCCCGCCGTGCCGGCCATCAGGAATCCCTTGCCGCGCGCATCCGCAAAGGCCCACATCATGTCGCCCACGCGCTGGAATCCAAACATCGAGTAGTACATGTAAAACGGGATCATCGGCACGTGGTAGTTCGCGTAAGCCGTGCCCGCCGCCGTGAACGAGGCCATCGATCCCGCCTCGGTAATGCCCTCTTCGAGAATCTGCCCGTTCTTCTCCTCGCGATAGAACAGCAGCATGTCCACATCGTGCGGCTTGTATTTCTGCCCTTCGCTCGCGTAGATGCCCACCTGCCGGATCGCCGACTCGAGCCCGAACGTGCGCCCCTCGTCGGGCACAATCGGGACGATCAGCTTCCCGGTCTGCTCGTCCTTCATCAGGTGCCGCAGAATGCTCACGAAGCCCATCGTCGTCGATACCGCGCGTCCACGCGATCCGCCCGTCCACTCGGCAAACGAGTCCAGCTCCGGCGCTTTGTAGTCGATGGGCGGAACATCGCGCTTCGGCATGAAGCCGCCCAGTCCCTGGCGCCGCGCGTGCATGTAGGCCATCTCCGGCGCATCCTGCGGAGGCCGAAACAGTTTGCCCGCCTTCGCGTCAGCGTCCGAAATCGGCAGCTCGTAGCGATGCGCAAAATCCACCAGCGCGTCGTCGGCCACTTTCTTTTCCTGATGCGATGCATTGCGGGCCTGCGTGCTGCCCAGCCCGTAACCCTTCACCGTCTTGGCGAGGATCACCGTCGGGCCGCCTTTGTGCTCCACCGCCCGCTTGTACGCGTTGTAGATCTTGCGCGCATCGTGTCCGCCGCGATGCAGGTGAAAAATCTCATCGTCGGACATGTGCTCGACCAGCTTCAGCAGCTCCGGATACTTCCCGAAAAACTCGCTGCGAATGTAGGCGCCGCCCTTCGCCTTGAATGCCTGGTATTCTCCATCGACGCACTCTTCCATGCGCTTCAGCAGCAGCCCGGTGTGGTCGCGCTCGAAGAGCGCATCCCAGTCCGATCCCCAGATCACCTTGATCACATTCCAGCCCGCGCCATGCAATACCGCTTCCAGCTCGTCGATGATGCGGCTGTTCCCGCGCACCGGCCCGTCCAGCCGCTGCAGGTTGCAGTTCACGACGAAGATCAGGTTGTCCAGCTTTTCGCGCCGGCCCATCGACAGCGCGCCCAGCGTGTCCACCTCGTCCGTCTCGCCATCGCCGACAAACGCCCAGATCTTGCGCGGCGTCTTCTCGATGAGCCCGCGATTCTCCAGATACCGCATGAAGCGCGCCTGATACACCGCGTTCAGCGGCCCGATCCCCATCGACACCGTCGGGAAGCGCCAGAAATCCGGCATCAGCCACGGGTGCGGATACGAAGACAGCCCCGGCGTCTCGCGCAGCTCATGCCGGAAGTTCAGCACGCGCTGCTCGTCGAGCCGCCCCAGCAGGAACGCGCGCGCGTAAATGCCAGGGCTCGCGTGGCCCTGGAAATAAATGAGGTCGCCCGGCTGATCTCCATACTTCGCGTGGAAGAAATGGTTGAAGCCCACCTCGAGCAGCGTGGCCAGCGACGAGTAGGTCGCGATGTGTCCGCCGATGCCGTGGTCGAGCTTGTTCTGTCCGTGCACCATGGCCATCGCGTTCCAGCGAATCAGGCTCTCGATGCGCCGCTCCAGCTGCCGATCGCCGGGATAGGGCACTTCCTCATGCTTCGGAATCGTGTTCACGTACGGTGTGGTCAGCTCGCTGGGCTGCGAAATGCCGGCTTCGCGGGCGCGCTGCTTCAGCGCCGCCAGCAACTCGGCGCCCTGATCGGGGCCTTCGCCCACCACCAGCTCATCGAACGCTTCGATCCACTCGCGAAGCTCCTTGGAAAAATCGTTCTGCACGGGGACGGTCACTTTAGTCGTCATAATCCTCAATCCTGAATGTTCCCGGAGCTGCTCTCACGCCGTCTTTCGGCTCCGCGCGGTTGCGAGGATCTCCTGCCGCCATGCGTGCGCAGGCAAACCTCGCGCTTGCAGCCAGCCCTCCAGATCCGCCACCGCATCCGCGGTGTGTCCTGCCGCAAGCGGCGCCTCCAGGCAAACGATGCGCGTGGGGCCGCTGCCTTCACGCGCCCGCGCAATCGACTCGTGCGCCACGCGGTACATCGCGATCACATCGTGTGCATCCACGGGAAGGTCCGGCATGGCATGGACCGGCGCCGCGGCCTTCCGCCCACGCTGCCGCTTCTGCGCGCCGACCTCAGCCGAGCCCTCTTCGACAAAGATGACCGGCAGTCTGGCGCTGCTCGCCATGGCGTGCGCCTCCGGCAACGCGTTCTCCGCCTCCTCTGCCGGAAACACCATGAGCGTCACGCGCCCGTTTTTGCGCAGCCTGTCTCCCGCCGCACCGCTCAGCCCTTCAGCGAATCTCTCCTGCGCGGCGACGCCTGACGCTGAATCCACCCGAAGGCGCAACTCATCCCGCAACAACTCCCCCATCGGCCCCGCATCGCCGGCGAAAATCGAATCTCCCTCCCGCAGATCGGCGGCAACACCAGACAACGCAGCAGCGAATCTGCGCAGGCCCGCCGCTCCCGGGCTCCATCCGGACGAATCTTCGGCCGCAGACTGCAGCCGCAGCGCCAGCGAATAAAGCTGGCGGAATTTCGCATCGCTGATGAGGGAATGCCCGTTTTTGCCGTTTGTCGCGGCAGACGGAACCGCTGTCTTCGCCTGGACTGTCATGGTTCTCTGAGAGATTTCCCGCGGCCGCCGGTGTGGGGAATGACCTTCTTTCCTCCGTCAGCGGGCGGCGCGTTGAGCAGGACCAACTCTATGAAAATTGTAGCGCAGCGCGATGGGTCGCTGTTGCGAGCGCGCAACCCAGGTTACCTTTGCGCCACTCGCCCCGCGAGCGGTTCCGAATTTCAACAGCTTTGTGAATAACCCTGTGCAATACTCGCCTGCGCGCGCCTGCAATTCAGAAACGATGCGCCTTTCAGCGTTCTGCACTCTCCGCGATGCACTCTCGCTCGCGGCGTCTCATTTTTTTCTGAACCTCTCCGTTCGCTGCTCGTGAATACCGCAGTTACGTCGAGTAATCCGCGTTGATGCGCACGTACTCCGCCGTCAGATCGCTCGTCCAGAATCGGCATCGACCGCTGCCGGCGCCGATATCTATGCGAATCGAATACTCCGGTTGCTTCAGGTACTCGTGCGCGGCCTGCTCGTTGTAATTCGCGACGCGGCCGCCGTTCACGCAGATGGGCAATTTCCCAAACCAGATCGCGATCTTCGCCGCATCGATTTCCGCGCCCGAATATCCGGCCGCAGCCATCAGCCGTCCCCAGTTGGGATCGCACCCCGCCCACGCCGTCTTCACCAGCGGCGAATGCGCGATCGCCTTCGCCACCTTGAGCGCGTCCGCATCATTGGCCGCGCCCTCAATATCGAGTTCCACCACATGCTGGACGCCCTCGCCGTCAGCGACAATCTGCTTTGCCAGCGACGTGCAAACGCGAGCCAGGGCTTCCGCAAATTCCGCGTCCTCCGCCCACACATCCACGCCCGATCCGCCCGACGCCACCAGCAACACCGTGTCATTCGTCGACGTGTCGCCGTCAATCGAAATGCGGTTGAAGCTCACCTCCGTCGCCGCGCGCAAATAGCGATCGAGCGCTGTGGGGTGCACCGCGGCATCGGTGAACAGATACACCAGCATGGTCGCGTGCAGCGCCGCTCCGCCCGGGGCCAGCGCCGGCTCCAGCCGCGGGTGAATCATCCCCGCTCCCTTGCACACGCCCGCGATGCGTACCTGCTTCCCGTCGCGCTCGAATTCCGCATGCGCGATTTTCGCCCGCGTGTCCGTCGTCAGGATGGCCTGCGCGAACGCGGCGAGTCCCTCCGCATCCGCGCGCAGTGCGTCCTTCGCAGCCGGCATAGCGGCCACCAGCTTTTCCGCCGGCAGAGGCACCCCGATGATCCCCGTCGACGACGGGATCACTTCATGCGCCTCGCAGCCGAACGCCTTCGCCGCGGCCTTACACACCTGCTCGGCTGCGCGCAGGCCTGCCTCGCCCGTCGCGCAATTCGCGTTGCCGGCGTTCACTGCGACCGCGCGCATCAGTCCGGCGCCGCGCTCCAAATGCCGCCGGCCCACGGTGATCGGCGCAGCCTGCACGCGATTCGCCGTGAACATCGCCGCCGCGCTCGCCGTGCGGTCCGCAACCGCAACCGCAAAATCCGGCTTGCCGCTCGGCTTGATGCCGGCCTTCACTGCCGCGAAGCGAAACCCACGCGGCAATACTTCTGCTGCAATCAAAGATTGTTCACTCATCGCAAATCAATAGCCCCCGCAAGGCTCACTACCAGTAAATCAGACATCCGCGTGCTCTCAGCGCTTCCATCCACAGGGGCTCATCAAATGTGGTTACCCACCGCAAATCCAGCTTGTCGAGCATCGGAAGCTGTGCCAGGGATTCGGGAAGTGACTCGAGCGGATTGCCGCGCAGGTCGATCTGGCGCAGATCCCGCAGGCTCCCCACCGCATCCGGCAGACTCGTCAGGCGGTTATTGCGCACATGCAGCTCACGCAGTCTCCCCAGATTTCCCAGGCACTCCGGCAATACGGAAAGGCGGTTATCGGAAGCGCGCAGTTCGAGCAGCCCTGCCATGCTGCAAATCGCCGGGGGAAATTCCTCGAAGGCATTCTCGCTGACGTTGAGATAGCGCAGCTTCCTCAGATTCCCCAGCGCCGCCGGCAATTCCGTCAGCCGGTTGTCGTGAAGATAAAGAAAGTCGCTGAGCCCTTCCAGCTCTCCGATCGCTTCCGGCAGACTCGCAAGCGCATTGTGCCCCAGATCCAGCATGCGCAGCCGCTGCATAGCGCCGATCTGGTCCGACAATTCTGTCAGCCCAGTGTCTGCCAGAACCAGCGTCTCCAGCTCCGTCTGCTCCCATACCGAAGCAGGAACGCACCCGAGATTCTGCTTCCACAGGCTCAGGGCTCGGGCGGAATGGGGCGGCATGCACGTGATCCTACCGGGAACCGGCCCCTCCTGTGCACTCGCCGGTGTCGAAACCCGCTTTGCAATAATCTTTCAGGGAGCCAGCCGCCGCGCATGAATCAAGAACCCGATTTCCTTTTCATGCAGCACGTCAGCGTAGCGCGCGGCGATAACGTCGTCCTCCACGATCTCTCCCTGCGCATCGGCCAGGGTGAACACGTCGCCATCCTCGGCCCCAACGGATGCGGCAAATCCACGCTGATCAAGACGCTGACCTGCCAGTGCTACCCCATCGTCACGCCGGAGACGCAGCTTCTTCTGCTCGGCCGCAAACGCTGGGATGTTTCCCAGCTCCGCTCCCATCTCGGCGTCGTCTCCGCCGAATTGCCCGGCGAGCGCACGCCGGTCACGTCGGGCCTCGATGCCGTCACCGCCGGATTCTTCTCCGCGTCCACGCTCTGGCCCAATCTTCAGGTCAAGCCCGACATGCGCGGTCGCGCGCGTGAAGCGCTGCACCTGATGCAGGCTGAGCATCTCGCACCGCGGCTGATCGGCGCTATGTCGGCCGGCGAGCAGCGGCGCATCATGATCGCGCGCGCTCTGGTGCATCAGCCGCAAATGCTGCTGCTGGACGAGCCCTCCAACGCGCTCGACCTTGCCGCCCAGCGCGAGCTGCGCGAAGCCCTGCGTCGCGTCGCCCGCCAGGGCCTCGGCATCCTGATGGTCACCCACCACCTCGCCGACATCCTGCCCGAAATCGACCGCGTCATCATGATGCGCGAGGGCCGCATCTTTGCCGATGGCCCCAAGCGCGACCTCATCACCGCGGAGACGCTGCGCGCCCTCTTCGGTGTCGACGTCTCGCTCGTCGAGCACGAAGGCTCCTGGCATTCCTGGTAGAGCGCCTTGTCCCCTCTTGATCTCTCCCCCGCTTCCCGGTTAACTTAGCGGTACACGGGAAAGGAGGATGATCCAGCCAATGAAAAATTCTGACGGTAGTAGTTGCAAGTCACGTGAGGTGACTGAGGCTTAGAGCCGCTTCTCGCCGGAAACCTAAGTCCTGGCGTTAACCAACCGCCGAGGCCCGCCCCACGACCCCCTGCGAGCAAGCTCGCCGGGGACCCCGTACGCAGGTAAGAGGCGCCTCAGGTCAATCTCCACAGTCCACCGGTGAACCAGGCCCGCATGCCCAACTCGGCAGCGGGCCTTTCACGTTGTGTGCAGGCGATCGCGCCATCCATCTGTCCTTCCCGCAAGATGACCATGGTAAAACGACCATGGTCGGGAGATTCATGTCGCAATGAAGACCATCGGCGCCGGCGCGTTTAAAGCCAAATGCCTCTCCGTCATGAACGATGTGCACAACGGCCATGGAGAAGTTGTCGTAACCAGGCGCGGCAAACCCCTGGTGAAGATCGTTCCCCTCAGGCCGGAAAAGCCGGAGAACATCTTTGGCTTTCTGAAGGGGAAGGCAAAAATTGTCGGGGACATCATGGAGCCGACGATGAGCGAGGAGGATGTCGCTCGCTGCGAGCGCAAGTGGGATGATCTGACGCGATGATCCTTTTGGATACCCGCGCAGCGATATGGCTGGCTCTGAGTCCGGAACGTTTATCGCATTCAGCCCGCGCCGCCATCGAACACAACGCCGCAGGCGGGCTTGGTCTTAGCGCGCAATCGCTCTTCGAGGTTGCGTGGCTTGTCGTGCGAAGACGCATTTCCCCCGGCGAGCCAATCGAGAAGTTCATTCACAACTTCCAGTCCAGGTTCCACATCTTTCCCATGACTCCCGCCATTGCCATCGCCGCTGCCCAGCTGCCCTCCAGCTTCCCCTCCGATCCCTTCGACCGCATCATCAGCGCCACGGCCATCACCGAAGGCCTCCCGCTCGTCACCCCCGAAACCCGTATTCGCCGCTCGCGCGCGCTCCGCACGATCTGGTAAGCGTCGCCGCACCCGCCCTCGACGCGGACTTACAATAACCCCATGGAACCCCTCGTCATCGCAGGCAGGGCCTTTCAGTCGCGGCTCATCGTCGGCACCGGCAAATATAAGGACGGCCTGGAAACTCAGGCAGCCATCGAGGCTTCGGGCGCCGAGATGGTCACCGTCGCCGTGCGCCGCGTGAACCTCGACCGCTCCCGCGAGTCCCTGCTCGACTTCATCGATCCCCGGCGCTACTTCCTGCTGCCCAATACCGCCGGCTGCTACACCGCCGATGAGGCCGTTCGTGCCGCGCGCCTCGCCCGCGAAGTCGGCCTTTCCGACTGGGTCAAGATCGAGGTCATCGGCGACCAGGCCACGCTCTACCCCGACGTCCAGGCGACGCTCGAAGCCACCCGCACGCTGGTGAAGGAAGGCTTCACCGTCTTGCCCTACACCTCCGACGACATCGTCTTCGCGCATCGCCTCATCGACGCCGGAGCAGCCGCCGTGATGCCGCTCGCCGCGCCCATCGGCAGCGGTCTCGGCATCCAGAACCGCGCTACCCTGCAGATTCTGCGCGAGAAGATCACCGAGGTTCCGCTCATCGTCGATGCTGGCGTGGGCACCGCGTCCGACGCAGCGCTGGCCATGGAGTTGGGCGCCGACGGCGTGCTGATGAACACCGCGATCGCCGCCGCGTCGAATCCGATCCTGATGGCGGAGGCCATGCAGCATGCCGTGCTGGCCGGACGCCAGGCCTATATCGCCGGCCGCATGCCCCGCCGGCTTTACGCCACCGCCAGTTCGCCCCTGGAAGGAGTTTCACGCTAGCTCTTTTTCCTCCCGGCCGTTCCCCGCCTGCGCTACACTGACCCGTAGATTCTCCTTCGATCCGTTGAGGTTCGGACTATGCGGGTCTGCGGCATCGACTGCGGAACAGAAACCACCGGATACGGTGTCGTCGAGTCGGACGACAGCGCTCGCCGCCCGGATTTGGTCTGGCTGGCCGCCGGCGGCATTTGCCCCCCAAAGAAGTCGCTTTTGCCGCAGCGTCTCGCGCTCATCCATTCTGAACTGCTCGCGCTCTTCCAGCGCTGGCAACCCGAAGTAGTCGCCGTTGAAGAGGTGTTTTACTCGGTCAACGCGAAATCGGCCATCAAGCTGGGCCATGTGCGCGGCGTCGCGCTGCTTGCTGCCGCTGGCGCGGGCATTCCCATCGCCGAGTACGCCCCGCTCACCATCAAGTCCACCGTCACGGGATATGGCCTGGCCGCCAAAGAACAGGTCCAGTTTATGGTCGCGCGCCTGCTCCATCTCGCGTCCGCTCCCGAACCGGCCGACGCCGCGGATGCGCTCGCCATCGCCATCTGCCATATCCATCACGCCCAAACCCTGGCGCTCCAGGAGGTTCGCGCTTAACCATGCGCATGAACACCGCAATCCTGCTGCTCTTTTCTCTGCCGGCCCTCACCGCTCTGCCCGCCTCAGCGCAGGCCTCGGCCCGCATCGTCTATACCTTCGAGCACCCTCAGCTCCAGCCCTCGCACTATGCCATCACCATCGATGAATCCGGAACCGGCCATTTCGTCTCCCAGCCCGGTGCGGCTGTGATGGATTCTGACGAGAGCGTCATGCCCGCCCCCATCGACCGCGCCATCCAGCTCGACGCCGGCTTGCGCACGCAGTTGTTCGCCTATGCCCGCGCGCACGACTTCTTCAACGACCGTTGCGACCGGGGCCGCGCCGGCATGGCTTTCACCGGCAACAAGACCCTCACCTACGCCGGCCCGGACGGAAAGGGCACCTGCGCCTTCATTTGGGGCTCCGATCCCGAGCTGCAGCGCATCGCCGATCAGCTCAACGCCGTCGCCTTTACTCTGGAGGTCGGCCGCCGCCTCGATGTCGAAGACCAGCACGACCGCCTCGGCCTCGACTCCGAACTCGCCTCCCTGCAGGACGCGATCCGCGACCAGCGCGCTTCCGACCTGCCCAACATCGCTCCGGAACTCCATACCATCGCCGAGGATCAGATGGTGATGGATCGCGCCCGCAAGCGCGCCCTGACCCTCCTGAGCCGCTGCGAAGATCCCCAAAAACGTAACGAATCCCGGCCGTAACCCTCCCGGCGCTCGCCCGGTCCCGTCATGCCGCATGCGACAATTGAGTCGAAACTAAATGCCACCCTCGTGCGTTTAATAGGCAGCGGAGTTGTGGGTCCGTCAGGAGGTGCCGATATGGGGCGCCGCTACTCGTTTCGTTCTCGTCTTTCAGCAATCCGTTCCCCCAAATCGATTCGCCGCCTTCTCCTTCTTTCCGCCATTTTCGCCTTCGGCCTCACCGCGGCCGGAGCCTTCGCGCAGGATTCGTCAGACGATCCCGGCCTCCAAACGGCCCCGCCGCCCCCTGCCGACATGCAGCTCCCCCCTTCGACTCAGGATCAGAGCGCCGCCCACAGCAATGTCCGCGCCGTGCGCCTCAGCGATGTCGAAGGCCAGGTTCAGGTCTTCCAGCAGGGTAACCTCGTGTTTCCTCAGGCCGAGCCGAATATGCCCGCCGTGGAGGGGATGCGCTTCGTCACCGGCGACAATGGGCGCCTCGAGATCGAGTTTGAAGATGGCAGCGTGGCGCGTGTCGCTCCCAACAGCTCCATTCGCCTCACCCAGCTCGGCCGCGGCAGCGACGGCGCCACGGCCACGCAGATCGACGCCCTCACCGGCCTCACCTATTACGAGTTGAACGCCCAGGACGGAAAAATCAGCGTTCACTTCAATGCTGACGCCGTGACACCCGTCGGCAGCGCCGTTTTCCGCATTGCTCTCGATGCTGCTCCCAATGAGTTGGCGGTGATGCACGGAGCGGTGCACGTCGATGACGGCCAGGGCGTCGCCCTCGATGTCCACCCCAACCAGACCTTCCAGACCGATCCGCAGCAGCCCGGCGAGTTCACCGTAGCGCAAAGCGTCACGGCCGATTCCTGGGACCAGTGGAATTCCGACCGCGACCAGGCCCTGGCCGAACTCGAATCGAATGAGACCACTGCCCGCGCCTCGTCCGGCAACCCCGACGACCCCGCCTGGAACGATCTCGACTACTATGGCAACTGGTATAACCTGCCCGGCTACGGTCAGGTGTGGGCGCCCTCCGGCGTCGATGCCGACTGGGATCCCTTCGGCAGCGGCTACTGGGGCTACTATCCGTCGTTCGGATACACCTGGATCTCCGGCTATCCGTGGGGCTGGTGGCCCTACCACTGCGGCGCCTGGGATTTCCTGCCCAGCTGGGGCTGGATCTGGATTCCCGGCAATTGTGGCTGGGGCTTCTACGGCGCAGGCTGGTATCCCTATGCGACGGTATGGCGCGTTCCCAGGGGCTACGTGCCGCCGACGCGCCCGCGCCATGGTCCTGGACCCTTGCCGCATCCGAATCCGCTCATCACCGTCAACCGCGGCCCGCAATACGGCGCGCCCTTCCACGAGGCCAGGGGACCGCGCCCGGGGCCACGTGTCCTTTCGTTCGATGGTAAGGACATCGCTCCGCTCGACTCGTCCATCCATCCGGCGCAGCGCGGGCCCGTCGGCGAGAGCTACAGTGCGTCGCTGGTCCGCACCCATCCTGAATTGGCGCCTTCAGTCGCGCGCACCATCGACGGCCGCACCGTCGTCGCGCCTGTGCCGGGAACGCATGGGTACAGCGTGCCGTCCGGTCCGGCGCGTTCTTTCGGAACTTTTACCCCTCGTGGCGCCGCGCCGAGTTCCGGCGGTCACACCAGCAGTGGAGGCGGTGGCGGCAGCCACGCAAGCGCAGGAGGCGGTGGTGGCGGGGGTCACGCCGGCGGAGGCGGAGGCACGACCAGCAGCACCGGTCACCACTAGGCGGGCGGCCCACATCGGCCCGAACCAATCTCACCTGTCATTCATCCGCTGGGCCGCTATTGCGGTGGAGCCTTCATCTCGAAGGTCACCGTTTTGGTACGCAGCCATCGACGGGAAGATGGGTCCATCACCTCCGCGTAGGCTGTGTACCTGCCCGGCGCGCTTAAATCGTAAAGATAGGCCAGTTCAAACTTGCGAACACACGAGTCACCAGGCCCGCCAGCCGGCCACACCCTTGACGGACCGGCATCTGGACCGTGCGGCAGTTCTACGTCGCCTGGGTTGGGCCTGCCGGTCAATTGTCGCTGAATAGGCGTTGTTGGCGCTTCTCCGTTTCTTCCGTAGACGTACACCCGATACATCGAGTCACGAATATCTACTGGTTGATCGCTTTGGTTGTCGATGGTCAGGATGGCCCAGGGCATTTGGCCGACCTGGATTCGATCGCTTTGCATTTTCAGCGTTACGCTCAGCGCATCCCTCTCTGGGGCTGCCTGCGTGGCCTGACCGTGTGCAGCGACGAAACTGAGGATGACCGTTGAGACCAGGAAAACGCGCAGCCTGCGATTCGAGAAGGCAGTCATAGCACCTGTTGTCCGAGCCCCGCGATTCTACGCTGCAGCGGGTCATCCCCGGCAAGCCGGATCAGGCTATGCCTAAAAGCAGAACACAACGTCAACGTGCATCCTATGCCAGAACTGCCGCCGCCCGCTTTGCCTTCTGCCAGATCGGCGACAACTCCCGCAGCCGCGCCACGGCTGCCGGTGCCAGCTCGAGCGCAGCATCCACATCCGCGTCGGTATTCAGCCGGCTCAGGCTGAAGCGCAGGCTCGCCCGCGATCGCGCCAGCGGCAGCCCCATTGCCTTCAGCACGTGCGAAGGCTCCGTCGATCCCGACGAGCACGCCGAGCCGCCGGAAACCGCCAGCCCCTTCAGGTCGAGCGCGATTACCAGCGCCTCGCCCTCCAGATGATCGAAGTAGACATTGGACGTATTCGGCACCCGCGCCTGTCCCGCGCCGTTCACCCCGCACTCAGAGAGGCTCGCCAGCAGCCCCTGTTCCAGCCGGTCCCGCAGCAGCGTGATGCGATTCTCGGTGCCATCCGTGAGTCCGGCCAGCGCCATCTCCGCAGCCTTGCCCAGCCCCACGATGCCCGCCACGTTCTCTGTGCCCGCGCGGCGCTGCCGTTCGTGCGATCCGCCAAACACCAGCGGCTCAAACCGCGTCCCGCGCCGCACGTAGAGCACCCCGGTGCCCTGCGGCGCATGCAGCTTGTGTCCGGAGAGGCTCATCAAGTGGCAGCCGATCCCCGTCACGTCGATGGGAATCTTCCCCGCCGCCTGCACGGCATCGGTATGGAAGCAGACCTCCGCCTCCGCCGCGATCTTGCCGATCTGCTCCACCGGCTGGATGACGCCCGTCTCGTTGTTCGCCATCATCAAGCTGATCAGCTTCGTGTTCGGCTTCAGCGCGCGGTACACATCCATCGGGTCCACGGCCCCGCCCGCCGATACTGGAAGAAACGTCGCCTCGACGCCCCGCGCCCGGATCTTCTCCGCCGTGGTCAGCACCGCATGATGCTCGATGGCCGACGTAATCATGTGGTCGCCCGGCCGCAGGACACCGAAAATCGCCGTGTTGTCGCTTTCCGTCCCGCCCGACGTGAAGACAATCTCCGCCGGACGGCAATGGAGCAGCCCCGCCACCTGTTCCCGGGCGCGCTCGACCGCAGCCCGCGCGTGCTGCCCATGTTGATGAATCGACGAGGCATTCCCGAACGATTCGATGAAATACGGCCGCATCGCCTCCAGCACCTCCGGCAGCAGAGGAGTGGTAGCATTGGCGTCCATGTAAATGCGGCGCATAATACCTTCATTGTACCGGGGATGGTTGGCGCTGAAACGTTTGCGTTGCGCCAAAAACCACCCGCAGGTACTATGCCGGTTCAGGCAAAATGACCTCAGGGAGTGATTGTTCTCATGCGCGTGCTGGTCGTCGAGGACGAGGTCCGGGTCGCGGCGAATATCGCCGAAGCCCTGCGCGAAAGCGCCGGCCTCGCCGTCGATGTGGCGCACACCGGCGCGGAGGGCGTCGAATTTGGCCGGGAGGCGAACTATGACCTCATCATCCTGGACCTGATGCTGCCCGGCATGAGCGGCCAGGAAGTTCTCAGGGCCATTCGCGCCCTGGGCCAGACCGCTCCCGTCCTCGTGCTCACCGCCGTCGCTGAAAAAGCTTCGGTGGTCATGCTGCTGAATGCGGGCGCCGACGACTATCTGGCCAAGCCCTTCGATCTCGGCGAACTGCTGGCGCGCAGCAAAGCGCTCATTCGGCGCAGCAAGGGCGTAAGCCATCCGAAGATTCAGATCGCCGACCTCGTCATCGACACCCTGGAAAAGACCGTCACCGTCAGCGGCAAATGCGTCGAGCTTTCGCCGACCGAGTATCGCGCCCTCGAGTATCTCAGCCATCGTCCGCGCTCGGTCATCTCCAAGCAGGTGCTCCTCGAACACCTCTACGATTACAACTGGGAGCACCACTCCAACGTCATCGAAGCCCACATCTCCAACCTGCGCCGCAAGCTGAACCGCAGCCATGCCGGCGGGTTATGGATCGAAACGCTGCGCGGCCGCGGGTACCGCCTCGTCGCCCCTGCCGCCGCACCCTCCGCCCCCCCTTCCGCTGCCCGGAGCCAGGCGTCATGAAGCGCTACTCGCTCGGCCGCCGCCTCATCGCCACCGTGCTGCTGCTGGAGTGCGCGCTCGCCGCCGGCATGAGCGGAGCCACCATCTTCTACACGTGGCGCGAGCAGATGCGCGGTTTCGATCAAATGCTCCGCGGTCGCGCCGACTCGCTGCTCGGCGCCGTTCACGACGCGGAAGACCCTGGCGACAATGTCGCCATCAATCCCGACGCCCTCGATTTGCGCAATGGCGATTTCTGGATGGCCCGCGATGCCCGCGGCCCCGTGCTGGCGCACTCTGCCACGTGGATCGCCGGAGCCGACGCTCACTTCGGCTCGACGAACCAGCCGCAGAATTTGCGCATCGGTGCTTTGCGGCTGCGCGGCCTGGTGCTCCACGGCGTCCGTCAGATTGACGCCGACGATACCAGCCCCGGCATTGCGCGTCCCGTCGTCATCTGCTATGCGGTTTCGCTGCAGCCGGTCACCGCGGCCGTCAGGCGCGCGGCGCAATTCCTGCTCCTCGCCAGCTTCGTGTTGCTGGTGCTCACCGCCGTGGTCCTCGCGTTTCTGCTGCGCCGCGGTCTCGCGCCCCTGCGCATCCTCAGCGAGGCGGCCGGCGAAATCACCCCGCAGCAACGCCGTTTTCACGCGCCCGAGCGCGCCCACCAGACCGAGGAACTGACCGTACTCGCTGCTGCGCTCGAGTCCGCCACAACGCGCCTTGAAGAAGCTTTTCAGCAGCAGCAGATTTTCGTGCACGATGCGGCGCACGAGCTGAAGACCGCCGTCACCATCGTCAAATCGTCATTACAGTTGCTGTCTTCGCGCCCCCGCACGACCCGCGAATACGCGAACGGCCTCGAAACCTGCATGGCCGACTGCGCCCGCATGGAAGAGCTGGTGCAGCGCATGCTGCAACTGGCTCGCTTCGAGCGCGCGGCAGCGGGCCGCAACGACCGCTGCGATCTCGCCGAAGTGGCGCGCGACGTGGCTGTGCAGATGGAGCGCCTCGCCGAGATTCGCCAGGTCTCCATCGCCGTGCATGCGCCGCTGCCTGCTCCGGTTCCTTTGGCTGAGGACGCCTGCGCGTCGCTCCTCGCCAACCTCATGCTCAACGCCGTGCAGCACACGCCCGCCGGCGGAGCCGTCACCGCCAGCATCACCCCGGCCACCGCTGTCTCGCTTGAAGTGCGCGATACCGGCAACGGCATCGCTCCCGAAGATTTGCCGCACCTCTTCGAGCGATTCTGGCGCGGCGACCGATCGCGCACGCGCTCCACCGGCGGCGCCGGCCTCGGCCTCTCCATCTGCAAGGCGATTGTCGATTCCTGCAATGGTGAGATTGCCCTCGCCAGCCACCTGGGCCAGGGAACCATTGTGACCGTGCATCTGCCCTTCGCAGCGCCGCGCGGCTCGGCCCATGAGCTATCCCGCACCGGCGAGCCTGCCATGCACTGAGCTACTTTTCCGTCAATAGAAACGGGGCAGGGATCGTTCCCCTGCCCCGTGCCGCGTGCGACTCAGAGAGTCAGCTCACCGCGGATTAAACCTTTCCCTTCCGCCTCGGTTTCTTCGGTCAGCGCGAAACCCAGCTTCCGCGCCAGGCGGCTCATGCGCTGGTTTTCGGGCAGGAAGTGAAGCACCACCTGCGCAATACCCTCGTGACTGGCGGCCTCCAGAGCCCGGCGCATCAATTCCTCGCCTAATCCCTGCCCCTGGAAGTCATCGGCCACAACCACCGCCAGGGTCGCGGAGCGCCCGTCGACCTGGCGAATCATGCGGCTCACACCACCGACAACTTTGCCTTTCGCCGGATCATCCGCCTCCGCCACAAGCGCCAGCTCGCGGTCGTAGTCGATGAAGCAGATGCGCGTGAGGCGGTCGTGCGCCGTGCGCGCGCTCAGCGCCAATGATGTGAAGTACCGCTCCAGCACCGTGTTTTCCGACAACCGGTCGTGGAACGCCACAATCAGCGGCTCATCCTCCGGGCGGATCGGCCGGATCAGCACCTCTCCCCCCTTTTTCGTCGTCCACGGCGCCGCATACTGCACCGGGTAAGGCCGAATCGCCGGGCGCGGCAGCTCCTCTTCCGCGGTTCCCGGATCGAACAGCACCACGCGCGCGTCCAGCGCAATGAGCCCGTCGGGCGAAGCCAGCAGCGGATTGATATCAATCTCCTTGATCCAGCGCTGCTCCACCACCAGTTCGCTGAAGCGCACCACCAGCGAATCCAGCGCGTTGAGGTCGACTGGCTTGCGCCCGCGCACGCCCTTCAACGCCGTGAAGATTTTCGTCTGTTCCATCATGTGCCGCGCCAGCGTGGCCGTCAGCGGCGGCAGTGCCAGAGCGCTGTCCTTGTACACCTCCACCAGCTGCCCGCCGGTTCCGAACAGCAATACCGGCCCCAGCTGTGGATCGATGCTGCTCCCGATGATCAGCTCGTACCCATCGAGCTTCGCGAAAGGCTGCACCGTGACGCCGAGGAAATGCTCCGCGCCCACTTTGGCGGTCACCGATGCCCTGATCTCTTCAAAGGCCTCGACGACCTGGGTGACGGTGCGCAGGTTCAGCTTCACGCCGCCCACATCGGTCTTGTGCGTGATGGTCTCCGAGTGCAGCTTGAGCACCACCGGATAGCCCATCTCCGCGGCTTGATGCACGGCGTCCTGCGGCGTTTTGGCCAGTTCCGTCCGCACCGTCGGAATTCCATAGGCGGAAAGCAGCTGCTTCGATTCATATTCCGTCAAAATCGTCCGGCGTCCCGCCCGCACTTCGTTCACGATCCTCGTTGCCTCGTCGCGATTGGTGTCCAGCACCGACTCCGACCGCGCCGCCGGCGTCTCATACAGATCTCGCACGTTGCTGGTGTGTTTCCAGGTGAGGACAAACGTCTCCGCCGCCGCGTCCGGATAGGGAAAGACCGGGATACCGGCCTTCTTCAGGATCGACTCACCCTCAGCCACGACATTGCCGCCCATCCAGCTGGCGATCACCGGCTTCCCCGTGCTGTTCGCATAGGGCGCCAGATCTTCGGCCACCTCCGTCGGATTCGTCATGCCCTGCGGAGTCAGGATCACCAGCATCCCGTCGGTGTTCACATCCTTCGACGCAATCTCCAGCGCCTTCGCGTAACGATCCGATTCCGCATCGCCCAGAATGTCGACCGGGTTGTTGTGACTCCACGCATCCGGCAGGAAGCTGTTGTAGGTCGCAAGCGTCTCCGGCGAAATTTCCGTCAGCTCGCCGCCCGCCGAGATCAGCGCATCCGTCGCCAGCACGCCCGGACCGCCCGCATTCGTCAAAATCGTGAGCCGCGGTCCCTTCGGCCTCGGTTGCTTCGCCAGGGCCTCGGCTACATAGAAGAGCTCGCTGATGGAGTTCACCCGCAGCACGCCGGCACGCTGAAACGCCGCGTCGAGCACACTGTCGCTGCCCGTCAGCGATCCCGTATGCGAAGCGGCCGCTTTCGCCGCCGCCGCGGTGCGTCCCGCCTTGATCACGAGGATCGGCTTGTTCATCGCCACCGCCCGCGCGGCCGACAAAAAACTCCGCGCATCGCCGATCGACTCCATGTAGATCACGATGGCGTCGGTATTCGGATCCTGCCCGTAGTGGTCGATCAGCTCGCCAAAGTTAACGTCGAGCATCGAGCCGGCCGACACGAATCCGCTCAGGCCCACGCGCTCCCGTATGCACCAGTCCAGTACCGCCGTCCCCAGCGCGCCGCTCTGGCTGATGAACGCCAGCCGTCCCGCGGGAGCCATATCCTTCGCGAAGTTCGCATTCACCCCGCCCACCGGATTCATGACGCCCAGGCAATTCGGCCCGATGATGCGCATCTTGCCCCGGATGATCTCCGCAATCTGCCGCTCCAGCGCCTTGCCGGCTTCGCCCACTTCTTTGAATCCTGCCGAGATGATGATCCCCGCCGGCACTCCGGCGTCGACCCCTTCCTGGATGATCGCCGGCACCGTCGCGGCAGGCGTCGTCACCACAATCAGGTCGGGAACGCCCGGCAATTCGGCAATCGACTTGTACGCGGGCAGCCCCAGCACCGTTGGCCGTTTTGGGTTCACCGGCCACACCGGCCCTCCGAACGGGCTCGACACCAGGTTGTTCAGCACCGTGCACCCCACGCTGCCCGGCCGCTCCGACGCGCCCACCACCGCGACCGACTTCGGCGTAAAGATCGCTGCCAGCGAACTGCCGCGTATCCCCACCAGGTCGTGCGCGGGATCAATGATGACCGTGCGTTCAGGGATCGTCGTTGCGGATGCCATCGAATAAGTCTCCTTCAGGTTCAACGTGTGCTCAGTGTCCATAACCGGCTTCCGCGGACACTTTGCCCCGGAACAGCCAATAGGACGTAATGAAATATCCCAGCGCCAGCATCAGCCCCACCGACCACCACACCAGGCCGACATGCAGAGAATGCGCCCCGGTGAGCGCGTTGGCAATCGTGATGTCGCGCGCGGGATCGCTCGCCGACGGCAGCAGCGTGGGATACAGCCCGGCCGCCGCGCCCACCAGCATGAACACCAGATACAGGCACGACGACAGGAAGGCCGCCAGCGGCTTCTTTTGTTTCGTGAAGCTCAGCACGCCCACCAGCGTCGCCACCACCAGCAGCGGAATCGCGAACAGCACGGGATGCGCGTTGTAATTCGCCAGTGCCGAGGGCCGCACCGCAATCGTGGCCGGCAGGCTGATCAGCGTCACCAGCAGGAGCACGCCCCACAGAGCCCCCGCCGCGCGGCGCGCCCGAGCTTCGAGGTCTCCCGCGGCTTTGAGCGTCAGCCACAGCGCGCCGTGCTCCGCCAGAGCCACCAGAGCCACCACGCCCCCGATCACCGTGTACCAGTCCAGAATCCCTGGCTGCGGTCCCACACGCCAGTTCGTCCACAGCGGCAGGAAGAAGTAATTGTCAGCGCCCAGTGGCACGCCGCGAATCACATTGGCCAGCGCCGCGCCGAAGAAGATGGCCAGCAGCGCGCTCGACACAAAAAACAATCCGTCGAAGAAGCTCCGCCACACTGGGTGGTCAATGTGCATGCGCAGCTCGATGCTCGCGCCTCTGCAGATCAGCAGCCACAGCACGATCATCAGCGGCAAATAGAATCCGCTGAACGACGACGCATAGAGCAGCGGAAACGCGAAGTACAGTGTGCCGCCGCCGGCCAGCAGCCAGACTTCATTGCCGTCCCACACCGGCCCGATCGACCGGATCAGGCTACGCCGGTCGTCTTCGCCGCGCGCCACAAAAGGAGCCAGAATGCCGACGCCCAAATCGAACCCGTCGAGCACCACATAAGCGGCGATCATCACCGCGACAATCCAGAACCAGACAAACCCCATCGCCGACTCCTCTCTCAGGCTGTGGTCAGCGCTTCGGTCGCATGCTCAGGCTCGACCACGGCCGCCGCTGCCGGTCCGGTGCGGATGAACCGGTACACCAGCACGATCCACAGGATCGACAGCACCGAGTACATGCCAAGGAAACCGAGCAGCGTGAACAGCGTGTTCCCTGCCGAAACGTGCGGCGAGTATCCCTGCGCCGTGCGGATGAGCCCATACACCAGCCACGGCTGTCGTCCGATCTCCGCCGTCATCCATCCAGCAGTATTAGCAACATAGGGCAAAGGAAAACTGAGCAGAATCGGCCATAGAATCCATCGCGCCCGGTACAGCTTGCCGCGCCACAGCAGAATCGCCGCGGCCGCCATCAGCAGCAGAAACCACGTCCCCAGCCCCGCCATGATGTGGTAGCTGTAATAGAGCAGCGGCAGCGCCGAAGGCCGCTGGTCCGGCGGAAAATCATTCAGCCCCTTCACTTCAGCCCTGGTCGTGCCGTAAATCAGGAAGCTCAGTACATCGTTCACCGGCACCGGATTGTCGATCTTCTGCGCAGTCTCATCCGGCTGCCCAATCAGCACCACCGGCGCGCCCCTCCGCGTATTGAACAGACCTTCCATCCCGGCAATCGCCGCGGGCTGATACCTGGCCACGTAGCGTCCGTGCAAATCGCCCGTCGGAAAGATCTGGACAACGCAGGAAATCAGTCCGGCAATCACTCCAAGCTTCAGGAACAGCCGCCCAAACTCCTCGTGGCTCTTTTCGAGCAGATAAAAAGCGCCCGTCGCCGCGACGACAAACGAGCCCGTCACCACCGCGCCGCACATGTTGTGCGCGTACTGCAGCCAGGCCCACGGATTCAGCAGCAGGGCCCGGAAGCTCGAGACCTCATAACTCCCGTTGGGCAGCACGTGGTACGCCACCGGATGCTGCATCCACGCGTCCGTCACGATGATGAAGAACCCGGAGATCCACGATCCCAGGAAGACCATGAACGCCGCGCCGCAGTGCGCCGGCTTCGACAGGCGCTTCTCGCCGAACAGGAACAACCCCAGAAACGTCGATTCGAGGAAGAACGCAAACACGCCTTCCATGGCCAGCGGCTGTCCGATCACGCCGCCGGTCCGGCGGGCGAATTCCGACCAGTTCGTCCCGAACTGAAATTCCATGGGGATGCCGGTCACCACCCCGAGCATGAAGTTAATCGCGAAGATCTTCGCCCAGAAGCGCGCCGCCTGGTTCCACCGCTCCTGGCCGGTGCGCAGAGCGATCAACTTCATCACCACCATCAGCAGCGCCAAACCCATGGTCAGCTGCGGAAACAGGTAGTGAAATGTTACGGTGAATGCAAAATGAATGCGGTCCAGCAGGAGGGCGTTCATACCTCCCTCAAGGTACCCGCGGAGGGCTCGACGGCTCTGTGACCATTGTCACAACCGGCCAAAACAGAGGAGGCCAAACGATGGAGGCTTGACCGGTCATCGAGGCGAAAATGCCGGCAATGAGTCGGCTGCCGGTTGACCGCCAAAATTGCACCTGGCTAAAGCGGCCGCTGAGCCCCTCACCGATCTGCCGCCAATCCGGATACGTCGCTGCCGAGAAGCCCGTTTCTCGGTCCCAACCCTACTGTTCCAGCGCTTTCGCGTCGTCGGCGCGCACCGACTGTTTGAGGGTGCAGGGATCCACGCCCCTGCGTTTCGCCCAGTCGAGCAAATTGTTAGGCCGATAGCCCGCGTCGTTGCGCCACCGGTCGAAGACACTTGCATCGATGGTTTCGTTGATAGTGGTCTTGACAACATCGCCGGTATCGACCGGCTCGGCTCCGATAGTCCTGTAGTACTGCTTTCCGAAGGTTATCGCTTTATATACGCCGTGGGCCATCTCGGCGTAAGAGTCGTGGATCGCGCAGGCATTAACATTTCCGTCGATGGCAACATCGTGCCGGAACTCAAGCCCGTGTGTCGTCGCTTTGCTCATCATCCAACAAAGTGGCACTTCCGCGAGCAGATCATCCTCGTAACCGCCGCCGACATTGGCGTGGGCTCCCGCGAACCAACGCTGCTCAACATGGTCGAGATCGCGGGGCGGAGGACACTCCCCTTCTTTTGGAGTGCTCTTCACCCAGAGGGTAGGCGCAAAGGCTTCCCGATGTTCATCAATGGCCAGAGCGTGGTAGGCGTGCGTATCGTTGATGCGCAAGTCTGTCTCCAAAAATGCGAAGTCTTCCCGACTGACCTTTGGAAAGAACGGAACCGGAACCCCAAGCGTTCCAACCGTGTCCCATACGCCCTGGAACCAGACCGGGATCGACTGAGAGTACGCTTTAATCAACTTGTCCTCCTGCGACAGACCGCTTTCCAGTGCAGTGGCAAGCTTGAGAATGGAAGTGGCTGTGCCCTTGCGGTATCGTTCGAACATCTGGCTGAGCGAAACGGGAGAGCCCGCCTGCAGCAAGCCGCATTTGGAGATGAAGCCCGCCAGACTTCGGGCAGTGAACGCTCCCCGGCTGAAGCCAAAAATGAACAGTTGCGCTCCCGGCTCATAATTTTCGATTAACCACTCATAGGCATCGGTAACCTCCTTATCGATACCAATGCCAAACATGCCTCCCGAGAGATGCTCACCGGATTGTGTGCCGACCCCCGCGCTGTAATAAACGAGTTGCTCCGGAGAACAGGCGCAGAGAGACTTCAGTCGCCAAACGTTAGTGTTAGCGCTCACGTTATTCCACGTGCCGTCTAAAAATAGGGCTATACGTTTGCCATCGGGCATCTCGCGCTCCTCTGGAGCGGCAGGTCTGACCATTCGAGATCACTTTCCAGCCGCTGCGACTCAAGCATATACCTTGTAAAAGTCAGTCCTTATAAGTCGGGTTCTGCCTGCCGAACCGCCCCTGAGCGGGCGATAATAGGCCAACCCTCCATTGACAGGTTCTGCCCCGATGCTCGTCGAACCGGAGACGACCCACTGCCAGCGCTCTCCGCCTACTGCAGCCGCAGCTCGTTCTGCAGTTGCAGATCGTTCAGCACGCTCGGGTGCGTCTCGTCCGTCGCCAGAATGTTGTGGCACAGGCTGCAGTCGTTGCTCAGCGTCTTCCCGCTCTTCGTCGTGTGGCTGCCGTCGTGGCAGCGGAAGCACCCCGGATAATCCATGTGCCCGATGTTGTTCGGGTACGTGCCCCACGTGACCTTCATCTCCGGGAACACGTTCCGGTCGTACATCGACACCAGGCGCTGCGCCGCCGCATCCACCAGCGGCCGCTGGTTCTGCCACACCTCGGGATACTGCGTGCGGTAGAACTCATCGAGGCCCGCCGTGATCTTCTTCCCCGCGTCGGCCTGCGACCCATACGTTGCCTGAATCAGCTTCAGTCCCTGCTTGTGCACGAAGGGCAGGTCCGGGCTCGGCGTCCCATCCACCATCGCTTCATCCATCGCCTGCTGCGCGGTCTGGAAGACGTGCGTCGCCTGGTTGTGGCAGTCCATGCAGTCCATCGTGCGGCGCACGCCTTTGATCTCGTCGAACGGCACCTTCACATCCGAGCTGACGTAGTCCGTCGTGCTCCCGTCCGGATTAGGCTTCCTCACCGCCAGAATGTTCTGCGCGGCCGCATCGCTGGCCACATATTCGAAATTGTTGAGGTGATGGCCGTGAATTCCCGTCAGATGCGACACCGAATCGAGCCCGCCCAGATGCAGCACCAGCACCGTGCGCGTGACGGAATTTTTCTCATCGTCGGCAAACGTCGTCTTCACCAGCAGCTTCTCGCCGACGAATTTCGCCGGCGTATGGCACTCCTCGCAGGTCTCGCGCGCCGGGCGCAATCCGTTCAGCGTCGCCCGGATCGGCGTCGGCCAGGTGTGAAACGTCACTTCCACCATCTGCCGCGTCCCGTTCACCTTGGCCTGCACGTACGACTTCATGCCTGATCCCACGTGGCACTGCACGCAGTCCACATGCGCGTGCGGCGACTCCTGGTACGCCGCCCACTGCGGCGCCATTACGTGGCAACTCTGCCCGCAAAAATGCGGCGAATCCATGTACGACACAGCCCGGTACGAAGCCGTCCCCACAATCACAAAATTGATGAACGTCGCGATCGCCACCACTTCGATCCCGCGGCGAAACACAGCATTTTGCAGGTCGATATGCGGATAGGTCGCCGGCACCTGCCCCGCAGCGATGAGTTTTTTCCGGCGCAGAAAGATACCGATGGGGATAAGAACGAGCCCCAGGATGAACAGTCCCGGCAGAAACAGATCGAAGATCAGCCCGACGTAGGGATTCGCCGTGCCCCCGTGTCCGAACGTCGAAACCACCCAAAAGCCGACCAGAACCAGGGCCGACGCCGTCGTCAGCGCACCTCCCAGCAGGCTGATCGGATTGTTTCCGTAAAAGAGAACCGGCCGCAGGTTCTTCTCGATGCTCCTTAAATCCACCTTGCAACCCCTATCCAGCGAAGTACGCGCTCACGGTCAGAATCAGCAGGGTCAGGCCAATCAGAATAGCCGTAAACCCCACCACCCGCGAGAAATTTATCAACCACTTAGGCGGCGCGTCTGTGATCCTTATCGCAGACCTGCCTTCGGCCACCATGCGCGCGTATTCATCCGGCCGCCGGTTCTTGAACTCCTCTTCGCTCTCCCGGCCGGTGAAGATCACCATGTCCATCGGGAAGCTGTCGGGCCGCAGGTGCGTGTTCACAAAATGAATGGAGAAGATGAACAGAATCGCCAGCAGGCCTTCTTCGCTGTGGATCACCAGGGCCGCGTTGAGCGCCCAGCCTGGCAGGAACCGCGCGAAGAATGGCGCAAACCACATCGCATAGCCGGAGAACCCGATGACCACCATCCCCCAGAACACGGCCCAGTAATCGAACTTCTCCCAGTAGGCGTAGCGCTCGAACTTCGGCTTCGGCCCCAGCCCCAGGAACCAGCGCATGTGGGCGAACAGGTCCTTCACGTCCTTCCAGTTGGCCACCATCGAGGTCGGCCCCCAGAAGATCCCCCGCTCGCGCTTGAAAACGCCGCGCGCCACGATCTCGCGCACGTGAATCAGGAATGCCAGAGTCAGCACCAGCGCGCAGAACTTGTGAAAGAAGAGGATCGTGCCAAACCCGTCGACCAGTTTCGCCACGCGGATGGCCCAGACCGATCCACTGAAGCGCATGATCAGCCCGGTCGCCGCCAGCACCAGGAACGAAGTGAACAGCACCGCGTGCAGGTACCGCTGCCCCAGCGTGAAGCGCAGGAAATAGCGGGGCTTCACTTCAGCCGCCGCCACATAGCCGCGCAGGACGGCTTCTGCCGTTTCGGTAGCGATCGGGGATTCCGTAAGCTCAGGCATGTTTTCCTCCTGCCGATTTGCCGCTTTCGCGCTGGAACCGCGACCGGACCAGCCACAACACCGTATGCAGCAGGAAGAAGGTCAACACGCTGGTCAGCAGCAGGTTCATGAATAACCGGATGTAGTAGAGCGGCGGGTTGAGCCGGCGATTCCGCGCATTGGCATGCGGCTGATACTGCACGAAGCTCAGGTTCGCGCCCGCATGGCAGCGGCCGCAGGTCTCGACCAGGTTCGCTTTGGCGATCGGCGACTGCGGATCGGAAGCCGCCAGCACCTTGTGCGCCTGATGGCAGTCCCAGCAGCGCGCCGTCTCCGTGTAGCCGCCCAGCAGCCCCAGTTGCGAGTGGAATGTGTCGCGATAGGTGCTGAATTTATCCCGGTGGCAATTGCCGCACACCGGCGTGGACTGCATGCGAAAGTCCGACGACGTCGGCTCGAGGATCCCATGCGCCGTATGGCAGTCGGTGCAGACCGGCGCGTTCGTATTGCCTGCCGCGACCGCCTTGCCGTGCACACCCTGCTGGTACTGCTCGTTGATGCCGACGTGGCAACTGCCGCAGGTCCCAGGAATATTCGCCCGATACGTCGAGCTGCCCGGGTCCTTGTGGCTCAGGATGTGGTGCGAACCGTGGCAGCTGGTGCAGTTCGCGGCCACCAGCAGCCCCTCTTTCCCGATGGCAAAGCCGTGGATCGAGTCGATGTAGGTCGCATACACATTCGGCAGCCCATACTTCTTCGCCATCGCCTCCTTGCCGTGGCACGATCCGCAGGTCTTCGGGATGTTCAGCGGATAGACCGGCGACTTGGGATCGGTTTTCGCGACAATCTCGTGCTGGTTGCCGTGGCAGTTCAGGCAGGGATTCGGATCTCCCGCGCTCGCGCCCTGGACTGACGGATCAGTCGCCGTCGCGTGCACGCTCCCGCTCAGTCCCTTCGCCTCATCCGCGTGGCAGCTCGTGCAGTCGACCGCCGCCGGCTTGTCAGGATGCGGATACCCCTTGATATCTTTGTGGCAATCGCTGCAGCCGAGGACGCCGTGCACGCTCGCATGGAACTTATCTGCGTTCACTCCGATGCTGTGCCCCGAGGCATCCTGCATCGACGCGTCGCCATGGCAGGCGAGGCAGTCGGTCTGGGCCGAAACGGACCTGCCTGGCCCGATCAGCAGAATTCCCGGCAGGAAAAAGACAAAAGCAGACAAAACAGTCTTCATAGAGGCTCCGTTGCGCCTCTTCCTCAACCGCCGGGTCGACTGGGAAAGATCGCTGGATCCGCACGTTCATCGCTCCGGGCGGCGCGGGAGCCGCATCACTGGCTCCCGCCTGCCGCCCGCCGCAATGACGGCGTCGCGCGTGTTGGTTCGTTACTTTTGCAGCGTGCGGATGTAGGAGACCACGTCCTTGATCTGGGCGTCGGTCAGCTTGCCGCTATACGCGGGCATCTTGCCTTTGCCGTTCGTGGTCGTAGCGATGAGAGTCGCGTCCGAAGCCTTCACCACATCGGGGCTCTTGAACGACGGGATATTCATCGCCTTGCCCATCCCCGTCGACGCGGTGCCGTCGGGGCCATGGCACATCGCGCACTTGGCTTTGTAGGTGTCGGCGCCGGCGCTCTGTGCGAACACAGGCGCCGCAATGGACGCGGCGAGCAGGATTAAAGCCGCGGTTCTGATGCGGTGGTTCATCGGTCATGCTCCTTGTTGGGGCCTTGGGAGCCCAGCTGCTACTTCCTGATTTACCGGTTCCTGGGAACCACGGTCTGTGACCGGGAGCACATTC
Organism: Acidobacteriaceae bacterium; assembly: GCA_036521315.1. Classification (GTDB taxonomy): domain Bacteria; phylum Acidobacteriota; class Terriglobia; order Terriglobales; family Acidobacteriaceae; genus Palsa-343. Next base: position 158,223 of record DATDHZ010000100.1, read on the forward strand.
CGGGCGGGATCATGTTACCGGCCTGCGTCTGCACTGCGCAGAAGTATCTCTCTCAATCGGCGCCGTGGGTCGCCGGCGGAACCTCCGGAGGCGGCAGCCCCGAGGCTGGCGGTGCAGCGGGCTTCCTGTCGGCCGACCCTTCCATTCCCTCGCGCACTTCGTGTTCCGGCGCCCGGCCCGTCAGGAAGGTCCACTTGACCGGATAAACATCCGGATCGAAGACCACCGCATAGATATGCCAGACGAGGATCGCCAGCGTCGCCAGGATCGCCTCGTAGAAGTGGATCGCGGTGCTGATGGAGAGAATCGCCGCCGGTTGCGGTGCGTGGGCCAGAATCCAGTCGTTGAGCCACAGCAGGACACCCGTCACCGCCATGACCGCCGTGCCCCACACCAGCGCCCAGTACTCTGCCTTCTCCGCGTAGTTGAAGCGCCGGTAATGCGGCAGTTCCCTGCCGTGTCCCAGGTTGTATTCCACGGTCTGCGCCGCCTCTTTGGCATCGCGCAGGTCGGGAATCATGTCTCTCAGCCAGCGCCGCCCGCTCTTTTTGATGGAGAGATAGACGACGTGGTACACCGAAGCCCCAATCAGCACCACGCCCGCGATGCGATGGATCCAGCCCCGCACCGGGTGGCCGTGCTCCCAGTCGACAAACGGCGCCGCCCAGAAGACATGCGGATACTTCAGCGCGAATCCGGTGATGACCAGCACGATGAAGCTCACCACCAGCACCCCGTGCTGCATCCTCTCGCTGAAGTTCAGGCGTACCTGCCCGCGCGTTTGGCGATAGTGCGCCAGCGACGCGATCGCCTTGTGCCGCCAGTCCAGCGCGTTGTGCAGCAGCATCAGCCCCAGCGTCACCGGAATGACCACCAGGTAAAACAGCTTGACCAAAGCCAGCACCTTGCCGCCCGGCGTTCCCGACGACATGACGTGGACCGGACCAATGGCGAAACGCCGTCCTGCATCCTCATGGCATCGCCCGCAGGTCTTGCTCAGGTTGGCTCGGTTGACCGTGGAGCGCGCATCGCTCGACGGGTAGATATTGTGCACGCCGTGGCAGCTGGCGCAGTTCGCCACCGTCTGCCGCCCCTCATGAGCCGCCAGGCCGTGATAGCTGTCGTTGTAGGTCGGCACGCGATCCTGCGGCATGCCGAACCCGGCGTTCAGCTGCGTGTCGTCGTGGCAGCGCGAGCACGCTTCCTGCGAAACGTTCGCCATGTACACGGTCGAGCCTGGATCGGCCGGCGCCAAAATGCGATGCTCGCTGTGGCAGTCGGTACAGGTCGCCGCCTGCAGCACGCCCTTCGCCACCGCCTGCCCGTGAATGCTCTGCGCATACGTGTTGTACACGTTGGAGTGGCACTGCCCGCACGTCGACGCCACATTCTGCTTCCAGATCTTCGAGCGCGGATCGGAAACCGGGAGAATGTCGTGGGTCCCGTGGCAGTCATTGCACGTCGCGGCGTTCGCATTCCCCAGCTGGATGGCGCGCCCGTGCACGCTCTGCCGGTAGGCCTCCACCGGCCGCACTTCGGTGAACATGTACTTCGAGGCCAGCGCCGCGTTCGAGTGGCACGATCCGCAGGTGTCCGGCAGGTTCTTCTTGTTCACCGGAGAGTGAGCGTCGGTCGCCGCCAGCGCTCCATGCGTCGCACCGTGACAGCTCTGGCAGGTCGGCACATCGCCGTTGCCGCGCTGACGCGCACTGCCGTGGATGCTCGCCTGGTATTGCTTCACTTCCTGCTCATGGCAGCTCGAACAGAGTCCGGGTGCCGCAACGGCTTTCGCCACGTTGTTCGTCCCATGGCAGGCAATGCAGGTGCCGGAATTGTTCGCGCTGCCCAGCGCCGTGTGGACGCCGCCGGCCAGTGCCTTCGCCGCGTCGGCGTGGCAGGTGATGCACGAGGCAGACGCTGTCTTCGCGGTATGAGTCTGCGCTGCGGCCCCGGCATGGCAATCGAGGCAGCCGAAGCTCGCGTGCGGACCCTTCATGTGGGTCGACGGATTCACGCTGATGCTTTTGCCCTGCGAATTCTTCAGTCCCACCGAGGACCCGTGACACGTCAGGCAGTCCGACGCTTCCTGCGCGCGTCCCACCGGCTGCAGAAGAATCGCTGAAGAAAACAGGAGGGAAACAGCGACTCCGATCCGCAGTTTTCCGATCCGGCAGGAAGTGCCATCTCGTTCCGCAGGCACGTGCGCCGCGTGAGTCCCCATGATGCCCTTCTTCCTCGTTCCGGCCCCGAATCCTCCCGGATCGCACAGCCGAAACTCCGGCCTCGCGGTTTTGTGCGAGTGCCGCCATTCCCAACCAGGGCCCAAGGCACGGAAACGCCGCCGGCCGCATACTGCAGCCGCTCCATGCCTCGGCGCCCTGTGAAATTACTTCTGCAGCGTGCGGATGTAGGCGACCACGTCCTTAATCTCGGCGTCGGTCAGCTTGCCGCTGTACGCCGGCATCTTGCCCTTGCCATTCGTCGTCACCGCGATCAGCGCCGCGTCCGTTGCCTTCACATCGTCATCCGACTTGAAGGAGTTGACCTTCATCGCCTTGCCCACCGGCGTGTTGCCGGTGCCGTCTGCGCCATGGCACATCGCGCATTTCGCCTGATAAGTAGCTTGCCCCGGCTGCTGCGCCATGGCCGTCATCGTCAGCGACATCCCTAAAAGAAGAAAAATTGCGACGTTCTTTTTCACATGCATCTCCTGGTTGTTTTCCTGTTGCACTTGCACTGAAACTCATCGATCGAAATCCGGAGGAAGGCCGGAACCAGTTGCCGGGCGAAGCGAACGCGTTCCATGCCGATCTCCTCTCCGTCACTTTGTGAAAACCTGGCTCGTGTTGGAGCCGTGGATCTGGCCGTGGCAATCCGTGCATCGCGCCGCTGGCCCGGCCGCGCTGACGGCGGCTCCGGCTTTCTCATGCGCCGGGATGTGGCACTGCGCGCAGAGCGCGTTCGGATCGCTCTTCGTCAGCATGTCTGCGTTCGCCGACCCGTGCGCCGCGTGGCAGCTCACGCAACCCTCCACCTCAATCACCGGATGCGGATGCTTGAAATCTGCCGCCACTTCCGCATGGCACGACGCGCACCCCTCATTCACCTCCGCCACGGTTCCTGGCTTGCGCCGCGCGGTTCCGTCTGCCCCCGCCTCGCTGCTCGCGGCAGCGTCGGCGACAGGATGGCACGTCGCGCACGTCACCCCGTTCTTCGCGTGCACGGCCGCGTATTCGCTGTACTGCTTCGCGATGTCCGCGTGACACGCCGCGCAGCTGGCGTTCGCATCGCTGGCTTGCTTTTCTGCGGGATGATCGGCGGCCGGCTGTGCGCCGCTCGCCGTCTGTGCAGACACAGCGCCTGCCAGAGAGATCAGAAAAAGCAGGCACGCCGCACCGCGCATCCAGCGATGCGGGTACATTTCTCTCACGGGGCATGGGTGGAAACGCCTCGCGAACCCTGCTTCCGGAACTGTGCTGGCTGCTTCGCGCACGGCTGGAGAATAGCCGGGTGTGGCAATGCGGGACAGTGACCGCAATCACAGGAAGCCGCAGTGACGAAGATCACGCCGTTACGTCGGGGTTAAATCGCTCACGACGCAGCCGTCAGCCTTACCAGTACCAGCGCGACTCCGCCGACGCCGACAATGCCCCGATGCGTTCCGGTCCCCGCTTTGAGGCGACGCCGGCCGCTCTCTGCTGATCGGTTCCGCCGATCTCCCGATGCCACCGCAGCACCTGCGTGATGGCAGCATCGGTCAGCGTGGATAAAGACGCCTCCACGGTCGGCGTCAGCCTGGTTCCCCAGCTGATCGTCTCCGGCTGCACGCCCAGCACGACTATATCCCGAGGCGCCTCGCCGGTCAGGCGCATCGCGCCGATCAGGTCGGAGAAACCCAGCAGATGCACGCTCTTCGACGTGGGCAAATCCGCAATGGACTCCCCCTCATACCGCAGCAGCGTGCCCGGCCGCGCCCCCGCATCGATCGCGTCCAGTGCCAGCAGATGCGTCACTCCCTGCAGGGGGTGCAGCAGGTCGAGGCCAAGCGTTCCGCCTTCGACGAGAGACACGCCCGCCGGCACCCGCGCGTCCGCTTTCAACCGCTCGATCGCGAGCATGCCCACGGCATCGTCGGCCCGCATCAGGTTGCCGAGCCCCAGAACGGCAATGCGTAGTGCGCTCATCGATCCCAGTTCCGGTTGCGGTGAATGTTGCGCTTGCCGAACAAATGCCGGCGTTCGCCAGCCGCAATGGCCAGCTCCTCGTCGATCGTTTCGTCGTCGACGAATTTGTATCCGCTGAAGATACTTTCCATCTCCGCGTTCCGCTCCGTCATCGCCACCAGCACCGCGCTGTACACGTGGTGGATGAAGAAGCCCATGAGAAAGAACATGAAGAGGAAGTGCACCAGCCGGATCCACTGAATGTCGATCAGCCGCGGAATCCAGCCAACAAAGAACTTTAACGTCGGCGAGCCTTCCACCGTCGCAAACAGCACCAGCCCCGTCACGCACTCGCACGCGATCATGAAGTACACGATGATGTACGTCAGCCCTGCCAGCGTGTTGTGCCCGATTTGTTCGAAGGGCTTCCGCTGCTGGAAGGTGTAGTACCGCACCATCGCTTTCAGGCTGTGCCACTGCCGCCGCGTCAGCGGAATGAATTGCCTCCAGCGCGCCCAGTGATTACCGGCAAAGAACCAGTAGATGCGCACCAGCAACGCGCCGATCAGCTCAAAGCCCGCCAGCTCATGAATGAACCGCACCGTCCCCATCGTCCACGCGGTCCTGTGCGGGAAGATCAGGAACGGGTGATTCATGTAGAGTCCCGTCCAGGTCAGCACCGTCACGGCGGCCACGATGCCCCAGTGGCTCAGCCGCACCGGCAGCTCCCACACATAAACGGGAACGAGATGTTCCTGCCCCTCCGCAAAGTGCCGGCGCGGAACAAAAGGATTCGTGATGCTGACCATCACAGGCCTCCCAGTGCCAGCGCGGCGGGCTCTGCCTCCGGTTCTGGATCCACCTCCACATCGCGTCCATACCTGCGTCCGTTCGCGTCCACGACATGCACGGCGCAGGCCAGGCAAGGATCAAAAGAGTGCACCGTGCGCAGCACTTCCAGCGGACGCTCCGGATCGGCGATCGGCGTGTTGAGCAGCGCCGCCTCATAGGCGCCACGCTGGCCCAGCGCATCGCGCGGCCCCGCATTCCACGTGGAGGGAACGATCGCCTGGTAGTTGACGATCTTCTTGTTCTCGATCTCCACCCAGTGCCCCAGCGATCCGCGCGGCGCTTCTTCCAGGCCAAACCCCGCGCACGACTTCGGCCAGCTCTCCGGATCCCACTTGTCGCCATTGTGAATCCGCACATCGCCGTGCGACATGTTGTCGTCCAGCTGCCCAATCCATTCCGGCAGCTTCTGCACCACAATATCGGCCTCGATACACCGCGCCGCGATGCGCCCCAGCGTCGAGAACAGCGCCGCCGGCGGAGCGTTGAACTTCGCCAGCACCCCATCGACCGTCTTCTTCACCTGCTCGTCGCCGGAAGCGTACGCGATCAGCGTCCGCGCCAGCGGCCCCACTTCCATCGGCTTGTCGTCGTACCGCGGCGACTTCAGCCAGGAATACTTCGCCTCGGTGTCGAGCTGCTCGAACGGCGGCTTCGGCCCTGAGTAGTTCGGCTTCGTTTCACCTGCCTCCGGCTTCAAACTCGCTTTGTCGCCCACCGAGTAGTCGTACCAGGAGTGGGTCACGTATTCCGAGATTTTTCCCGGATCCACCGGATGCACCGTGCTCAGGTCGCGATTGAGAATCACGCCCCGCGGGAAGAAGAATCCCGCCGGCTGGTTGATGCTGCCCGCCGGCAGATCGCCGTAGGCCATGAAGTTGCCGAGGCCCTCGCCGTATCCGAACCATTCCTTGTAGAAGCCGGCCACCGCCAGAACATCCGGCACGTACACCTGCTGCACAAAATCCCGCGCACGAGCCGCAAGCTCATTGAAGAGCGTGATGCGCTCCGGATTGATTACTGCTTCCGGCTCGTTCGCGTCAATTGCGGTAGACATCCCACCCACCAAATACGTCTGCAGGTGCGGATTTTTACCGCCCAGGACCGCGTGGATGCGAATAAAATCCCGCTGCATATCAAGCGCTTCGATGTAATGCGCGACAGCAAGCAGGTTCGCTTCCGGCGGCAGTTGGTAAGCAGGGTGTCCCCAGTCACCGCTGCTAAAAAGAGACAACTGCCGCGAGGCCACTAGGGCCTTGACGCGGTCCTGGACTCCCTTGAAATACGTTGTGCTCGACTTTGGCCACTCCGAGATCGACTGCGCCAGTTGCGAAGTCTTTGCCGGATCGGCTTTCAGGGCCAGTGTGACATCGACCCAGTCGAGCGCGTGCAGGTGATAGAAGTGCACAACATGATCCTGTACGTTCTGCGAGCCCGCGATAATGTTGCGGACCAGCCGCGCGTTGTCAGGAACCTCGATGCCGAGGGCATTCTCCACCGCGCGCACCGAAGCCAGCGCGTGCACCGTCGTGCATACGCCGCAGATGCGCTGCGCCCAGATCCACGCCTCGCGCGGATCCCGCCCCCGCAAAATCAGCTCAATGCCGCGGAACATGGTGCCGGAGCTCCACGCATCCGTCACCTTGCCGCCGTTCACCTCCGTCTCAATGCGGAGATGGCCCTCAATGCGCGTTACGGGATCGATCACCACGCGCGCCATCACCGCACCTCCAGCGTCTGCTTCTCAGCAGGCTTTTCCGCCGGCGCTCCGCAGGCTTCGCCTGGATGGAAGTGGTCGCGCACCACATGGCCCACCAGGTGCGCAGCCGTCGCTGCGGCTACGCCCGAAACCACCGTCCAGCCAATCTCGCCCGCCGTCACATCCACGCCAAATCCGGCTGGGTGAGGCAGCCGCTCGTAGAACGGCGATTTGGTATCCCAAAAATGCGAGGATGCGCAGCCGATGCACCCGTGCCCCGCCTTCACCGGCCAGCTGGTCGACGCATTGAACCGCACTGTGGGGCAGTTGTAATTCGTTTCCGGCCCTTTGCAGCCCATCTTGAACAGGCAGTATCCCTGGCGATGTCCGTCGTCACCCCACGCCTGCACGAACCGCCCGGCATCGTAATGCGCGCGCCGCTCGCACTGGTCGTGAATCAGCTGCCCGTAGGCAAACAGCGGGCGATTTCTTTCATCCAGCGCCGGCAGTTCGTTGAACGTGAGGTAGTGCACCAGCACCGCGGCCGTGTTGACCGGATTGTGCGGGCACCCGGGCAGATTCACCACCTTGATGCCTGGCACCGCCTCTTCTACACCCACCGCCCCCGTCGGATTCAGCCCCGCGCTCGGCAATCCGCCGTCCCACGCGCACGAGCCGATGGCGATCGTCGCCGCAGCGTTCCGGCAGACTTCCCGCGCAATGTCGATGGCCGTCCGCCCCCCGATCGTGCAGTAGACGCCGTCGTCCTTCAGCGGAATCGCGCCCTCCACCACCACCAGATACTTGCCCTTCTCTTCCTCGACCACGCGCTTCAGCGCCGCTTCCGCATGCTTGCCATAGCCGGCCATGATCGTCTCGTGGTATTCCCACGACAGCGTTTCCAGCACCACCTCTTCCACCGTCGGGTGCGTCGACCGCAGCATCGCTTCGCTGTTGCCGGCGCAGTCCTGGAACTCCAGCCAAACCAAAACCGGTTTGCGCTTCTGTCCCAGCGCGATGGCAATCGTTTGCGTGTAGGCTTCCGGCAGCGCCAGCGTCGCTGCCATCGTCCCGCAGAACTCTATGAACCGCCGGCGTGAGACGCCGCGGCGTCTGCATGTCTCCAGTACTGATTCTTCCAGGGCCATTCGTGGGCTCCGTCTGACTGCGGTTTCCGGGGATTCGCAACAGACCCTATCGCTGAGGAAAAACAGCTGTATGTGACTGCCATCACAGGAGGCTGGTTTTTCTCTCCGGGACGGCATACAGGCATTAAGCAACAGGTCGCCTCGCGCCGCCCGTGACCCCGGTCACACCCGCCTGTGCGACCAGTCACAGTCACCGCCGCACAGCCGCCTCACACTTCCTGCATGGGAGGTTTTCCGTATGAAAACCCTCGATGACCGCACTCTGGCCCGGCGAGCCGTCGTCGTGCCCGACAAGATTCTCGTGGCGACCGATTTATCCGACGCCGACTACCTCGTGCCCCACGCCATCGCTCAGGCCCGCGCCTGCGGCGCTACGCTGACTCTCGTCCACGTCATCCCTCCCGGCGAAGCGCTCGCCCTCGATGCCCGCGCCATCCCCTTTGAAGATTCGGCCGCCATGACAACCGAAGCCCATAAGGCGCTTGCCGCCATGGCCGCCCCTGTTCGCCAGGCCGGCATTGCGTGCGACCTCTCCGTCGTCAGCGGCTTTCCTCGCGATCAGGTCGCCGCTGTCGCTCGCGACCTGGGCGCTGGACGCATCATCGCCGGCACCCACGGCCGCCGCCATTTGAGCCGATTCTTCCTCGGCTCCGTTGCGCACGAAATCCTTCGCTCCGCCGACGTGCCCGTTTACACCATCGGACCCCAGGCGCACGAAGCCTCCTCCTTCGGCGCCCCCCGCAGGATCCTCTATCCCGTTTCTCTCTGTTCCGGCAGCGAGCAGAGCGCCCGCTTCGCCTTCGACCTCGCCCAGTTCTATCGCGCCGACATCACGCTGCTGCACGTCCTCGGCCCCGAGATCCGCAATCAGCATGACGCCGACCGCGTCCTCGCATGGACCCGCTCGGAAATGGAACGCATCATTCCCGACGAAGCGCCCCTCTGGACCCACGCCACCGTGCAGGTCGAGATCGGCGAGGTCGTCGAAGAGGTGCTCAACGTCGGCGCCGAAATCTCCGCCGACCTCATCGTTCTCGGCGTGAACAAAGACGTCGGCTTCTGGCCCATCCGCGGCGACGACACGGTCTACAGGATCATCGCCCAGGCCAAATCGCCCGTGCTCAGCATCCGCCGCATGTCCGAACTCATTCAATAGCGCCGGGGCGCGCGTCGCTACCGCCGCATCCCCACCACGCTCAGCATCCGCCCCGTGAACCCCTGCTCCGCGCGGTAGGAAAAGTACCGGTTGTTCTGGCACCGCGTGCAGTCTCCGATCACCGTAATCGCCTCAGCCCGCAGCCCCGCATCCAGCAATTGCCACCGGTTCGCCTCCATCAGATCGAGATGAATCTGCGGTCCCAGACTGCTGTGCCCCGGCGCGCGCGCCGTCAGAAACAGCAGCGGATACTTCTCGCGAATCGGATCCGACTCCGAAAACTCCGTGAATAACTCGGCCGCATACGCGAACTGCGACTCGAACTCGCTCCGCACCTCTTCGCCCACCGCGTAGCAGCAGGCCGCGATCCCCGGCCCAATCGCCGCGACCAAATCCTCCGGCCGGCTGCGAAACTCCGACCGCATCTGCCCCACGCCCTTCTCCGCGATCCGCGCCACCGTCCCGCGCCACCCCGCATGAAACGCCGCCACGGCCCGGCGCTTCACATCCGCCACCAGCACGGGAATGCAGTCCGCCGTCTGGATCGCCAGCAGCAGCCCAGGCTCTCCCGTCATCAGGCCGTCTCCCTGGCATCGCTGCGTCGCCGCCGCATCGGCAGCAATCACCCGCTTCACCACCGACGAATGAATCTGCTTTAGCGTCACCAGTTCCATCTCCGGCGCACCCAGCGCCTCCAAAAAACGCCGGCGATTCTCTGCGACATTCTCTTGAGTGTCCGCCTGCGTGAACCCCAGGTTCAGCTCCCCGGTCCGTTGCCCTGGCCGATACGCTTTCGTCACGCCCCCCGTCCTCGTGCTGAACCCGTGCACCAGCCACGGCCACCCGTCCCATCCCCGCGCGCGCACAATCTCGACCCGTGACTTCGCCACCCGCCTCGCCGCCTGCGGACGAATCTCCGCGAGCTCCTGCCGCCGCGAAATCCCGCTCCACCCGGCCTGCGTCCTGCGCCGCCGCGGCATCAGCCCGCCTGTGCGCAGCAGCGCGTCCACCCGCTCCAGATCCTTCTTTGGCGAACCTGTCATCAGCTCCGATTCTACCCACCCGAACCCCGACGTTTCCCGCTGCCCAGTGCAGCCCCATGCAGCTTCATCACAGAGCCTTCCCATGCACAAAGAAATAAATCGCCACCGCAAACCCCAGCGCAATAATCACCGGACGCAGCACCCGGTCGCTGATCCGCCGCGAGTTCCGCGCGCCCGTGTACCCGCCCACCGCGCACGCAATCATCATCAGCCAGCAGTAGCGCCACTCAATGGCCCCGCCCACGATGAACGTGATCACCGCGACGCCGTTGGCGACCGTCGTCAGCACCACCTTCAGCGCGTTCATCTCGGCAATCTTCTCCACGCCGCACAGGCCCAGCGCCGCCATGGTCAGCAGGCCCGCGCCCGCGCCAAAATACCCGATGTAGTACGTGATCACCAGCATCACCGCCAGCAGCGGCGCCAGGGCCACATGTTCCCCCTTCTCCGGATGCGCCTCGTGCTCCGCCGCGCGCCGCCGCACCATCCGCCCGATCGGCCCGCTCAGCGCAAAGCTGACCGAACCCAGCAGAAACAAATACGGCACCAGCCGCAGGAATGAGCTCTGGCTCCCGTGCAGCAGGGTCAGCGCACCCGCCAGCCCGCCGATCAGCGCCACAATCGCTACCGGGATCACCAGCCGGATGTGCTTCCGCAAATCCTCGCGATACCCGGCAATCGACGTGAACTGCCCCGGCCACAGCGACACCGTCCCCGTAGCATTCGCCTGAATCGGCAGCAGCCCCGCCTTCAGCAGCGACGGAAACACGAGAAAGCTTCCCCCGCCCGCCACGGAGTTCACCACCCCGCCCAGCAGCGCCGCAAACGCCAAAAAAATGTAACGAAAAACGTGAGACGGAAACGTCACAAAAGCGATCGGCTGCACACCTTCGATTCTATCCAGCCGTCAGCAGTCAGCAGTTAGCAGTCAGAGCGCGATTTTCGCAGATGTCGAATTCCGGAGAGCTCGAGCTACGTCCAGGCGATCTCCGGCGTAGCCGCCACCAGATTCCGCGTGTACTCCTCGCGCGGCGCATCGCACACCGTATCGCGGCTCCCCATCTCCACCAGCTTCCCGCCCTGCAGCACCGCAATGTTCGTCGACAAATACCGCACCAGCGGCATCGAGTGCGAGATAAACAGATACGTCAGCCCAAACTCTCGCTGCAAATCCCGCAGCAGGTTGACGACCTGCGCGCCCACGCTCACGTCCAGCGCCGACACCGGCTCGTCGAGCACCAGCATCTCCGGCCGCAGCGCCAGCGCCCGCGCAATGTTGATCCTCTGCCGCTGCCCGCCGGAAAATTCATGCGGAAACCGCCGCATCGCCGATTCGTCCAGCCCCACCTGCCCGAGCAACTCCAGGCATCGCTGCCGCCGGACCTGCCGACTCAGCCGCTCGTGGATCGCCAGCGGCTCCGTCACAATCGCCTCCACGCGCATCCGCGGATTCAGCGCCGCATACGGGTCCTGGAACACCGGCTGCATCCGCCGCCGCACCGGGATCAGCCTGCTCTGCGCCACGCCCGTCACCGGCTGCCCGTCAAACCTCACACTCCCCGCCGTCGGCTCCACCAGCCCCAGCACCATCCGCGCTATCGTGCTCTTGCCCGATCCCGACTCACCCACCAGCCCCAGCGTCTCGCCGCGCTCAATCGCAAACGACACGCCATCGACCACGCGCGCCGCGTCCCGTCCGCGCCCCCACGTTTTCGTCAGATCGTCGACAACCAGAAGAGCCATGCTTCCCTAACCGGATTCTAGCGGCCCGTCTCCCCGCCGACAGTTTTTCGCTGAAAGTGTTTCGCTGACAGTTCTTCGCTGATAGTTCTTCGCTGATAGTTCTTCGCTAACAGTTTTCCGCTGGCCGCTTCTTCTCTGGCCGCTTCTTCCCTGGCCGCTTCTTCCCTGGCCGCCGACCGCTAAAATAGAACCAGAGCCGACCCCTTGCAGCATCTCCTCGACAAACTGAACCCGCAGCAGCGCGAAGCCGTCGAGGCCGTCGACGGGCCCGTCCTCATCCTCGCCGGCGCCGGCTCCGGCAAGACCCGCGTCATCACCCATCGCATCGCGTATCTCATCGATCAGCGCGGAGCGGCCCCCGATTCCATCCTCGCCGTCACCTTCACCAACAAAGCCGCCGCCGAAATGGCCGAGCGCGTCGACAAGCTCATCGGCCACTCCTCGCTCGCCAAACCCCTCATCTCCACCTTCCACTCCTTCTGCGTGCGCCTGCTGCGCCGCGACATCGAAGTCCTGCGCGTCAACAACGAAGGCCTCACCCGCTCCTTCGCCATCTACGACGAATCCGACCAGCAGGCGGTCGTCAAAGCCGTGATGCGCCGCATGGGCCTCGACGACAAGCAGCTCACCCCGCGCGTCGTCCTCGCCAAAATTTCCTGGGCCAAGAACCACATGATCGATCCCCAGGAGTTTTACCTCCAGTCTTCCGATCCCATCAGCGAGCGCGTCGCCCACATCTTTGAGGCCTACCGCGCCGAGCTGCGCAAAGCCAACGCCCTCGATTTCGACGACCTCCTCCTCGAAGCCGTCCGCGTCCTCAAAGTCTCCGCCGAGACCCGCCAGCGCTATAACCACCGCTACCGCCACCTCCTCATCGACGAGTACCAGGACACGAACCGCCCGCAGTACGAGCTGATGAAACTGCTAGGCGGCGAGCATCAGAACGTCTGCGTCGTAGGCGACGAAGACCAGAGCATCTACTCCTGGCGCGGCGCCGACATCCGCAACATCCTTGAGTTCGAGAAGGATTTTCCCAACGCGAAAACCGTTCGCCTCGAGCAGAACTACCGCTCCACGCAGATCATCCTTGAGGCCGCCTCCGCCGTCGTCGCCCGCAATGCGCAGCGCAAAGGCAAGCGCCTCTGGACCAGCCGCGAGGGCGGCTCGCTCATCGGCTACTACGAAGCCCCCGACGGCGAGAACGAAGCGCTCTTCATCGCCGACAACATCCAGAAATACCTGCGCAAGTCGGAAGAAGACCAGACCGAACCAAAGGCCGCCGTCCTCTACCGCACCAACTCGCAGTCCCGCCTGGTGGAAGAAGCGATGCGCCGCTACGGCATTGACTACACCATGGTCGGCGGCTTCTCCTTCTACGAGCGCGCCGAAATCAAGGACCTCCTCAGCTACCTCAAGCTGGTGCAGAACCCGCACGATTCCATCGCGCTCCAGCGCGTCGTCAATACCCCTGCCCGCGGCATCGGCAAAACCACCCTCGAAACCCTGGAGCGCCTCGCGCTCGAAACCGGCTCCAGCTTGTGGACCGGCATCGGACGCGCGCTCGACGAGAAGCTGCTATCCTCCCGCGCTCTCGCCGCGCTCGATACCTTCCGGCGCATCATCGCCGACGCCCGTGCCATGCTGGCCTCCGACCCCTCCCAGGGCTTTGCGGAAAAGCTTGCCGCCGACGTCGCCCCCGGCGCAGTCGAGACGCTGGTCGCCTCCGCCGACCCCGACACCAGTTTCGACTTCGGAGACGCGGCGCAGGGCCATCTCGCCCTCCTCCACGACGACAGCCGCGACAACACCAGTTCCGAGGATGGCTTGACCCAGGACCCGGCCACGTTCAGCGTTTTCGGCGAAGAGCCACCTGTCCCCCATGCGGCTGCGCAAGCCCCATCCGGCGCAACTCCCGAAGCAGTTCCCGGCTTCCGCGCCCCCGGCGAACCCGCCACGCTGCCCGAATTGATCAAGTTCCTCATCGACCGCACCGGCTACATTCGCTCGCTTGAAGAAGAAGGCACGCCCGAAGCCTTCTCCCGCATCGAGAACCTGAAGGAACTTGCCAACGCCGCGCAGGATGCGCAGGAGCGCGGCGAGACCCTCCCCGAATTCCTCGACCACGCCGCGCTGGTCAGTGACGCCGATCAGTACGACCCCGAATCCCGCGTCACGCTCATGACCCTCCACGCCGCCAAAGGCCTCGAGTTCCCCCTCGTCGTCCTCGCCGGTCTCGAAGAAGGTCTCTTCCCCCACTCGCGCACCCTCAACGACCCTCCGCAGATGGAAGAGGAGCGCCGCCTCTGCTACGTCGGCCTCACCCGCGCCATGGACGGGCTCGTCGTCACCCGCGCCCGCTATCGCCGCCGCTACGGCAACGACATGCCCGAGCCCACCATCCCCTCGCGCTTCCTTGAGGAGATCCCGCAGCACCTGCTCGAGGACCTCGGTGGCAGCCGCAATCGCGCCACCTCCTGGGGAGGTTACGCCGCAGCCACCACCGAGACGCCATCGCGCTTCGGCAACCGCGACCGTGACGATTTCAGCTCGCGCCACTACAGCTATGAGGACGAGGACCAGAGTGCCTCATCCCGGAATTACCCAGCCGGCCAGCCGCGCCGCCCCGATTTCTCCTCCCGCAGCCGCCTCGTGAATCCGCCATCGAGTTCGCGATCGGCGCCTCCGGCAAAGGGCGATTCCGTCGACAACATCGCGCGCTTTTTCTCCGGACGCGGCCCCGTCCCAGCCAAATCCGCCCGCCCCAAACTCGATGTGCCCGAACCCACCGGATCCCGCGGTTTCAGGAGCGGGCAGCGCGTCCGCCATCCCAAATACGGCGAAGGCATCGTCTTCCGCCGCGAGGGCGATGGAGACGACGCCAAAATCACGGTACAATTTTCAGGATTCGGAGTGAAGAAGCTGGTGGAGAAGTTCGCCCAGCTCGAACGCCTCTAACGAGGCCTAATCTGCTCCGCAAAAGGATTCCATGGCAAACACCAAATCGATCGAAGACACGAAAGAACGCAAAAAGATCAAACGCGCGGCCCGCAAAAAGGCCGCCCCCAAACCGAAGCGCACCACCCCGCGCGGCTCCGCCAAGAAGAAGGTCCGCAAACTCACGCGCGGCCAGAGCAAGCGCTAACCCCCATAACCTTACCTTGCAGAGGCTGGCGAAATCGCTTTCGCCAGTCCCTGCAACCAGCTACACTCTCTGCAATCGCATCCTCCTCCGCAGGAGACCTCGTTGCCGGATCACCCGGTGCTGCCATCTCGGCCCGACGCGAACCCGCCCCAGTCGCCCGCGCGCAAATCGCAGCTCTTCGCCTGTAAATCCATCGACAAGCTCATCGCCGACTCGGAGCGTCCCGAACACGCCCTGAAGAAGACCCTCGGCCCGGTCTCCCTCACCGCTCTCGGCATCGGCGCCGTCATCGGTTCCGGCATCTTCACCGTCATCGGCACCGCCATCGCCGGCCAGCAGTTCCCCACTGCTTCTATCGAAAACACCCCGCTCATCGACTACATCGTTCGCCACACTGCCATGCTCGGCCGTCCCGGCGCCGGACCGGCCCTGGCACTCTCCCTCGTCCTCGTCGCCATTGTCTGCGCCTTCACCGGCCTTTGTTATGCCGAGCTGGCCTCCATGATCCCCATTGCCGGCTCCGCGTACACCTACACCTACGCCACCATGGGCGAGCTCATCGCCTGGATCATCGGCTGGGACCTCATCCTCGAATACGCCTTCTCCAACATGTCGGTCAGCGTGGGATTCGCCGCCCATCTCGTCGATCTCCTCGACTGGTTCGGTATCCATCCAGCCCTGCGCTGGATCTCCCCCGCCTATCTCCCCGAAGGCCTCCAGGATTTCGCAGGCAACAATCTCTATAACCCCGGCTGGCATTTCGGATTCAACATTCCCGCCTTCCTCATCGTCATGCTGCTCACGGTCGTGCTCGTTCGCGGCATCCGCGAATCGGCGGAGACCAACAACATCATGGTGCTGGTCAAAATCGCGGCCATCCTCATCTTCATCGCCGCCGGCGCCAGCTTCATCCATCCGCACTACTACCACCCCTTCTCGCCCAACGGATGGTCCGGCGTCCTCACCGGCGGCTCCATCATTTTCTTCACCTACATCGGCTTCGATTCCGTCTCGACCGCTGCTGAAGAATGTAAGCACCCGCAGCGCGACGTGCCCATCGGCATCCTCGCCACCCTCGCCGTCTGCACCGTCCTCTACATCGGCGTCGCCGTCGTCCTCACCGGCATTGTTCCGTGGAAGAGCGTCATGGGCGACGCCGCCCCCGTCGTCAACGCACTCAAGCGCCTCTCCGTCCTGCCCGGTGCTCATCGCCTCCACTGGATTCGTCTCTTCGTCGTGCTCGGCGCCATCACCGGCATGATCTCCTCCATCCTGGTCTTTCAGCTCGGCCAGGCCCGCGTCTGGTTTTCCATGTCCCGCGACCGCCTGCTCCCCGCGGTCTTCTCTCACGTCCATCCCCGCTTCCGCACCCCGGCCGTTGCCACGTGGGTCGCAGGATTCGTCGTTGGCGTTCCCGCCGGCCTGCTCGACATCGGCACCGTCTCCAACCTCTCCAACATTGGAACCCTCTTCGCCTTTGTCCTCGTCTCCGTCGGCGTGCTCATCCTCCGCTATCGCGAGCCGAACCGCCGCCGCGGCTTCCGCGCTCCGCTCGGCCCGGTCATCCCGGTGCTGAGCATCATCTTCTGCGTGGTGCTCATGATGGGCCTCGAAGTCATGACCTGGATCCGCTTCTTCGCCTGGCTCGCCATCGGCCTCGTCATCTACTTCACCTACTCCCGCCACCGCAGCGAATTCGCCCGCACCCGCTAATCGCCCGTCGCTGACAGCTTTTTGCTATCAGTTTTAAGCTGACAGTTCCTCGCTGACCGCCTCTTAGCTGCCTCGAGGGTGTAAGTTGTTTATCGGATCAGCTACGCCCACCCACCCGGCGCCCGATCCCCATCCCCAGCAGGAGAGCCTCCTGATGAGCACGCGACGCGATTTTGTGAAAATGGCGGCCGGGGCGTCTCTCTCCCCGTCTCTTCTTCGTGTTTCCCAGGCATTCGGCGCGACCCCCGCGGCGCCGGCGCGCCTCGCCGCCAAAGTCTATCTGGAGCCATTCGACTACCAGGGCGTGCGCCTGCTCGATGGCATGCTGAAGGCCCAGTACGACCGAACCCGCGACTACTATCTCAAGATTCCCAACGACGACATCCTGAAGGGGTTTCGCGCGCGAGCGGGCTTGCCCGCGCCGGGGCAGGCGATGGGCGGCTGGGCGCAGGACGACACCTCCGGCGTTTTCGGTCAATGGCTCAGCGGCATGGCCCGCATGGTTCGAGCTACGGGCGATACGGAAATGCAGGAAAAAGCCACCGCCCTGATGAACGGATGGGCCGAGGCCTACCGCAGGGATGGCATTCCCGTCAGTTCGCGTCATCGCTCCCTGAACGGTTCCCGCGTCCACTACTCCTACGACAAGACAGTGTGCGGCCTGGTCGACATGGGCAAGTACGCCGGCAATCAGGATGCTTCAGCCCTTCTCGATCGATTGGTGGACTGGGGATCCGCAAACCTGCTCCGGACCCGCCAACCGGCGACGCCGGACGACGACGCGGCCTTCGGCTCCGGCAACGAGTGGTACACGCTCAGCGAGAACCTCTATCGCGGCTACCTCCTCACCGGCAATCCGAAGTACAAGACCTTCGGAGACGTGTGGCACTATGACGCCTACTGGGACAAATTCGTCGACCAGACCAATCCCGACATCCACGACCTGCACGCGTACAGCCACGTCAACACGCTCTCGAGCGCGGCCATGAGCTACGGCGTAACGGGGGACGAGAAGTATTTGAAGGCCATCGTCAACGCCCACGATTATTTTCAGCGGACGCAGTGCTACGCGACCGGCGGCTATGGTCCCGGCGAAAGCCTGGTTTCCAATGACGGCTCACTCGGCCGATCGCTGGAATCCGTCAGCGACACCTTCGAGACGCCCTGCGGCTCGTGGTCCATCTTCAAGCTCTCGAAATATCTGCTGCAATTCACCGGCGAAGCAAGGTTCGGCGACTGGATGGAAAGAGCGGTCTACAACGGCATCGGCGCGGCGTTGCCCATGGCCCCCAACGGCCGCACCTTCTACTATTCCGACTACCTGCTCGGCGGATGCCAGAAGACTTATTATTCCGCCGCATGGCCGTGCTGCTCGGGCACCTACATCCAGGACGTAGCGGACTATCACGACATCATTTACCTGAAGGGCGACCGCAGCCTGCACGTCAACCTCTTCGTCCCGTCCCATGTGGCGTGGAACGTCGAGGACACGCCGGTCGAGGTCGAGCAGGCGACGGATTTCCCCGCGTCCGATACGACCACTCTGACGGTGCGGCCCGAGAGGCCGCTGAAATTCAGTCTGAAGTTTCGCGTGCCAGGATGGACCGAAGGAGCCTCAGTCAGCGTCAACGGTGAGAAGCAGGCGATCGAATGCCGCCCGGGAACCTGGGCCGCGGTCAACCGCACCTGGAACACCGGCGATCGCGTGGAGATTCATCTGCCCATGAAGCTCGCGTTCGCTGCCGTTGATCCGCAGCACCCGCATCGTGTCGCGGCGGTTTACGGTCCTGTGGTGCTCGTGCGCAGCCAGGAAACTGTCGTGGTGCCCAACGCCAGCGACATTTCCCGATGGATCGTCTCCAAAGGCGCAGGTCTGGAGTTTCACGCTGAGAATCGCGCAACCGCAGGGTTTGTTCCGTTCTACCAGCTCCATGCGCATACCGGTTACGGCATGTACTTCGACCTGGAATCGGCCTGGGAGCAAGGAGAGCCCCCGTTTTCCGCTCACAGTTTCTTGCCAATATTCTGCCGCTGACATACTGACCGCTTTTTAGCTGACAGGTTTTCAGCTGACCGCTTCTTAACTAGCCGCTCTTCCCCTGGCCGCTTCATCCCCGGCCGCTTCATCCCTGGCTGCCGAAGCGGCGTCCCCGCGAAACGCCGCTTCGCAGCCCCTCAATACTGCCAGTTCACATTCACACTCCCCGTCCCACTGCCCGGCACCGTGTAAGTGTGATTCGATCCGTTCTCCCACGTCACCGTTCCATCCGCGGCGATCTTGATGAACTTGAACTGGATCTGCGCCCCCGCGGGAACCGCAACGTTGAGAAACCAGTTCGGGTAGTTCGGATCGAGCATCGGCCCAATCGCCGTGTCGAACGTCGTGCCCCAGTTGCCCAGCTCGACCGTGCTGCCCGTCACAAAGATGTAGTCCCCGGTGTTCGTCGGAGTTGCGTTGTTGACCGTGAACGTCACCGGAATCAGCTTGGCCGCGAGCACCGTGAACTGAATCGTGTTCGCCGCCGTGCCCGAGGAATTCTTCAGCTGCACGCTGTAGACGCCGTTCGTCACGCTGGGCACCGTGAACGTGATGCTCGAATTCGTCCACGACTTGATCGTCGCCGCCGTCGATCCAAACAGCACGCTGCCCTGGCTGCTGCCGAAATTGTCGCCGGCAATCGTCACCTGCACGCCCGGCTGCCCCAGCGTCGGCCCAATCGAGCCCACTTCCGGCTGCGTCGCCGCTCCTGTCACCTGCCACACCGCCACCGTGTGCGCGGGCAACGTGAAATTGTTCGCGGGATTGTTGCCCCCGGTCCCCTGCGTCACCGTCAGCGACGAACCGCCCATCAGACCGCCCAAATAATCCTGGTACGTCCCCGCGGGCAGCGCCGTATTGAGTCCCGTGATGTTGTACCCGGTCGTGTCGTTCTTGTTGATCGCCACCAGCACCACATCGTTGAAGAACTGCCGCTCGTAGATGTACACGTCGTTGTTGATCCACCGCTGCGTCGAGCTGCCATACGCGACCGCGTCATTCGCCTGCCGCAGCCCCGCCAGCTTCCCGATCACCTTGTAGGTCGTCGTCGACGTGCTCCACGACGTCATCGGATTCCGGTTGTACGGATCGGTCCCGCCGTTCGTGTCGTTGTGCAGGTTCTGCTCGTCCGCGTAGTACACGATCGGAATCCCGCGGCAAGTCAGCAAAAACCCATACGCCTCATTGAGCCGGTTCACGTTGTTATCGACCGTGAGAAACCGCGCCATGTCCTGGTTATCGATGAACGTCACCAGGTCGTTCTGCCACGTGAAGTCCGCGTCTTCCGTCGCCAGCGTGCTGTCGATCTCAGAGAAGTTGTTGTTGCTCGCAAACACGTCACGAATAGCTGCATTCATCGAGAAATCGAGCAGCGAAACGCCGCTCTTGTTCGCAAACTTGTAACTGTCGTGGAACAGCGGATCGCTCGTGTTGCCCAGAAACCATTCGCCAAAGAAGAAGCTCGGCTTATTCGTGAAGGCGGTGTTCGCCATCGAGTATTCCCACCCCCACGTCACGTGTTTCACCGCGTCGATGCGAAACGCGTCCGCCCCGTTGTTCTGCAGCTGCTTCAGCGCCGTCTTGAGATAGTTGTCGATGTACGAATTCTCCTGGTTCAGGTCGCTCAGCCCTTCCAGCGTGTAGTACTGCAGCTGATAGCGGTCGTTAAAGTCGCTGATTCCAGGATTGTGATGGTAGTAGCCGTTCGTATCCTGGGAGTAATTCGTCACATAAACGCCGTTGTTGTACAGGCTGCCGTCTTCCCCCTGCGTCTGCGGATTCGTGTGGTTCGGCGCGAAGTCGACAATCACCTTCATCCCGTCGTTGTGCGCGGCCGTGGTCAGATTGTCGAAAGCCGACCACGTATTGTTCACGTCCCCAAAGTGCTCCTCGATGCGCTGGAAGTCATGCGTCGAGTAGCCGTGATACGGCGCCGTCGGATTGTCATTGGAATCGGGAATGCTCACGTTGATGTTGTCCAGCGGCGGCGAAATCCAGATCGCCGTGATCCCCATGCCCTGCAGGTAGCTCAGCTTCTGCTGAATCCCGGCCAGATCGCCGCCGAAATACAGCTCCCAGTTCGCCTGCGAAGGATTCGTGAAGCCATTGGGGTCGTACAGGCCCGCGCTCTGCGATGGGTTGTCGTTCGTCGTGTCGCCGTCGTAAAAACGGTCGGTGACCACCTGATAAATCACCTGCTTCTTAAAATCCTGCGCCTGACCTGGCTGCGTAAGGAGCGAGGGAATCAGCGCTGCCCCAAAAAGCAGCGCGAGAGGGAGGACTCGCCTGACCATCAGAATGTCTCCTGTGTGGGTAATCTCGTTTGCCGGATCGGCCGCGTCGGTAGCCCGCTTTCCTGCAAAGCGCCTGCAACTGTGGGCCGCCCCACCACCAGGTGTCAAGGCGTCGGCCATCAATTGTCGGTCAATTACCCATCACCCTTCTTTCCTCCGCTAACTAATGATTGTCGAATTAGTTACATCGACACATCATCCCCAGCCACCGGCTTCCCGGTGGATTACTGATTGGTAAAGTCGTCGTGCGGCGACTTCGCGCTCGCAGCGGCTGCCTCCAGTCATTGCGACCTCAACCACTTTGCGCAATCAGCTTTTCACAGCGACGAGGGCGTCCTCCCAAATGCAGCCACCCCTGAACGGACCATCCCCGTCGGCATCGTATTGCGGCTCATCGAACCAGACCCAATACACAGTGTGGATTCCGAGTGCGCTGTTTTCCTCTCGAGTCAGCCCGCCGTCCCATGCACCCGAAATGGCGACAACTTCCTCCGGGGGAACCGAGATCGTGCCGGTGGCCGACCTTGCCCAAAAGAAATCGTGCGAGACCTGGACACGATCTCCTGCCGCGAATCGCCCTTCCATGCGAATCCTCTCCCCAATGGAGCGCCCTTCATGATGCTCGCGAGAAAACAAACCGTTGATGACTCTGCCCGCTGCATCGTGTGCCGCACCGCGGCACGACGGTAGAAGCCACGGCCTTCAGGCCGTGGAGACAGTCACCTAAAGGATGTGGCCTTCAGGCCCGGCTCTGCAAAGGGGACCCCGCCCCGCGGCTCCAGTAGCGCCCCCCACAAAAACCACCCCGCCACATACCCCACCGGCAGCAGATACCAGAACCCCGCAAACGGCAGCATCAGCAGCAGCAGAAACAGGCTCAGCACCAGATCCCACCGCTTCGCAAACAGCGGCCCCGCCATCAGCAGCGCGTAGTGAAACCACGCCAGCGGCGATGCCAGCATCCCCACGCTCAGCGCAATCCCGCTTGTGTTCCGCAGCGACGGCCGCTTCCACACCACCACCGCGCAGGCAAAAACCAGCAGCGCCAGCGCCAGGCCCTCCCCGATCCGCGGATGCCCCATCCGCGTCGCAAACCCGGTCAGCGACACCTCATTCGGAAAGAACCAGTGCGGATCGCTCGCCACCGCCCGCGTCCACTCGCCATAGATCCCCGGCCCGTAGAGCGCCAGCGGCAACACACACAGCGCGCCGGCCACCACGGCGGCCACCGCCGACGCCCGCCATCGTCCGCAAAAAATCAGCAGCACCGCCCATAGCGCGTAATTCGGCTTGGCCGCGATCAGCAGCCCCAGCACAATCCCGGCCGCCAGCTGCCGATCCCGCTCCAGCAGCACCCACGCGCCCACCGCCAAGGCAATCATCAGCGAGTAGTCCTGCCCCAGCGCCAGCATGTTCATCGCCGCCCGCGCGAGCACAAACCACAGAATTTGCCGATGCTGAATATGCTCGCGATACTGATCGACCAGCAGCGCGCCGCTCCCCAAATACAGCGCGAGGCTCACCAGCGTCCAAACCTTCACGCCCACGTCCGGCGATAACCACGCCAGCGCCTGAAAAAACGGCAGCAGCGCCGGCGGGCTCAGATTCAAATCGAGAATGTTGCCCGGATGACCCGGCAGCTGGATCACCCACGTCAGCGGATACGCCGCATACGGATTCAGGTGGTGCGACGCCGCCCATCCCGACGCCCAGAACGACCCGAACACCCGCAGCCCCATCGGCGCGCGCGTGTTCAGCGCCATCATGTAGAGCACAGCCGCGGTCGTCAGCACCGCGCTCGCCGCCGCGAACGTCCACCACACGCCCTCGCGCCGCCTCAATGCCCACGGAAGCTGCGTTTTTGTCTCGGTGTCGATCTTCAAATGCGGGCCGCCAGCCAGGTCGCATAGTATCAAACCCGCCGTCGACGCCTTGTGCCCTGTAACCTGTGCCCTGCAACCTGTAACCTGTAACCTGCAACCTGCAACCTGACTATGAACGATCTCGGCCGAACCCTCCTCTTCCTCGGCCTCCTCATCGCCGCCATCGGCGCGGCCATCCTCCTCCTCGGCAAAACCGGCCTCCCGCTGGGCCGCCTCCCCGGCGACTTCTCCTGGCGAGGCAAAAACACCAGCTTCTACTTCCCCCTCGGAACCTGCCTCCTCCTCAGCGCCGTCCTCTCCCTCGTCCTCTGGATCCTCGCCCGCCTCCGCAAATAGCAACCATGGTGGTCTCGTATTCCAACCTTCGCGTGCGTGTGCAACGAGCGGCCGGGGCCGTTCGCAGTCCCGAAGGGACGCCGCTGATGAGCCCCACGCTTCAGCGTGGGGACCATCCCGCAATGGAAGAGAGTCCCGGAGGGACGGCGGTGCCGATCAGGTAACTGTCACGGCGACAAATCATCAACCAGCGAAATAAAATTCACGCGCCAAATCTGCAAACTCCCGAGCCTGCACGTCCACCCATGCCTCATCCCGCCCCAACTCCCGCGCCATCACCCGAGCCACGCCAGGAGCCGCCCGGACCGCCGCGCGCGCATCCACCAGCAGCGCGCGCGTCCGGCGCGAAAGCACATCCTCCACCGTCCGCGCTCTCTCCGCCCGCACCGCATACACCGCCTGCGCCAGGGTGTACGGCAGCTCCGGATCCATCTTCTCCGCCAGCCCCCCATCCTCCGCCATCAACGCCCGCACCTCCGCCGCATCGCTGCCGTACTCGGCCAGATCCTCATCCTCCGCACCCGCGCCGTCCGCCCCATGCAGCCGCAGTTCCCCGGTCCGGCACGTCGCCCCTGCCAGCATCCCCTCCCGAATCGCGCAGTCCACCGCGTCCTCGGCCATCGCCGCCCGCGCCTCCAGCATGCGCGTGGGGCCCAGAGTCGCCCGCCCCGCCATCTTGTCGTAGAGCAGCAGCCCCGCCCCGTAATAGGGCAGCTGCCATCGGCGGTACACAGGCAGCACGAACTCCAGCGGCCGCACCAAATGCGGAGCAGCCCGCAGCAGCGTTGCCCGCTCCCGCAGCGCCTCGCGCACCAGATGAATCTGCCCCGTCGCCAGATACCGAACGCCCCCGTGCGCCAGCTTCGTCGCGCGGCTCGATGTCGCCTGCGCGAAATCCCCCGCCTCCACCAGCGCCGTCCGGTACCCGCGCGTCGCCGCATCGACGGCAACCCCCAGCCCCGTCGCGCCGCCGCCGATCACCAGGATGTCGAAGCGATCCTCAAGCGCGCCCAACAAAGCACCGCGATCCGGAGCCATCCCGTTGCTTTCCATCGCTGTTTGCTTTTGGATCATCGCCAACTGTTAGGGAAGGGACGGTTAACGAGAGACCGTCCGCGTTGACAAGACTTCGCTCAACGACTTTCGCCAGAAGTTTTTCGCTAAAAGTCCTTTGCTGAACGCCTCTCGCTGAACGTTTTTTGCTGACAGATTCTCGCTAACCGCCTCTTGCGTGGCCGCCCCTCACCTGACCGCTTCTCCCCTGGCCGTTCCTGGCCCAGCCGCTTCTCCGCCCAACGCTCTTCGTCTCGCTGGCAGGAACGGATGAATCAGCGTCTGATACGCCCCACCCCCCACCGCTCCTCCCAGCAGCGGTCCTACAATGGGTACCCACCAGTAGGTTTGCGGTGACGGAAACGCCGCCTCCCCCCACCCCGCCATCCAGCAAAACACCCGCGGCCCCAAATCGCGCGCCGGATTGATGGCCCAACCCTCCAGATACCCCATCGACGCCCCAATCAGAGCCACCAGAAACCCGATCATCAGCGCCCCAAAGTTCGCCCCCGGAGCCATCTCGTTGTACTGCTCCGTAATCGCGAAGATCCCGAAGATCAGGAACGCCGTCAGTACAATCTCGTCGCCGAATGCGTGCATCACCGTAATCCCCGCCGCCGGATGCGTGAAGAACACGCCCGCCCCGCCGCCGGCCGCCCGCGTCATAACATGGGCCGCGTTCCACCCATCGATCACTGGCCGGTACAGCCGGTACACGATCACCGCCCCCACCAACGCGCCCAGCGTCTGCGCCGCGCAGTACGGCAGCACCTTCTTCCACGGGAACTTCCGATACATCGCCAGCGCCAGCGTCACCGCAGGATTCGCATGGCACCCGCTCACCGCGCCCGTCGTGTAAATCGCCATGGTCACCGCCAGCCCCCACGCGATGCACACGCCCCAGTACGC
>DATDHZ010000101.1:0-11870 GCA_036521315.1 Acidobacteriaceae bacterium
CTGGCGCTCGATCTCCAAAGCCTGCGTATAGTCCTGCAACGCATCGGCGGGCTTGCCGTGGTCGTGATAAAACGTGCCGGTGTCGATGAGCACGCTGCCCACGCCGGCCTGATCGCCGATCTCGCGGCCGAGCGCCAGCGCCTGCTTAAAGGCAGCGAGCGCTTCCTCCGGTTTGCCCTGATGGTCCTCGATCTGGGCGATCTCGTTGAGACTCGATGCTGCGCCCCGCTTGTCGCCGATCTGCTGCTTGATCGCCAGCGACTCCTGAAAATTGTGCAGGGCGTCATCGGGGCGGTTTAGAATCCCATACGCGATGCCCGTCGCCTGCAGGATCGAAGCTTTTTCTTCCTGATTGTCGAGTTCGATGGCGAGCGGAAGTGCGCGGCTCAGGAAATCGAGCCCGCTGTTGGGATCGCCGCCTTTGATCGCCACACGTCCGCTGGCCAGCAGAGCCTCGACGTTCTTCGGATCGCTCGCCAGTACGGCCGCGAGCCGCTGCTTCGCCGCGGTGAAGTTGCCGTCCTGCTCGTACAGGCCGGCCAGCGCAAATTGAACATCGGTGTTGGCGGGGTTGGCGGCCGCCAGTTGCTGGTACGCGCTGATCGCCTTCTGCGTGTCGTTGGTGATGCGCGCATTGTTCGCTTCAATCAGGTAGCGTTCCTGAGCAGGCAGGGTGTCGCTCAGTTCCACTGCCCGCCGGGAATACGTCTGCGCCAGGTCATCGTGGCCGAGATTCTCGTAAACCTCAGCCAGCGCGGAGATGGCGAGAGCGAAATCCGGATCATTCGTGGCAGCAGCCTGGAATTGTTGCTGCGCTTTGAGATTGTCGCCCGCCCTGGCGAGCCGGACGCCGTCTTCGTAGTCATGCAGCGCATCGACCGAGGTCGTCGATGGGCGCTCCGCGTGCGCCTTCAGTTCCTCCAGCACTTTGGGATCCGCTGAAATCTTGCCGCGCAGATCGGCTGCCAGCTTATCGACGGAAGCGAGCAAGTCTTTCTGCTGCGGAACGTCGGTTGTCACCACCGAGCGGGTGCCGTGCGCAAGGTCCAGAACCGTGGTGGTGATGCGAATCTCGGTACCTGCCGCAATGTACTGACCGAAGATGACCGTCTGCGCGCTGGTGAACTCAGCCACTCTGCGCAGCGTCGGGATGTCCACCTGCGAGGTGGCGGAAAGATGCAGATCGCTCAGCACCTGCTGCAGCCGATCCTGCGAGACCATGCGCACCTGCGCAGACTGGCCGATATCGGTGCCGAGCATCTCGGCGAGGCTCGATCCCAGCCAGGCAAGCGAAGGGTCGCCCGACGCGTTGTAGAACGGCATGATCGCCAGCGAGATGGTGGGCGTGCTCGCTGCCTGAGAGGCCGTATGCGATCCCGAAGAACGGTGGATCAGCCAGGGAGTCAATGCCGCGAGCGCAATCACCAGCACGCCCCCGCCCACGGCGAGGAGCCAGCGGCCGCTCATGCCCGTGGATGGAACGTCGGCGTGGAAGTGCAGGCTGGCTGCGGCCGTTTTGCCGCGCCAGTCTTCCAGGTCGTGCAGCACTTCGCCGACAGTCTTGTAGCGAAGATTGACGTCGCTCTCAAGGCACCTGCCGATGATGTCGCTGAGCGCGCCAGGGATGGTCGCATCGCTGCTCGAAACCGGAGCGGCGCGTTCGCGCGTGCGCTTCAGCAGGCTGGCGATGGCGCTTTCGGCGCGAAACGGCATATCGCCGGTGAGCATCTCGTAGCCGATCAGGCCAAGAGCAAAGATGTCGGAACGCTGATCCAGTTCCTTGCCCAGCGCCTGCTCCGGCGACATGTACTCCATGGTGCCGACCAGAGCGCCGGATTGAGTCATGCCGTCGCCCTCGATGGTGCGCGCCAGGCCGAAATCCATGACCACGACTCGGCCGATCTCGTCCAGCATTACGTTTTGCGGCTTCAGGTCGCGGTGCAGAATGCCGACTTCATGCGCCGCCTGCAGCGCCAGGCAAATCTGCTGCAGAATGCCCACGGCCTCATCGCCGGGGAGCTTGCCGCGCTCCTCGAGAATGGACCGCAGATCGCGCCCGTTCACCATTTCCATGGTGACAAAGCGCAATCCGGCGTCTTCCGCCAGGTCATACATGCGGACGACGTTGCGGTGCGTGACCTTGTGCGAAAGCCGCAGTTCCTGCTTGAAGCGCTCGACGATGCCGGCGTTCCGCGCCAGCTCCGGCCGAATGACCTTCAGCGCAACTTCGCGATCAAGTTCGCGGTCCTGCGCCTTGTACACCGACCCCATGCCTCCGGTTCCAAGCACGGTGAGGATCTCGTATCGGCCGGCAAGAATGGTTCCCGGCTCGAGTTCGGGCGCGGTCTCGCCCCAGCCGCTGACCATCGTGCGGGAACTCTTCCGGCTCGGCGGGGCTGGACTGCTCGCAACGCCTGCCATCGTGGGCGCGTCCTGCCCGGAAGCCGGGCGAGGAGGAGCCGACGGCCGGATCGGGGGGACGGCGGGGCGTGTAGGCGGCACCATGGTTTCGCCGGCAGCCTGATCCGCGTGCACGTTGTCGCTCGAACTGCTGAGCGCCGTGGACCCACCGATCTGCGCAGGCATTTCACTCGCCGGTCGTTTGGGTTCCTTATCCATACCGTTGCGATCCGATGTAAAGCCAGGGACGAGCGACAGGACGCCTGGGGCGTGCGAATTCTATGGGGGATGTGCTTTCAAGACTATAACCCGATTGGCCTGATTGTCGCGCGGATTAAAGCGTGGGCAGGGGCCTTCTGAGGCACGGGATTGCGGAGCCAGCCCCGCGGACCAACATCAGCCCACCGGATCCGGTTCGGACTCCGAGGTTCAGCAACCGCAGAGCAGGGCCCCGCTATGGGCCCGTTCAACGCCAGCTCGGAAAGGCGGCTTCAGGCCATTCCAGACGGTCCGCCGCGCGGGAACGTGCCGCGGTTGCGGTCGTAGCGCTTCGTGGTTTTCAGGCCCTTCCGCGCAGCTTCGTCAGCGATACTGCCGATCTTCTTCTTCTCGGCCGTCCTGGAGTCATCGGACTCATTCCCTTTCGGCGTCTCGGGCTTCTCGGGTTCCTTTGGCATGTTGTTCACTCCGCACTGGCAATCAGTGTAAGCCGGATTCTTCTTTTTTGCGTCCTGGCTTCGCTGTCAGCGCGGGGAACCGAATTGTGACCCACCGGTATCCATTCGGATACCGCCAACGGGGCAGCGAGCCGAACCGCAGAGACGCTCGATCGGGACGCCGCGCCGCCAACAGCCTGGAAAATAAGGCGCTCCCGCGGACCAGTACACAGGCTGCAGTGTCCTCTTCCATTGTGGCCTCGCACATGCACGATGCAGGGGCAATTGCGAGCCCGGCAGCGACACAGCTTCCCGGGCGAGCAGCAGACAGAGTTTGGACTCCAGAGTGAGAGTCCTGAGACGCGCTCACAAGGCGCCCCCGAAAAGGAGACAGTCATGAAACGGACCATCGCAACCGCCTTTTTCGCCGTCGCAAGCCTTCTCACAGCTGGCAGCGTTTCGGCGCAGAACCGTGCAGTACAGGCAAACATCCCCTTCAGCTTCGCCGTGGGCAACACAGTGCTTCCGGCGGGGACCTACACCGTCAGTTCATTCAGTTCGCAGACTCCCCAGATGATCCTGATTCGGAACAAAGACCACGCGAGACTGGTGAGCATCGTGATGACCAGCGCAGGAGACGCACGCTACGCCGGCGACGGGTACCTCGTGTTTCATCGGTACGGCGAGCGGTATTTCCTGAATCAGGTACTGTGCCCAGCGGCCGCGATCATGGCTGACCTGCCCAACTCGAAGCGGGAAGACCGGGCGAGAACACGGGAGGCGAGCCTCGATCAGCCGGACCGGGTCCTTCTGGCACTGCGCTAGTGGCGACAATCTGCGGTAAACGAAACCCGGAGGCGTCAGCCTCCGGGTTTTTAACTGAGGGCCGGCCGTCCCTGCGACTCGGCAGCTCGCGAGAAGTATCATGGTTCGCATTCCTGCTTTCAGGAAACTTCGTTCATGCGCATCCGCTCCGGAATCTTTCCCCGCGATCGTGCGGGCCTCCAGACACACTCCGCCCGAATCGTCGGGCTCGGACTGCTCGCTCTCATTTGTCTTGCGCTCCTAACGCCGCAAGCCGGTGCGCAACAGGCCCAAACGCAGGCGCCGCGTCCGTGGAGGCAGAATCCTGACGGCATGCATATTTATATTTGGGCTGGATTGAAATCGCACTTCGCCGGACAGCACGATTACCCGCAATTCCTGGCCGACTGGAGCAAGATTCTCACCGACCATGGAGCCGTCGTGGATGGCGCTCTGCACGCACCGCGCACCGCCGATCTCACGCATACCGATGTGGTCGTTCTCTATAAGGGCGATGCCGGTTATCTGAGCGAAGAAGAGAAAGCCGGGCTCGAAGCCTACGTCCGCCGCGGCGGCGGCCTCGTCAGCTTGCACGACTCGCTCTGCGGTCCGGACCCGGCGTATTTCGCCACCCTGGCAGGCGGCGCGAAGAAGCACGGTGAGGTGAACTACACGCTGGGCGCGCCCATCACCTACTCCATCGCCGATCCGGCCGATCCCATCATGAAGGGCATGTCGAACATCACCCTATGGGATGAAGCGTTCTTCTCCATGACTTGGGCTCACGACCCCGGCATCCACGTGCTGGCCACGGTGGTTATCCCCGGCACGCCGAGCGCGGGCACGCACAAAGGCAAAGTGGTGCCGCAGATCTGGACCTACGAGCACACGCTGCCCGGCGGCCAGCCCGCTCGAGCCTTTGTCTGGATGCAGGGCCACGAGTACGCAAATTTCGCCAATTACCAGATTCAGCAAATGCTGCTGCGCGGGATCGCATGGGCGGCGAAGAAGCCGGTCGATGCGCTGGTGGACTACGTTCCGCCCACACCGCCGCGCAGCGAAGCACCTGCCTCCGGCAGGTAGTTCGGCGATTAGGAATTCGGCTCATCGAGCCGTCCACCCGCCGTCGATCAGGATGTCGGTTCCCGTAATGAAGCCCGCCGCCTCCGAGCACAGATAGCACGCCAGCGAACCGACTTCCTCGACCTTACCCCAGCGTCCAACCGGCACACCGGCGAGGAACTGGGCGTTGAGGTCGGGATTGTTCATCAGCGGCGTATTCATCTCGGTTCCGAACGGGCCAGGGCTGAGCGCGTTCACCGTGATGCCGTCTCCTGCGAGTTCCAGAGCCAGCGAGCGGGTGAGCCCGAGGAGCGCGGCCTTCGCCGAGGAATAAGCGGAGCGGCCAGGGAGCGATACATGACTCATGATCGATGCCATATTGATCACGCGCCCGTAGCCTGTTCCCTTCATCCCCGGCACAAAGGCGCGGCACATAAGAAACGTGGAGATCAGGCTCGCATCGAGAACGCTGCGGAATTCGTCGAGCGTGAAATCGACCAGATTTTTGCGGATGTTGATGCCGGCATTGTTGATGAGGATTTGCGGCGACCCGAACCGTTCCTGAATGGCGCGAGTTGCTGCTGCGACCTCATCCTCGCGAGTCACATCGGCGGCAAAGGCGCCGGCCGTTCCTCCCTTCGCGGCGATGGACTCCTGCACTGCTTCGAGGCGCTTTGTGTCGCGCGCCACCAGGGCGATCGAGGCGCCTGCCTCGGCCAGCGCATTCGCCATGGCCTCGCCCAGACCTCGGCTCCCGCCGGTGATCACCGCTGTTCGGCCAGTCAGATCGATGTTCATTCGTTGGCTCCTTTTCCAATTTTCCTCTACACGGACAGACTATCCGCTCCTGCTCGGCGTTCGCTCCTGCAGGGAGGCTCGCTGCGACGTCAATCCGCGTGCGCGTTTCGCGACGTTCCTGGCTGCGGCAGGCTCCAGGCATAGAGGCTGTCGCCCGCACCGAAAACGATGAATTGCCTGCCGTGGAGCAGGTAGGAGATGATCCCTCCGGATTCGGGGGCGCCGAGCTCGCGATGGGCCAGGATCTGTCCTTTGTCTGCGGAGTAGAAAATCAGATTGCCCTGGTCATCGCCAGTGACCACCAGATTGCTCGCCGTGGTCAGGATGCTCGGGCCGACCGTGGTCGGCGCGTCATTCAGGTTGGGATAGAGATGCTGCCAGACGGTTTTGCCGGTGAGCGGATCGATGGCCTGCAGGATGCGCTGCAAACGCCCAATCCCAGTGCCGGTGCCGCCATAGCCTGAAGGTTCAGCGCTGTCGTCAGTGAGGTAATAGATGGCCTTCCCTTCCACCGAGTTGACATAGAGACATCCGGTCCTCGGATTGTAAGCGGGAGCCTCCCAGTTCGTCGCATTCACGATGTTGATCGATCCGCCGACGGAGGGATCCTTGTCCGGGATGGGAATGGGCTCTCCCTGCGGAGAAAGGCCGGAGGAATAATCGAGAGGAACATAGGGTTTGACGACGAGATACTTCCCCGTAACTCGATCGAGAGTGACAAAGAAGCCGTTCCTCGCTGCCTGCACGAGCAGCTTACGCGGTCTTCCATTCACGCTCGTATCGACCAGAACGGGAGCTGTCGTGTTGTCGAAGTCGTGCGTGTCGTGCGGCGAGACCTGGAAATACCATCGCAGCTTCCCTGTATCCACATCGAGCGCAACAATCGATTCGGTCCACAGGTTGGCACCGGGGCGTCCCTGGCCGGCAAAGACGGGGTTCGTGTTGCCGGTGGGCCAATACAGGAGATTCAATTCGGGATCGTAGGTTCCCGGCATCCAGGTCATGCCACCGCCGTGATCAGAGGCTGCCTCATTCGGCCAGGACTTCAGCGCAGGGTCGCCCTTGCGCGGAGTCGACCACCAGGTCCACTGCAAGTTGCCTGTCTCCGGATCGAAAGAATCCAGGAAACCCGGCATATCCATCGCATCGCCGCCTACTCCCACGATGACATGGTTTCTGATGACTAAGGGAGCCGAGGTGGAGAAATACTGTTTCCGTTCATCAGCGTAGTGTTTGCGCCATAACTCGTGCCCCGTATTGGCGTCCAGAGCAATCAGCCAGTTATCCGGAGTCTGAAAGTACACGGTCGTCTTCCATATTCCAACGCCGCGCTGGCCGACCAGATGGCCGCCGTGATCTTCCCAGTTGTAGTGCCACAGTTCCGTGCCCGTGCGCGCGTCGAGCGCCCACAGGTGATCGGGAATCGTTATGTAGAGCACGCCGCCGACGAGAAGCGGCGTGCACTTGATCACCGGAACGGGCGCGCCGCGCTGCGCCCCAACGCTGGTGATGCGGTAAACCCACGCAAGGGCAAGCTGATTCAAATTGCCGGGGCCGATCTGGGACAGCGTGCTGTAGCGGCGTCCGCTGTAGTCGCCGTTGAACGTTGGCCACGCGGTGACGGGAGGCTTGCCAAGATCGCCGGGATCGAGCGAAACATGCGGCGTGACAGGCGCGGCCGCTGCGAGGGCCGCGGATGCCAGGGCAGCGCTCAAGGCGCGGAATAAGGTCACCGCATCGTCTCCAAATAGGCCGTGACGTCGTGCATCGCTTCATTCGTCAGGGTCATGAGCATCGCCTGATGCGCCGCCAGAGGATTATGCATTTCGATCCGCACCCCAGGCGTGCGGTCGATTGCATGGGAAGCGCCATTGCCATCCACCAGCGTGATGCGAAAATCGCTCACCTGGGTTACGCGCCCCGTAATCGTGCTGCCGTTCGGCAGCGTGGCCGTGGCAGTGATCGCGAGGGCGGGATCGTGCGAGCGCGCCGGCCAAATCCATTCTCGCTGCAGTGGTTCCGGCGAACGAAACCGGCTCGCTATATGCGCGAAGCTCGCGATGCGGTGGCAGGATGCACAGTGGGCCGAGACATAAGCCTGTCCACGATCAGCATTGCCGACCAGAATGTTCAGCACATGATAGGCGCCGCGATTGGCGACGTCCTCCACCTGGAGGTGCAGAAACTCGGCGATATTTCGCAGTTGGTCGTCAGGAACGGTGGCGAACGCCGGCATGCCCTTTTCCGGACGGCCTTTCTGCAGAAAGGGCGCCAGCTGTTCGCCGTGAGCGTCATCCAGCACCAAATCCGAGGTAATGAGGCTGGGAGCCGTTGCACCGCGCCCCTGAGGCCCGTGGCAAAAGGCGCAGTTCCGCTGATACAGGGGCTCACCGAGCGCCGCGGATGCCTTGTCCGGCGGCGGCCCGAGGCCGAGAAAGGCGCGCATCGCTGTAGCGCGCTGTTGGGGAGTCATGGCCGAATGCGATTTTTGTTGCTGCGCGTTGGCTGCCGGCTCGCTTGCCTCTTCCTGAGCAACCGCCAGACCGGCGAAAGTCAGGATTCCTGCAAGGACCAGAATGTGTATAGCCCGGCTCCTCATCCCCGGTCTCCCAATTGCGTTTTGGCCGAACGACGCGAGAACGCGAAGCCCGCCCTCCTGCGCGTCACACCACTTTACTGGATCGCCCTTGCAGTTGGCCTGCCGGATGATCCACAGGATGTCAGGAAGAGCCCGCGGGTTCAGGCATGCGCTTCAAGAAACGCAGCGAGTGCGGGTCGCGTGGGTTCCGAAACGAAAGGGAGCCGTGCTCGCCTGGACGACTCCGCAAGGTCCGGAGCGGTTACAATTCGGGCTGCGCAAGTTCGCGGGTTCGGTGCTGGTTGAAATGTTCTGCGATCCGGTCTTCGGCTCCTTCTCGTCGGGTCCCTGCTGCGTAGACGGAAACGCAATCGACGGAAAGATCCCTCAGGCCCCATGATCTTTGTGCGCATGACCCATCTGACAAAGCGCTTCATCGCCCGATATGCCGCTTCGATCGTTCCGCTCCTCGCCGGCGTGCTGATTTTCGCCGTGCCAGAAAGACCAACAGCACAAACCACCAGCCCTCCCAGCCAGTCGGCGCCGCCGGCATACAACCTCCTGCCGCAGGGCCAGGGCCGCGAACTCACCATCCGCGTTTGCTCTCGGTGTCATTCGCCCGAGATTTCTGCAGCAAAGCGCCTAACGCCGCAGGGCTGGTACAACATGGTCCAGATGATGTCGGCCCGCGGGGCCGTTGCCACCGACGCCGAGTTCGACGAGATTGCGACCTACCTGGCGAACTCCTTTCCGTCCGCATCCGGCGCCAGCGGTCCCGCACCGGCCGAGAGCACGGCAATGCCCACGCAGAATCAGCCCGCAGCCGCAGCCAGCTTTGAGAATTCCGTTGCGAAAACGGGCCCGATGGATCGCGAGGGGAACTGGCCCATGGTCGGAGGCGATCCGGCAGGGATGCGCTACTCCACGCTCGATCAAATTACGCCGGCAAATGTAAGTCAGCTGCGGATTGCATGGATTTACCACATGGAGCCGCCGGTATCTGCCGGTTCCGGCGCAGGAAATCCGAGATTCAACTTCACCCGATACAACATGTCGGAAGATCAGCCGCTGGTGATCGGGCCGACAATGTATGTGGCCACGCCCTACAGCGAGATTGTGGCCCTGGATGCAGCGAAGGGGAAACCCATCTGGATATTCCACATTCCCGGAGGCGATCAGTGCTCGCTGCGCGGCGTGGCTTACTGGGCGGGAGACGCGGATCAGCAACCAGCCATTGTGTTCGGCACACGAGGCGGACGGCTGTACTCCATCGACGCCAAAACGGGACGGCTGAACACTCACTTTGGCGATCACGGCTCCGTCAATCTGAAAACACCAGAAGTGATGACCAGCGGCATGGATTTGCCGTATATCTTGCCTTCACCGCCGGTCATTTATAAGGATCTGATTATCACCGGCGCCGGTACCGGCGAAGGCCCCGGAGGCCTGAACGGGGGTGTTGGCCCGGCAGGCGACACGCGCGCATGGGACGCGCGCACCGGAAAGCTGGTGTGGACCTTTCACTCCGTGCCGCGGCCCGGAGAAGAAGGCCATGACACCTGGGGCGGAGACAGCTGGAAGAATCGATCGGGCGTTAACGTGTGGGGACTGATGACGGTGGATGCGGCGCGCGGCATTGTCTACATGCCGTTCGGCGCGCCCAATAACGACCGGGTCGGCGTCGATCGCCCGGGAAAGAATCTCTTCGGAACTTCAGTCGTTGCGGCGGATGCGGCGACAGGCAAGCTGCTCTGGTACTTCCAGATCGTTCATCACGACATCTGGGACTACGACGCCGAGACGCCGCCCACGCTGGTCAACGTGAAGCACGACGGGAAAACCATCCCCGCAGTTGTGGTGGTGAATAAGACGGGCCTGATGTTCATTCTGAACCGCGTGACCGGAGAACCGCTTTACGGTGTCACAGAACGTCCTGTGCCAGCCAGCGATGTTCCTGGTGAAGATGCCTGGCCGACACAGCCATTTCCGGACACCCCCCCTCCGCTTGCGGAAGATACGATTAGCGAAAACGATCTCTATAGCGAGACGCCGGAGCACCGCGACTTCTGCGAAAAATACGTTCACGACAATCACATGCTGCTGAGTGCCGTCCCCTATACTCCGCCTCAGTTCAATCGCTACTCCGTCACACTGCCCGGCACGCAGGGCGGAGTCAATTATTACGGCGGCGCCTTCGATCCCAGCACCGGGCTTTACGTGGTTGACATCAATAATCTCGGACAGCCGATGCGGATCGTTCGCAATCCGGACGGGAGCTATCAAAACTCCGGACCGCTGGCCGGAGCGACGCGATTCTGGGACTCGAACAACCACCTGCCGTGTACTCCCTTGCCGTGGGGACAGTTAGTCGCAGTGAACGTGAATACAGGACAAATCGCCTGGCGATCGACGCTGGGCGTCACGGATATTCTGCCGAAGGGAAAGCAGAACACGGGCCGTCCGGGACTCGGCGGCCCCATCGTGACGGCGACCGGCCTGACTTTCATCGGCGCGACGGACGATGCACGCTTCCGCGCATTCGACACGAAAACCGGCACGGAGCTATGGACCGTGAAGCTTCCGGCCTCCGCCGAAGCCACGCCGATCACCTATGCGGATGCGAATGGCAAGCAGTATGTCGCCGTGGTCGCCACGGGCGGCGGGCTGATCGGCGCACCGCTTCTGAGCGACTCCGTCATTGCCTGGACGCTGCCGTGAAGATCGCTTTGGATCGGGTGAAGAGGGCCCAGGCCACGACAGGAAACACGGGTCCTCTCATGGGAGATCCTGATCCAGAGCGAAAATATCCGAGTCGCTGCGAATGAGAGAGGCCAGCGGCGAACCATCGGCAACCGCAATCCATCCGGGAAGCTCACGACCCATTTTGTTCTGACCGATGGGACGGGGCGTAGACCGATGCGATCCCCAGGAGAAATCCTGTCATTTAGCCCGGCGCAATTGTCAGTATGAAATGGTCGGGGAGAGAGGATTTGAACCTCCGACCCCCTGGTCCCGAACCGCACCCCATAGCGTGTTGAACCTTTTTGATATTTCGCAATCCTAAGTGTTTTTGATTGAGTTATTTGCGGCGGTTCATTTGAAGGCTGTAGATGTGTAAGGCTGTCGGAGGCTCTCGCCGCTCCAAAATCGACTACATTACCGCTTCTAGTTCGGCGAGCGATTGGGGTTCAGCACCTGGTTTCGCCCCCTGCTCCTTCATCCAGTTCTTCCCTCGGCTAAGCCCCAACGGGTCGGAATGGCTCGCCATTGTGCCGTTCGCCCAGTTCCCTGTGTGGTTATCGTGATCTGTAAGCGCGTCGGTGACGCGAAACAGAAAACCGTCGGTCGTGATACTAGGTTCGCCAACGATCTCTCCCATGTATAAGTGGTCGCGCGTCCCGGGGTCCACACACTTCTGCAATTGACCGGCACCATCGAAGTAATAGATGCTGACAAGAGGGCTGCTGGACGTAGCCTGCCCGCACCTTGGAAGAGGGTTTGAACCTCCGGCTGGATTCGACCATTTCAGCATCTGCGTCACGTTGCCGCGTGTCGCGGTGCCAGGATAGGCA
>DATDHZ010000102.1:0-52941 GCA_036521315.1 Acidobacteriaceae bacterium
GTCGTCGAGCGTAGGGCTGGCTTGGTCCGCCGTCCAATACCTTTTCCCGATCAGGTCTTCGGTTTTTTCGATCAGCTAGGAGGAATGGCTTTAACACGTACAGGATGCGAGACAATTGCGCCGTCTTGGGCCCTGGACTTCAGTTGTGGATTGAAATCTCTGACATACCGGGCAGGATGTGAGCTATTTCCTGGACCTCGCGCTCGCCTGCGTCGGGCATCCACAGGGCCGCCTGAACCCGAGCAACCAGTCCAGCGGGGTTAGACTGCAAGGAGCCGGCCGGACTGATTTCTGAGGCATGGCCGCGAGCGTTGAAGCGGCATCTCCCGGACACATTTGTGACTCTTGCCCAGAGAGCCGTGCCAGTCAACTTCCCATGAAAGGCGGTGAAGTATGAAACCCGTTTCCACCTTACGG
This sequence comes from Acidobacteriaceae bacterium, assembly GCA_036521315.1. Taxonomy (GTDB): domain Bacteria; phylum Acidobacteriota; class Terriglobia; order Terriglobales; family Acidobacteriaceae; genus Palsa-343. The sequence continues at coordinate 418 of DATDHZ010000102.1, forward strand.
CTGAATTTGCTGCGTGTGTTCTATCTCATTCTGGTCATTGGGATTGGATTGGGGATGCATGTGTGGTCCATGATGATTCACCAGGTCGATTCAATGGAAATGGATTCCGGGGTCAAGATCTGCATGCTGTTCGCTCTCTCCGTCTTGTCCATCCTGGGTCTTCGATACCCATTGCAGATGCTGCCCGTGCTGTTCTGGGAATTCACGTGGAAGGCCTCCTGGCTGCTCGCCGTGGCTCTGCCGCACTGGCTGCGCGGGCAATGGAGTAAGGATCTCGGCGCGAACACATTCGCTATCGGAATGATCGCAATTTTCATCCCGCTCGTCCCCTGGTCGTACGTCTTCGAGCACTACGTGAGGCAGCCGGGTGACCGGTGGCGGGGCCGCGCACTGGCCTCGCCGGATGAGGCCCTGTCTAAGAGGTGATTCGCCGCGTAGTCCAGACACCGGCGAATTACCATCTACCAAGCAACGATGCCAAACCGGACATGCTCCAGCAAAACGCTGGCCGGGACCGCAGGATCTGGGTTCATGCAAAATCGCCGAGACACTTTTCTAACCACGACAGCTCTGGAAACGTGCTTTGGCCTGTACGCAACAGTACAATAGTTACCGGTTCGCGCCTGCGGAGGTCACTGGCCCTTTCCGACTTGCTGCGATCGGATCGCAATCCCGATGATGGGCAACACGCGTGGGGGGCAGCGTTCCGCAAGAAATCCACCGAAATAACTGCTGGATTACGGGCACCGCTTTCACTCGTACCTGAGTAGAATCATGGGATCGATCCGTGCGGCGCGGCGACTGGGGATGTATGCGACTACGAGTGCGACCAGTAAGACGAGAATCGCGACGGATGCAAAGATCGCGGGATCTGTGGGCCGAACTTGGTACAGCAATGAGGCCATGAGCCGGGTCAGGACAAAGGCGGAGAGAAGACCGATCAGGACGCCAGCGGCGGCCATCTTCGCGGCTTTGCCGACAATGAGATATCGGATGTCGCGACGCGTGGCACCGAGCGCGAGGCGTATCCCGATCTCCTGCGTGCGCTGAGCAACCTGGAAGCTGAGCACACCGTAGACGCCGACGAGTGTCAAAATCAGCGCCAGTGCTCCGAAGATTCCCATGAGCAGAGCCTCAAAGTTCGCCTCCGCGACGGACCCGCCGACGAGTTGAGTCATCGGTTCGAGATCAATGATCCGCTGTTCCGGAGCGATGTCGGTAATGGCTTTTTGCAGCGAGGCCTCAATTCCAGCTGTCGCGCTGGTGCGGATTACCCAGTCCGTCGAGCCATTCAACATTAAGCCACTCGCCGCCGGGACATAAACCATTGGAGGCGCCGGGGCCTTCAGCAGGATTCCTTTGGTGTCAGCCACGACACCAATCACCTGGAGTGCAGGCTGAGCGATTTGTAGATACTGGTGTCCCTGATATTCGCCGATGACTACCCGATCGCCAATGGGATCTTCATTAGGCCACCACTCGCGGGCCAGTGTTTCATTGATGATGGCAATGTGACTGGAGGAAGTAAAATCGCTGTTGTGGAACGTGCGACCGCGCAGCAGTGGGATCCCCATAGTCGAAAAGTAGCTGGAACTGATGGAACGGTATTCTGTGCCGCCGATACTGTCCTGAGAATGACCATCCCGCTGTACGGGGATGTTGCCCTGCCCGTGCAAAGGGGCGACCGAGACAACTGCGGCGGATTGAACGCCGGGTATTGCGCGGATTCGTGCCAAGGCCTGGTGCTCAAAACTCCAAATTTTGGCCACTGTTACATCTGGCGAGGGTTTGGCCTCTGCCATATTGGGAGAAAAAGGCGTCTGCATAAGGACCAGATGAGCAGGATTGAAACCAAGGTTGATCTGGCTCAGGCGATAGAGGCTGTCGATCAACAAGCCTGCGCCTAGAACAAGCATGAGGGAAAAGGCCACTTCGCCAACCACAAGCCCATTGAGGATCAGAGTTGGTCCGCGGCCTGCTCCGACAACCGCTCGGCCGTCTTTCAGTGCGCTGTTCGGATCAAGCTTGCGCGTCTGGAAGAATGACGCGAAACCGAAAACAACGCTTGCTCCAATCGCGACGACAGTAGTGAACGACATGACGCGCCAGTCGAGAGCGATGCGATCCGTGGCGGGAAGTCCCCATGGAACGGCAGACACAAAGACGTGTAGGGAAGCTACAGCCGCAGCGAGACCAGCGGCGCTGCCAGCGACTCCCAGGAGCAGGCCCTCGGCGAGAAACTGCTGGAGGAGTCGGGCACGGGTGGCACCCAGCGATAGTCGAATGGAGATTTCCCTCTGACGCGAGCTGGCACGCCCGAGAAGCAGACTGGCAATGTTCGCACAAGCGATCAACAGCAGCAGACCCACGGCGCAGAGCAGCATCAACAGCGTGGTCCGGTAATCGCTTGAAAGGTAATCCTGGTAGCGGTCAAGATGAAGGACGCCAGACCCTTGGCGCTGAGCAGGGGGAGCTTGCGCCAGGAATTCAGAGCCGAGAAGACGCACTTCGGATTGGGCGCGGGAGAGGGAAACGCCGGGTTTGAGGCGTGCAATGACGTCCGTGTTCATGCCTTGATCACCCAGGCTGTTGCCAAGGTGCAGGGAGGTGAAAACGTCTGCACGCTCGGTGAATCTGAAAGTGGGCGGGAGGACGCCGGCGACCGTGAAACTTTGGTTGTCTAACACGATTTGCCGACCAACGATGTCGGGGTCAGCGCGGAAGGAACTGCGCCACAGAGAATCCGTGAGAACAGCGGCATACCCGCCTCCAGGGCGAGTAAATTCGCGACCGAAGGGGCGACCGAGTTCGAGTTTTGTGCCGAGCGTTTCAAAGAATCCGTCGGTAACGGATGCGCTGGCGACCCAACGTTTCGTTGCGCCCTGACTCAATTCGCTGTCTTCCCCATCCTGGAAGCCTGCAATCGCAGCGAAGCTTGTCGCATGGTCCCGGCAGAACTGAAACTCGGGAACTGACAGATTTGGAATGAGTGATTTATCCAGCCAACCGAAGTGAACGATCGCATTGGATTGCGGGTAAGGCAATGGACGAAGAATGATGCCATCAACCAAGCTGAAGATGGCGCTGTTCACGCCAATCCCCAGTGATAACGTCACCACCACGACCGCCGTAAAAGCCGGAGACTTCCGCAGCATCCGCAATCCGTACCGCACATCCTGGCTGAGGGCTTCCAGCAGTGAGACGCCCCGCGCATCCCGGCAATTCTCTTTGATCTGATCGACTCCGCCAAACTCCAGCCTAACCCGTCGCCGGGCCGCTTCACGGCTCATGCCGCCGTGCATGTACTTCTCCACCTGTTGCTCCAGATGAAAGCGTAGCTCGTCGTCGAGTTCTTCCTCTACTTTCGTGCGGCGAAAGAGAGAACGAAGACGAATATTCAGGTCGCTCAGCATCGCGCCTCCTAGATCGCCCGGAGAATCTGCGCCACGGCCGCAGTCAGCTTGTCCCAGGCATTGGTTTCCACCTCAAGCTGCTTTTTGCCGGTGTTCGTCAGTTCGTAAAACTTGGCTCGCCGGTTGTTGTCGGAAACTCCCCAGCGAGGCTTGATCCAGCCTCGCCGTTCCAGCCGATGGAGTGCGGGATACAGTGAGCCCTGCTGGATGCGCAGCACGTCACCGGAGACCTGCTGAACGCGTTCGGAGATTGCCCATCCATGCTGTGGGCCCAGAGACAGCGTTCTCAGGATCAGGAGATCCAGCGTGCCTTGGGGAAGGTCAAGACGTGATTCTGCCATGGATTGATACCCTTTTCACTTCTACAGGAGTATAGGATCAACTATTGTAGAAGTGCAAGGGGAATTGTCCGCACCGATATACGGCTCGGTTCCGCGACCACCCTGAAATACGCGATGGCTCTCGGTAAGCACATCATCGCCAACGCACTCGTCTAGCCAATTTGTCATTGAACGGTTAGACCAGGAAAAACAATTGCTCGGGTACTCTTCTTTCTGGTTCACGCGGGCATGCAGCCATGCCGATCGAGGGCACGATTGCAGCTTTTGCAGGGGGCTTCTTTGCCTGAACGGAGAATTGTTTCCTCAGCGTCCCGGCTCACGCGGAAAGACGCTCATCGGGAAACTCGTCGAGCAGAGAAAGCTGTTCCGGGGCTTTGCCGTTGGTCTTAGCGGGACTCTTGCGGCTACCGTTGGGAGGAACGATCACAGCTTCATTCGCGGGCTTTTTTGATTCCGCCGCAAGCTGACGTTTCAATTCGCGCACAAGCAGGGGAATAGTTTTTGGACGACGTTCGTTGTGGTAAATAAACGCCGTGTCCACCGTCCACGGTTTCCCGAGGATTGGTCGCGTCGTCAGCCCGGAAAGAAGCGCCGTTCCTTCGCGGATGAATGCCAGGCCGTCGCCTTCCAAGACGAGCCGCTGCATATCGATGGGATGAGACACGCGAGAATGTTCTTGCATCTGGACTCCGGCTTCCGCATGCAGTTCAAGGAGCCGCTCATGGGCCGCGGGATGCCGCGCTGGATGGTAAAAGATGCCGGGCCGTCCACATAGATCGGCTGGGCGTAGTACCGATCTTGTCATTGCCAGCGGATCGTCGGCGCGGAGACAGGCCACGAGGCGGTCGCGCCGAAGCAATTCAATGCGCAGATCCGGCGCATCGGCGGGCAGCGTGATCAGCGCGGCGTCGATCTTTCCTTCAACGACCTCGGCTGCCAGTTGCGCGGAGTCGGCGAGGCTGTGGTGTATCTGGCAAGCGGGCAGGTAGCGCTTGTGAATGCTGCGAGCTGTGTTGAACAAATCTGGATCGACCCGCGTTCCGCAGCCCAGGCGCAGGTCTCGAATCTCGCCTCTGTGGATGGCTTTCACAGCCGCGATCACTTCGTCTCGCACGTGGAACAAAAGGGGCGCCATTTCAATGAGCGCTTCGCCCGCTTCGGTCGGATTCAGGCGGTTGTCTTTGCGGAGCTCATATAAACGGACCCCGGACTGCTCCAGGAACTGCTTCGCCGCATCGCTGAAACTGGATTGCGACGTGTGCAGGTGCTCAGAAGCAACGCGGAAGTTCCGGCGTCGCAAGCCTTCCATGAGGAGTTTGAAAATCCGAAAATCTGCCCAATCGTTGTCCATACCGCATTGCTCCGCGGAGATAGGAATCGTACAGGGTGTGAATACACGAGCATTGCAGCCAATGCCCGGACCTCTTAAGCAGTTTTTTGAATGAAGGCGAATCTCGATCCGAAGAGTGACCCAACCTGAAGGCGTAAGCTCGCAAAATAAAGCGCGTCAAGACCCTTGCTTGCAGGGGGGAATCCAGCTTGGCAATACTGACACGTTTTCCACAAATTAGTTGCGCTTTCCACAGGGGGAATGAGCGAGACGTGGAAGCTGCTGCTTTCAGGGCGGTTGCGCTGACCTGATCGGATTTTCCGAAGACCTGATCGGGAAAATGTTCTGGACGGAAAATACGATTCGCCGGAAGCTAGGAGCAAATCGTCGGCATCTGTCGATGCCGCTGCGACAGCTTGGAGACATATATGGCTATGACTGCGACGGTCGAACAGATGCCCATACGAGACTTTCTTCTGACTGTTGAAGAAGTCGCCGAGCGGCTCAGGGTATCGAAGGATTGGGTATGGGATCACTCCTCACGAAAGGCCCCGTATCTGCCCGTCATTCGCATGGGCGACGGCGCTCTTCGCTATCGCTCAAGCCAGATAGACGAGTTCGTGAATGAGCGGGAACGCCTCTCCGTTTTGCGGCGGAAACGCCGGTAAAATGGATGCAGGCCCAATTGTTCCCGCCACAGAACTGAGGAATGAATGGGTACATCGCACCAACGGGGGTACGTTACCCTTCGCGGTAAGCAGTGGTACGGGTATTTCCGAAAGGTCGTCAACGACCCGGTCACGAATGAAGAGCGAATCGATCGGATTTCGGTCATTCTCGGATTGAAGTCGCAGATGTCCAAAGGGGAAGCCCGCGAAGCACTGCAACGCGAAATCACAAAGAAGATGGGGCAATCCGGCTCCGCAAACAGGATCATGAACGATGGTTCTGTGACATTTGAATGGTTCGTCAGGAATCGGTTTATCCCGCTGAAAGAGGCCGCCTGGAAAGAAGAGACGGCCAAGGTCAAGAAACTCCTTATCCAACGCGATCTCATCGACGATCTTGGTGAGATTCCGATGGTCAACTTCGACAAGTTCAGCTTGCAAGTTCATTTGAACAAGCTGGCTCTAACCCGGTCCAAGGACAGAGTGCTGCAAATGCGCGCTTACATGCGGGACATCTTCGCGGAGGCGGTCGATCAGGACTTTCTCGCAAAGGACCCGGCGCGCAAGGTGAAGGTGCCCGCACAACTGCGCGACACCGACACCACGACGCTCACCTGGGATCAGCTCCGAAACGCACTTGTGAAACTGGCGCCACGGGATCGCATTCTGCTGGAACTCGATATGACCAACGCTCTTCGTCCCAGTGAGCTGTTCGCTCTCAAATGGAAGTGCTTCGACAGTAAGGCATCCACCATGAGGGTCACTGAGACGGCCTACAAGGGCAAGATCCGTCCGTGGGGCAAAACCAGGAAGAGCCTCGCTACGGTTCATATCCCCAGCATCCTTGCTGCCGATCTTGAGGACTGGCGAACCAAATGCTCAAACCCGTCTCCCGATGCCTACATCTTTGCGAACCAGGATGGGGGTTTTCTGGACACGGACAACTACCGCAAGCGGGTGCTGCACAAACTGGCTCGAAATCTTGAATTGCCGAAACTGACTTTTCAAGTGATACGGCGGACGATTGCCACCTTAGCCCAGAAGAAGGGCACGGTGAAAGACGTGCAGGGCGTGCTCCGGCACTCCCGCACGGCGACGACCACCGACGTCTACATGCAGGAGATTCCTGAAAGCGTGCAGGCGACGGTGAACTCGATCAATCGGGAATTGAGGAAGTCGGGGTCGGCCGGGAAGTCTCGGGCCAATTCGAAGAGAGCTGCCGATGCGAAAGTCTCTCCTCGGAAGCAGCAGCACAGTGCAGTTCCTGATCGCATCATTCAGAATTTGACACCAAATGACACCAAGTCGGAAAGGAGTGTAGCTGTAAGTTATTGATTATTTGGTGGACCTGGTCGGGATCGAACCGACGACCTCTTCCATGCCATGGAAGCGCGCTCCCAGCTGCGCCACAGGCCCACTGGCGGGACTATTCTATTTTCATGGAGCGGCAAGGATTCGTCAACGAACGCGCGGTGCGCGGCAGCCCGAGCTCCGCACCCCGGTACCCAGTCCAGGTGTTCCCAGCACCCGGCCGCTGCTCGGCGACCAACCCGGCGCCTTCCTCGCTCAGGCAACCGCTGCCGTCCAGGCAGCATCGTGCATCCAGAATGCCCTTTTATCGGCTTGTCCCCCTGCTCCTCGTCACGGTTCTGCCGCCCGCGCTGATGGCACAAGGCACACCCATGATTCCCGCAGCCCCGGCCGCGGGGGCGCCCACTGCGCCTTCGACGGTTTCGGCGACAGTGCGCCCGGCCTTGTCGCAGGTCGCGCAGACGCTGGATGGAATCAATGTGAAGCGCTGGAAAGCGCCGAATCCCGTCCGCGACAGCATCGACGGAGATGTTTCGTCGATCCAGCGCGATTTGAGCGGTACCCTGGCTGGCTTGCTGCAGCAGGCCGATGCCGCGCCGACGTCGGTGCCGGCGGCTTTCTCGGTGTACCGCAACGTGGACGCGCTCTACGACACCCTGCTGCGGGTGGTGGAAACGGCCGAGCTGGCCGCTCCGGAGAACGAGGAAGCCCAGCTCGAAACCGCGCTCAAGACCCTCGAGAATGCGCGGAGTTCGCTGGGGGACGCAATCCTCAGCGGATCAGAGCGGGAGCAGGCCGAGGTGATCCAGTTGCGGACAGCGGCCGCGGCGGTGGTCGAGCATCATCGGGAGCAGGTGAAGACCACGGTCGTGGATGACGGGCCGGCCCCTGCGCACACCGTGCATCACAAGCACACCACTACGACAGCCAAAAAGCCGGAGCCCAAAACGACACAATCCACGCAGAATCCGTCGAGCCCGCAGTAACCTCCGTATTTCTGTCACGAAAAGCGCGGGAACCCTGCGGGGCGCACGTGTGTCTAAACAAAACAGAGTGAGCGAGGCACGTGAGCCCGGTTAGACGCCCGGTACGCCGACCAGCGTGCCGGGCTCCGGGGAAACGCGCAGGGCGGGTGCGAATCCTGCTAGGCTAAAAGGAGCAGTTCATGCAGGCAGGTACGGCCGTGGGAAATCTGGCTGGGGTCATCGGCATTCATCCCGAAGAAGCTGCGATTGTCGCGCAGCTCAAGGCGGGATCGGAAGAGGCGTTTGCCTGGCTCATCTCCCGCTACCAGCAGCCGCTCTACAGCCTGATCTATCGCATCCTGCCGAATCCTGGCGACGCCGCCGACATCACCCAGGAAGTCTTCGTCAAAGTTTTCCGCGGCATCGGCCGCTTCCAGGGCGAGGCCAGCCTGCGCACCTGGATTTACCGCATCGCGCTGCATGAGGCTCTGAACCAGCGACGCTGGTGGTCGCGGCACAGCCGGCATGAAATCGCGATTGAGAGCGGCGAGCCGGGAGGCGGCGAACCGGAGATCGTGGAAGGCCTCACCGACCGGCACGAATCGCCCTTTGACCTGGCCGCGCATGCCGAGGTGGCAGCGCGGGTGGAAGCCGCCCTGCGCGAAGTGCCCGAGCCGTATCGGACGGTCGTCGTGCTGCGGGACATTGAAGGATTCGGCTACGAAGAGATTGCGGAGATCCTGAACGCGAATCTCGGCACGGTGAAGTCGCGCCTCATGCGCGGGAGGGCCCACCTGAAGAGCCGTCTGGCGCCGTACATGGCAGCGGCCAGCCGGCGGCCTTCGCCATCGTCTGGTTTTTCCGTTTCCCACGCCTGCTCAACCGAGGAGGCCGTATGAACAGTTGCGGTTCCATCCGCGCGCAGTTCTCCAGTTACCTCGATGGAAGCCTCACCGGGGTCGCCATGCAGGCAATCGCCGGCCATCTGGAGGTCTGCCCGGCGTGCGCGCAGGATTTCGCAACCTGGCGGGAGATGCAGAAGTCGCTCGGGAATCTGCCGGCCATCCGGCCGCCTGCCGATCTGGGGCTGCGCATCCGCGTCGCGCTCTCGCAGGAGCACGCGCGCACGGCGAAGAACGCGATGGCGACGTGGAAGGTGCGCTGGCAAAATTCGTTCGCGCCGTTTTTGATTCAGGCATCGGCGGGGCTGGCCAGCGCGATTGTGCTGATCGGGACCATGGCCTTCCTGATCGGAGCGTTTGCCTCGCCGCAGGTGGCAGCCGCACGCGACGAGCCGCTCGGCCAGGCGTCCAGCCCCCGCTTTCTCTATTCGACCCTTGAGGGCGACGCCGGAACGGTATCGCGCAAAGGCGCCCCGGTGACGGTGGAGGTGTTCGTGGACCCGCAGGGACGCGTCTACGACTACGACATCGTCTCGGGCCCAGGCGACGCCGCCACGCGCGCCGATTTGGAGACTCTGCTGCTGACCAGCGTCTTCCAGCCGGCGACGAGCTACGGCGCGCCGGTCCGCGGCGTGGCGCTCCTCACCTTTTCCGACGTCTCCGTCCAGGGCTGACGTCCCCGGGGCCCTGCATCCTGCTGGTGCGCCGTGCGTCTGCGGCACTCACTCCGAATCTGCACAAAAGTACCCCGGCGCTCGGCAGCTTCCGCGCCCTGCGGCGCGGCCCGTTCGCGGCTGCGCGATAGAATTCCCCCGAGGTTGGCAGGAATGGTGAGCGGCACGCCCCGGGCGCAACGATGGATCACGTCTGCCGCTCTGCTGCTGGCAGGCGGCGCGGCGCTGCTGGCCGCCGGCTGCAGCGCCAGCGCCGGCGGCGTGATCAACCCGCCTCCCGTGACTGACCACACCCTGACGGTAGCCTCGGCGAATCCCGCCAGCGACGTCGCCATCGCCGCCTCTCCGGCAGACAAAAACGGCAAAAACAGCGGGACGACTGGCTTCACCCTGACGTATGCAGCGGGTGCGTCGGTCACGCTCACAGCGCCCGCCACCGCAGGCGGAAACAACTTCTCGTCGTGGAGCGGATGCGCGACAGCGAGCGTGCTGACCTGCACCGTCACTGTGAACGCGAATGCCACTGTGACGGCCAGCTATACGTCCCCGCACACCTATTACGTGAGCGGGACCGGCAGCGACTCGGCAAACGGCCTGAGCGAGGCGACGGCGTTTCTGACGTTGCAGCATGCGGCCGACGTCACGCAGCCGGGCGATACCGTCTACGCGATGAACGGGACCTACACCAATGCGTGCGCGAGTTGCGACGTGGTCGACATCAGCACGCCTGGTGCCGCTGACGCGTGGATCACATACGAGGCCTACCCAGGACAGACGCCGGTCGTCTCGTTCAACGGATGGGCCGGATTCTCGATCCATCCCACGGCCGCGTACATCGAGGTCAGCGGATTCACGATCGTGGGCAATAACTACAACGTGACGCTGGCGCAGGCCCAGCAGCAGTCGACGACAAACCCCGACCCGGCTTTCAACGGCAACTGCATCGTCTCCGACGGACGCCAGGGAACCGCAACGCAAAAGCCCCATCACCTGAAGTTCCTGAACAACACGATCTATGCCTGCGGCGGCGCGGGCATCGGCACGATCCAGTCCGACTACATCACCATCGCCGGCAACACCATCTACGATTCGGCCTGGTACACGATTTACGACGGCAGCGCGATCTCCACCTTTCAGGACTGGAACGACGATTCAACGACCGGCGACAAGATCGTCATCACCGCCAATCGCATCTTCGGCAATCAGAACCTCATCCCGTTCCTGAACACCGGCCAGATCACCGACGGCGAAGGCATCATCGTCGACACGAATCGCAACTCGGCCTACCAGGCGAGCATCGGCATCCCTCCGTACACAGGCAGGACGCTCATCGACAACAACGTGATCTATGGAAACGGCAGCGCGGCGATCGAGGCCTTCGAGAGCGACCACGTGGACGTGGTGAACAACTCGACTTACAACGACGTGCTGAATGCCAATGTCAGCGGCCGGGGAGAGATGAACCTGAACGAAGCGTCGGACGTGAACGTGATCAACAACATCTTCTACGCTTCCGCAGGACAGAATCCGGCCGTGGTGTGCTGCAACGCCAGCTCGCTTCTCTTCGACTACAACGTGTACTTCAACGGCACCAATAAGGGAATGACGAGCGGAGCGCACGACGTGACGGGCAATCCGCTCTACGTCGATCCCGCGGATGCGAGCCGCCTCGACGTGCAGCTGAGCTTGTCGCCGGGCAGTCCGGCGCTCGGCTCGGGAACCTCGAACCTGGCGCCCGCGACGGATTTTCTCGGCCATCCGCGGCCAGGCCCCGACGGCTATGATCGAGGCGCGTACCAGCAGCAATGACGCGCAGCCCGCGCATTGCGGTCAGGAGTTCGCCGAGGCAGCGGGCAGCAGTTCGGAAGGCCGCATCCTCACATTGTCCTCATGCAGGTTTCTCCTCGTCTCCTCGGAGACCCGCATGGGCCGAGGCTCTGGGCGCAATCTCGTGACGGCCGTCACCGGATCGATCGCGCCTGCTTTGTTAAAATCGCGGGTGGACCCCTGCAATCCGACGAAGGCGGATGGCCTTCGATGACACTTCTTGAGACCATTGGCGCGGTCACGGGCGAAGCCATTCGCGTGGACCGGCGGCCCAAACTCAAAGATCGACTTCAGCACCACATTGCGAGGAGCACTATGACGGAAATTGCTGCCATTCGTGCGCGGGAAATTTTGGATTCGCGCGGAAATCCCACAGTTGAGGCCGATGTGATCCTGGAAGACGGCGTCCTCGGGCGCGCCGCGGTTCCCAGCGGAGCATCGACCGGCGAGCACGAGGCGGTCGAACTGCGCGACGGCGACAAGAGCCACTACCTGGGCAAGGGCGTCCTGAAGGCGGTGGAAAACATCGAGAGCATCCTTGCGCCTGAGCTGACCGGCATGGACGCCGCGAATCAGCGGCTGCTCGACGCCACGATGATTTCGCTCGACGGCACCGACAACAAGGGCCGCCTCGGCGCCAACGCGATTCTGGCAGTCTCCATGGCCGCCGCCCGCGCCTCGGCGAACGCGCTGGGCATCCCGCTCTATCGTTATCTGGGGGGCGTGAACGCGTCCGTGCTGCCCACGCCGATGATGAATATCCTCAACGGCGGCGCGCATGCCGACAACAACGTCGACTTCCAGGAATTCATGGTGATGCCGGTGGGCGCGGAGCGGTTTGCCGACGCGCTGCGCTGGGGCGCCGAAGTGTTCCACACGCTCAAAGGCGTGCTGAAGAAGAAGGGCTACAACACCGCCGTGGGCGATGAGGGCGGCTTTGCTCCGTCGCTCAAGTCGAACGTGGAAGCGATTGAAGTGATTCTGCAGGCCATCGAGCTGGCCGGCTACAAGCCCGGCGATGAGATCGCCATCGCGCTCGATCCCGCCTCGAGCGAGTTCTTCGACGCGGAAAAGCAGAAGTACGTCTTCAAAAAGTCCGATAAGAGCGAGAAGTCGAGCGACGAGATGGTCGCGTTCTACGCCGACTGGGCGCGGCAGTATCCCATCGTTTCGCTCGAAGACGGCCTCGCCGAAAACGACTGGGCGGGATGGAAAACGCTGACGCGGGAGCTGGGCAACAAGATCCAGCTCGTCGGCGACGATATCTTCGTGACGAATACCGAGCTTCTCCAAAAGGGCATCGAGGAGGGGATCGGCAATTCCATCCTGATCAAGCTGAATCAGATCGGCACGGTCAGCGAAACCCTGGAATGCATTGACCTGGGCCGGCGCTACGGCTACACTTCGGTCATTTCCCACCGCAGCGGCGAGACCGAAGACACGTTCATCGCGGACTTCGCGGTCGCGACCGGCGTCGGCCAGATCAAGACCGGCTCGGCGTCGCGCACCGACCGCATCGCGAAGTACAACCAGTTGCTGCGGATTGAGGAAGAGCTGGGCCAGGCGGCGGAGTTCCTCGGCCTGGAAGCAGTGAACTTCGGCGACTGATCACGCCGTGCAGTGAACCCCGGCAGAGTTCGCCGGGGCGCAGGACAGCAGTACCCTCTGCGGGCTTCAAAGTAGAGGAACGCAGTGGCGGGTCTCCCTGTCGAGACGCAATCGGAAGCTATGCACTCGAAGGGGGACCTATGCGCGTTTGGGCCACGACAGCACTCGTGTTTGTGTTCGGCATCTCCGCACTGGCGGAGACCACGATCGCCAAACCGGCGGACTCGAAAGATACGGCGAGCAAAGATACGGCGAGCCACACTCCCGCGATGACGGAGTCCGCTGGCCCGCAACATCCGGTGACAGCAGCGCAGGTGCGGGAGATTCTCACCATCACCAACTCGACGGATGTGAAGCGTCAGATGATGGAGAACCTGCTGCCCCTGATGCAGCAGATGATGCCGTATATGCCGGACAACGTGGTTGCGGATTTCCAGCACAGCCTGGAGCTGGCCGACTTCGACGCGGTGCTGCTGCACACATTCCAGGCCAGGCTCTCTGAACAGGACGCGGCGGAGATCATCGCGTTCTACCAGTCGCCGGCGGGGAAACACATGCTCGCGCTCATGCCGCAGATCCAGAACGACTGGCAGGAGGCGGGAGAAGATCTCGGGCAGAAGGTGATGCTCGACGTGCTCGCGCGGCACCAGACCGAGGTGGACGCGGCGAAAAAGAAGTACGAGCAGGAGCACGCGGGCGGCTCGCCGCAGAGCTGAGTGCAGCGACGGCAATCTGCTGCCGGGTGGCGATGGCGACGGTGAACTTTGGGTGGCAGGAGGCCGTATGCGGAGAGCGATCGTAGTCGTCTGCGCGCTTGCTTTGGGATGGGCGGCCGCGGCCCAGGAGACAGCCACTCCGGCTCAACCGGGTTCTTCAGCGCAACAAGGATCGGTCTCGCCCAATAAGATTGCGATTTCCTCCGGAGTCGCTCAAAGGATGCGCACCGGCGGGGACTCGCCGCAGTATCCAGCAATCGCCAAAGCGGCCCACGTAGAGGGGATGGTCGTGCTGCAGGCGACGATTTCGACGCAGGGAACCGTAGAAAATCTGCATGTGATCAGCGGCCCGCCCATGCTGCAGGCGGCCGCCCTGGACGCAGTGCGAACCTGGACCTACAAGCCCTATCTGCTGAACGGGCAGGCGGTCGAGGTGGAGACGCAGGTGAACGTGATCTTCAGCCTCCCTCACGGCGGCGCTGCCGCGGATGCGCAGGCCGGCCAGGGTCCGCAATCCATGCAGGTTCTGGGCGCTGCTGTGCCGCCCGGGACGACTCCGGACGACTTGAAGCCGCCGCAACATCCCATCACGCCCGAGCAGACGCAGGAGCTGATGCAGCTCACGGGATTGACCACGCTGCAGCGGAAGATGATCGATGGGCTGATGCCGACGCTGCGCCAGTCCATGCCGCCCTACATGCCGCAGGACGTGCTCACGGATTTCGAGGGCCGCCTGGTCGGCGGAGACATGCAGGCCCTGATCGTTGAGGCCTATCAACGCCACTTCTCGAGCGAAGACGCCGACGCGATGATTGCGTTCTACCAAACCCCGGCGGGACGGCGCGCCATCCTGATGCTGCCGGTGCTGATGAAGGAATTGCAGGAAGGCGAGGCGCAGCTCGGGCAGGAAACGATGCGGAAGGTTCTGGAAGCGCACCATCTGGAGATCGAACAGGCGAAGCAGAAGTACGAGCAAGAGCATCCGTGGGCGTCGCCGAAAAGCCAATGAAGTTCATTTTTCTTTTTTAAGGGAGTTCGTGTGTCCGTTGCAAAGAAGCCCATCGTTCTGACCATCCTCGATGGATGGGGGTATCGCGCTGAATCCAAAAACAACGCCATCGCGCTGGCGCGCAAGCCAAACTATGACAAGTTGCTGCGCGAATTTCCCAACACGCTGCTCCACGCCTCGGATCATTTTGTCGGGTTGCCGGACGGGCAGATGGGCAACAGCGAAGTGGGCCACCTGAACATCGGCGCCGGCCGCATCGTGCAAATGGACATCACGCGCATCGACGCTCTGATCGCGAGCGGCGCGTTCTTCGCGCATCCGACGATCGTCGAAGCTCTGCAAAAGGCGCGCAAGACGCAACTCCATCTTTTCGGCCTGGTTTCCGATGGGGGCGTGCACTCGCATCAGGAGCACCTCTACGCTCTGCTGAAGGCCGCGAAGCAGCAGGGCGTCGAAAAGGTCTTCGTCCATGCCTTCATGGACGGGCGCGACACGCTGCCCACCAGCGGGGCCGGCTATCTGGCCGCGCTCGAGCAGAAGATGCGCGAGCTGGGCGGCAAACTGGCCAGCGTTTCCGGCCGCTACTATGCCATGGACCGCGACCGCCGCTGGGAGCGCGAGAAAAAGGCCTTCGACGCCATGGTGAAAGGGGTTGCCGAGGGCGGCGCGTACCAAGACCCCATCGCGCGCGTGAAGGAGTCGTACAACAACGGCACCACGGACGAGTTTATTGTGCCGTTCGTGGTTACAGATGAGCACGGGCATCCCAATGGCGTCATTCGCGACGACGATGTGTGCATCATGTTCAACTACCGGGCCGATCGCGCCCGGCAAATCACGCGCGTGCTGGCGCGCTCAAGCGGATTGAGCAAAGAAGGTGGACGCGAGCTGCCGTCGTGGGAAGATCTGGATGCGACCATCCCGCGCAGCGAGATTCCGAGCAACCTGCACTACGTCTGCATGACGCAGTACGACAAAAACTTCACGCTGCCGATGATCATCCTGCCCCAGTCGATGGAGAACCTGCTGGCCAACATGATGGCCCAGGCGAACCTGCGCAATTTGCGCGTGGCGGAGACGGAAAAATACGCGCACGTGACCTACTTCTTCAACGGCGGCATCGAGAAGCCATTCCCTGGAGAAGACCGCATTCTCATCCCGTCGCAGAAGGTCGCCACCTACGATCTGGCGCCGGAGATGTCCGCAGCCGGAATCGCGGAAACGGTGATAAAGGCCGTGAATGACCGCGCGTTCGACGTCGTCGTCGTCAACTTCGCCAACGCCGACATGGTCGGCCATTCCGGCCAGCTGGAGCCGACGATCCGTGCGGTGGAAACCGTGGATGCCTGCCTCGGCCAGATCTACCAGGCGATGAAACAGCGCGGCGGCGGGGCCTGGCTCATCACCGCGGATCATGGCAACGCCGAGCTCATGGTCGATCCCGCGACCGGCGGCCCGCACACGGCGCACACCACAAACCCTGTCCCGTTTATTTACGTGGGCGAAGACGCCGAGCACTGCAACGTGCGCCCCGGCGGCTCGCTGCGCGATATCTCGCCTACCATCCTGAACCTGCTCGGCGTTGGCCAGCCACAGCAGATGACCGGGGGCGATCTCCGGGTCCCCAAAAGCGGCGCGTAGAACGGAGGAGCGGTTGCCCGCGCGCGCCGTGCTGTCTTGGTTGAACCCCGGGGATTCAGGCCGTCGTGTGATGATCGGCCCACGCGCGGCGGAGCATCTCCGCTGCGACGGCAGCCGGAACAACTCTGCGAGAAGGCCGGCGCGAAAGGGCCCAGGCCGCAACACTAGCCACTACACCTACCATCCAGGGGCGGATCATCGAAGAGGGCCTCAACGTTGAGGATTGAACCTGCAGCGTTCAATCTGAAGGATGGCATTGCGACAGTGCGGGATGCATGAGGCGCGCGCGGCGGCAGGCGGGGTGCCGGGATCGCTCCGGCACCGCGTATCGATCCGCGCATCAGCCCGGCAGCTTCGGGTGCAGCTTCTCGAACCCCGTCGCCTGCTGATACGCGCGCGCAAAGGCGCACAGCTTCGCATCCTGATAATGGCCGGCGAGGAAGGTGAGGCTCACCGGCGTCCCCGGCCCGCCGATCTGGTCGTCGTCGCCGGTGTCGACCGCCGGAGGCTGCGGAGCGTCGGCCCCGCGCAGGCCATTCGGCACAATCACCGCCGGATGGCCGGTGAGGTTCGTGACCACCAGCTGATCGCTGTTCGTCGCGGCCACCATCACGTCGACCTGCTGGAACAGCGCCGACATCTGCCGGATCGCCAGCGACCGCGCGCGATTCGCCTGGATGTACTCAACCGCCGGATAGAACCGCGCCACGCGGAAGTTATTGGGCCAGTCTTCCGGCCCCTGCTCGGTGAGCAGCTTGTCGCGTCCCGTCGTGGTCAGCTCGTCGAAGGCCGCCGCGGCTTCGGCGGTGAGCAGCGCCACCATCGCGCCAAACGGCAGCTTCGGCAGTTCCAGCGGAATCAGATTCACGCCCATCGCCTTCAGCTTGTCGAGCGCAGCCAGATCGTATTTGCGGTCGTACGCCCGGCGCGTGCGATACGCCGCCTGCATCGCCTCGCGATGCTCGCGCCGCCTTTTCTGATCCGGCGTTTCATCGGCAGCCGGCGGCTTCTCCGGCGGAGGAGCCTCATCCGGGTCGAACCCGGCCTTCAGATACCCGACGCGCAGCGATTTCCAGTCGAGATCGGCGTTCCAGTTGAACGCGGCATCGCGCACGGAGAGGTCCTGGCCGTCCGGCCCGTAAATCGCCTCCAGCACCGCGGCACAATCTTCCACCGCGCGGCAGATCGGCCCCAGCTTGTCCATCGTCCAGCTCAGCGCCATCGCGCCGGTGCGCGGCACAAATCCGAACGTAGGCCGCAGGCCGGTCACACCGCATCGCGTCGACGGCGACGAGATCGACCCCAGCGTCTCCGATCCGATCGAGAAGGCCACGCATCCCGCCGATGTGGCGGATGCCGGTCCCGCCGACGATCCGCTCGACCCCTGCTTCGGATTCCAGGGGTTGCGGGTGCGCCCGCCGAACCATTTGTCGCCCATGGCGAGCGCGCCCAGCGTGAGCTTGGCGATGAGCACCGCGCCTGCCGCATCGAGCCGCTTCACCACCGTTGCGTCCTCGTCGATGAGCTGCTTCTCAAAGCCGCCCGCTCCCCACGTGGTGGGGTAGCCCTTCACGGCCAACAGGTCTTTCGCGCCCCACGGCAGCCCGTGCAGCGGGCCGCGATGCGTCCCCTTCGCCAGATCGGCGTCGGCCTCGCGCGCCTGCGCCAGCGCCCGCTCCTCGGTGACCGTGATGCCGAAATGCAGCATGGGGTCGTAGCGTTTGAGCCGGGTGAGGTACATCTGCGTCAGGTCGACTGACGAAACTTTGCGCCGCCGCAACCGATCGCTCAGTTCCATTGCCGTCGCAAAGGCCAGATCTTCGAGATTCGACGGGACCGTCAGCATCGCCGGCGCTTTGCTGTAGACGGGCGGTTCGCGCTTCGTGTTCAGCGTCTCGCCGGGAGGAAGCGGATCGAAGACGAAAGCCGGCGCCACGCTGTTGGGCAACTCCAGTTTGCGAATCTCCGCATAGCCGCCGCGCTGCTGGTTCAGCTGTCCGAGCATCGCCTGCACGTCGTCAGGCGGGATCGTGATGCCCGCGAGCGCCGCCGCCTGCTCGATCATCTGCGGCGTGATTTTCGGCAGAGTGGGAGCGGCGGCCGTGTCGCCAGGAGCGGCCTGCTCCTCGGCCTGCGCGGCCAGCGTATACAGCGCGCCGGGAAAGAGAGTCGAGGCGAGGCCAAAGCGGCCGGTGACGGTGAGAAATTCTCTGCGATCCAAAGCCATGCAGGCAGAGTAATGGCTGCGGGGCCGCACGTTGAAAGAAAAATCACACCTGGCGGGCGCGCTTTTGCGGCCGCAGGCGCCGTTTTATCATAAGAAACAGGGAAAGGGAGATGGCATTTCCAATCAAAACTTGCGCCGTTTGTGGGGAAGAATTTGAGCTGAAGCCGGACAAGCCAGGCTTCGCGAACCGTTGCCCGTCATGCAGCGAGCCCGAAGGTCAGGCATCGGCCGCGGACACCGCGCACTTCGCCAACAGCGCGGAAGTGAACGAGGCGCGGCGGCGGGCCATCCGCGACATGCTCTATCGCAAAGAGAGCTAAGCTCGGCCATCTGCGCCAGCATCCAGGATTTCTGGAGTGAACCGGCAACGGGATAGAATGCAACTGGCGTGCATACCGTCAAGGCCATCTATCCCGGCAGCTTCGACCCGCTGACGAACGGTCACCTTGACCTGATCGCCCGCGCGGCCAAGATTTTCGATCACCTGGTGGTCGCGATCCTGCGCAATGACGCGAAAAACCCACTCTTCAGCGTGGAAGAGCGCGTGGCGATGCTCAGCGAAGGCATCACCGAGTTCGACAATGTTTCGGTCTCGACCTTCGACGGGCTGCTGGTGGAGTTCGCCCGCGAGCAGCGCGCCCATGCGGTCGTCCGCGGCATTCGTGCCATCAGCGATTACGAATACGAATTCCAGATGGCGATGATGAATCGCCGCCTCTCGCCCGAACTGGAAACCATCTTCCTGATGCCCGACGCGAAATACTCGTTCGTCAGCTCACGCCTGGTGAAAGATGTTTTCCGGCTCGGCGGCTCGGTCGATGGCCTCGTGCCGAAGTTCGTCGTCGAGCGCCTGAAAGATAAATCGCCGGGCTAGCGTTCGCCGCTCTTTTCTTCCCGGCGGCTGGCGGTTTTCATCGCGTCATACGCAGCGAGCGCCGCAGCACGTGCTTCCGCATGATCCACGATCGGCAGCGGATAATTGTCTCCCAGCCGCACGCCCGCAGCAGCCAGCACCAGCGGCGGCGCCTTCCACGGCTCATGGATGTGCTCCGCCTGCAGCCCCGCCAGCTCGGGTACCCAGGCGCGCACGTATTCACCTTCGGGATCGAACTTCCGCCCCTGGAGCACCGGGTTGAAGATGCGGAAATAGGGCGCAGGATCGACCCCGCAGCCCGCGACCCACTGCCAGCCCATGGCGTTGTTCGCCAGGTCCGCATCGACCAGCGTGTCGAGGAACCACGCGGCTCCTTCCTGCCATGGAAGCAGCAGATGCTTGACCAAAAACGACGCGACGATCATGCGCGCGCGATTGTGCATCCACCCCGTCGTCCACAGCTGGCGCATCGCCGCGTCCACCAATGGATAGCCGGTGCGCCCCTTCTGCCACGCCGCGAGCCGGTTACGGTTGCGGCGCCATGGGAAATGCCGGAACTGCGGATTGATGGGTTGGCTCACGGTTTGCGGAAACGCGCAGAGCAGGTGATACGAGAACTCGCGCCAAGCAATTTGACGCAGATAGCTTTCCGCCCCCGGCCACTCCGCCACCGTGTGCCAGATTTGCTGCGGGCTCACTTCGCCGAAATGCAAATGCGGCGAAAGGCGCGAGGTTCCGTCGTGATCGGGACGGTCGCGCTCGACGTCATACGCGGCAGTGGCGTTTTTCGCGAACCGTCGCAGCCGGTCCTGCGCCCCCGCTTCGCCTGGCATCCAGGCAGCGCACAGGCCCGCGGCCCAGTCGATGCTGGGCTCAAGCCCCAGCTCAGCAATCCGGAGTGACGGAGGCCACCGCTCCGGCGAAACAAAGCTCTTCGGGGCCGCGACCGGGGCGCGCAACTCGCCGCGCCGATTCCAAACCGCTCGCCAGAACGGCGTGAAGACCTGGAAGGTTCCGCCGTTTGTGGTGCGCAGCGATCCCGGTTCGAAGAGCAGATTTCCCTGGAGGGTCTCAATCGTGATTCCGGCAGCAGAAAGCTGCGCGGTCAGGTCGCGTTCTCCCGCCAGCGCGGCCGGCGCGTACACACGATTCCGAAAAATCCGCCCCGCGCCGGACTCCTGAGCCAGCTCCATCAGCGTCTCGGCTTCCGGCCCGCAGCGAACCACAAGACGCGAGCCCACCGCACGCAGCCGCTCCTCCAGCCTCGACAAGCTCTGATGCAGCCACCAGCGCGTAGCTGCTCCCGGCGCGTACGCAGCGGCTTCCGCCTCAAGCGGCCAGACAAACACCGGCACAACCGGCAATCCTGTCGCAACCGCTGCAGCCAGCGCCGGGTTGTCCGCCAGGCGCAGGTCCGCTCCGAAAGCCACCAGCACCGCGCGCTCATTCTGCTTCTGCGTCAACGAGGAATCTTCTCACGCCGGCAGGAGCCTGGGTCTTAAGCGCGCTTCGGCAGTTTCAGCGGCGCCAGTCTACTCGAGCTTCACCTGCCCGTATTCGAGCAAAGTCACCAGGATGACGCCGCCTGAGATGTTGCCGCCGGTCGCCGCCAGCAGCCATCGGAAGTATCCGCCGGGCGTGACGGCGTGGCTCAGCACCGCCGACAGAATCTCGCCGCTGGTGGCGATGCAGTGCGCAAAATGCCCGGCCCCGACAATGAACGTCAGCGCCCAAATCACCGCGACCGAACCGGTGATGGAGTGGCTCCCGCTCACCAGCCAGGCCACCATCGCAATCATCCAGCCGCCCACCACCGCGCTCCAGAAGACGTGACGCATCCCCGGAGCCGCCGCCGCCGCGCCGAGTTGCGCCAGCGCGTGCAGCGACGCGGGCTGCAGCGCCCTGGTTCGCACAGCCAGCAGCGCGAATAGAAATGCGCCCGCGACATTGGACGGAAGCACGATGGCCCACAGCCGCAGCGTCTTCCACACATGCCGCCGCTCGGCCATGATGAGCGCCACCGGATAGAGCGTGTTCTCCGTAAACAGCTGCCCGCGTCCGAGAATCACGGCCATGAAGCCCATGGGATAAAACAGCATCGCCACAAACTGTGCCCACGGCGCCGGGCCCAACTGCGCCTGGATTACGGACACGCTGAGGCCGGTGAGGCCCATCGTCAAGCCGCCCACAATGCCGGAGACGGCCAGGGCGGAAACGGGCCTCTGCAGCTCGCGCCGGGCATTGCGCGACACCTGCTCGAAAATCTCGTTCGCGGTGGGACGATCGAGATCGAGCTGCTTCGACTCCTGCCCAGCCTTTTTCGCCTCCGGCTCGATCTTGAGATTCCGCAGCGACATGCTCTGCGTTGGAGGGTTGAACAGGGCCGCCGGTTGGATGCCGGGTGCGATTTCATCCTCCTTTGCGGTGAGCCAGACCGCGTGGCTGGCCCGTGATAGCCTTGGCCTTCCCCCTAAATGCCGCACGATCCAGCCGAGGAGAGGGATGCCGATCAACCACCAAACGCACTTTGACCTGGCAGCGGCCGCGCGCCGCTCGATGATCGAGCACGGCTTCGAGCCGGATTACCCTCCGGCCGTTGCCCAGCAGCTTGAGCAGTTGCGCGCCCATCCACCGGCTCCCGCAAAGGACGCGCGCGACCTGCGCAAGCTGCTCTGGTCGTCGATCGACAACGACACGTCGCGCGACCTGGACCAGATTGAATATGCCGAGGCTCTGCCCAACGGCAGCTTTCGCGTGCTCATCGGGATTGCCGACGTGGATGCGTTCGTCCCGAAGGGCTCGCCCATTGATGCGCATGCGCTGCGCGAAACGACAACGGTCTATACCGGCGTGGAGATTTTCTCCATGCTGCCGGAGGAACTTTCGACGGGATCGACGTCGCTGCTGCAGGACCAGGAGCGCGCCGCGGTGGTGGTGGAGTTCACCGTGGATGCGCAGGCGCAGATCACAGCCAGCGACACTTACCTGGCGCAGGTGGTGAATCGGGGACAGCTGGCTTATCCCTCGGTGGGCGCGTGGCTCGACGGCAAAGCAGCGCCGCCTCCGAAACTGGCTGCGTCCGAGGAACTAGAGCAGCAACTCAAACTGCAGAACCAGATTGCCCAGCTGCTCCGCAAGGATCGCGCACGGCACGGGGCGCTCAACCTGCAGACCATCGAGACGCACCCTGTGCAACTCCGCGACGGCGAGATTGATATTGAGGCGGAGCAGAAGAACGCGGCGACGCAGCTCATCGAGGACTTCATGATCGCCGCCAACGGCGTGGTGGCGCGGGCCCTCGAGGCGAAGGGGCGCTCGTCGATCCGGCGGGTAGTGAAAACACCGAAGCGCTGGGACCGCATCGTCGAAATGGCTCGGCAAATGGGAACGCAGCTGCCAGCCGATCCCGATCCCAAGCCGCTCGAAGACTTTCTCTGCGCGCAGCAGGCGAAGGACCCGGATCATTTTCCCGATCTCTCGCTTGCGGTCATCAAGCTGCTGGGCCCCGGCGAATACGTTCTCGATAAGGCCGGGGAACCGGCGGAAGGGCATTTCGGCCTCGCGGTGCACGACTACACGCACTCGACCGCGCCGAACCGGCGCTATGCCGATCTGGTGGCGCAGCGGCTGCTGAAGGCGATGATCGCCAGCCAGCCGTCGCCATACTCTGACGACGAGCTGGCCAGCGTAGCGGCGCAGTGCACCAAGATGGAAGATGCGGAGCGCAAGGTCTCGCGCGAGATGCAGAAGCGCATTGCGGCAGTGGCCATGAGCGGCCGCATCGGCCAGGCCTTCGACGCCATCGTCACCGGGGTCAACGAACACGGCTCCTTCGTCCGCACCATCCAGCCCCATGTTGAAGGCATGCTGGTGCGCGGCCAGCAGGGCCTGGATGTGGGCGATAAACTGCGCGTGACTTTGGTCCGCACCGATCCGGTACAGGGCTATATCGACTTCGCCCGGACGTGACGAAAGTTTCGATCCGGAAGCAAATTGCCGGCCTGCTCTGGTAACATTTCTGTTACCAATCAGAAGATGGTCGAAGTCCGGCACGATATCGAGCCAGGCGGGCGGTCTCCATTTGCTGAATGGGTGGAAGAACTCGGCGACGTGGCTTCGGCGCGAATCACGACGGCTCTTTATCGTTTGGAGCAGGGAAACTTCTCAAACGTGAAAGGCGTTGGTGGTGGCGTTTTCGAGTATCGCCTCGACTTTGGCCCCGGATACAGGATTTAATTCGGCAAACAGGGAGAAACACTCGTGATCCTGCTGGGCGGTGGTACGAAGAAGCGGCAAACCCGGGACATCAACGAGGCGATTGGCCGCTGGGCCGATTACAAAAAGAGGAAAGGGTGAGCCGATGCCATTGACCCGCGATTTTCGCACCACGGTGATCCCAAGGGTTCGCAAGAGTCAGGCCTTCCGCAGAGCCATGCTCCGGGACGCTGTCGATTGCCTGCTTTCCGGAGAGATCGACGTAGGCAAGTCCATGCTCCGCGACTTCATCAAAGCGACTTGCGGATATGCCGCGCTCGCGGAAGCCACGGGCATTCCGGCGAAAAGCCTCATCCGCATGTTTGGACCGGCGGGCAATCCACACGCTAAAAATCTGTTTCTTGTTGTTGCATTTCTTCAGCGAACCGAAGGCATTCGCCTGCAGGTAAAGCCGGCCAAAGCTGCCTGAGTTGGCGGCAGTGAACGCCCGGCCCGTTGTGTCACTGCAAAATCTGTCCTGTCCGCTGCACGCCTGCTCGCTGCTTCCTATAGGTTAGGAGCAGGCGCTATGCGCGCGAACCTCGCCACGTTTTTCGATGACTTCCGCCGCCATGGCGACGCACGAGCCATCGTTGCGTATCGCGGCAATCGGCAGCTGGCGTCGACATGGGCCGACCTCGCTCTGCTGGCCGATCGATTCGCCGCCGAGTTGATGCGGCGCAACATCCCCATGGGCGAGCGCGTCGTAGTGTGGGGCCAAAACGGCCTTGAGTGGATGGGCGCGTTCTTCGGCTGCATCCAGCGCGGCGTCATCGCCGTGCCTCTCGACCCCGCAGGCGCACCGGATTTCGCCGCCCGCGTCATCGCCAACACGCGCCCCCGCCTCATCGTCGGCGACGCCGAGTTGCTGCGCGGCTTACCCGGCGATGCGCCCACGCTGTCTTTCGAAGATTTCGCCGATGCGCTGCCGCTCCCGCCGTTTGCCTCTCTGCGCGAGCCCGCGCTCACGCTCGACACACCGTTCCAGATTCTTTTCACCTCCGGCACCACCGCGGAGCCCAAAGGCATCGTGCACACGCACCGCAATGTGCTGGCCTCGCTCGACCCCATCGAGCGCGAGATGCACAAGTACCTCAAGTACGAGCGGCCCTTCCATCCCATTCGCTTCCTGCACACGCTGCCGCTCAGCCACGTCTTCGGCCAATTCATGGCGCTGTGGATTCCCCCGCTGATGGCCGCCGAGGTCCATTTCGAAACGCGCCTGCAGGCGCAGCGCCTCATCGAAACCATTCATCGCGAGCGCATCTCGGTCTGCTGCTCGGTGCCGCGCGTGCTCGATCTGCTGCGCGCGTACCTGCTCGCCGCCGATCCCAGGCTCACCGCAGCGCTCGATGCCGCCGCCGGCGAGAAGGCCCGGACCCGCTGGTGGCGCTTCCGCAAGATTCATCGTCTTTTCGGTTACAAATTCTGGGCGTTTGTGTGCGGCGGGGCGTCGCTGCCGGCGGAGCTTGAGAATTTCTGGAACACGCTCGGCTTCGCCCTCGTCCAGGGCTACGGCATGACCGAGACGTCCGCGCTCATCACGCTCAATCATCCCTTCAAGCCGGGCAAGGGAACCATCGGCAAAGTGCTGCCGGGGCGCGATGTGCGCATCACCGACGAGGGCGAGATCCTCGTGCGCGGCGACATCGTTTCCGGCTCAACGTGGCAGCAGGGCGAGCTGCGGCAGAACGAATCCGAATGGCTCGCCACCGGCGATCTGGCGCAGCGCGACGAGCAGGGGCAACTGCATTTCGTCGGCCGCAAGAGCCAGACCATCGTCACCGCTTCCGGCCTCAACGTCCATCCCGAAGATGTGGAAGCCGCGCTCAACGCGCAACCCGGGATGCAGGCTTCGGCGGTCGTCCCGCTGCTCACGGCAGGCGGCACCGAGCCCGTCGCGGTGCTGCTCTTTCGCGGCTCGCGCGACGAGGCGCAGCAGGCCGTCGTCGCCGCCAATCGCCAGCTCGCCGATTACCAGCAAGTGCGGCAGTGGCGGCTGTGGCCGGAGCTCGACCTGCCCCGCACCTCCACCGGGAAGATTCGTCGCCCGCGCGTCACCGAATGGGTGAACGCGCAGCGCAGCGACGATGGAGCCAGTGCGCAAGCCGATCCGCTGCTCGCGCTGATTCTCTCCATCAGCCACGCGAGCGCGTCGAACGCCGGCGACAGCGCGCGCCTCTCAGAAGATCTCGGCCTCGATTCGCTCGGTCGCGTGCAATTGCAGTCGGAGTTGGAACAGCGCCTCGGCCTGGCCCTCGATGACGAAGCGCTGGAGCGCGTGGTCACGCTGGGCAATCTGCGCCATGCGCTGGGCCTCGACGCGGCCGCGCACGCAACCGCGTCGTCAGCGGCAGAGGAATCTGACGGCCGCGCCGGCACAGCCGCGGCCGAATCCGTTGCCGGCACGCGCCGATCCCGACCCGAAGCCCAGGCTTCGGGCCACGCAGCCGCCGACATCTATCCGCATTGGCCGTGGTGGGGCCCGGTTCGCCTGCTGCGCATTGGCTTTCTCGAGCTGGTCTCGCAACCGCTGGTCCGCGTGCTGGCCAGACCGCGCGTCGAGCGGCCCCCGCACCTGCGGTTCGG
The DNA here is from genome assembly GCA_036521315.1 of Acidobacteriaceae bacterium. GTDB lineage: Bacteria > Acidobacteriota > Terriglobia > Terriglobales > Acidobacteriaceae > Palsa-343. The sequence goes on from DATDHZ010000102.1 coordinate 26,767, forward strand.
CCAGCCGGTCCTGCTCATCGCCAATCACGTGACCACCTACGACGTCCCGCTCATCCTGTACGGCCTGCCCGGGCCGATGCGCCGCCGCGTTGCCGCCGCCATGGCGGCCGACATGCTCCGCGACTGGCGCCGCATGCGCAATCTCGCGCCGGGGCTCAACTGGCTCGGTCCCCTCACCTGGCTTCTCGTGAGCGGCCTCTTCAATGCCTTCCCGTTGCCGCGCAACGCTGGATTCCGACGCTCGTTTCAGCACGCCGGCGAAGCGCTTGATCGCGGCTACAACGTGCTCGTGTTTCCTGAGGGGCACCGCACCGAATCCGGACTGCAGCCGTTTCGCCCGGGCATCGGCTTGCTGGTGCGCGACTCGGGCGCCCCGGTAATCCCCGTCGCGCTGGCCGGCTTGAGCGAGTTGAAGGCGCGGGGCAAAGGATGGTTCCGGTCCGGCCAGCTCACCGTGCGCGTCGGCGAACCCATCCAATTCGCGCCCAGCGACACCGCTGAGGCCATCACGGAGCGGCTCCATTCGACCCTGAAGGGCATGCTCGAGCGACCCTGACTCACGGCATCTCACTTCACCAGAGGTGAACGCATGAGCCAGAGCCAGGACCCCATCCGTAGCGAACAGCATCCCACTGTGACAGAACATCCGGAGCAGCTCCGTCAGGAAAAGACCGGCCGCGAAGATCCTGCCGAAGTCCGCGATGTTGGCCGTCCGTCCTCGAGCGATACGAAACCCGAAAAGACGCGCAAAGAGAACGCAGCCTGAAGGGCGGCCCTGATCGCAGGGCACACTCCAGACTTGGCGGTCCGGGGACCGCCCGATTGCAGCCGACTTTCGGAGGAAAGCTTAGTAGCGTCCGCCGCGGCTTGCACCGCGTCCGCCGCTGCCGCCCTTTTGCGCCTGATAGCAGTCGCGGCAATAGACGGGCCGGTCGCCCCTCGGCTCAAAGGGCACGGTCGTCTGCTGTCCGCAGCCCGAGCAAATCACCGAGGTTCCCGTGGGCGCCGAGCGCTGGTATCCGCCTCCGCCACCGCCTCCGCCCCCCTGCTGTGCTTTCTTCGCCTGACGGCATGATTTACAGCGCTTGGGCGCTGAATAGCCCCGCTCCTGGAAGAACGCCTGGTCTTCGCTCGTAAACGTGAAATTCTGTCCGCAGTCGCTGCAGGTGAGTTGGAGATCTCCAGCCATGGTGTTTCCTCATTTCCACTTTACGTGGGTTTCCCGCCTTTGGCCGGAACGGATGAGCCGGCTGCGAGGCGTATTCCAGCCCCGTAAACAGCGGGTTTTACGTGATAAAACCGCATTGCTGCGGGTTTCTGTCCCGCTCCTCCCTCTGGAACGGTCAGCCTTCCGCGTCTGGCGCTGTCCGAAAGATAGCCTCGGGGCTCGTCGCGAGGAATGGTTTGCGACGAGGCGTGTGCGACCCCTCTGCCAGCGGCATCCGTGGAAATGCTCTAGAATTTCCCTTTCGGAGCGAGCCTTACACCATGGCCTTCCCCTTCAAAGGCGTTGACTTCATTGCATTCGACAATCTGCTGGACGAGGATGAGCGTCTGGCCCGCGATACCGCCCGGCAATTCATTGAGGATAACCTGATTCCGATCATTGAGGAATGCAATCGCGAAGGAAGATTTCCGCGCGAGCTCGTTCCCCAGATGGGCCAGCTCGGGTTTTTCGGCGCCAACCTGCACGGCTACGGCTGCGCCGGCATGTCCAATGTCGAATACGGCCTGGTCATGCAGGAGTTCGAGCGCGGCGACTCCGGCGTGCGCAGCTTTGTCAGCGTCCAGTCCGCGCTGGTCATGTACCCCATCTTTACCTTCGGCTCCGATGAGCACAAGGATTTCTGGCTGCCGAAGCTGGCCACCGGCGAAAAGCTCGGCTGTTTCGGCCTCACCGAGCCCGACTACGGCTCCAACCCCGGCGGCATGCGCACGCGCGCGGACAAGTCCGGCGACGAGTATGTCCTGAACGGCGAAAAGATGTGGATCACCTCCGGCAGCATTGCCGATGTGGCCGTCATCTGGGCCAAAGTCTACGGCGATCCCAACGGCGAAGATGGCCGGGTCCGCGGCTTCCTCGTCGAGTGCGACCGCCCCGGCTTCAAGGCCTGGGACGTGCACGGCAAGTGGTCCCTGCGCGCCTCCGTGACTTCCGGCCTCTCGCTTGAGGATGTGCGCGTGCCCGCCAGCAGCCTCATGCCCAACTCCGGCGGCCTCAAATCCCCGCTCATGTGCCTCAATCAGGCGCGCTACGGCATTGCATGGGGAGCCGTGGGAGCGGCTATGTCGTGCTACGACACCGCGCTCCAATATTCGCTGGTGCGCAAGCAGTTTCACGACAAGCCCATCGCCAGCCATCAGCTCGTCCAAGACAAGCTGGCGTGGATGATCACGGAAATCACCAAGGCGCAGCTGCTCATCCTCCAGGTGGGCCGCCTCAAGGATCAGGGCAAAGTCGGCCACGAGCACATCTCCATGGCCAAGCGCAACAACGTGTGGATGGCTCTGGAATGTGCACGGCTCGCCCGCGATGTGCTGGGCGCCAACGGCATCACCGACGACTTCCCGGTCATGCGCCACATGATGAACCTGGAGTCGGTAAAAACGTACGAGGGCACGCACGATATCCACACCCTCATCCTCGGGCACAGCGTTACCGGCATTCCGGCCTATTAGGCTCGGCCAAATTCCTGCTGTGCAATGAGTTTGGACCCCACAACCCCAGGGGCTAAAAGGCGTCTAAGTAGGGAGCGGCCTCGGCCGGCACCGGCCGCCGAGCCGTCTCCTCATGCATCTGCCTAAACTCCAGCGTCTCCCCGAACTCGATGCTCTGCGCGGCCTGTTCCTCGTGTGGATGACGCTGACGCATCTGCCCACGCATTTCAGCAATCTGGTGAATGAGCCCTTCGGCTTCATCTCTTCTGCTGATGGATTCGTCTTCATGTCCGCGCTGCTTATCGGGCGGCTTTACATCCGCAAGTCCATGGCGGACCCGGCCGGCGTGCGCGCGCACATGTGGAAGCGCTCGCTCAAGCTTTACGCGTACCACATGTTCCTGCTGGCCTTCGCCTTCACCGTGGGGGCTGCCTGGGCGGTGCACGCGCATCGCGTGGCTATCACCAATCTGCTCAATTTCTACCTGAACCATCCGGGAACCGCGATCGCCGGGTCGGTCCTGCTGATCTATTGCCCGCCGCTCTTCGACATTCTGCCAATGTACGTCCTGTTCCTGTTTCTCACGCCGCTGTTTCTCTCCGCGGCCATCCGCTTCGGCTGGAGAATCGTGCTGGCCGCCAGCACGCTCATCTGGATGCTCGCGCAGTTCGGCCTGCGCGACATCGTGCACAACTGGGTGGTGCACGCTACCCATCTGCAGATTCCCCTGCAGGAAACAGGCGCATTCAACATGTTCGCCTGGCAGGCTATGTGGATCGCGGGGTTGTGGCTCGGTTCCTGCTCGGTACGCGGCGCGCTTCCCCTGGCCTTCATCCCCCGCTGGGGGATTGCCCTCTCCGGCGCTGCCTGCGCCTTCTTTATCGCCGTGCGCCACGTCTGGTTCGGCCCGCACCTCACCGAGCAGACTCTCGGCCTGCTGCTTGACAAGTGGCAGATTGGCCCCCTGCGCGCCCTGAACATTGCGGCCTTCATGGTGGTCTTCTACTGGATGCGCAAATACATCCGCGTCGTGGTTGCGCGCGAGCCCTTCCTCACGCTGGGCAAGGCGTCGCTGCAGGTCTTTTGCGCGCACCTGTTCTTCGTCTTCGCCGGCCTGGCGCTGCTCTACGGCGAGGTGGAGCAGCTCCACGGCTGGGTAGCCGTCGGCCTGCTCGCCGTCACCTTTGTGTCGCTGTTCCTCGTCGCCGCCAACGTGGTGCGCAAGAATCGCGCAAAGAAGAAGCAGCAGCACGACGATTCAGGCGCACCGCGCGACGCGGGCCATCCTCCGGTCACAGCTCAGATCGATGCGGTCGATTCCATGGCCGCACCCGAGCCGATGCGCGAAGCGGTGTAGAGCGGTCCTGACTGTACTGTCCCGAGAGAGGTGACCTACACCGCGACGGTAAACGTCTCTTCGGTGCGCGTCACCGCCCGATACAGCGTGTCGCGCTCCACCGGAACGCGCCCGGCTTCCGTGATGAGCCGCATCAGCTCCTGGCGCCGCATGCCCTGCGGCGTAGTCGCGCCCGCGTCGTGGTAAATCTTTTCCTCGATTACGGTGCCGTCGATGTCGTCTGCCCCAAACCGCAGCGAGATTTGCGCGATCTTCGGCGTCATCATCTGCCAATACGCCTTGATGTGCGGGAAGTTGTCGAGCAGCAGCCGTCCCACCGCGATCTGCCGGATATCGGTCAGCCCCGTCGTGCGCGGAAGATGCGCCAGCGGCGTGTTGTCGGGATGAAACGCCAGCGGAATGAAGGTCTGAAAGCCGCCGGTTTCATCCTGCAGCGCGCGCAGCTTCAGCAGATGATCGACGCGGTCCTCGTCATTCTCGATATGCCCGTAGAGCATCGTCGCGTTCGACTTCAGCCCCAGCGTGTGCGCCGCCCTCGCCGTCTCCAGCCATTCGCCGCCGTCAATCTTGTGATCGCAGATGATATGGCGGATGCGGTCCGCGAAAATCTCCGCGCCGCCGCCGGGCAGCGAATCGACGCCCGCTTCCTTGAGTTTCACCAGCGTTTGCGGAATCGTGAGCTTCGCGCGCTTCGCCAGAAACGCGACCTCGACCATGGTGAACGCCTTGATGTGCACCTGCGGGAACCGCTCTTTGAGCCCACGCACCAGATCGAGAAAATATTCGAACGGCAGATCGGGATGCAGCCCGCCGACGATGTGAAATTCCGTCACCGCTTCGCTGTAGCCGGAGGCCGCCGTCTCCCACGCCTGCTCCAGCGCCATGGTGTACGCGCCCTCCGAGCCTTTGGTGCGCCCAAATGCGCACAGCCGGCACGCCGCCACGCACACGTTGGTCGGATTGATGTGCCGATTGACGTTGAAGTAGGTCACGTCGCCGTGCCTCTGCTCGCGCACGTGGTTCGCCAGCCAGCCGACGGCAAGGATGTCGCTCGATCCGTACAGCGCGAGACCATCGTCGCAGCTCAGCCGCTCGCCGGCCATCACCCTGGCCGCAATCGGCTCAAGCCGCGCGTCGTCAGTCTGAAACGGATGCGGAGTCATCGCTCTTTCATGATAAAGCACCGCAATCGCGCACGTTTTCTTTAGCGGGCCGCTGCCGGGCGGATGATACCATGCGACAAGGATTCACAAAGAGTTCACGCATCCAACACACTCGCTCACTCAGGCTTCCTACTTCTCAGGGCATGCATCCGGGATCTTCCTTGCGGCGACGAAACCCATGGCTCGCTCTGCTGCTCTCCGGCTGTGCCCTGGCATTTGCCGGAACCGGACAGCAGCGGACGGCAGCGGTTTTCCCCAGCATCACTTCATACAGTCTCGATAAGCAGAAGGTCACGCTGCCCTCCGGCATGGAAGGCCAGACCGACCTGCTCATTCTCTCCTTTGCCCCGGAGCAGCAGCACGAGGTGGATTCCTGGCTGCCCGTCGCGCAGGCGCTGCAGCACTCCAGCTTTCAGTTCCGCTACTATCAGCTCCCCATCCAGGGACGCGAGAATTTCATCTTCCGCTGGTGGGCCACGTCCTCCATGCGCAGCAATCAGACGGATCCGGAAACGTGGCACTGGATCGTGCCGCTGTTCGTCGACCGGCAGCCATTCCTTCGCGATCTCAATATCCCGAATGAGAAGCAGGTCGTCGCGCTGCTCGTCGATCGGCAGGGCCATATCCTGTGGCGCGCCTCCGGCCCCCTCACCGAGGACAAACGCGCCAGCCTCCTGGCCGCAGCGGGCCAGCACTAAGGCCTGTCCCTGAAGTTCCTTAACAATGCAAGCAATCGAACTGCATCGAAAAGAACCCCTCAGGGGCTGAAGCCCATTTGATTTGGCGCTCTGTGCGGCACGAGTGAACTCGTGCCCTGATACAAAACCAAAAGCAATTCTGTTGAGAACTTCAGGCACACCGCACGCGCGGGCTGCGATCTCCTGAACCCTATCCCCTATCCCCTCGTCTTCTTCTTCCGCGCCGCGATCAGCTTCTTCCTCTCTGCCGGAGCCATCGCCACCACATCCTTCGTTCGCTTCGGCAGCTTCGCGTAAATCAGCTCGCGCGCGTGGCGCAGCAACTGTTTCAGCTCCGATGCGGGCAGCGTATCCCATCGCGCCACCGCAACCCAGTGCGCGCGCGCCAGATAGGGAGCCGGAATGATCCCATCACGCTCGACCAATTCCGCGAATCGCTCCGGGCCGGCCGCAAACGACAGCACGGCTCCGTGGTCAGGCTCGAGGCTCGCCAGCGCAAACATCTTTCCGCCAATGGATTTATCCGCGACCCAGTAGACGAGGTTGTCGCCCCACTGCATCGTCTCCGCCACATCGGGCAGGCTCAGCAGAAAGGCGCGCAGCGTCTCAGCGTCCATGGCAGAAGATCATACCCCGCGCCGCAGCCCCTGAGCTCTGCTACGCCGCTTCGGCCAAATACACCCCGTACCAGCGCTTCGCGTCGCTCCACGAGCGGCTGGGCGTAAACCCGCACCGCGCCAGCTGCCGCTCCACGGTCTCCGGTGTGAATTTGTAACAGTTCTCGGTGTGAATGCTCTCGCCGCGGCGAAAATCGACAGCCAGATCGAGCGCTCGGATCGGGACCGTCTGCGCGATCAGGCTTTCGAGGTGCATCTCGATCCTCGATTCCCGCTCGTTCCACACCGCGCGATGCCGGAAGAGTCGCGGCCGGAAGGCTCCCTCGAGCTCGCGATTGATCCGCACCAGTGCGTTCCGGTTGAACTCCGCCGTCACGCCCGCGGCGTCGTTGTAGGCGCACAGCAGCGTGCCGCGATGTTTGACGTGGTCGACGCCCAGCAGCAGCTGGTCTCCAGGCTCCAGTTGCTCCCGCAGATTGCGCAGCAGCGCCGCTGCGCGCTCCGGCTCGAAATTCCCGATGCTCGATCCGATGTAGAGCACCAGCCGCCGGCAACCGGTCGAGGGAATCTCCGTCCCATTCTGCGTGTAGTCCGCATGGATCGAGTCCACCCGGACCTGCGGGGCCTGCTCGGCGATCCGCCGCTCCGCGTCTTCCAGCGCCGACACGGAAATGTCGATGGGGAAATACGTCACCGGTGCGCCGCGCCTGGCCGCCGCTTCGAGCAGGACGCCGGTCTTGGCGGCCGTGCCCGCGCCCAGTTCGATGACGGCCAGCTCCGCCCCATCGGCTGCTGCGCCCATCATCTCCGTGGCATGCTCCGTGAAGATCGCTCGTTCCGTCGCGGTCAGGTAATACTCCGGCAGCGCAGTAATCTGCTCGAACAGCTCCGAGCCGCGCTGGTCGTAGAAAATCCACGGCGACAGGGCTTTGGGCCGTGCGGTCAGGCCGCGATACACCTCGGCGCCCAGCGCCGTCGAAACGGCGGCAGGCAGACAGGGGAGGGACGAGAATGCGTGCATGGGTGGGACCGCGCCTCCGCGGGCGTTACGGTTCGGCCAGGCGCACGCCGGAGAACTGCCAGCGGGTCGCGGGCGGGAAGAAGTTGCGATAGGCTGCGCGAAGGTGCGAGGCCGGCGTCGCCGCCGATCCTCCACGCAGTACCATCTGGTTGCACATGAACTTGCCGTTGTATTCGCCGAGGGCGCCGGGGAGCGGCTTGAATCCTGGATAAGGCAGATAAGCGCTGGCCGTCCACTCCCAGACGTCGCCGAACAACTGTTCCACCTGTGATGCAGTTTCCGCGGTTCGCGGGTGATACGCCTCGTTTTCCAGCAGATTCCCCCGTACCGGGGCAGCGGCCGCCACCGTTTCCCATTCCGCCTCGGTGGGCAGCCGCTTGCCCGCCCAGCGCGCATAGGCATCGGCCTCGAAATAGCTCATATGGCACACCGGCGTTGCCAGCAGATCGTCGAGCGGCGCCATCCCCCGCAGCGTGAACACCCGCCACGGCTCGCCCTCGCCCTCGCGCCGCCAGTACAGCGGAGCCTCCCACCGCTCGCTCTGCACGGTCGTCCATCCCTCGCTCAGCCACAGCTCCGGCCGCGTGTAGCCGTCATCCTGCATAAAAGCGAGATACTCGCCGCAGGTCACGGGCCGCGAAGCCAGCCGGAACGGCTCCAGCCATACCTTGTGCCGCGGCGTCTCGTTGTCGAAGCAGAAACCATCGCCGGCCTGCGGCGTTGAGACGCCAATCTCCAACAGGCCGCCGGCAAAATCCACCCAGCGCATCGGCTGTTCTCTGCTCTCCGCGGGCAACGGCCCCGCGACATACGCCGGATGCAGCGGATCCGACCAGAATGCATGCTTGATGTCGGTCAGCAGCAGCTCCTGGTGCTGCTGCTCGTGGTTCAGCCCCAGCACGATACGCATCCGCGCAGCCTCGGGCAGATCGCCGTTCGCCAGATCCTCCATCGCCGCATCCACGGCGCGGCGGTAGGCGAGGATCTCCTCCAGCCCCGGCCGCGAAAACGACGACCGCAGCTTCTTCTCCGGCTGCGCGGAGACGGCGTTGTAGTAGCTGTTAAACAGCCATACGAAATCGGGATGGAACGGCCGGTATCCAGAAGCGAATTCCCGCAGAAGGAAGGTCTCGAAGAACCAGGTGGTGTGCGCCAGATGCCACTTGGCGGGGCTGGCCTCGGCGCACGACTGCACCATCATGTCTTCCGGGGTGAGCGGCGCGCACAGTGCCAGGCTGCGGCTGCGCACCCGGCCAAACTCTTCAGCAATGCGCGATCGAGTCAGTACGCTCATGGTTCGTTCCCGTTGTCCGTACCCCTCAGGAGAAAGCGTTTGAGCGACCTGGGGTTGCCCGTCAGAGTAGCACTCTCGAGGATGGACAGAGGAGAGGATGCGCCAAAATTTGCTCCAGGTTCATTTTTCGTGGCGTTGAGGTTGACGGCCTGCGGGCGCCGATCGGGATTCGGCGGGCGTGGCGGGGAAAATACCCCTGTCGCGGGCAAGGTGGCGATGACGGGCCGCAGAATGGGTAACCTGAATGTGGCGAACCGCACCTCGGCGCCACTTGAAATCAGTCGTCATTTCGCGATCTCAGTAGCTTTGTATTGAAGTGTTTGGGACGCTCGATTTGGTCGCTGTAGATGGCTGAGGTAGGCTGAGGATCTGAACGCTACAAAATCGACTGCATCACGCCAGAAGGAACCCTGTCGTCGAGAGGGCCTCCCTTCAGCTTGGGCTATCCCGCCTGTCGCCCGATTTCCCTGCGTTAGCTCATCCAGCGCAGCGGGATGGTCCGCGCCTCTGACGTGACCCCGTTATTCGTCCAATTGACTATACGAGATTCATAGTCGCCGTCGGGGCGGTGGGAAAGTGGGAAACGCCGCAGGCGTTTTCCAGGCGGGCGCAGCATGGCCGTCTTTAAACATGGCATCAGAGATGCAGGCGGCGGAATAGCCGGTCATTTTCGCCGGTATCAGCGTCTGCATTGGCGGGCAGGATGGATGCGAGGCGATCTTCCACGTCCAGCTTGAACGCGGCCGCGATCCTGGCAACGTGAACGCCGAAGGTCCCGCGCAGCTCGCCCAGGGCGCTGTAGAAGGTCCAGCTGGCATAGTGACCATGATCGTTGGCGAAGTGGATCACATGCTCGCCGTTGGTACCGACACGCTCCAGGAACTTCCGACAGGCCGTCCTCATCGCCCGCAAGCTTCCGCCCAGTTCTGACCCGCTGTCCAGTTTGCCCAGCTCGTCGCTGAGTCGATGGCGGATTTCGACCACCGACTGGACACAGTGCGAAGGCACTTCCATCTGGCCCGGTTCATAGAGAACGCGGCGGTCTTCCAGGAAGGCGATCAGTCGGCGTGCGGCTGCAATTTCCATCTCGGCCGGTTGCCACGATGCCCCGCCAAACGGAGTCGAGATGCCTGTCAGTCGGTTCGCGATCTCAGAGAACTTCATCGGCTCTCTACTCTCGGCTCTCGAACTGGAGATCGTGTGCTCGAATCGCGTCTTCTAGCGAGTCAAATCCTTGTTCTCGTTCGAAAGGGTCTTGTGCGCGAAGTAGGTCCAGATACTGTTTTTCCAGAAACTGCGTGCGCACTCCATCAAATGCTGCCGGATAGAAATCAGCACTCTGCACCGCGTACCTGCCTGATCGAAGGTCTCGGAAGCACCTGTAGCACGCTAGAGTTTGATCATCGGCTCTCCGCCACACATTGATTGCCTCGTAAAGAGTACCTATTTGGGTATCCATTTTCCGCTGAGAACCCTCTCCTGTGTGTTTGCTCTGGAGTTTGTAAAGCGCGTGACGATCTTGCCTCCATCGGCTGGATCCGTTATCACAACTCGATCCCCATTGACGTGGACATCATAACCGGTGTCAGAGTCCGTATATTCCTTGCCTTCTTGGATGACCCTGTTCGGATCTCCCACCTGACGATTGGGCTCCCCGGACTGCTCTATATCGTGTTGGGTTCTTAGGCGCAGACCTTCTGTGGGCGCACCTTCCTCGGCAGTTATCCCACCGAGTCCCTCGATCCCAATCGGGAAAACAATGTCCTGCTGGATGCTACCCGGGTAAATCTGGTGGGGATGTTGCTCCTGCCAAAGGGACCGTTCGCGCTGCTCGGCCCGCTGCTGATCAAGCTGGCGTATTTGAGCTTGCTTCGTATTTGTAGTCCATTGGTGATAAACCACTTCGTTCTTTACCTCAACGACGAAGTTGCAGAGCCATTGCGGCCAGCAGTGCCCATCGGCGTCGATATGGATCAGCGGATTGTTGCCTGCATACTGATAGAGATTTAAGGTTTGCGGATTCTCAAGCTCAGCGTACGGAACCGCTTCCGGCGAGCTACTCCAGTCTGGAGACAGGAACCTGCCCATACTGGAGCTGTAGTATCTGGCGCCGAAGTAGTCATTGCCGGATTCGGAGTCGCGTTCTTTGCCGGTGAAATGAAGGGGTGTGGCATCGTCCGCAGATTGTGGAGCATTAGCATCGAGATAACAGTATTGCTGGTCACCATACGGGAAGCTCTGGCATTCAAGCTCCGGCAGCCCCAGGTAACTGGTTTGCATGCGGCGAGTGCCGAGCTGATCGGTGAGCTGGAAATGCAGGCCATTGGAATCGTAAGTAGCAATTAGGGACCCAGCCGCAAAAACATTCGTTAGCCAATCACCTTTGTTGTCAATCCACGTGATTTCCTGGCTTCCCTTGCCAAGCAAATAGGTATCTGTTTGCGCAAAGCCGTTGGATGATAAATCGCAGCTCAGAGTTGTGATCGTTCCCTTGGCGATCCGGTTACCTTCAGCGTCGTAGAGATATCCCATCTTTAAAGGCTCTCCACCGCTGACGGGGGCCGGGCCTGATTCGGCGCAAATGCGCCCCTCCGCATCGTAAAGATACTGATACGCTCCGTCCGTCTTGATATCGCCCGCGGCGTCGTACGTGATCGCATCCATTGTGCCGTTGGCATTCGTGCTCTGAACTTGGTTCGTCCCGGGATCGGTGCCATTCACCGTGTAGAAGGACTGCACATTCGAGAACAGGCTCGCTCCCCCCGCCGGCTGACATGCCTCGGCGCCCTGTGGAACAGGAAAGGGCTCATTCGAAATGGCCTGATCGGTGCGATTGCCGAAGGAGTCATATGCCCAGCAGGCAGACTGCCCCGAAAAGGTTCCCGCGGTAGCCGTCCCGAACTCCAGCCTGTTCAGGTCGTCGGGAGTGTATGTCCATGTTCCCATAATGCTGCCGCCACCGTAGGTCGAATCCGAATAGCTGGTTACGTTTCCGACAAGATCATACCCGACGGAATATCCGTAGATTGGCCCCGCGGTCAAGTTCTGGGATTCGATTTTTAGAGTCATCACGGCTTCATCAGCATTTTGCGGCGAACTGCTGTCTTGCAATTCAATCGACAGGTCCAGAGGGCCCCCGGCCTCGGACGGTGAGCCTGAGATGGCACCGGTCGAAGCATTCAGGGAAAGCCCGGCCGGCAGCGAGCCGCTGATGACGGACCAGGTATATGGCGTGTGGCCCCCCTGTGCCTGGAGAGTCGCACTATACGCTTGGCCGACTTGGCCATCCGGGAGTGATGACGTCAGAATCTGCAGCTGCGTGGCTGGTGGAAAATTGGCACAACTACCGGAATAAGTTCCTTGGGTGACGATAAAGGGCAGTCCGTTGCTCGTCCGGCCTTCGGTGGTCACGGTGACCAAGCCCGAACTGGCGCCCCCGGGAACCGTCAGGAACAGCATCGTCGATGTCCACATCGTGACGGTCGCGGTGACGGGCGTGCCAGCAACCTCTTGATTATTCTGCCTCTGATACGGAGTGAACTGCACTGTCCCACTCGCTCCGAGATCCTGCCCCGTCAACACCAGCGGTGTGTTCGCGGGACCGTACGGGACAGCTCCCGGGCCGTAGGTCGATCCGGCTATCGTAACCGCGGACTGAAGAGGCGGGTACGGTGCCTCGATATTTCCGAGGATCGAAAAAACTGGGGACAGACGGGACGTTCCCCGCGCTCAGTCGTGCTGGGGTTCAAAACCAAGTTGACCCTGCGTGCCTTCCTGTTCCCGTTTGGCGGGACGTCCTCCCTTGCGTGCAGCCAGGGCGCGCCCCGTCTTCTGTTCGAGCTCATGCACGAACTCGTCGCTGCCGAGAGGACGCCCCGTGTGCGTACTCTGCCGGATAGCCATGATATCCAAATCTGTTTGTCCCGCGAGAAGATATTCCCGCCACCGGGAAGAGTCCCATTGTGCTCCCCATGCTGCGAGATCCAGCCAGTGCGCCGGCGCTTCCGCTCCGCAGTGAACCGCCGCGCTGGACCAGCCCCAGGACTCCGCCGCCGCGACCAGGCCCGCCCGCACCGGGTTCAGCTCCGTGTACCGGAGCGCCTCCCACAAATGCGGCCCATCCAGCGGGCAGGAATAGAACCTTCCCTGCCACACATGGCCGTTCGAGCCATGTTTCGCGTTCCAGTAGGCTGCATATCTTCCGTGAGTCTGCTTGAGCGCCACGGCAAGAGCATCGGCCTGGCGAGGCACCATGACCAGGTGGACGTGGTTCGACATGAGGCAGAAGCCGATCAGGCAGACCTGCGCTGTGAGGTTCTCCCGCAGTAAGCCCAGATACACGTCCCGGTCTGCGTTCGAGTCCAGGATAAACCGCCGTGCATTGGCGCGCTGCGTCACATGGTGCGCAATTCCCGAGGCGATGACCCGAGCCAATCGTGCCATGGATTTTCCGAGGCCGGCTTTGGCGATCCGCGGCTCGCCAGGCCGGAATGACAAAGCGACAGCATACCGCCGCCAAAGACGGAGGGCGCACGCCGGCGCCGCGCAATAGAAACTAAAATAATGAGATTGGTCGGGGAGAGAGGATTTGAACCTCCGACCCCCTGGTCCCGAACCTGCATGGGGCGGCTCGCGTCTTTCCGTTGCCGGCCTCGTCTATCTCGCAGGATCACTCCGCCCGCCCCGATCAGCCTCACCAGGCCCGCGGCGTTTGAGGATAATCTCGATGGCATTCCCGCTCCCACGCCCCGCCAAATACTTACTCTGCCTCGCAATTGCATCGTTCGTTCTCACTCCCGCCGTGCGGGCGCAGGACCAGCAGGGCCAGACGCCGGATCAAAATGCCGGCGAGGGCCGGGGTCGAGGCCCGGGCATGCGCGGCCTGTTCGGCCCGGGCATGAACGGAACCGGCGGCACGGTCACGGCTATGACCGGCAACGAGATCACGATCAGGAACGAGCAGGGCGAGACCTGGAAGATCGAGACCAGTCCCAACACCCATTTCCGCAAAGACCGTGACGAGGCGAAGCTCTCCGACATCCATGTGGGCGACACCGTCATGGCCGTCGGCAATCTCGACGAACAGTCGAAGAGCGTCGGCGCGGTCTTTCTGGCCGTGCTCGATCCGCAGCAGGCGGCCCGCATGCGCCAGATGCGCGCCGACTTCGGCAAAACCTGGACCGCCGGCAAGATCACCGCCATCCATACCGACGCACTCACTGTCACCGTCGAGCGCCCGGACAAGGTCACGCAAACCATCGCCGTCGACGAGAACACCACGTTTCATAAGCGCGGCTCCAGTGGCGACGAAGACGTCACCTTTCCCGACATCAAGGTGGGCGACATGGTCCGCGCCAACGGGTCCGTCCAGGGCCCCCACTTCCTCGCGACGAACCTCTCCGTCATAACCCCCGGCGACCGCGGTCCCGGCCGCTATGGGCGTGGTGAAGGTGGAGCGGCAGGCGGCAATCAGCCGGACACAAAACCAGCACCCCAACCCGAAGGCACGCCGACGGGAACCACCCCGGCGCAGCCGCAGAACGCCCCACAGCAGTGAATGACTGAACCCGAATGATCCTGTCCGCTTGCTCTCTCGCTCTCGTTGTCTCCGCACTCTTCGCGGGTTCATCCGCGCTGGCGCAATCGCCCGCCACACCGCCCGCGGCCGCCACTCCCGCAGCGGCGACAGCCGCGCCCGTCACCATGGGCGGCACGATCCGCGGCACCGTCAAAGACGGCAATATCCCCCTGCCCGGAGTCAGCGTTACGGCGCTGAACTCCCTCACCGGCAAGCGCTACAGCACCACCACCGACATTAGCGGCAGCTACACGCTGGTCATTCCGCAGAATGGCCGCTACGTCGTCCGCACCGACTTCGCCGCCTTCGCCACCGTCACCAAAGAAGCACTGCTCAACCCCGCATCGCATGCGCAAACCGTCGATTTTGCGATCGAGCTGGCTTCCCGCGCCCAGCAACACCAGGAAAGTGCAGCCAGTTTCATGAGCGGCGCGATGCGGCAAATGGGCGGAGGCGGCGCGCAGAGCCTCAGTTTGCTCGGCGCGGCTGCCGATCTCATTCAGGCAGGCGGCGGCGGCGCGGACGCGGGCGCCGCTCTGCCTTCGCTCGCCGGCAATGCCGACCTGGCTTCGGGTGAATCCGTCGCCGTCAACGGCCAAACCGGCACCACCAATCCCTTCGCCGGACTCGACTTCAGCGCGATGCGCGACACCGCCGAGCTCAACCAGTCCCTCAGCGGCGGCCAGGGAGGACCCGGCGGACGAGACGGGGGGGGCGGCGGAGGTGGCTTTGGCGGCGGTGGATTTCGGGGAGGCGGTGGCCGCGGCGGATTTCGCGGCAACTTCCGCAACTTCAAGCCCAATCAGCCCCACGGCGGCATCTTCTGGAACGGCGATAACAGCGCCCTCAACGCCGAGCAGTTCGCGCTGCGTCCGCAGTTGCTCTCGGAGCCACCCTACGCCTCGAATCGCTTCAGCCTCACGCTGATGACGGCGCCCTACTTCCCCAGGCTGCTCACCAGCGACAAGAACGACATGCTCTTCCTCAATGTGTCGTTAACGCGGACCACCGCGCCATTCGATTCTTACGGCACCGTGCCGACAACCGCCGAGCGCGGCGGCGATCTCTCTGGCCTCACCACGCAAGACGGCACCGCCATCACCATCTACGACCCGGCCAACAGCACCTGCACCGCCGGCGGCAATATCCCCGGCACGCCGTTCACCGGCAACGTGATTCCCGCATCGTGCATTGTTCCGCAAGCCACGGCTCTGCTCGGTTACGTTCCGCTGCCCACGCTCTCCGGACCGACCGAGAACTACCAGCGCCTCGCCTCGGCGCAAACCAACGACACCGTGGCCGGCATTCGCTACATGCACACCTTCGGAAGCGCCGGCGGCGCGAGTCCTTTGATCCGCATGGCCCGCCAGTTCCTCGGCGCAGGCAGTCCCGGCATCACGCAGAGCGTGAACGTCAACTACAACTACAGCCATTCCGCGTCAGACAGCCTCAATCTCTTTCCCTCGCTCGGCGGCAAAAATCAGACCCATCAGGACTCGCTGCAGCTCGGCTACTCCATCGGCAAAGGCCGCCTCGTCAACAATCTCACCGCGACCTGGAATCAAACCCACACCCAGGTGAGCAACTACTTCAGCAACGCGACCGACGTCGCCGCGCAGGTCGGCCTCGCCGGCCTGCCCAGCTCACCGCAGCTCTGGGGCCTGCCCAACGTCACGCTGAATCAGTTCAGCGGCCTCAACGAGCAGCAGCCCGATTTCGAGTTCCAGCAGGTGGTCGGGCTCGGTGAAACGAGCTCGTGGATTCATGGCAAGCACAACCTCCGCTTCGGCGCCGACCTGCGCCGCGTCTACCTCGACATGATCGGCGACACCGGCTCGACCGGCCAATACATCTTTACCGGATGCTTCACCGAGCAGTCGCCCTCCGCATGCCAGTCGGGCAGCCAAACCAACACCGGCCTCTACGGAACACCGCTGACGGGCTCGTCCCTCGCCGATTTCCTCCTCGGCCTGCCCCAGGAAACCACGCTCCAGGCAGCCTACCAGGAGACGCATCTCCGCGAGCTGGTGACCGACGGCTACGCCCAGGACGACTGGCGCGCAAAAAAGAACCTCACGATTCTCTATGGCCTGCGCTACGAATACTTCTCCCCGTACTCCGAGGAGCACGACCGCCTCTCGACGCTCGACGTCGGCAACGACTTTACCCAGGTGGCCACTGTGACGCCCAATGGCGCCGGCCCCTTCACCGGGAAATACCCGCGCGACCTGATCGATCCGGAGAAGAACAATTTCTCTCCGCGCGTCGGCTTCGCCCTGCATCCCTGGAGCGAGACGACGATCCGCGGCGGCTACGGCATCAACTTCACCGTCGGCCAGTACATAAAGTTCGTGCAGAACTTTGCCTTCGAGCCTCCCTACGCCGACGTGCAGACCAACCTGGTTTCCACGGCAGCCGAGGAAGCAGGCGTAGTCACGTGCTCTTCGTTCTGCCTGGGCAACGGCTTCCCCTCGCCGCAGGCCTACGGCAATTACGCCGTGAATAAGAATTACCGCCTTCCGTACGTTCAGGTTTGGAACGTCAACATCCAGCGCACCTTGCCGTGGGAGATCGTCGCCAACGTCGGCTTCAACGGCTCGAAAGGATCGCGCCTCGACATCGTCGATGCGCCGGGACGCTTCCCCACCACGGCCGGTGGCCTGCTGACCACCACCCAGCCCACCGCGCTGAACAATCCCAGCCAGCAAGTCGAGTACGACTATGAGGATTCGGTCGCGTTCTCCAGTTACAACGCGCTCACCTTCAGCGCGCGCAAGCGCCTCAGCGGCGGCATCTCGCTCCAGGCCACCTACACGTATTCCCACTCCATCGACGACGCCACGTCGATCGGCGGCAATGGCGGCACCAGCACCAGCATCGTGCAGAACTGGCAAAACATCCTGGCCGAAGAATCAAACTCGAGCTTCGACGTCCGCCACAAGGTGAACGGCTCCTGGGTGTACGAGCTGCCCTTCGGCCCCGACACCCGCCTGCTCACCGGCGGTTGGCTCAGCCACGCGCTGGCCAATGTCAACCTCTCAGGAAGCTATGAGTTCGCCAGCGGCAATCCGCTGAATCCGGCCTATGAAGCGACAGCAGGCGAGGTGGCCAGCGGCACCACGAATTCTCTGCGGCCCGATCGCGCGCCCGGCGCGTCGCTCACCGCCGGCGGCGGCCACCTTCTCAATTGGTTCAACAAGAGCGCCTTCGTCGCCCCGGCAGGGTTGTATGGAAATGCTCCGCGGCTGAGCATCCCCGGCCCCGGCACCGTCTCCGTCGACATGTCGCTCTCCAAAAGCATTCGCTTCGGCGACACAAAGACCTTCGAGATGCGCGCTACCGCCGACAATGTGTTCAACATCGTCCAGTACGCGAGCGTCGATTCGACGCTCGGCACCAGCACGTACGACCAGGTGACCGCTGCCGCCAGCCCAATGCGGCAGTTCACCTTCATGGGAAGGTACAGGTTCTGATGAACACGCAACGCACGCACTCGCGCCACATTGCGAACGCCGCCCGCTGTGCCCTGTGCCCTGCGCTCTGCGCCCTGCTCCTGGCGCTCCCGGCCTCCCCTCAAACCGCGCCGCCGGCGCAAAATCAGGCCTCCGGCACCACCATCACCTTCAAGGTCAACACCGACCTCGTCCTCACCAACGTGGTCGTTCGCGACAGGAAAACCGGCGAGCTGGTGAAGGGCCTCACCGAAAAAGACTTCACCATCATCGAAGACGGCAAGCCCCAGCACATCGTCAGCTTCGATTTCGAGAACGTCGATCAAGCCGCCCCGCTCAACGAAGCCACCATCGACGCCGGCGCGCCCAACGGCGTCTTCGGCGCGAAGATGGGAACTGCCACGCAGGAGGAACTCCGCAACCACAGGCTCATCGTGATGTTCTTCGACATCACCTCGATGCAGCCCGAAGATCTGGATCGCGCCCAGGACGCCGCGCGCACCTACATCAACAAGCAGATGCATCCGGCCGATCTGGTCGCCGTCGTCTCGCTCGATAACACGCTTTCCCTCGACCAGGATTTCACCGCGAACAAGCAGTTGCTGCTCAAGGCCGTCAACAGCTACTCCGGAACGCAGGGCGCGGGCTACGAATCAGGCGCCACCAGTACCGGCAACCAGGTCGAAGACGCCACGTCCTTCACGCCCGACGAGCAGGAATACAACGACATCAACACCGACCGCGAGCTCTTCGCCATTGAGGACATTTCTAAATCGCTGGCGTATCTCAATGAGAAGAAATCCATTTTGTATTTTTCCGGCGGCATCCAGCGCGACGGCATCGAAAATCAGGCATCGCTGCACACCGCCATCAACGCGGCGGTGCGCGCCGACGTCGCTATCTACAGCGTGGACGCGCGCGGCCTCCAGGCCATTTCGCCGCTGGGCGACGCCTCCACCGGCACCCTGCGCGGCGCCGGCGGCTTCAACGGATCCGCCCTGCAAAACAATCTCGACGCCAACTTCAACACCCAGGAAGTGATGGCCACGCTTTCGTCCGACACCGGCGGCAAGGCCTTCTTCGACTCGAACGACTTCTCGCCTGCCTTCGACCGCATTCAGAAAGACACCTCGGCCTACTACGTCCTCGGCTACCACTCGAGCGACCTGCGCCGCGACGGACGCTACCGGCGTCTCTCCATCAAGGTCGATCGCGGCGACGTGAAGCTCGAATATCGCCCCGGCTACTACGCGCCCGCCGATTACAAGCACGCGACCCGTGACGAACGCGAGCAGCAGCTCCAGGATGAGCTGGCCAGCGAACTGCCCGCCACCGACATGGCCGTTTATCTCGAGGCGCTCTACTTCCGCACCGGCCCAGACCGCTTCTACGTCCCGGTGTCCCTCGTCGTCCCCGGTTCGCAAATCCCCTTCGTCAAGGGCGGCGACCGTGACAAGGCGACCCTCGACATTATCGGCCAGGTGCGCGACCCTGCCGGCCACGACATCGGCGATGTGCGCGACACCGTGAAGCTCGCCGTGGATGAGGCGCAACAGGTGCGCCAGAAGAACGTCCAGTACACCACCGGCTTCAATCTGCCCACCGGCAAGTATCACGTCAAATTTGTCGTGCGTGAAAATGAAACCGGCCGCATGGGCTCCTTCGAAACCGACCTCAATGTTCCCGACCTGCGGAAAATTCCGCTGCGGATGAGCTCCGTGGTGCTCGCCAGCCAGCGCACGCCCGCAGGCAGGAAGCAGGACAATCCACTCGTCCGCGACGGCGAAGAACTGGTGCCGAACCTGCCCCATGTCTTTCGCCAGGATCAGCACCTCTACCTGCTCTACGAGGTCTACGATCCCGCGCGCGCCGCTGGAGAGAACTCAGCCAACGCCGGGGCGCCGGCTGCGAAGGCGCCGGCGAGGTCCGAGAAAGGCGCGAAGTCCGCAGCCCAGCCCGTCCGCGTGATGACCAGCATCGAGTTCCTCAACGGCTCCGCGAAGGCCTTCGAGACGCCGCTCATCCAGGCCACGCAGCTCAACGAGCCCGACCGCAACGCCATCGCCTTCCAGTTTGACGTGCCGCTCGCCAGCCTCAAGCCTGGCACCTATATCTGCCAGATCAACGTGATCGATGACGCCGGCGGAACCTTCACCTTCCCGCGCACCGCCGTGCTCATCCGCCCCGCTCCCAGCGTACCCGCCGCCCCATCGGCGGCAACTGATCCTTCCGCCGACCCGGGCCTCGGCGATCACCTCGGCAATCACGCCCTGCTGCCCTCGCTAGAATAGTGGAAGCCTGGGATTGTACGTTTCCCCCCCAGGCTGGGATTGTTGCCGCTTAAGAAACCCATCGAATAGGGGAACGGTGAAAGACGTATCTCCGTGGGACGGGCTGTAAATCATACCTTTGCGAATCAGAGAACTTCGAAGCGGCGCAACCGACTGTACTCTGACTCCGAGCGCTTCCGCAATATCCCCCGAACGCTGCTGGTCTCCGCCGACGCTCACCATTGCGAAAAGGTACTCCTTCTCGCGCCTGGTCAGACGATCGAACCTGACTCGGAAAAAGCTTTCGTCCAGCTTCTGGATTGCGACGGATGTTGCCTCGGCAACGTTCTCTTCGGTGATCGGCGAAGACGCTGCGATGTTCCACGCCTCGTATCCCCATTGCTGCAGGAAGTAAGGATAGCCCTGGGTTCGGCCGATGATTCTGCGCAGCGCTTCGTCCGTGAACATCACACCCTGCGCCTGAACCGGAGACTGCAGCGCCGTGCGGGCCTCCGTCTCCTTCAGAGGCCCGACACCGGGAAACTCGAAAAGCCGTTCAGCATACGATTTGGATTTTCCCGCGAGACCCAGGATCAGGGGTAATCCGGCTCCAGCCAGAACCAGTGGCAAGGCACGCTGGCTCACCTGGTGCAGCGCCATGATCAGAGCGCTCATCTCGTTTTGTGCAAGATACTGAATCTCGTCCACGAGCAGACACACATACTGATTTCTGTCGGCCGCGGCCTCAGCAACGGCGACGAAAAGGTCTGTCAAATCAAGTTCGAGGTCTCCTGTGTCCGCGACCCCCTGCTCCGCTGCAACGCCGAGCTCGATTTCTCCTACGTCCCCCAACTTGATCCGCGCCTGAAACCGGCTCATAAAGCTGCGCAGAACTCGTAATCCGCGTTTCGTCTTCTCGCTGATATTTGCAGCTCTGTCGAGGTGCAACAGGATTCTTCGCAGCGGTGGAACCAACAGGGAGGGGAGACTTTTCTCCTCATGGGCTTCGATCAGGATGCACTGGTAGGCAGCCTCCTCAGCCAACTCTCGGATGCGGTTGAGGAGCACTGTCTTGCCCACCCCTCGCAGGCCTACAAGGATCAGGCTCCGGCTTGGCCTTCCGGCTCGGATCCGACGCAGCATGGTCGATGCCACGTTCAAGATGGAATCCCTGCCTGCCAGTTCTGGAGGCTGTGTTCCCGCCCCGGGCGCAAAGGGATTTTGGACCGGATCCATTGGGCAAATATAGGGAGTTTATGCGTTTATAGCAAATTCTTCTTATACTGAGATAACTTTCGAATACCTGCGCCCGGATATTAAGGGACACATTTACATGTGGTTACGCCTCCCCCACGTACCTTTTTCGTACCTGCTTATCCACGGAATTTTCATCGCGCGCCCTTGCGGCATCTCTCGCATCTTTGGATAATCGGGTGAACGAAGAGGAGCATTGCTCCGCCGAGTGAATCGATATAGCCGCCAGGATGTTCTCCGCATACTGCGCATTT
This sequence comes from Acidobacteriaceae bacterium, assembly GCA_036521315.1. GTDB lineage: Bacteria > Acidobacteriota > Terriglobia > Terriglobales > Acidobacteriaceae > Palsa-343. Next base: position 48,383 of record DATDHZ010000102.1, read on the forward strand.
CTTCCCGGCAACTGCACGCCTGGGAGAAGGCCGGACTCATCCCCTCCGCCGCGGATTACGGCTTCCAGGACCTGGTCCAGATCAAAAAGCTTCGCGAGCTGCGCAGCATGCGCATCTCCGCCTCCAGCATCAGCGCCAGCGTGCGCGCCATGAAGGCCGTCTCCGGCATGGCCAATCCGCTGCTCGAAGCGGGCGTTGCCCGGCGTGGCCCGCGTCTGGTCTTCCGCCACTCCGGCGCCACCATGGAGCCGATCGCTCAGCAATTCGAGCTCGACTTCGAAGCGGGCTATGAGCGCATCGCTGCGGTGAATGCCCCGTCAGGTTCTCCCCTCCAGCGGCAAAGTCAGCTGAACGCGCTGTTCTTTGAGGGGGTGCGCTGCGAGGAGCAGGGAAAAATTGCCGAAGCCACCGCCCTCTACGAGCAGGCTCTCCAGTTGGCAGAGCACGCGCCTGCGGCCATCAACCTGGGGACGATCCTCTACAACGAGCGCCAGTTCATTCGCGCCGAGCAGCTCTACCGCCGCGCCACCCTCGCCAGTCCCGACTACGCGCTGGCCTTCTTCGATCTCGGCAATGCGCTCGATGAGCTGCAGCGTCTGTCCGAGGCCATCGAGGCGTACAAATCCGCCATTCGCCTGGCGCCCGGTTATGCGGATGCTCACTACAACCTTGCGCTCGCCTTTGAGCGATCCGATGAGCGCCGCCGCGCCCTCCGCCACTGGATGGCCTATGCAAAGCTCGACCCCATCGGCCCCTGGGCGAACCACGCGCGGCTGCAGGCGAAGAAAATCCTCGAACGCGAGCAGCTCACCGTCGTCTGGCGCCGCGGCAGAACGAACTGCCCCCTCCTCCCCCGCGGCTGACCGTGCACGGACCTGCTCCTGCCCTCACTTCAGCCGAAACGCCTTCACCGCAATCGCATTGGGATGTTTCCCCGCTGGAAATACCGTGAACAGCGACCCCATCACCGGCTCGCCCTTCGGCGTGTAGCTGATCGTCCGCACCACGGAGACGTCGCCCGAGCGCCCATCCACCGCCAGCAGCAGAAAGCCATCGCTGGTCAGCGCCAGCGGCCCAGGCCCATCGCCCACCGAGGTCGTATGGATGAGCTGCCCGTCATCGATCGAATACGCAGCCACGGTATCTGCCTCGAAATTGCTGACCCACAGCGTCGAATTATCCGCGCTCACCACGCCGCCCAGCGGGTGCTCGCCCAGCACGTACGCGCCCCCTGCCTCATCGGTCCCCGTCGCAATCTCCGAAACCGTTTCGCTTCCGAAATTCGTAACGAAGATTTCGCCGCCATCCGGTTTCAGCGCCAGATGCACCGGCCTGTCGCCCACGTCGAGCAAATCCAGCAGATGATCGGCACGCTCGTCGGGCAACTGGCTCATCGGCTGCGCCAGCCCGATCGCCATCACCTGATGGCCGCCGCTGCACGCCACAAAGGCTCTCGATGAGTCGGGCAGGATCACCGTGTCCCCCGCCTGCGGGCATCCCTCAAATGTGGCCCGCAGCCTGAGCGCTTTCGCGTCGATCACGCTCACGCTGTTGCTGTCCCGGTTCGCCACCACGAGCGTGTCACCGTCCGGCGCAATGCGCACCGCGTCCGGCGTCTCGCCGACAGCCACCAGCCCAATCTCGCGCCAGATTTTCAGATCGACCACCGACACATTGTTCGATCCGGCGTTGGCCACATAGGCGCGCTCGCCCTGCTCGTCGACATCGAGCGCATCGGGCGCGCGGTGGACCGGGATCGTAGCCGCCACACGATTCGTTTTCGCGTCGATGACGCTCACCGACGCGCTGCCGGTGTTCGCTACGTAGACTTCATCCTGCTGCGGATTGGCCGCAATCGCCGTCGGATCGGCGCCCACTGCGATGGTGCCCGCCGGCTGCATATTCACCAGATCGACGACCGATACCGCGTTGCTGCCCCCATCCGTGATCCACGCATACTGCCGAAAGTCCGAAGGATAACGCGGAAAATGCCGGCGGAAGCAACCGCTCAGCAGCAGCGGCGCCACCAGCATGCCGGCGCGCAGCGCGCGAGCCACGTCGCTCCGCAGTGCGTGCCGAAGAATTTTCCGCCGTTCCAGGTTCACCCGTCTCAGAATACGTGGTTTCTTCGCGGGCCATGAAAACGCGACATCGCGGTCAGTCTGGCTGGCAGCCTGCCTCACAACCCGATCGCGATGCGCGTTCGCGGATCGAGATAATCGCGCAGAGCGTCACCCAGGAAGTTGAAACACAGAACGCACAGCATGACCGCGATGGCCGGAAAGATGACCAGGTGGGGCGCGTCGAACAGGAACGGCCGCGCGTCGTTCAGCATCGATCCCCAACCGGCCGCGGGCGGCGGCACGCCCAGGCCGAGAAAGCTCAGCGTCGCTTCGGCCAGCACCGCGCCAGCCATGCCGATGGCGCACTGGACGGTGAGCGGCTGCAGAATATTGGGGAGAATATGGCGCACGAAAATGCGGAGATCGCCGGCGCCCAGCGCGCGCGCCGCCTCGACGAACTCCCGCTCGCGCACCGCCAGCACCTGGGCGCGCACCAGGCGCGCGTAGCCCACCCATCCGCCGATGGAAAGAGCGAGAATCAGGTTCAGCAGCCCAGGGCCAAGAAATGCGACGAAAGCGATGGCCAGCAGGATGCCGGGCAGCGCCAGAAAGGCGTTCATCACGAAGGTATTGATCGCTGTATCGACCCAGCGCCCGTAGTAGCCGGCGATGCCGCCGAACAAGAGGCCGAAAAACAGCGAGAGCGAGACCACCGACACGGCGACGGTGAGCGACAGGCGCGCACCATACATGACGCGAGAGAGAATATCGCGCCCCAGCTCATCGGTGCCGAGCCAGTGCTGGCGGGTGGGCGCAGCCAGGCGGTGCAACAGGTCGAGCGCCGCCGGGTTATAGGGAGCCAGCAGCGGCGCCAGCAGCGCCATCCCCGCAAACAGGATGAGCAACGCCATGCCAATCACAGTGAGAGGCTGGCGCCGCAACGCCATGCCCCATCCTGGCCGCGCAGACGCACTCATTTTAGGCGGCGAGGGCGCATCATTGTTTTGGCTGGCGGTTGCGTCGGCAGGGACCACGGCGGAGGATGCATCCAACTCATGCAGCATCTCATATTTCAGGTGATGAAAACGGCAGTCGGAAGAGCCATACGCGATCGATGTTTGTGGGCAGCCGTGTTGGCGCTGCTGGCGTCGCAGGGGATCGGCGCGCCCGCGTTCGGCCAGGACGGCCGCAGCATCGCCGCGGCCCGCGAGATCCTCGCGCTGACCAACCAGGACCGCCAGGCCCAGGGTCTTCAGCCGCTCGCGTGGAATGACGCGCTCGCCGGAGCGGCCCGAGCGCACGCTGTCATCATGGCGCAGGAGCCGCAGTTATCGCACCAATATCCAGGCGAGCCGCCTCTGCTCGACCGTGCCGCGGCGGCGGGCGCGCACTTTCAGGCCATCGCGGAAAACGTCGCCATGGCGCCCAATGCGCAGGCCGTCGAGAATGCCTGGATGCATTCGACGCCGCACCGGACGAACATCCTCGATCCCAAGATGAACGCGATCGGCGTGGGAGTGGTCGAGCGTGGCGGCTATCTCTACGCGGTCGAAGATTTCGCTCAGGCGCAGCAGGTCCTCGATCCACCGCAGGTCGAGCACCGGGTGGGGCAGTTGCTCCACCCTCAGAACATCGATGCTTCTCTCCCGCCCGGACCTGCCGAGCAGGCGTGCGCGATGGATCGCGGCATGCCTGCCGGAACGCGCGCGCGGTCGATGGTCCGCTTCGAAACCCCGGACCTGAGCCATTTGCCGAGCGCCGTGATGGAACAGATCCGCAGCGGCGGATTCACGCGAGCCGCCGTTGGAGCCTGCGCGCCTCTGCACAATAATCCGGCATTCACGACGTATCGCGTCGCCATTCTGCTCTACTGAGGGTTCGACCGGACACTGTGGCGGAACGGGAAAGCAAAACGGGCGAGAGAGGAATCTCTCTCGCCCGCTCGGCAAACCGAAGTGCCGGGTGCCCCACTTCTGCCTGAAGTTGGCAGAAGTGGGATTCCTCAATCTCACCCGTGTGACCCTGGAATGATGGTTACGGCTGCGCCCCCAGCGTCTGGGTCTTCGCCTCGGTGCAGGCGCCGGTGTTGACGGTCTGCGCCAGCTCCGCCGACGTCGACGGCTCATGCGTGGAATCGCCGCCATAGCTCGCCGTCAGCTGGCTGGTTCCCGCCGCCAGTTTCTCGGTCGACAACGTGGCCACGCCTTTGCTCAGCGCGCCCGTCGCCAGCACCGTCGCGCCATTCTTCAGCGTGATGGCGCCTGTCGGCGTGCCGGCCCCCGTTCCCCCGACCGTCACTGCAAACGATACGGGCTGGCAGGTGGTGGCCGGGTTCGCCGCCGGCGTCAGCTTCACCGTCGAAGCCACCGTCGTTACCCCGCTCCCCTTCAGCGCGATCGACTGCGGGCTGTTGGGCGCGTTGTCGCTCACCTTCAGGCTGGCCGCGTAGCTGCCCGTCGCCGAGGGCTTGAACGTGACGTGCAGCGTGCACGTGAC
>DATDHZ010000103.1:0-52720 GCA_036521315.1 Acidobacteriaceae bacterium
CGGCGATAACTACGGGCCGCTGGATTACGATCACACCCACATCTTCAACATCTGGTACATCTACAACCTGCCCAGTCCCATTCACGGCAATCGGTTGCTGGGCACCGTCATCAACGACTGGAAGCTCTCCGGCTGGAATACCTACCAGGCCGGCGCCAACCTCCAGGCGAACGTGACCACCCTCAACTCCATCTACGCCTCAACGCCAAGTGGCGCGACCGCCAGCGCCACCACTCCCTGCCTCCAAACCGGAACTTGCCTGTTCCAGGAGCCGAACGGCCTCTGGGCTTCGCAGGTCACGGCGTCCACATGGCTTGGCACGCAATCAGTCAACAACCTGATGCCATTGCTTACCTGCAACCCGGCGGCGAACCTCAAATCCGGCCAGCGCTTCAACCCGGCTTGCTTCCAGGCGCCGACGACGCTCGGACAGGAAGGCCCGCTCCACTGGCCATACATGCGCGGTCCTGGTTATCTGGATAACGACCTCTCGATCTTCAAGAGCTTCCCGACCACGGAAAGCCAGCGGGTCGAGTTGCGCGTCCAGGGCCAGAACTTCGTCAACCATCCGAACCCGCAGTTCAACCTCAACGGAACGAATTCCGACTATCAGTTGAACTTCAACCCCTGCGGCGTGCCCGGCGCTACCACAGGTTGCGTCACCAGCGCCATCGGGGCCACGAACAATAACGCGCTGACGACCGGCAAACCGGAGTTCACCACCGGTCAGCGCCTGATGACCTTCTCCGCGAAGTACTACTTCTAAGAGACGGTCTTCAGTCCCAGCCAGAAAGGGCGGCGCAAGCCGCCCTTTCTCTTTGCCTGCTCCATCGCCGCCCCTCATACCATCTCTCCCCTGTCATCCCGAAGCGCAGCGAGGGATCTGCGGTTGCCTCTGTCTTCATCGAGACAGCCTGATGCGACCATCCATCAAAACCAGCAACGTTCCCGCGCAGCAGCCAGCTGCCAACTGCTAACTGCCAACTGCTTCCCGCAGCCTGTGACCCGCAACCTGTAATCTGTAACCTGCAAACATGTCCCTGTTCCGTTCTCTCCGCCCGGCGATGGTGGTCCCCGTGCTCGCCGCTGCTGCCGTGGCCCTCCTCCACGGAGCCTCCGCTCCCAGCCCCATTCGCTTCGAGCTGAAAAAGATCCCTTTCGTCCTGGAGAACGATCCCACCAGCGGCAAGAATGCCCCCGAGAGCATGGCCGGCGGCGTCGCCGTCTTCGACTACAACGGCGATGGACGCCCCGACATCTTCTTCGCCAACGGCGCCAACATCGCCACCCTGCAGAAGGACGACCCCAAATACAGCGACCGGCTCTTTCGCAATAACGGCGACGGCACCTTCACCGACGTGACGCAGGCCGCCGGCCTCGCCGGCGCCGGCTACGACATCGGCGTCGCTGTCGGCGACTACGACAACGACGGCTGCCCCGACCTTTTCGTCGCCGGCGTCCACCGCAACACCCTCTACCACAACAACTGCAACGGCACCTTCACCGACGTAACCCAAAAAGCCGGCCTCGCCGATTCGAACGACCCGCAATTTGGTCCCCTCTGGGCCGAAGCCGCCGCCTGGGTCGACGTCAACAACGACGGCAAGCTCGACCTCTTCATCGTCGACTACATGCAGTGGAGCTACGCCGCGCAGCCGCTCTGCCACTTCGGCCCCATCGCCGACTACTGCCACCCCCGCTACTACAAAGGCCAGCCCAACCGCCTCTTCCTCAACAACGGCGACGGCACCTTCCGCGACGTCTCAAAAGAGTGGGGCATCCGCGACCACGTCGGCAAAGGTATGGGCGTCGGCATGGCCGACTACGATCTCGATGGCAAACAGGATTTGTTCGTCACCAACGACGCCGACTACAACTTCCTCTTCCACAACCGCGGCAACAAGTTTGACGAAGTCGCCTTCGACGCCGGCGTCGCGCTTCCCGAAGAAGGCCAGTTCATCTCCGGCATGGGCCTCGATTTTCGCGACGTCAATAACGACGGCTACCCCGACATCGCTTTCGTCGCCCTTCAGAACCAAACCTTCCCTCTCTTCCTCAACACCGGCAAGGGCGACTTCCGCGAAGTCACCACGCCCAGCGGCCTGCGCGATCTCACCATGAAGATGTCCGGCTTCGGCGCCGCTCTCTACGACTTCGACAACGACGGCTGGAAGGACATGTTCGTCCCCCGCGGCCACGTCGAGTCCGAGCCCATCCCCGGCACCGAAATCTCGCAGTACAACACCGTCTTCCGCAACCAGGGGCCCAGCGGCAAATGGACCGCCCTCACCGAAGAGGCCGGTCTCGACGCCGCGCCCAAAGCTCGCCACCGCGGCTGCGCCATGGGCGATCTCGATGGCGACGGCCGCGTCGACGTCGTCGTCACCGCGCTCTCCGCACCCGCCGAAATCTGGATGAACCGCAGCGACCGCGCCGGCCACTGGCTCGACATCGCCCTCCACGGCACCCGCAGCAATCGCGACGGCATCGGCGCGCGCATCAAGGTCGTCAGTCCCACAGTCGGCGCGCAGTACAACCACATGACCACCAGCGTCTGCTACGCCTCATCGAGCGACGGCCCCGTCCACTTCGGACTTGGGCCCGACACCCAGGCGCAAACCGTAGAAATCCACTGGCCCTCCGGCACGGTGCAATCCCTCAGCGACATCAAAGCCGATCAAGTCCTCAAAGTCACCGAGCCGCCGCACTGATTCAGGGTGCCCCTTGTCTGCGCCACGTCCGCAGATAGGGGATTCCACAAATCTTCCCAACTCTCACGCGCTGGGTGCCCCATCCTTATCGGTCCCGGGTTTGGACCGATAGGGTGGGCTCAGGGCCAACCCGCCAACCAGCTAACTCGCTGCCCGTCACTTCCCCGGCCCCTGCTGCTGCTGCTCGGCGGTCAGCTTGTCCACAATCGCCCGCTCCCGCTTCCCATCCTCCGGCCGATGCAGCTTGTAGTAGAGCGTCGCCAGTTCCACATGCGGCTCCAGCCACTTCGGATCATCCGCCGTCAGCTTCTCCAGCATTTGCGCCGCTGCTTCGCTCTGGCCTGACGTGCTCTCCCACATCGCATATTCATACCGCGCCATCGTCGACTGCGCGTTGAGCTCGAGCGCCTTCTCCAGATACACCTTCGCCTCATCCATCTTGCGATCCTTGTAGAGAATCGCCCCGAGGTACAGGTTCGCGTCGAAATCGTTCGCGTTCTGCTGCAACGCCTGCCGAAACACCGGTTCCGCGGCGTTGGCATCTCCATCCTTGTCGCGAGCCGTACCGTCCAGCGTGCACAGCCCAGGAATCGACGGATCGAGCCGCTGCGCGTTATCCAGGTCGCGGCGTGCCTCAGGAAATTCATTCGCCTTCAGCAGCGACGAGCCCGCCAGCATCCACGACTCAGCGCTGTTCGTCATCGCCGCCGACTTCTCCACCCGCGCCGCTCCTTCGCGCAGCCGCCCAGTGGCGATCAGCGCCTCGCCCAGCACGTACTCAAAATCCGAGTTGCCCGCATTCGCCGCTTCCATCGGCGCCAGCATCGCCGCCGCCTCGGCCGCTTGCCCCGTCCGCGCCTGCGCATCGCCCAGCAAAATCGCGATCCGCACCTCGCCCGGCTCGGCCCGATGCGCCGCCGCGAACTGATCGCGCGCATGCTCCAGATCGTTCCTGCGCGAATACGCCAGCCCCAAATCCAGATGCACCGACGGCAATTGCGGATTGAGCTTCAGCGCTGCTTCATATGCGGCAATCGCGGCATCCACCTGGCCCGCGTGCGCCAGCGCCGCGCCCAGGTTCACCATCGCCGGAATCGACTCCGGCCGCACCGCCAGCACCGCGCGATAATCGCGAATGGCCGCCGTCAGATCGCCTCGTTGCTGTTCTTCCGTGGCGCGGCTGAACAGCCGATCGGGCGTCGCCGACTGGCTCTGCGCCCATGGCGCCGCCAGCAATACCAAAGTAAGAAAACCAGCCCGCATCGCACCCAGAATAGCCTGGAACCGCGCCCCCCGATGCGCGATAATAGAAGGTTAGCGGGGCGTTATGAAAACTAAAGGCCTTTTCTTTTCCTTCCTGCTTCTTGCTCTTGCCATCACCTTTCCCGGCGCAACGCGCGCCCAGACTGCGCAGCCCAGTATCGACAACACGCGCCCTGACTCCATCCAGGACGACGGCTACTGGGGCTACATGGCGAACGCCCCGGCCAACGTCATTCACGGCGGCATTCTGCAGGGCAAAGTCACGGTCATGGGCGATCCGCTCCTGTGGGAGCCCATCACCGTCATGCTGACCTGCAAGACCGGCAAAGCCGATTTGACCACCGCCACCGATGCGAACGGCCAATACGCCATCACTCACGTCAATCTTCCCAAGGCCTACACCACCGAAAACGACTCGCTCAGCACGCAGATGCAGCAGCACTATGAGGGATGCGCCCTGCAGGCCCCGCTCGCCGGCTACCATTCCAGCTCCATCACCATCACCCAGAAAAACCTGCGCGATCAGCTCACCCTCGGCAACATCGTGCTGACCCCCGACGAGCACGCGCCCGGCACCGCCATCAGCACCGTGGGCGAATCCGGTTCACCCGATGCCACGAAGGCTTTTACCCGCGCGCATGAAGAGTGGCTGCATCGCGATTCCACTGCCGCTCAGAAGGACCTGGAAAGCGCCGTCCAGGCGGATCCGCAGTTTGCCGAAGCCTGGTACCTGCTGGGCCGTCTCCAGATCGGCTCCGATCTGGCCGCTGCCACAGAGTCGTTCACCAAAGCGCAGGCCGCCGATCCCAAATTCGTGCTCCCCTGCGTCTACCTCGCCGGCATCGCTATCCAGCAGAAGAACTGGCCGGAAGCCGATCGCTGGACCTCGCGCGCTCTCCAGCTCGATCCCGCCGGCACGTCGCGCGTCTGGTACTACGCCGCCCAGGCCCAATATCGCATGGGCAAGAATGAGGCGGCACGCTCCAGCGCTCAAAACGCCATGGCCATGGATCCCGAGCACGAGTGGCCGATGGCCGAGGACGTCCTGGCTTTGACGTTGCTCGATAAGGGCGATCACAACGATGCTCTCGCGCACCTGCGCAACACCCTCACCTACGTCGGCTCAGGCCCTCAGGCTGACCTCGTCAAGCGCCAAATCGACTTCGTCCAGCAGCAAAGCGCCTCAGCCAAAAAATAGCCCGCGATCCGGACCAACCTCCGGGTGCCCCATGCAAGCCCTCCTTTGGCTTGAGTGGGATTCCACAAACCTTCCCAGCTCAGGATCGCGCACTTGCTTTTGTATCAGGGCACGACCTTGGTCGTGCCATTACGCTCGCGAAGGGTCTGGGCTTTAGCCCCTGAGGAACACCGGTACATTTCCGAGGGCGGCGGCATAGATCCCGCCAACCTCCGGGTGCCCCATGCAAGCCCGGCGCTGGCTTGAGTGGGATTCCACAAACCTTCCGGATTCCCTCCGCTGACTCGCTGACCCGCGAACCGGCGAACTGGCTGGGCCGGCTGCTAATCTAAACACTGTCCCACTCATTTTCCCGTCTCCAGCCCTCGCAGCTTCCCGGCCGCTCGCGCATGTTGTGTTTTCAGCAGCAGCGCTCGCCACCGCGGGCTTGCAACCGGGCAACGGAGACAATCGCGCGGCGCAGAAGGTCCTGTGGCAGAACTGCACTACGACGAAGCGAACTGGACGCCCAGCCACAATCCCTGGCTGGTCGCGCTCGTCGTCACCATGGCTACCTTCATGGAGGTCCTCGACACCTCCATCGCCAACGTCGCCCTGCCCCACATGGCCGGCTCCCTCGGCGCCAGCGAAGAGGAAGCCACCTGGGTCCTCACCAGCTATCTCGTCGCCAGCGCCGTCATCCTCCCCATTTCCGGCTGGCTCATGCAGCGCATCGGGCGCAAGCGCTTCTACATGACCTGCGTCGCCCTCTTCACCATCTGCTCCATGCTCTGCGGCCTCGCCCCCTCGCTGCCCATGCTGGTCTTCTTCCGCGTCCTCCAGGGCCTCGGCGGTGGAGGCCTCGCCCCCAGTGAGCAGGCCATCCTCGCCGACACCTTCCCCGTGCGCAAGCGAGGCCAGGCCTTCGCCCTCTACGGCATGGCCGTGGTCGTCGCGCCCGCCATCGGCCCCACCCTCGGCGGCTGGATCACCGACAATTTCAACTGGCACTGGATCTTCTTCATCAATTTGCCGGTCGGCCTCATCTCCCTCTTCCTCACCCACCGCATGGTCGAAGATCCGCCCTACCTCAAAGAAGAAGCAGCGGAGGCTGTGGGCAAGCGCGTCGACTTCATGGGCCTCGGCCTCATCTCCATCGGCGTCGGCTGCCTCGAGTTCGTCCTCGACAAAGGCCAGGAGAAAGACTGGTTCGGCGATCGCACCATCCTTACCTTCGCCATCGTCGCCGCCTGCATGCTCGTCACCTTCGCCTGGTGGGAGTGGCGCCACGAAGACCCCATCGTCGATATCCGCCTGCTGAAGAATCGCAACTTCGGCACCGCCGTCGGCCTGCAATTCGTCCTCGGCATGGTGCTCTTCGGCACCACCGTCCTCATTCCGCAATTCCTCCAGGTCCTCCTCGGCTACACCGCCGAGCGCGCCGGCATGGTGCTCTCCCCTGGCGCGCTCGTCCTCATGCTCACCATGCCCATCGCCGGCAAAATCGTCAGCTCCAACAAGTTCGATCCCCGTCTCCTCGTCGCCATCGGCTACGCCGTCACCGCGGCGGGACTCTTCAATCTCACCCGCCTCGATCTCGGCGTCTCCTTCGCGCAAATCACGCTCTGGCGCGCCTACCAGGTCATGGGCCTCTCCTTTGTCTTTATCCCCATCTCCACGCTCAACTACCTCGGCGTCCCGCGCAACAAAAACAACCAGATCTCCAGCTTCTCCAACTTCGCCCGCAACATCGGAGGCTCCGTCGGCACCGCGCTCCTCACCACCTTCCTGCAGCGCACCCAGCAGACCCACATCCAGACACTCGGCGCGCACGTCGTCCCCGGCGGCTACCAGTATTCGCGCTTCATCGACGCCACGCGCGATGCGCTCGTCCGCCTCGGCCAATCCCCAGCCGCCGCCGCGCGCATCGCCATCGGAGACGCCTGGCAAACCCTCAACCTCCAGGCTCAGATGCTCAGCTATCAAAACGCCTTCTGGGGACTGAGCCTCATCATCGCCTGCCTCGTCCCACTCCCGTTCATCATGCGCCGCCCGCCCCGCAACCAGCCCTCCCGCGAACCCCTGGGCGAACACTGATCCTCGCGTCGGGTGCCCCATGCAAGCCCGCTGTTGGCCAGAGTGGGATTCCACAAAACTGGGTGCCCCACCCTTGTCTCCTCGCGTTTTTCGAGGAGACAGGATGGGCGTCGCTGACCCGCTGACCCGCTGACTCGCTGACCCGCTGACTCGCTGACCCGCTTTCCCAACCGCTGTTGGCTTGACCGGCCTCCCGGCATATCCTGTGTCTCGACCATGGATTTCGACAATCTGCGCACCTTCCTCGAGGTCAGCCGGCTGAAGAGCTTCTCGCGCGCCGCGCAAAAACGCCTGCGCACCCAGCCCGCCATCTCCGCGCAGATCCGTTCCCTCGAGCAGGAAGTCGGCGCGCGCCTCTTCGATCGCGACGGCGGCAAAGTCACCTTCACCGCCGCCGGCCGCCTCTTCGAGCCCTTCGCCGAATATTGCCTCGAGCGCCAGAAGCACATCCTCCTCGCCATCGCCGAGCAGGAGCGCGCCCCGCGCGGCGAGCTCGCCATCAGCGCCAACGAGGCAACCCACCTCTACGTCCTCCCGCCCGTCTTCGCCGCCTTCCGCCGCCAGTATCCGCGCGTCATGCTCAGCGCCATCCGCGCCGAGCGTCTCAAGACGCTCGAAAGCGTCATGAGCCGCGAAACCGACTTCGGCGTGGTCTCTCCCCGTGCGCGATGCCCGTCTCACCGTCGAGCCCATCCACCGCGATGAGCTGGCTCTGGTCGCCCCGAAGAACCATCCCCTCGCCGCGCGCGCCTCCGTCCGCCTCCCCGAGCTCGCAAAATATCCGCTCCTGCTCCCCGTCCACGGCCGCCGCCGCGAGCAACTCGACGAGCTCTTCCGCGTCAACGACCTCACCCCGCGCGTGGCCATGGAGCTCGAATCCAGCGAGATGCTCAAGCGCTATATCGCCGCCGGACTCGGCCTCGGCTTTCTCCCCCGCACCAACGTTGCCGAAGAGGAACGCAGCGGAGCCCTGCACCTGCTCGCCATTGAGGGCGTGCGTCTCGCGCGCGATCTCGCCCTCGTCTTCCGCAACGACCGTCAGCTTTCCCGCGCCGCGCAGGAGTTCCTCGCAATCGCTGCGCAGCCCATGAAAAAGCGCGACCCCGAGCCCCCTGTTGCCCGCCGCGGTGCCGTATGATGAAAACGGCGTAAATTCGCAAATTCGACGTCCCCGCAGCGTCTGCGCTGTGTTACTTTCATCGGGGTATCCTGCAGATTCACCCGGCGCACCATCGGCTCGCAGCCTGGCCGAACCGCACGATTGTCGAGCAAACTGAGTCCCCCTGGAGGATGGAGAATTGGGAAAAAGCATGGTCCCGAGGCGCTTGTTTTTTACCAAAGGCGTCGGGAAACACAAAGAGAGACTGACTTCATTTGAGCTGGCCCTCCGTGACGCCGGCATCGCCGCCCAGAACCTGGTTCGGGTCTCGTCCATTTTCCCGCCGCAGGCCAAACTCGTGCCCCGCAAGGAAGGGCTCAAATACCTCAGCCCCGGCGAAGTCGTCTTCGCCGTCGTCGCCGAGAACTCCACCCGCGAGCCGCACCGTCTCGTCGCCTCCAGCATCGGCGTGGCCATTCCCAGCGACCGCAATACCTACGGCTATCTCAGCGAGCACCACAGCTTCGGCGAAACCGACGACCAGGCCGGCGAGTACGCCGAAGAGCTGGCAGCCGAGATGCTCGCCACCACCCTCGACGTCGATTTCGATCCCGACAAAAGCTGGGACGAAAAGAAAGAAATCTACCGCATCTCGAACAAAATCGTCCGCACCGCCAACGTCACCCAGTCGGCCATCGGCGACAAGCGCGGCCTCTGGACCACAACCATCGCCGCCGCCATTTTGATCTTCGAGTAGGGAAGGGAAGTTTCAGGCGAGGCGTGGGCCAACGGCCTGCGCCTTTTCCTCGTGTGCCGAATCAGTAAGGATGCAGCTGCAAATATGGCGAGCGAAACAACATTCCGTGTCGGCCTCATCCAGATGAGCTGCGGCCCCGACCCCGACGCCAATCTCGACAAGGCCGCCGACCGCGTGCGCGACGCCGCCCATCAGGGCGCGAACGTCGTCTGCCTGCCCGAACTCTTCTGCGCGCAATACTTCTGCCAGCGCGAAGACATCGCCCTCTTCGATCTCGCCGAGACCATCCCCGGCCCCGCCACCGATCGCCTCGGCGCCGTCGCTCGCGAAGAAAAAGTCGTCGTCATCGCCTCGCTCTTCGAGCGCCGCGCCCCCGGCCTCTACCACAACACCGCCGCCATCCTCGAGCAGGACGGAACCATCGCCGGCCTCTACCGCAAAATGCACATCCCCGACGACCCGCTCTATTACGAGAAGTTCTACTTCACCCCCGGCGACCTTGGCTTCCGCGCCTTCGACACGACCATGGGCAAGATCGGCGCCCTCGTCTGCTGGGACCAGTGGTATCCCGAAGGCGCGCGCATCACCGCCCTCCAGGGCGCCAACGTCCTCTTCTATCCCACCGCCATCGGCTGGCATCCCCACGAGAAAGAGGAGTTCGGCGCCGCGCAATACGAAGCGTGGCAGATCATCCAGCGCTCCCACGCCATCGCCAATGGCGTCTACGTCGCGGCCGTCAATCGCGTCGGCGTCGAGCACGGCGACATCCGCGGCAATCGCGTCCCCGGTCCCGGCCTCGAATTCTGGGGAGGCTCCTTTCTCGCCGATCCCTTCGGCCGCATCATCGCCAAAGCCGCCCACGATCGCGAAGAAATCCTCATCGGCGAAATCGATCTCGCCAAGCTCGAAGACACGCGCCGCAACTGGCCCTTCCTGCGCGACCGCCGCATCGACGCCTACGCCCCCATCACGAACCGCTTCCTGGATACCGACGGCCAATGAGCGCGGCGGATGCGGCGTTGCCCGTGACCCAAAGCCTGCCCCGCGAACTCGGCTATCGCATGCCCGCCGAATTCGAACCGCACGAAGCCACCTGGCTCGCGTGGCCGCACAATGCCGAAGACTGGCCCGGAAAATTTCAGCCCATCCCCTGGGTCTACGCAGAAATCGTCCGCCATCTCACCCGCGTCGAAGACGTGCACATCCTCGTGAACGACGCCGCGGCGGAAAAGCGCGCCCGCAGCATTCTCCAGCGCAGCGGCGCAAATCTCGCCCGCGTGCATTTCCACGCATGGCGCACCGACCGCGTCTGGACGCGCGATTCCGGCCCCATCTTCCTCACACAGACCGCTTCACGCCGGTCTCGCGCCGAGACGTCCGCGCACGCTGACCAAACCCACGCGCCCATCGCCATCACCAACTGGAAATTCAACGCGTGGGCCAAATATCCCAACTGGCATCACGACGACCAGCTCCCCGAACGCGTCGCCGGCCTCCTGCGCCTCCCGCACTGGGCGCCCACCATCGACACCCCCGCCGGCCGGCAGCGCGTCGTCCTCGAGGGCGGCTCCATCGATGTCAACGGCGCGGGCACGCTCATCACCACCGAAGAATGTCTGCTCAGCGAAGTGCAGCAGCGCAATCCCGGCGTGACGCGCGAACGACTCGAGCAAGTCTTCGCCGACTACCTCGGCATCGGCCAGGTCCTCTGGATGAATCGCGGCATCGCAGGCGACGACACGCACGGTCACGTCGACGACATCACGCGCTTCGTCGGCCCCAACACCATCCTCACCGTCGTCGAGCCGAATCGCGACGACGAAAATCATCTTCCGCTCGAAGAAAATCTCGATCGCCTGAGAGCCGCGCGCAATCGTGATGGCAAGCCCTTTCACATCGTCACGTTACCAATGCCCACACCCGTGGTGTTCGAGGGACAGCGGTTACCGGCGAGCTATGCTAACTTTTACATTGCCAACGATCTTGTTCTCGTGCCAACCTTAAATGACACCGCTGATCGCAAGGCGCTCAACATTCTCGCTGACGTGTTCCCGTCACGCGAGGTGGTGGGGATTTACTGCGGCGACTTGATCTGGGGGCTGGGTGCTCTGCACTGCATGACCCAGCAGCAACCGAAATCCCCGGCGGGTTCAACCGCTGGGGTAGAGCAGCCCCGGACTGCTTTGGAGCGCTGATGCCGAACAACAACCTTGAGTGGCTCGAAGACTGGTACCAGCGCCAGTGCGACGGCGACTGGGAACACCGCGAAGGCATCCGCCTCGAAAGCCTGCGCCGCCCCGGCTGGCGCCTCACCATCAGCCTCGAAGGCACCACCGCCGAGAACGCCGCACCCAACCGCCTCAGCCTCGATACCACCGGCGACGAGTGGCTCGACTGCACCATCTCCGCCGCGCGCTTTGAAGGCGAAGGCGACCCCCGCCGCCTCGAGCAGATCATCGGCATCTTCCGCAAATGGGTCGACGGCCCCCGCCAGCTCAGCTCCTGAGCATCCTGTCCCCGAAGCTCGCCACAACCAACCTCCCGTGTCACCCCGAAGCGCACCCAGGGATCTGCGGTTGCTTCTATTTTTCTGTTCTTACGCTCTCGCGACCCGGCATCCAGACTGCGGTCGCTTTGTGCCAAGCTTTCGCTCCAAACATCGGTGACACTACACTAGCCGAGTGCTCCGACAACGCGCATCAGGTGCCGCGGCCGAGTGCTCCGACAACGCGCATCAGGTGCCGCGAAGCGGCACGACGGTAGAAGCCCCGGCCTTCAGGCCGGGGAAAAAGGGCAGCAGAAAGCGGGGGCTTCAGCCCCGGAGAGTTTTTGCTTTTGTATCAGGGCACGACTTCACAGCCTGCGAAAAAAGCAGCCGTTTTTGAAGGGGCACGGCTTCAGCCGTGCCGAACCGCCAGGGACGTTTTCTCATGACCGATCCCGATCACCAACGGATGCGCGAAGCCCTCGCTGAAGCCCGCGCCGCCGCCGAAGCCGGCGAAGTCCCCATCGGCGCCGTCGTCGTCCGCAACGCCGAAGTCCTCGCGCGCGGCCAAAATCGCGTCCTCCGCGACTGCGATCCCACCGCCCACGCCGAGATGGTCGCCCTCCGCGCCGCCGCCGCCGCCATCGGCAACTACCGCCTCCTCGACTGCGACCTCTACGTCACCCTCGAGCCCTGCGCCATGTGCGCCGGCGCCATGATCCACGCCCGCCTCGGCCGCCTCATCTGCGGCGCCCCCGATCCCAAGGCCGGCGCCGCCGGTTCCGTCCTCGACGTCCTCAACCATCCCCGCCTCAACCACAAGATGCCCGTCACCGCCGGCGTCCTCGCCGATGAGTGTGGCGACCTCCTCCGCGCCTTCTTCCGCGAACGCCGCAGTCCCAACCCAGAGCCAGCCGAAGAGCCTCTCCCATAAACTGAGTACAGATGTCCTCTCCCATCAGGATGATCGCCGTCGACATCGACGGCACGCTGTTGCCGTCCGTCGGAACGGACATCAGTCCGCGCAATTGCCGCGCGCTCACCGAAGCCCAGGCCTCGGGCATCGAGATCGTCATTGCCACCGGCCGCCGCCAGGCCTACGCCAAGCCCCTGCTCATTCCCATCGGCCTCGAGCCGCACACCGTTCTCATCACCTCCAACGGAACCGTCACCCGCACTCTCGCCGGCGACCTCATCGACCGCTTCTTCCTTCCCGTCGAAACCGCCCGCGCTCTCTGCCCAGCCCTGCGCCCCTTCGGCGCCACCGTTTTCACCTTCGACGGCGAAGGCCCCGGCGAGCTCGTCCTCGAATCCCTCGCGCCGCTGCACGCCCGCATCGCCCTTTGGGTCGAGGCCAACCGCCCCTGGATTCGCGAGGTCCAGCCTCTGGAACGCGCCTTCGACTCGGGCGAAGCCCCGGTGCAGGCCATGGTCTGTGGCGCCCTCGAAGCCATGGCCCGCGCGGTAGCCAGCCTGGCGGCCGGTGACCTCGCCCCCCACATCGCCATGCACCGCACCGAATACCCGGCCCGCGACCTGACCATCCTCGACATCCTGCCGCCCGGCTGCTCCAAGGGAACCGCCCTTGAGCGGCACGCCCAGCGCCGCGGCATCAGCCGCGAAGCCATTCTGGCCATTGGGGATAACTGGAACGACCTCGAAATGCTCCAGGCCGCCGGCCACGCCGTCGTCATGGCCAACGGAGCCCCCGACTTGGTGGCGATGGCCAGGCGAGTCGGCTGGACTGTCGCCCCAGCCAACAATGCCGACGGCGTCGCCGCCGTGGTCGAGAGCGTTTTGGCTCAGACCCGCGTCTCAGGAATGGTAGAGTAGCTGACAATGCCGCCCCTCACCCCACATTTTGGGCCCTCCCGGCGGTTCCGGTTCTGCGTCCTGCTCCTGCTCGCGGTGGCCGGCCTCGGTGCGCGCGCCTGGGCCGCCAGTCCCGAGCCTCCCCGCGTCGCTGAGCACATCATTCTGAAGAACGGCTTCGACCTCATCTGCGACCACCAGGCCGTCGACGGCGCCCGCGTCCGGCTTTATATGGATGCCGCCGGCAGCAATTTCCTCGAAGTCAACGCCTCCGACATCGCCACCGACGAGCGCATCTCACTGCCCGCCGCGCCGCCGCCCGCAGCCGCCAGCCCCATCCCCGTCCCCGAGAAGCTCTCCGAAGACCAGCTCAAGCCCATGCTCGCCCAGGCCGGCGCCACCTACGACATCGACGCCGATCTCCTCGCCAGCGTCGTCCGCCAGGAAAGCGGCGGCCACGCGCACGCCGTCAGCCGCGCGGGTGCCCAGGGCCTCATGCAACTCATGCCCGGCACCGCAACTGAGCTCGGCGTTGCCGACACCTTCGCCCCTGGCCAGAACATCAAAGGCGGCACCGCCTACCTCGACGCGCTCCTGCGCAAGTACCACGACAATCTCCCGCTCGCGCTGGCCGCCTACAATGCCGGTCCCGCCGCGGTCGATCGCTGGCACGGCATCCCCCCGTACCGCGAAACCCGCGCTTACGTCGCGCGCGTCATTCACGAGTACAATCGGCGCTATCAGCTGCGCCGCAAAGCTCAGGCTCACCCGGCCGCCCAACTCGCGGCGCTGGCCCACTAGGCCGTTTTGACCCATGGGCCTGGAGATCTCATATCGAGGAAAATTACCCTGTCATCCTGCGGGAGCGCTCCATGGTCTGCGCGCAGCAGGAATTCAGGCCGCGAGTCGAAAGTCCTGCATTTCCCAAGCTGAAACACTCCGACACCAATCAAGTGCCTCTATGTCGATACAGCCCAGCCCCTCAATGCCGGCAATCCCCGGGGAGCCCTGATTGAAAAGCACGAAGAGCCGCGTTACGCTCCTCATCGTCCTGATCGCTGTGGCTCTCCTCATCTGGTTCGGACGCCATCGCATCCACTTCAACTGGACCGTCTTTGGCGAGCAACTCCGCCACGCAGACTTGCGCAAAATCGCCTTCGCCCTCGGCTGCATCTACTTCGCCTACGTCATCCGCGCTATTCGCTGGACCAACCTCGTCCGCCACAAGAAAAAGCTGCCCCTGCTCTCTCTCGTGGGCACCCAGGTCATGGGCTTCACCGCCGTCGCACTCATTGGCCGCGTCGCCGATCTGGTCCGCCCCTTCCTGGTCAGCAAAAAAACCGGCCTCCCCCTCAGCTCGCAAATCGCCGTCTACATCGTCGAGCGCCTCTTCGACGCCGGCTCCATGGCCCTCATCACCTGCTCGGCCGTTCTGCTTGCGCCCATGGGCTCGCTCCCGCACGCTGAGGTGGTCCGCAATGCCGGACTCTGGGGCCTCGCTGCTACCGTGGCCGGCGGCATTTTTCTGCTCCTCGTTCGCCTCGCCGGCGACGCCGTCGGTCGCCTGTTGGGCCGCGCCTTCGGTGTGATCTCAATCAGCGCAGGCGCCGCCGTCGAAAACAAGATCCAGACCTTCCACTCCGGCCTCGATACCATCCGCTCCTTCGCGGATTTCGCCCTCGCCGCCGGCCTCTCCATCGGCATGTGGCTGCTCATCACCCTGGCCTACCTCGAGACCGCCCAGGCCTTTGTCGCCAGTCCGCAGCTCGCCTCCATCACGCCTGCAAAGAGCGTGCTCCTCATGGTGGTCAGCGGCGCAGCCAGCGCCATCCCAATCCCGGTCCTCGGCTGGTTTACGCAAATCGGCGTCGTCGAAGAGGCCATTCGCAATTTCTTCGGAGTCACGCCCGAAGCCTCTCTCGGCTGCGCCGCGACCCTCCTCCTCGTCACCTTCCTCGGCATCATCCCGGTGGGCCTCATCTGGGCGCGTTTCGACCACGTCTCCCTCATGAAGGTCGCCGAAGAGAGCGAACACGCCGCCGAACAAACCGTGCCGGCCGCCGACGCCACCACCCAGCAAGCCTGACCCGGCTCCGGGTGCCCCATCCTGATCGGTCCCGTCTTTGGACCGACAGGGTGGGCCTCGGCGCCCCCAAATTTGACCCGTGGCTCGTCGAACCCTCCACGCGAAGTTCGCAGATAAGCGTTTCCACGCCCACCAACCCGATGCCCTGAATAATAAGCGCATGCGGTGCCGCGAAGCGGCACGGCGGTAGAAGCCCCGGCCTTGAGGCCGGGGAATGTGGGCCAGCAGAAAGCAGACACTTTAGCCCCGGCAGGTTTTTGCTTTTGTATCAGGCCACGACCCTGGTCGTGCCGAAAACCCTCAAAGAACGCCGGGCTTCACAGACCCCTCAGAAGCTGGACAAGAGGAACTCCCTCGCCGAGGACAACACCTTCTCCCGCATCGCGTCCTCTGGCAGCAGACGTGCGATTTCGATCGCGCCGGCCATCGTTGAGAAGATCGCGAAGAACGCGCGCTCTTTGTCCGCCGTTCGCCGCCCCGGCATCAACGGAAGCATGCGATCCCGGTAGCTCACCAGGAAGGGAAGGATCCGCTTTCTCATCTTCTGATCCACGCGCGCGAGTTCAGGAGCCAGTGCCGGCAGCGGACACCCGCGCTCCGGGTGATCGCAAAACTCCGGGCTCAGATAGGTCCTCACGATCGCCTTCCATGCATCCCCGCGCGGCGCTTTCCCAGCCGCCTCCGTCAACACTTCGCCGGCGTCGCGAAAAGCTTCGCTCAGCGACTCGAGAAGCAGCTCCTCTTTGCTCTCGAAGTGCTTATAAAAGCCTCCGTGCGTCAGGCCGGTGTCGCGCATCACGGCTCCTACCGCGGCGCCGCTCAGGCCCTCGGCGCGCACCCGCCGCGAGGCGTCTTTCACAATCTTGTCGTGGACTTTCGCTTTGTGTTCGGGTGGGTAACGCATCGCTGACTTAGGATGCTCCCGATCATCCCACCATGCAATCGGCGCCTCGCGCGGAAAACTTCGAATCCATAGGATGATAGCAATCATCCTATCGGGTAAATGCAGGTTCTCCGGCCTCTCGCCTCATTCCTGTCGCCGGAGTCGCTCTGCAGCCATCGCAGGATGGCGCGAATCGCTTACAAGGAGGGTTGATGTCCACGCAGGTGATCTTTGAAACACAGCTCGTCCTCGGCTATGTGGCCTGCCTGTTGCTTTTCGGAGCGTACATTCTCCCCAGGCTCCGTTCGCTCGACAATTTCAGCAGACAGCGCGCCATCGCCACGTTCCACAGCTTCCGCTTCTTCGGGCTGGTCTTCCTCGTTCCTGGCGTCGTCGGCCCCGGCCTGCCGGCCAGTTTCGCCGCATTCGCGGCCTATGGAGACTTCGCAACCGGAATCCTCGCGATTCTCGCCCTGCTCACGGCAAGAGTGCGCCCCTTGTTCTGGACGTTCGTCGTCGCCTTCAACGTTGCCGGCGCCGTCGATATTCTCGTTGACTACTACCACGCCGTCCGGCTGGGCCTTCCTTCTGTCGCCGGACAGTTGGAGGCTACCTGCATCATCCCCATCCTCTACGTCCCCATGCTGATGATCACGCACGCTGTCGCGCTCTATTGGCTGTCCCGCCCTCAGTCCACGGCCACTCGATCCGTCGCCCCCAGGGTCGCGGTCTCTCACATCGGGTGAACCGCCACCGGGCGCGGTCGACGAACCCGTCCCCCTCCGTTCACCGCCGCGCCCTCGCCCCTGTCGTATCGTAGAAACATGGTCAGGGTCTCCATCTTCTACCCGAGCAAGCCGGGCAGCCGCTTCGATGTAGACTACTACCTCAACACCCACATGCCCCTCGCGCTCGGCCTGCTCGGCTCCGCCGTCAAGGCTTGTTCGGTCGAAATCGGCATGCTCGGCGGAAATCCCGACCAGGCTCCGCCCTTCGCGGCCATCTGCGCGTTCACCTGCGAGACCGTCCAGGCATTCACCGACGCCTTTCTTCCCAACGGTGACATTCTCCAGGCCGACATCCCCAACTACACCGACATCGCGCCGGTGATTCAGGTCAGCGAAATCCGCTTCGAACAGTAGCCGCGAATTCCCCCCGCGTTGTCATCCTGAGCGCGCTTTCCGCATTCGCTGCGTCCCGCAGTTGGGACGCAACAATGAAATCAGCCGCGAGTCGAATGGACCTGCATGGCTCAGCTATGGTTCACCACAACGGCAGGCTTAACCAAACCCGTGTCATCCTGAGGACCCTGAGCCAGGCGAAGGGGACGAAGCATCTGCGGCTGTTCCTGAAACTCGATGTGGGAACCCACACCGCCGGGTGCCCCACATCTCCGCGTCGTTCGGAGATGTGGGATTCCACCTAACTGGCCAACCCGCTGACTCGCTGGGAGGCTACAATCCCCGCCGCACCGCCCGCCGCACCAGATCCGTCCCCACCCCATACGCCGCGTGGCTCACCCACTCGCTGATGCGCTCCTGCGTCGGCTGCTGGCCCGTGGGAGCAGCCAGGCCCATCCGCGGCAGCAGCGACTCATGCGTGATGCGGTTGAGCGTGATGCCGAACGCCGCTCCCCGCCATGCCGCCAGCGACGGCTCCAGCTCCACCAGCGCCCCATAAACCCCGCCGGCCAGCGCGCCAAACACCAGGTGAATGCCGTGCAGCGCCAGTTGCCGCTGGCCCTCCGGCAGGTCGCGCCCGGCCATCTGTTCGGCCAGCACAATCGGCGGCGGCGTCTGCCCCTGCACTCTCGGCGGAAAGAATTGCTCGGCGGCCCATTTCACGCCGGCCCCGGCCAGTCCGCCGGCCAGCCCGGCCAAAAAGCCCTTCGCAATGGAGCGGGATCCGTTCTCAGGTCTCATAGTCGATTGAGATGCGGCGGCAACCACAATAACCCCCCACCAGGACCCATGACAAATTCCCGCCACTCTCCGGCTTCAGCCCCTGCGCGTGAAGCGCGAGTCGCCTGGTCGGCCAGTCCCCTGGACGGCGAGTCCCGCCCGGACCCCCAGTTCCTGCGTTTGCTTTGTATCAGGGCACGAGTTCACTCGTGCCGTTCGCGCCGGAAAAAGAAGCGGGCTTCAGCCCCTGCGCGCGAAGCGCATCCGCCTGGACGGCGAGTCCCCCGCTGCTAAAATCAATCCAGACCGATGAAATGTCCTTACTGCGGCTTTCTCCAGGACCGCGTGATCGACTCGCGCGAGAGCCGGGAGGCCGATGCCATCCGCCGCCGCCGCGAATGCGAAGGCTGCAACCGCCGCTTCACCACCTACGAGCGCATCGACGAAATCCCCTACATGGTCGTGAAAAAAGACGGCCGCCGCGAGAAATTCGAGCGCCAGAAAGTGCTCAGCGGCCTGCTCCACGCCTGCGAGAAGCGCCCCATCTCCGCAGCCAAGCTGGAAGAGCTGGTCGATGAGACCGAAACCTTCGTCACCGAGGCCAACGAGCGCGAGCGCACCACCACCGAGGTCGGCGAGCTGATCATGGACCGCCTCAAGACCCTCGACACCGTTGCCTACATTCGCTTCGCCAGCGTCTATCGCGATTTCAAAGACGTGCGCGAATTCAAGGAAGAGCTGGAGCAGCTGCTGAGCGGCCACGCAGAAAAGCCCGGCAAAAAGAAACACGCTTGATTCCCCCGGGGCCGGTGCCCCGCAAGCAAGCGCAGCCGACGAAACCAGGAGCCACGTGAGCAGCACACACACCATCACGCTCATCCCCGGCGACGGCATCGGGCCGGAAGTCACCGGCGCCGTCGTCCGCATTCTCGAAGCCACCGGCGTCCGCTTCAACTGGGAACGCTTCTCCGCCGGCGCCGGAGCCTTCGCCGAGCACGGCGAATACATCCCCAAAGAGCTCTACGCCTCCATCGAGCGCAACCGCGTCGCCCTCAAAGGCCCCGTCACCACCCCCATCGGCGAAGGCTTCAGCTCCATCAACGTGGCCCTCCGCCAGAAGTTCGAGCTCTACGCGAACTTCCGCCCCATTAAAAATCTCCCCGGCCTCGAGACCCGCTATCCCAACGTCGACCTCATCATCATCCGCGAAAACACCGAAGGCCTCTACGTCGGCCTCGAGCACGAAGTCGTCCCGGGCGTCGTCGAGTCCCTCAAAGTGATGACCGAGAAGGGCTGCACCCGCATCGCGAAATTCGCCTTCGACTACGCCCACAAGCACGGCCGCAAAAAGATCCACGCCATCCACAAGGCCAACATCATGAAGATGTCCGACGGCCTCTTCCTGCGCTGCTGCCGCGACATCGCCAAAGGCTACCCCGCCATCACCTACGGCGAGCACATCATCGACAACACCTGCATGCAGCTCGTCATGAACCCCTACCAGTACGACACGCTGGTGATGGAGAACCTCTACGGCGACATCGTCAGCGACCTCTGCGCCGCCTTCGTCGGCGGCCTCGGCCTCGTTCCCGGCGCCAACCTCGGCGCGGAAGCCGCCATCTTCGAAGCCGTCCACGGCTCCGCCCCCGACATCGCCGGCAAAGACCTCGCCAATCCCACCGCGCTCCTGCAGTCCTCCATCCTCATGCTGCGCCACATCGGCGAAGACGCAGCAGCCCACCGCCTCCAGGCCGCCCTCGAAAACACCTACGAAGAGAAGAAAACGCTCACCCGCGACGTAGGCGGCAACGCGGGCACCCGCGCCTTCGCCGACGCAGTCATCGCCGCGCTCGAACCCTGAAACCCGCAACCTGCAACCCGACACCTGATCCTGGAGAACGCAGCAATGAAGACATCGAGATACCTGGCGGCACTGACCCTGTCCCTGGCCCTCCTGGCCGCCGGCTGCAAAAAGAACGAAGCCGCCGCGCCGCAGTACACCGCCATCGACACCGCGACGGCCGGCACCATCACCGGCACCATCCACTTCACCGGCACGGCGCCCAGGCCCGTCGCGATCGACATGTCCCAGGACCCCGCCTGCACCCTCGGCCCCGCGAACATGACCGCAGGCACCGTGATCAACAACGGCAGCCTGGCCAACGTCTTCCTCTACGTGAAAGACGGCCTCGGCAACAAGGTCTACGCCGCCCCCTCGCAGCCCGTCGTCATCGACCAGAAGGGCTGCCGCTACTCCCCGCACGTCGCCGGCGTCATGGTGGGCCAGCCCGTGCAGTTCGTTAACAGCGACCCCACCATGCACAACATCCACATGACGCCCACCGTCGGCGGCAATCAGGCGGTCGACATCTCGCAGCCGCCGAGCAGCGGCCAAAACAGCCCCCACGATCAGGCCACCTTCGCCAAACCCGAGCTCATGATCCCCGTCCGCTGCAACAACCATCCGTGGATGCAGGCCTTCATCAACGTCTCGCCCAACCCGTTCTTCGCCGTCTCCGACGCGTCAGGGAAATACGTCATCCACGGCCTGCCGCCCGGCACCTACACCCTCGTCGCCGACCAGGAAAACCTCGGCCAGCAAACCGCGACAGTGACGGTCAGCGCGCAACAAACCGCCACCCAGGACTTCACCTACAGCAAGTAGCCGCCAACCCGCGGGCGCCCCACAACCTGGCCTGAGCCTGTCGAAGGCTCTCCGCGGAGCCTGCCCTGAGCGAGGTCGACCAATCTGGATGCCCCACATCTCCGCGGTGTTCGGAGATGGGTGATACCAATGGCCCTTCCCGACCACGAACAGAGTTTTTGGTTTTGTATCAGGGCACGACCTTGGTCGTACCGTTCACGCCGAAAATACGCCGGGCTTCAGCCCCTGCGCGCGAAGCGCTTCCGCCTAGACGGCCAGTCCCGCGAAGCGCCCCCGCCTGGACGGCCAGTCCATTTACACTATCCCCAAACCCTGCACCCGGCCGGCCGCTTCTCTCGCTGTGCCCGCGGTGTATCCAGAGAAGGCGGACATGCGGCAAAAAGTAGGCATCCTCGGGGCCACCGGCATGGTCGGGCAGCGTTTCATCCAGCTCCTCGAGAACCATCCCTGGTTTGAAGTAGCGTGGCTCGCGGCCAGCGACCGCTCCAGCGGCAAACCTTATGGCGAAGCGGTGCGCTGGAAGCTCGATACGCCCGTGCCCGACCGCATCGCGGCCATGCCCGTCTCTCCGGCTGTGCCCGAAGGCGTGCCGCGCGTCATCTTCGCCGCGCTCGATGCTGACATCGCCCGCGAAATGGAGCCGGCCTTCGCCGCCGCCGGGTGCGCCGTCGTTTCCAACTCCAGTGCCTTCCGCATGCACGCAGACGTGCCCCTCGTCATCCCCGAAGTCAACGCCGAGCACCTCGCTCTCGTCGAGCGCCAAAGCTGGCGCAAAGATTCCGGCGGCTACGTCGTCACCAATCCCAACTGCTCCGCCATAGGACTCGTGCTCGCGCTCAAGCCCATCGTCGAACGCTTCGGCGTCGAGGCCATCTTCGTCAGCACCATGCAGGCCGTCAGCGGCGCGGGCTATCCCGGCGTCGCTTCCATGGACATCCTCGGCAACGTCGTCCCCTACATCAAAAACGAAGAAGAGAAGATGGAAGCGGAAACGTTGAAGCTGCTCGGCCGCCTGCGCGGCACATCCGTCGAGCCGCTCGCCGCCAAAATGAGCGCGCACTGCAACCGCGTTCCCGTCGAAGACGGCCACACCGAGAGCGTCAGCATCCAGCTCAGCCGCAAAGCCACGCGCGACGAGCTGCTCGCCGCGTGGGCGGACTTCGCCCCGCTCCGGGGCCGCGATCTCCCCACCGCTCCCGCGCAGCCCGTCGAATTCATCGCCGCCGACGACCGCCCGCAGCCACGCCTCGATCGCATGCGCGGCCGCGGCATGACCGCCGTCGTCGGCCGTCTGCGCCCCTGCAATCTGCTCGACTGGAAGTTCACCGTCCTCTCGCACAACACCATCCGCGGCGCAGCCGGCGCGGCCCTGCTCAACGCGGAGCTGCTCGTCTCCCTCGGAAAACTCGACCCGGTGCCCGTGCCCGCATGAATCGCCTCGTGGTGATGAAATTCGGCGGCACATCCGTCGAGGACGCGAAGGCCATCCTGTGCGCCGCCCGCATTGTGGCGGGCCGCGTGGCCAAAGGCCTGCAGCCCGTGGTGGTGGTCAGCGCCATGGCCCGCGTCACCGACCTGCTCATCTCCGCGGCGGCCACCGCGGCGCGCGGCGACCGCGCCAGCGCCCTCGCCATCACCGAGCGCCTCCGCATCCGGCATCACGATACAGCCGCGCAAATCGCCGCAGGCCCGGCGCTCGAACACGATCCCCTCGCCGTCATGCGGCCCGATCCCGCGCTCGCCGCCACCCATGCCTGGATGGAAGCCGAATTCGACGGCCTCGACGAAATCCTGCGCGGCCTCGCCGTCGTCGGCGAGCTCACGCCGCGCATCTCCGACATGATCGTCTCCTACGGTGAGCGCATCTCCAGCCGCATGATCGCCGAAGCCTTCGCCCGCACCGGCCTCAACGCGGCGCACGTCGACGCGCGACGCTGCATCGTCACCGACGCGCAGCACGGCAAGGCCATCCCCCTCGACGCGCTCATCGAGCAACAGCTCAAGGTGCACGTCGCTCCGCATCTGGCTGAAGCGCGCGTCCCCGTCTTGGGCGGCTTCATCGGATCGACGGAGAAGGGTGTGACGACGACCCTCGGCCGCGGCGGTTCCGACTTTACTGCAGCGCTCGTGGGCAGCGGCATCGACGCCGGCGCTATCGAGATCTGGACCGACGTCAACGGCATCATGACCGCCGATCCGCGCATGTGTCCCGACGCCCTGCGCGTGCGCACCATCAGCTTTGAAGAAGCGGCCGAGCTGGCCTACTTCGGCGCGAAAGTTCTGCACCCCGCGACCATCCTCCCCGCCGTGCGCAAAAACATCCCCGTCCTCGTGCTCAATTCGAAGAACCCGCAAAACGAAGGCACGCGCATCATCGCGCTGGCGCCGCATTGCCGCAGCCCCTTCAAGTCCATCGCCGTCAAGAAGCGCCTCACCATCATGGACGTGGTCGCCAGCCGCATGCTCATGTCCCACGGCTATCTGCGCTCCATCTTCGAGGTCTTCGACCGGCACAAATGCCCGGTGGACATGGTCTCCACTTCCGAGGTGAGCGTCTCCCTCAGCCTCGATTCGAACGAGAAGCTGCCCGCCATCGCCGCCGACCTCAGCAAGCTGGCCGACGTGAAATACGAGGGCCGCAAAGCGCTCGTCTGCATGGTGGGCGAAAACATCCGCGGCCAAAACGGCATTGCCGCGCGCGTGTTCCAGGCCATCCGTCACGTCAACCTGCGCATGATTTCCCAGGGCGCGTCGGAAATCAACATGAGCTTCATGATCGAAGAAGATGATGCCGAGGAAGCGGTGCGCTCGCTCCACCGCGAATTCTTCAGCGATCCCGATCCGGAAATTTTTGACGTGGGCGCGCGGCCGGCCAGCGCGTAGCAAAAGGACAACGCAATGCTCTTTCTGGTTTTGGGACGCGGCAAAACGGGCAGTCTGGTGGCAACGGTCGCCTCGGAGCGCGGCCATAGCGTACGCGTGGTCGGCGAGGAAGAGAATCGCAACGCCATGGCGCTCAACGCTCCGTTTCTGGCCGGCTTCGACGCGGTCATTGACTTCACCACGCCGGAAGCGGCGGTGCAGAACATGCGCGCCTGCCTCGCGAACGGCGCGCGCGTGGTCGTCGGCACCACCGGCTGGTACGCCCACCTCGACGACCTGCGGCAGTTGTGCTCGCGTCGCAGCGGCGCCCTGCTCTACAGTTCGAATTTCTCCATCGGCGTCCAGGCCCTCTTCCGCCTCACGCGCGAGCTCGCCCGCGACCTGCCCGGCTACGCATTCCGCGTGGCCGAAACGCACGCGGCCACCAAGAAAGACGCGCCCTCAGGCACCGCGCTCACCCTGAAGAAGATTCTCGAAGCATCGTGTCCCGGCGTGAACGTCGAGATCGCCTCCGTCCGCGAGGGCGACGTTCCCGGCATCCACGTCATCGAAGCGCGCTCCGCGAACGATCTCCTCCAGTTGCGCCACGAAGCCTTCTCCCGCCGCGGCTTCGCCGAAGGCGCCGTGCGCGCCGCCGAATGGATCGCCGGCAAAACCGGCTGCTGGGATTTCCAGGAAATCGCCGGACAAGTCTAGACAGCGGCGACAGCAGTCAGCCGTGAGCAGTCAGCAAAAAACCTCGTCATTCTGAGCGAAGTTTGGCGCATCGCGCCAAACGCAGTCGAAGAACCTCGACGGTCTCCAGTTCACCGCCGCTCCAGGGAGTTTTCCAAACAACCCGCGGCAATACCACGAGCCCTCCTAACTCCAACGCCTCGCTGACCGCTGACCGCTGACCGCTGACCGCTGACTACTGACCCGCTGACTCGCTGACCGGCTGACTCGCTACCTTGCTACACTCATCCTGATATGGATTTGCAAGGCTGCGGCACGGCGCTGGTCACGCCGTTTCGCGCAGACGGAAGCATCGATGAGCGGGCCCTGTACGACCTGGCCCGCTGGCAGGTGGAAAGCGGCGTCGATTGGCTGCTGGCCTGCGGAACCACCGCCGAAACCCCCACCCTCGACGAGCAGGAATGGCTGCAGGTGATCCGCATCGTTGCCGAGGCGGTGGGCGGCCGCGTGCCCGTGTGGGCGGGATGCACGCACAACGCCACGCGCCAGGCCGTCGCCAAGGCGCGCGCCGCCGCGCAGGTTCCCGGCGTCACCGCCATCCTCAGCGCCAATCCGTATTACAACAAACCCACGCAGGAGGGGCAGTTCGAGCACTTCAAAGCCGTGGCTCAGGCGGTCAAGCTGCCGGTCGTGCTCTATAACATCCCCAGCCGCTCCGCCGCGAACCTCGAGCCCGCGACGGTGCTGCGTCTCATCGAGGCCGCTCCCAACATCGAAGCCGTCAAGGAGTCGAGCGGCAACCTCGTGCAGATCACCGAGCTCATCACCCAGGCCCCGCGCAGCTTCCGCGTCTATTCCGGCGACGATCTCATGGCGCTCGGCGTGCTCGGCGCCGGCGGCGCGGGGCTCGTCTCGGTGGTCTCCAATCTCATCCCGGTCGACACCACCGCGATGGTGCGTGCGGCGATGGCCAATGACTGGGCCACCGCGCGCCGCATCAACCGCAAATACTTCCGCCTCATGCAGGGCATCTTCAAAGAGACCAGCCCCGCACCGGTAAAAGCGATTCTCGCCATGATGGGCCGCATCGGAGAAAACTACCGCATGCCCATGGTTCCCGTTGCGCCCACCACCCGCGCGTTGCTTGAGCGCCTGGCTGGCGAGCTGGGCTTGCTCGTCCACGGCCCGCAGACCGAAGGCGATCAGCGCATGTTCTGACACGCTCACCGATCCGCCCGGCGTGCCCTGTAACTCGCTCATCGCTTCGGACCGGCATCGGGCGTTCCACGGCGATCAGCACATCGCTTCCGGCTTCGCATCGGCTTCAACGGCTCGCAGCCCATCGACTGGGTCGTGCGCGGCGGCTTCCGCTTTCTCCTCCTGGATCCCCTTGTAGATCGAGCTGGCGTACTCGCGCACTTCCTTTTCCCTGGCGGTCGGGATGAGGCAGCGATACCACGCGGCGATATGCTCTTCGCGCCATTCGTCCATCATGCCGCTTCGATACTGCGGCGGAAAGGCAGGGTTGAAGGGCAAATCGCGCGGGCCCAGCTCGCTCACCGGACGATCGCCGTAGGCGCTCGCATCGGCGCTCCGTCCCGCGGCAATGGCGTTTTGCAGGTACGGATGCGCCTGGCGCATCTGCGGATGGCCCGCCTGGAGCGGCCCGTTCATGCGCGCGCGCCACGCTTCCCCGTCCTCGTCTTCCGTCGCCGTCAGGTTGGCGGAGATCTCGCGGCTCAGCCGCCCCATCGCCTTGTCCCACTGCCCGCGCAGATCGGCAAAGCGCGGCTCCCGGCGGCGGAGGAAAGGCAGCGGCTCACTCTCAGGCTCGGCCTCTGGTTCGATGACAGGCTCGGGATCCGCAGCGCACGCTTCGACCAGATCCGCCGCCGACCCGGCGCGGTTTTCGCAGACGCGGGATTCCACAACGATTTCGGATGCCACATCCCCATTCGCTAACTCGCTCACCTGCTGACTGGTTAACTCGCTCACCGACGCAGCCGCTGCTTCCGCCGCCGCCAGCTTCTTCTCCATCTTCTCCTGCTCGAACTTGCGCTTCTCCCGCGCCTGCTCATAGAGCAGCAGGTCGAGCGCCATGCGGCAGCCGTAGAGCATCGCGCGTCCATTCGCCGGAGGGATCGCGCCCATCGCCAGTTGCCGGTTGGTCTGCGAGATCACGAAGCGGATCGAAGCCGTGTCCTCGAGCAGTGGCACCTGGATGGGGTAAAGCGGATCGGAGTCGTTGTAGCGCTGGTGCGCGTGGCAGAGCCGCCTGCCCGTACCGGTGGTGGCGTTGCAGCGCACCCCCGATTCGTGAACGTGGGCGCACTGGTGGTGCGCGGGCCGGTTCCAGTTCCCGACGCGCGTCATCGCGCCGGCTTCATTCGATTCCTGCATGGGAAATCTCCTTTTGCGTCGGTAAATAGCACGTGCCGCGTCCAGCGCTGCACGACTGCGGTAGAAGCCGCGGGCTTCAGCCCGTGGAATGACGGCGCTATCAACAAGGGGCTCCAGCCCCGGCGGGAAAAAAGGCGAAGGGCCGCCCCCCAGCAGCCCTTCGCGTCAGCCATGTCCGAAAGAAAAAGGCCCCGCAACAGAGCGCGGAGCCTTTTTTCACCTTATAAGTTCAGAATACCAAGTCCAGAGCCAAAACACGCCAACTTTCTTTGCCAAAACTGGCGTGTAAGTCACGTCTTATGAGGACTCGTTACTTTGGTGAAGAGCTACGGGGCTTGACAAAAAACGCCAGGCCGCTGGTTACAGGCCAAAGTCCACAGCGCACGCCGCTCCGCGCATCCGTGCTTCCCAGCTCCCCAACCCCTGACAGCCCGTGGTGCAAGTCGAGGTTCGCGGACGGATATGTGGCGAGGATCGTCGAGGACTGCTTCCCGCCAGATCACCGAGCATGGAGCCAACGAATCATGACGTCCGGATAGCCATCGACCATCCGTTCAGGCATCGACGGATCGTCCTCGTATCCGGTCCCCGATCTTTCCAACGTGTGGCCCGTTCCTGGGAACGTGATGATGGTGAAGTCCCTCAGGCCAGATCGATGGAATGCCTTACGAAATCGCGCGGCGCTGTCTGCGGAATCCACGTTCTTATCGAGCAGCCCGAATAATGCGAGCGTCGGCGTACGAACGCGCAGCAGCGTCGCAGCGGGATCGTAGATCAGCGCGGTTTGCAATGCGGATAACATCGGCGGCGGCGGCGGAGCGGTCATCCCCGGAGGGATGCGCATATACGGGAACCATGGCTGCTTCCTTGCAGCGGCCAACGCCCGGCCGGCAGCGCTCCACCTCGAATTCGTCTCCATCGCGAGAAACATGGTTCGTTCGAAGGCAAGAGCGGCGGAGACCTGTTCCGGCGTGAAGCGATCATGCTCGCGCAATGCCATTCCAATTTCGTACAACACATTTTCCGCAATGGTCTCGCTCGGCGCACTCTTCAAAATCATGAATGCGAGCGGAAAGCGCGTTGCAACGATGGGCGCAACCCAACCGCCATTGCTGAATCCCCAAACCCCGATCCGGTGTGGGTCTACAACCGGATCGCTGCCAACCTTTTGGAGCACTGCGATGACATCGTCGGCCTTGGAATCCGGCCCGGTGGTTTGCCAGTTTCCCACGGAGATGCCTGTTCCCCGCTGATCGTAGGTCACTACGTTGAGCCCGTGCGAAACAAAGTACGGGATGAGAAAGCCCATCGCGCGCGTCTCATCGTCCGCGCCATGTATAAGGATGATGGTCGGGTGTGACCCAGCTCCCGCCGCGTACCACAGCGATGCTCCCAGACGGCCCGAGGCTGTCTCAATAACGAATGCCTTCTCCTCGATTGCGGAAATTGGTGAATCCAACAGAAAAGTAATCGTCGGCGAATCATCGGTTCGGTAATCCGGCCCTGCGATTTGTTCGAGAGTTCCAGTTCGTCCCGTCTTTTCGTCGTAAAACTGAACCGTCGGATGATCGGGTGGTTCAGCCTCGATTCCCACGTAGACGGTTCCTCCACCGTGTCGATAGGCACCCTGTTTCAAGGTGGGCTGCCCAGGAGCGAGCATGAATGGCTCAGAGGGAATCATCCGGCAATCAAGTGAGCCGGGGGACACTGCAGGTAAAGCAGCGCCCGCGCATATCGACATGCCTGCCAATGCTGCAAAAGCGAAAACGAGCGAAGAACCCGGCCCGTTGAGCTTCTTCTTCATAAGGCGCACGCGGCTTGCGTAGAAAGGTGAAAAGTTGTGCATTTTATCTCCCTTCCGACCGAGGAAGATTGTCATCCCTGCACGTATGCCCGAAATGAGGCTCGCTATAAAGTCTTCTCTCCGGGCGCAGAACTACGAAGCCGCAGGCATCACAATACCAGTTGCGAATGATCCCAACCTGGTCAATTCTGTACGGTCCGTGACTTACTTCCGCGTGCCCCGTCAGCTAACTCATGTTAACTATTAACTGAATCCAATCCGCTAACCCTTTCCCCTGCAACAAACCCATCCCCGCGCTGGTAACGTGACCACCGAAGAAACGCAACCTGTCACCTGCAACTTCTCTCTGGCCCCATGCGACCTCGCTGATACAATTTCCCCCGGCTGGAAAATCGCGAACCGGCGGAATGCGAACGCCGGACGGACCAGCTTCCTTCTTGTGGAGGCAATCATGATGCGGGCCAGATTCGGTGCGGGTGCAGGGGTGTGCGGGGCGGCGCTGTGCGCTCTGCTGGCAGGTTGCGGCGGCGGAGGCGGCGGGACGGTTTCGCAGGTGCCCACGATCACAGGCGTCAGCGTCTCTGTGGCATCGAGCTCCATCACCAGCGGCAAAACCGATCAGGCGTCGGACATCGTCAGCGGAACCGGCGCTTACACCACGACGGTTTCCTGGTCGGTGAGCCCATCGTCCATCGGCTCCATCAACTCCGGCGGCTTGTTCACGGCCGGCGCATCCGCCACGGGAACGGCGACTATCACTGCGACCTCGACCGAGGACGCGACCAAGTCGGGCACGGCGACGGTCAAGGTAACGGCGCCCGCCGTGACCGTGTCGGTCACGCCCGCGACGGCGACCATCGGCGCGGCTACCCAGTTCACCGCGACGGCAAGCGACGGCAGCACGCCCACCTGGGACTGGACGTTGACCGACTCGACGGGCGGGACGACCGACGCGGGGACGATCAGCTCCACCGGCCTCTACCAAAGCCCCTATCCACCGCCTTCTCCGGCCACGGTAATCGTCACCGCCACCTCGGCTGCCGACTCGACGGTGAGCGGCAGTGCAACCGTCACGCTGGCCGCTCCAGCCACAACGGCCGGCCCCATCCTGACGGTCGACCTCGGCAACCCGCTGCATCCGATCAGCCCCTACATCTATGGAGCGAACGGCTGGCAACTCGACACGGCAAGCGCCGCGATCGCCAATTTCAGCCTCCTGCGGTGGGGCGGCGACGCCACCTCCCGCTACAACTACAAGCTCAACAGCACGAACTCCGCCTCCGACTGGTACTTCGAGAACTTCACCGGTCAAAATGGCGCGTTCCCCACTCCTGGAACGACGGCTGCCTTCACCGATTTTGTGACCGCCACGGATGCCGCGGGCATGGCGGCGCTGGGAACGGTTCCTGTCCAGGGATGGGTCTCCAACAGCAACACCAATAACAACTCCGGGAACTCGCCCGCGTGCAGCTTCCCCCAGTCCAGTTATCCCAACCAGGTGTCGTACGACGGGACCTGCGGCAACGGCGTCTGCCAGGCGGGCAAGACCTGCGGCTATCTCACCTGCCCCAGCTCCTCGACCGGCGGTTGCTCGCTTTTCGGAGCCGCCGCTACGCCAGCCATCACCAGCGTTCAGGAACCGCCGCCGTCATGCACGATCACCCAGCAGACGACCTGCGCGAACGGCGTGGCGAACTGCATGGTGCAGACCTGCACTGAGGCGGCGCTGCCAACCACGTCCCAGCTCACGGCATCGTGGGCGCAGGGCAACTGGACGGGCGGTTGGGTCGACTCTTTCGTGACGAACGCCAGCTACGGCAAAGGCTCGACCGGCAAGGGCGTGGCGATCTGGGATCTCGATAACGAGCCTGCCTGGTGGGACGCCGTGCACCGCGACGTGCATCCCGATCCTTCCACCTATGACGAGGTGACGCTGGGCGGCATCGGCACAGCTCTGGCGATCAAAACCGCCGACCCGACCGCGCTGGTGAGCGGACCGATTATCGACTTCTGGTGGAACTACTTCTACTCCAAGCAGGACATTGAGGCGGGCTGGGGCACCGGACCCTGCTACCAGCCGTGGGCCAGCCCCAACGACCGCGTCGTGCATCACGGCGCGGCGATGATTCCGTACTACCTGGAGCAGATGCAGCAGTCTGAGCGGAGCTACGGGTTCCGCCTGCTCGACTACCTCGACATCCACGGCTACTTTGCCGGCAGCTACAACGGCAACAGCGTGGCGTTTACCACGGCCGGCGACACCGGCGAGCAGAAGGCGCGCATGGATTCCGTGCGGGCGTTGTGGGATCCGACCTACACCAGCCCCAACTATCCGCAGCCGAACTACATTACAGACCCGAACCACACGTCGAGCTGCAACCTCCCGCTGCAGGCGCCCGAAGCCGTGCCGATGCTCGAGCAGTGGGTGAACGGCGTGGGGCCGCGGGGCGATCCCAACTACAACTATCCAGGAACGAAGACGGCGATCGACGAATATAACTTCGGGGCGCTGGAATCGATCAACGGCGCGGTAACGCAGGCCGACGTTCTTGGCGTCTTTGGCCAATACGGGCTGGATCTGGCAACCTTGTGGCCCACCTCGCAGTACACCCAGCAAGGCCCGGGGAATTATGCCTTTGCCATGTATCGCAACTACGACGGCAAGAACTCGACCTTCGGCGATAAGGCGCTGGCGTCCTGCTCCACGCAGGCCGCGCTGACCGGATCCTGCACGCCGGTCGACAAGAACTATCAGCCGGTCGCGAACATGGAGAACGGCCAGGGGCAATTGTCGGTCTACGGCGCGCTGCGGACGAAGGACAATGCCGTCACCGTCATGGTGATCAACAAGACCTATGGGCCGCTGACGAGCACGATCTCCCTGCTCAGCCTGCCGGCGCCGGGAACGGTGACGGCGTACCAGTACAGCAACGCAAACCTGGCCGCGATTGTACCGGTCGCGTCCGGGGTGACGGTCACGGCGGCCGTCTCGCCGGCCACGACCAGCACCCTGACCTATACCTTCCCGGCGCAGTCGATGACACTGTTCGTGATACCGCAGTAGAGCGAATGGCGATTAGGGATCAGGGCCTCTGGACAGGGGCTCGGCTCAGGGAACGCACCCCGGCCCACCCCTGCCAGAACCTGTTAGGACCGGCCCCCCCGATCCCTGTAGTCTGTACGGGATGCATCCTCTGCGGCTGGTGCTGGGCATTGCGTGCCTCTTCTCGGTGCTGCTCGACGCGTTCGAGACGGTGATTCTGCCGCGGCGCGCGACCGGCCGCTTCCGGCTGACGCGGCTCTTCTACAGCATGACGTGGCTGCCGTGGCGGCAGGCGGCGCTGTGCGTGCGGCATCCGCGCAAGCGCGAGACGGCTCTCAGTTTCTATGGGCCGCTGTCGCTCGTGTTCCTGATTGGAACGTGGGCCGCGGGCCTGATTTTCGGATTCGCGCTCATCTACTTTGCGTTCCCCGAGGCGTTCACTGACCCCCGCGGCACGGCCCATCCGTTGATGAGCGACCTGTACGCGAGCGGCACGACGATCTTCACGCTGGGGCTCGGCGACGTGGTGCCGCACACGCTGCTCATCCGCTCGCTGGTCGTGCTCGAAGCGGGTATCGGCCTCGGCTTTGTGGCGCTGGTAATCGGCTATTTCCCCGTCCTGTACGGGGCGTTTTCCCGGCGCGAGGTCAACATCGCGCTGCTCGATGCGCGCGCCGGGTCGCCGCCGACCGCCTATGAGCTGATCAAACGGCACTCGTTCGAGGGCGGCAGCGCGGCGCTGGTCAAGCTCCTGGAGGAGTGGGAGCGCTGGTCGGCCGAGCTGCTGGAGAGCCACATTTCCTATCCGCTGCTGTGCTTTTTCCGCTCGCAGCATACCAGCCAAAGCTGGCTCAGCGGCATCACCGCGATTCTGGATACGACCGCGCTGCTGATCGCCGGCGTACAGGAAGAGAGCGCGCGCCAGGCGCAGCTGACCTTTGCCATGGCGCGGCACGCGCTCGTGGATCTGGCGCAGATCTTCTCTCTCACGCCAGTGAAGGATATCCCCGACCGTCTGCCCCCGGAGCAGTTCCGCACGGTCTACGACCATCTGTGCCAGGCGGGCGTGCGGGTATGCCGCGACGAGCAGAGCAGCGCGCGGCTGAGCGAGTTGCGCGCCCTCTATGAGAGCTACGCCGAGGCGCTGAGCCGGTTGCTGGCCATGCCGCTGCCGCCGTTCTTTCTCGAGCAGCCGAAGAAAGACAATTGGCTGACGGTGGCGAGGGTGCGGTCCGCGGCGGCCGAAGCAGGGACGCGCAGCGCGGCCGCGGATGACCACTACCTCTGAAAACTCAGCGCCCAGGCCGCACGCGAGGCTGCTGGTGACAGCTTGCAGGCGACTGAACCACCGGTTTCGGGGCGCCGGGCTCAGGGTGCGGCTGGATGCGCTGCGCTGGACAAAATCGATTTTCCTGGATGGCGGCCGGCGAAGTAAGCGGTTACAGGGACTTGGTTTTCAGGCAGGGCCATTACCTCAGTACTGGTTACTCCCTTGTCATCGCCTTCCGTAACGCGGGGCGCTCGTCCGCCGCGCGCAGAACCCGCCGGGAATCGCCTCGCCGCAGCCGCCCCTTGTGCCGCACAGGCTTGATGGAACCCGTTCCGTCCGCGCGGCTCATCCGTACGGAAAGCAAACCAAACATGGATGGGCTGAGGTTCAGTATCCAGTCGGTACTGTATTTATCCAATAGTTAATGACTATAAGCTAATACAC
The DNA here is from genome assembly GCA_036521315.1 of Acidobacteriaceae bacterium. Taxonomy (GTDB): domain Bacteria; phylum Acidobacteriota; class Terriglobia; order Terriglobales; family Acidobacteriaceae; genus Palsa-343. Next base: position 33,456 of record DATDHZ010000103.1, read on the forward strand.
AAAACTCTTCGTTGACAGCGCCGAGGTGCGGTGCTATAGCTTAGCCGCGTTCGTATGCCATTGCAGGGCTGTCAGCTAAAACTCTTTACTACAACTACGGACCCCGGCTGACTGGCCCACAACCCCACCGCAGTGCAAGCGATGGCTGAACGCTGGGAGGTGTACAGTGACTCACTGGAAACGCTGGCTCAGTCTGGCGATGGTCGCCCTGAGCGCAGTCTTTGTAGCCCAGGCACAGGAAAACGCAGAACTCACAGGATCGGTTACAGATCCAAGCGGCGCTGTCGTCGCCAACGCGAAAGTTATCCTTACCAATTCGGCCACCGGCGAAGTCCGGACGGGTTCGACCAACGGCGCCGGTCTTTATGATTTCGCGGCGCTGCAAATCGGCAGCTACAACCTCAAAGTGGTCGTTCCGAGCTTCAAGGCCTACGAGAAGACGAACATCATCATGAACGTGGCGGCGACGGTCCGCGAGAACGTGGTTCTGGCGGTCGGCGCAAACACGCAAACGGTCATGGTGCAGGCGAACACGCTGCATCTGGAGACGGAAACCAGCGAAGTGAGCAGCCTGATCACGTCCGAGCAACTCACGCAGATCGGGACCAATGGGCGCAGCATGATCTCGCTGGCCACACTGGGCACCGGAGTCTCGGCGAATATTCCCTCGTTCAATGGCGTATCGGCGCAGGGCAGCAGTGAAAGCATCAGCTTCAACGGCATGCGGCCGGGGCACAACGACTGGCTCATCGACGGGGGCGAAGTCTACGACCGGGGCAGCGGCGGGCGGCCCGGCGTGATGCCTTCTCCGGATGTGCTGGCGGAATTCCAGACGCTGGACAGCAACTACGCTCCGGACTACGGGATCGCCTCGGGTGGAACGATCACCATGGCGCTCAAGTCGGGCACCAGCCGGTTCCACGGCGGGCTTTGGGAATTCAACCGCAACGACGATTTCGATGCGGCGAGTTACTTCTCGAAGCTCAACGGGCAGGCGACGCCGGAGCTGCGGCTGAATATTTTCGGCGGGGAGATCGGGGGACCGCTGTTCATTCCCGGAATCTATCCCAAAGAAAAGAGCAAAACGTTCTTCTTCTACAGCGAAGAATGGCGGCGGTTCATTCAGGGCGCCAATCCAACGGCGACCAACACCATGCCCAGCTATGACATTCCGACGGCGGGGACAGCTTTCACCTACGAGCTGCCTCCCGGCTTCACGGAATCCCCGAACGCCGGCGCCTGCAACGAGGGACAGACGGCTCCGTGCGTGCCGAACACGCAGGATCCCGCGAAGCTGGCGCTCTACAAGCAGGATGATCTGACGATCGGCAATTCGTTTCCGGATAATGTGATTCCGGCGAACCTGCTTGATCCGAATGCCATTTTGTTTATGGGGACGGGAGCGATCCCGGCGTCGAATTCGACGGCCGCGAACGGAGCGCCGCAATTTGTGGCATCGCCGCGGCAACCCACGTTCGTGCGCGAAGACGTCGTGCGCGTCGATCATGACATCACCGATCGGCTGCACCTGATGGGGCACTGGATTCACGATCAGATGTCGCAGACGTATTACCCCGACATGTGGAGCAGCGACAACTATCCGACCACGGGCAACGTGTTCGCGAATCCGTCGTGGGGCTCGGTGATCAAGCTGACGCAGACCATCTCACCGGACCTGGTGAATGAGACCGCGATCAACGTGAACGGAAACAGCATCAGCATCACGCCGGCGGGGATTTACGCGCAACCCAGCGGGTGGTCGCAGGCCGGGTATTTCCCCGCGGGGAACAACCTGCTGACCCGCATGCCTTCGGTAAAGCTGGCCGCGCCGATGGGCACCGACTGGACGATCAACTACTGGCCGTGGAAAAACGCATTCCTCAACTGGCAGCCCAAGGACGATGTGTCGTGGGTGAAGGGCAAACACGGCATGAAGTTCGGCTTTGCCTACATGCGCAGCGACAAAAACCAGCAGCAGCAGGCTGACACCCAGGGGGACTATACGTTTGGCACCGACTTCTCGGGCGACGCGTATATCAACTTCCTGCTCGGCTTCGCTGACAGCTTCCAGCAACTGCAGGACATCGAAATGTTCCACTGGCTCAACAATACCTACTCGTTGTACGCCATGGACAACTGGCATGCGACGCCGCGGCTGACCCTGAACGTGGGGATACGCTACGACTCGCTGCCGCATGTGTATGAGAAATTCAACCGGACAGCCAACTTCGTTCCGTCGATGTTCAGCGCGGCGAACGAGCAGTATCCCGATCCGAGTACGGGCACGCTGAATCCGAGCGGACCGGGATTCTCCAATCCGACCAATGCTCCCGTTTCGTTCTACCTGGACGGCATCGCGCGTCCGGGAGTGAACGGGTTCCCGCGCGGGCTGGTCAAGACCGACTCCTTTACCTGGGAGCCGCGGCTGGGCTTCGCCTACGACATGTTCGGCAGCGGCAAGTGGGTTCTCCGCGGCGGAGCTGGCATCTTTTACGAGCGGGTGCAGGGAAATGACGTTTATGGGACAGACACCAATCCCCCGTACGCCTATCAGCCCAGCGCCAACTCGGTGTACTTCTCCAATCCGCACATCAGCGCCCTGAACGGGTCGGTGGCATCGAATCCGGTGTTTCCGGCCAGCATGGGCACGCTCGACTACTACTATCCCGATCCGGGCACCGCGCAGTACAGCCTGGGGGTCCAGCACCAGATCGCTTCGGCGATTGTGGCCCAGGTGCAGTACGTTGGATCGAACGGATGGAACCAGTCGGATACGCTGGCGATCAACACCCTGCCGCTCAGCGACGTGACCGATCGCGAAGCGGTCGTAACAACCGGGGCGAACGCGAACCTGTACCGGCAGTTCCCCGGGTTCGCCGGGATCAACGAGGACCAGGCGGCCACGCACTTCGAGTACAACAGCCTGCAGACGGCGCTGCGCGTGGAGAACAAGCATGGGTGGACGGCGCAGTTTGCCTACACCTGGGCGCACCAGATCGACTACGGCACCGACGATTTGACCAGCGTGTCGGACCCGTTCGACCTGCGGTACGATCGCGGACCGGGCGGCTACGACCGGCGCAACATCTTCAGCGCGAACTATGTCTACAACATGCCGTTCTTTAAATCGGGCAGCCGGCTGGAACGCACAGTGCTCGGCAGCTGGACGTTCTCCGGCGTCACCACGGCGGAGAGCGGCCTGCCGCAGAACGTAACCTACGGGACCGACACGCTCGGGCTGGGCGGTGGCACGACCAACCGGCCTGATGTTGTCGGAACCATCAGGGGACCGAAGACGCGCGCAGCCTGGTTCAACAAACAGGCGTTTGCGCCTCCACTGGCGCCCTGGGCGGGCGGCACCAACAACGGCTTCGGCACAGCAGGCCGCAACGACGTGCTTGGGCCAGGGCTGTTCAACTGGAACATGAGCCTGTTCAAATCGTTTCCTCTGACCGAGAACGAAGGGACGCGGCTGGAATTGCGCGTGGAGAGCTACAACACGTTCAACCACACGCAGTTCAACGGCCTCGACCTGGGGTACACGGATGGAAACTTCGGACAGGTAACGAGCGCGAACGATCCGCGCGTGCTGCAGTTCGGAGGGAAGTTCCTCTTCTGAATCTGCGCAGAACCAGAAGACGCAGCGGGGCAAAGCTCCGCTGCGTTTTCTTTTTTAGACACACCGTCCCGGCAAACGCGCTTCGGGACACGCCGTCCGGCAGAGGCACATCGAGACTGGCCCTCCAGGCAGAAACGCCTTGCTCAACGTGCCCCCGCAGCCTAATCATACGGAGTCGCTCTCGGGTCCTCTAGAAGACTAGAGACACATTTGACCTTGCGGCCGGTCTGTGCTGTAATCGCTCTCCGTCCTGACTTTTTTGGGGGAGGCCGGGTTCTGGCATTGCCGCTTCACAACTTTTTTCCACGGTCGCTTCTTGATCCCCTGACGGAAGTTTGAAAGAGAACGGCACTTCATACTCTGCTCCGGATTTGGCCGGCTGCGCCATTTGCCGCCAAACGTTGTATTCCCAGTGAGAAGAGCAGAGACTGCTGGTTACAACCGGATGAGACGTGGACCACACAACGTGGGGGTCAGGTCTTTTCACGCGCGTGGATTGACCGGTCCTCCGAAAAAGAACGTGGCGTATGCGCAAGATTTTCAGGAGGCAGGGAATGAAGGCTGGCAGGCTGTGGGTTTTCCTCTTCGTCGCAGCGGTGTTTGCGTTGTGCGGTTCCGCGTGGGGCCAGGCAACCACATCCCTGCACGGCACCCTGACCGATCCATCCGGAGCTGCTATTTCCGGCGCGAAGGTCACCGTCACCGAGACGGCCACGAGCAATGTCCGCCAAACAACCACCAATGCCACCGGCGCCTACAGCTTTCCCGCGTTGCTCCCCGGTAGCTACGATCTGACGGTCACGGCCACAGGCTTCGAGAAGTTTGTGCGGCGCGGCCTGCAACTCATGGTGAGTCTGCCCGCGAACAGCGACGTGCATATGCAGGTCGGTTCGGTTTCGCAAACCGTGGAGGTCGACCAGCGCGCTCCGCTGCTGAACACGACCGATTCCAGTCTCGGCCACACCATCGGGGAAGTCCCGATCCAGAACCTGCCCCTCGAAGCCGAGAACATGAACCTGCTGCTCAGCTTCCAGGCCGGCGTAGTCTTTAATGGCGACAACATGCTCGAGAGCAGCTTCGACACCCGCGCCGGTTCGGTGAACGGCGAGCGCAGCGATCAGAATAACCTCACCATCGACGGCGTGAGCAACAACGATGAGTTCGAGGGGTATGCGTTCAACGGCGTGCTGCCCACCACGCCGTTTTCCACGCAGGAGTTTCGCGTCACCACGTCGAATTACGATGCCACCGAGGGCCGCTCGGCGGGCGCGCAGATCACCCTCGAGACCAGGGCCGGCACCAACCAGTTCCACGGCAATCTCTATGAGTACAACCGCAACACCGTCGGCCTGGCCAACGACTGGTTCCTGAAGGGATCGCAGGTTTCCAATGGCGAGCCGAACCGCCCCCCCAAGCTCATCCGCAACGTTTTCGGCGGCGATCTCGGCGGTCCGTTCGTCCATAACAAGGCGTTTTTCTTCTTCAACTACGAGGGACATCGCATCTCGCAGGGAGCCAGCACGGTCCAGAACATTCCCAGCTCGACCCTGCGCGAGGGAATCATCCAGTACGCCTGCTCGAATGCCGCCCAGTGCCCCGGCGGCAGCGTCACCGGCGCCGACGGCAAAAGCTATCCTGTGGCGGCAGGCTTCTATGCTCTCGGCCCCACGCAGCTGGCAAAAATGGATCCCCTCGGCGTCGGACCCAGCCCCGTCGCGCTGCAGTATTACCAAACCTTCCCCACCCCGAATGCCGCCGCCACCCTCGATGCCCCCAATTTCGCGGGCTACCGCTTTGCCTCGCCCATTACCGATCGCGACAACTGGTACATCGGACGCCTCGATTACACCTTGAATAACCAGAACAACCTGTTCCTGCGCGGAACCGTAGTCCACGACCGCGATGTGATTGCCGGCCCGTTCCTGCCTGGGGGGCCGCCCCAGGTGCAGGCGGTGGACTTCAGCAAGGGTCTGGTCGCCGGATACACCAGAGTCTTTAGCCCCAGCGTGGTGAATAATTTCCGCTTCGGCCTCACGCGCCAAAGCCTCGGAGATGACGGCGATTCGAACCTGCCCTGGGTGGAAATGCGCGACATGAGCCAGGACATCAACCGCACCTCAGCCGCGGTTGCCCCGGTTTACAACTTTGTCGACACCGTGAGCTGGCAGCATGGCACGCACAACTTCCAGATCGGCGGCAATATCCTGCTTATCCGCCGCCGCGACTCCACGAACGGAAATTCGTTCAGCGACACGCTCACCAACGCCGACTGGATCGCCGAGGGCGGCTTCGCCGGAACCGGAGATGCCTTCGATCCCGCGCACGCTGGTTTCCCGGCCGTCGGCGATGCCCACTCCTACGACTTTCCACTGGCGGACATGCTGGGCATGGCCAGCGAGGTCGACGCCCGCTACAACTACGAGGTCTCCAGCCGGACGGCCGCGACCCCGCTCGGGCAGGGAGCTGCGGTCACGCGCAATTGGGCGACCGACACCTGGAACCTGTATTTCCAGGACACCTGGCAGGCGCGCCATGATTTGTCCATCACCTACGGGCTGAACTATCAGCTGATGACCCCGATCACCGAGACCAACGGGCAGCAGGTCGAGCCCAACATCAATATGGGCCAGTGGTTCAACCAGCGCAGAACCGACATGATGAAAGGCGTTCCCTCCAACCAGGACGCCCTCATCAGCTTTGCGCCGGCCGGCTCCCACTGGGGCACGCCGGGCATGTACCCAACCCAGGCGAAGAACTTCGCTCCCCGTCTGGGATTTGCGTGGTCGCCGCACCCAGGCTCGGGCTGGCTGCAGAGCCTCACCGGCGAGGGCAAGAGTTCCATCCGCGGCGGCTTCGGCATGTATTACGACAACTTCGGTCCCGAACTGGCCATGAATTACGACGCCAGCGGTTCGGTGGGCCTTTCCACCTTGCTGGAGAACCCGGCGCACACCCTGACCATCTCCCAGGCGCCGCGCATTACCGGCATGAATACCATTCCCACCACCGATAACAGCGGCAACCCGATCATGGAGCCGCCGCCGCCCTCCACCTATCCGGTGGTTTATCCGGTTGGTTCAGAAGCCATCGGAACCGGCATCGACCAGTCGCTGAAGACGCCGTATTCCTACGCCGTGGATTTCTCGATCCAGCGGCAGCTGCCGGGCCGGATGACCCTCGACGTGGCCTACGTGGGCCACTACGGTCACCGCGAGCTGGGACTGGACGATATTGCGACGCCTCAGGATTTGTTCGATCCCGCCACGGGCATCGATTACTTCAAGGCGGCGACCGTGCTCTCGAAGCTGTATCGCGCCGGCGTGCCCCAGTCGCAGATCAACGCCCAGACGGTCGGATCCACCGCCGCCTACTGGACGGACATGTTCACGGCGCCCACTTCGGCGTATACGGGCTGCGCCACCGGCGCGACGACCCTGTTGCAGGCCATCTACGGCGAGATGGAAGCCAACAACATGGACGGCAGCCCGTTCGTCTGCAATGCCTACAACGAGACCAGCGGGCTGTATAACATGGACGTCCCCCCAACCTCGGGCGCTCCCGTGCCGGTGGGTGGATACAACAGCTACTACAACAGCCAGTTCTCCTCGCTCTGGGCGTGGAGATCGCTCGCGAATTCGAACTATCACGCCCTCCAGGTCAGCCTGCACAAGGATTTGTCCAACGGCGTGCTGCTCGGATTCAACTACACCTATTCCCACTCGCTGGATATCTTCTCCTTTGCGGAACGCTCCGTTCACTTCCTCACCGACAGCATCATCAATCCGTGGGATCCGCACCAGATGTACGGGAACAGCGATTTCGACCTGCGGCATCAGATCAATGCCTACTGGGTGGCGCGGTTGCCGTTCGGCCGCGGCCAGGCCCTCGCGGGCGGCGCGAACCGCGTTACCGACGGCCTGATCGGCGGATGGCAGCTCGCCGGCACCACCCGCTGGACCTCGGGCTTCCCGTTCGGCGTCTTCCAAAGTTACGTGTGGCCGACGAACTGGGATGAGATGGGCTGGTCGAACCTCGTGAAGCCGGTCGCCCAGGGAACCACTGTGGTGGCGGGCACACCGTATGCTTTCAAAAATCCGGCGACGGCGGGGAACTCCTTCGACTACGCCTACCCCGGGCAGAGCGGCCAGAGGAACAACATGCGCGGCGAAGGGTACTTCGATACCGACATGAATTTGTCGAAGGCCTTCAAGATCACGGAGAAACAGAACTTCCAGATCCGCTGGCAGGTTTTCAATACGTTCAACGATCATCGCTTCGATGCGCAGAGCGTTCAGGACGAAGTCGATGGCGGCCTCTTTGGCGAGTACACCGGCACGCTGACGAATCCTCGCGAGATGGAATTCGCCGGCATTTACACGTTCTGAAGCGGCAAGGAATCCGAGCAGGGACGGAAGGAAACTTCTCCGTCCGAGCCTGCGCAGAACCAAAAGACGCAGCGGAGCAACTCCGCTGCGTCTTTTCCTTTTGGGGGCGGACTGGCAGACGCACTTCACGCCGGGATAACGGATCCTGGGATGAGATTCCCAGGGTAAGTGCGCGGTCGGCATCCGGCAAACTCATGATCTAAAACGTCAGGAATGCTGGTAATCCGCCGCCGGTCCTCGCCCCAACCCACTGCGGCTCGTCGTCCATTGGGATGATACGGGAGGGATCGCCACGATTTTTCAGCTCGGATCCTTCGTCGCTCCGCTCCTCGGGAGGATCGGTTTTCGTGTGTTGCCTTTGTGGTTAACATTGTTAACTCTTCACTGAACCCCCCTCGCTAAACCTTTTGCCTTCTTCACACGCCTCCCGCGCTGGTAATGTGACCAGCCGGATTTTGGAAGCGTGCGGGGTGGTGTAATCAATAAGGATGAGACGCGGGATGGCGAGAGCGCTCGGCGCAAAGGTGCTGATTGCCGTGATGACCGCTGTGGTGTGCGCGGCCTCCGCGCTGGCGCAGGCACCGGCCTCGCAGCGGGCGCTCGTGCTCGAGCAGCAGGGGCAGTGGAAGGACGCCGAGACCGCGTGGCGGCAGGTGCTCGCCGCGAACCCGCGCGACGCCGTGGCGTGCGGGCATCTGGGGCTGGTGCTGGCGCGGGAGCAGGATTACCCCGCCGCGGTGGACGCCTATCGCAAGGCGCTCGCGCTCGATCCAAAGATGCAGGGATTGCAGCTCGATCTGGGGCTGGCGCTCTTCAAGCAGGGCAGGCTGAAGGAGGCGATTGCGCCGCTCAAGGCCGCGGTGGCGGCGGCTCCGGGCAATCCCCAGCCTCGGATTCTGCTGGGCATGAGCTACTACGGCACGGGGGAATTCGCGCAGGCCGTGCCCGAGTTGCAGTTCGCGGTGACGCAGGCGCCGGCCAACCTGGAAATGCGCAACGTGCTGGCGCAGGCGTGCCTCCACGCCAGGCAATTTGCATGCACGCTGGAGCAGTTCAAGGCGATTGTCGCAGTCAATCCCAACTCGGCGCAGGCCGACATGCTGGCGGGCGAGGCCGACGATGGGCTGAACAAGCCCGACGACGCGATCACTGAATTCGAGGCGGCGGAGAAGGCGTCGCCGCAGGAGCCGAACGTGCACTTCGGGCTCGGCTACTTGCTGTGGAAGCAGCACAAATATCCGGAGGCGGCGCAGGAATTTCAGTTCGAGCTGAAGAACGATCCGGAGCACGCGCAGGCGATGGCCTACCTGGGCGACACGCAGATGAAGCTGGAGAAGAATGCTGAGGCACAGGCGACGCTCGAGAAGGCGGTCGAGCTGCCGGGCGCGGCGCGCATGGCGTGGGTGGACCTCGGGATCGTGCTCGCCGACGCAGGGAAGAACGACGCGGCGGCGGAGGATTTCCGGCGAGCCATCGCGATGGATCCGCAGCAGGTGGATGCGCACTGGCGGCTGGCGCGGCTGCTGCAGGCCGAGGGCAAGACCGGCGAGGCGCGGGCGGAGTTTGCCAGGGCCGCGGCGCTCCATCAGCAGCAGGATGAGGGCCTGGTGAAGGAACTGACTCCAGGGAAGAGCCAGTGATGCGTTGTCGGTGGTCAGCTGTCAGGAGCAGGCGTGAAGCGGGAGGCGCGCGGCTTCGGCGCTGCATTCGCTATTGGCAGGTGACAGCGGCGGGCAGGAATGGCTTGCCCATCCATGAGCCGGTATAGCGAACGATCGCCGGAGACGGGGTGGGGTGCAGGCACGTGACAACGCCGCCGGTGACACTTGTGTTCGCCGGATCCGAGGTCGTCCAGGCGCCGTCCGTCCCCTGCCCGGGAGAAGGACAAGTGCCGGCAAAGCGCATCGCGATCTCGAGGGTGACGGACCCACCGGGCGCAACCGTTGCGGTTGCCGGATCGAGGACCGGGTTGGGCGTGCAGGGGCCGGGTCCGTTCGCGATGGTGGCTGGCGCCGGGTTGCGGTCGGCGGCCGCCGGCCAGGGATCGGGAAACGTGGGCAGTTTCGCGGGGCTTTCGCAGGCGGCGATGCTGCAGTCGTCGCCGTTCCCTTGGGGATCGGAGACTTCCCGATCGCAGCCTGCTGCGACGTATTCTCCGCGCTGATAGCGCAGAAGGGTGTAAGACGCACTACAGACGCCCCCGGTCCAGCCGAAGACGAGATCAGGAACTGAGCCGGCATTTGCAACGACTCGGGGACCGAAGCCTTCTCCTTCGGCAATCCTGCGCCATGACCGACCCGCGCGGATATAGACATCCAGCATGGCCTGGTTGGTGGCTCCCGAGAAATCGGTTTCGTCGACCAGCACAGCGGAACCGAGCGCGCCGAGATCGATGCGCGAGAAGGTGCACTTCGCGAATTCAGCATCGAGGCCGGTCTGGCTGGGAGTGCTGCTGTTGTCCATGCTCGCGAGCAGTTTCTTCAGATCGATCTCGACGACGGGTCGCAGGCTGGCTTTCTCGGCAGGGGTGATGGCCGCGCCGGCCTCTGCTTGTGCCGCCTGCCCCAGCACCGCTCCGGGGAGCGCAGCGGCGCAGAAACATCCCACGACCAACCGGAGCAGGCAACGAGCGCGCATGGGAACATTTTAGAACCAGACTGCCGGACGGGTCTGCGGATTCGACGATTCCCATTGGCTCCGCTCGGCGACGGGTCTGCTGCGAGGCAGCGAACGGAGAAGCTGTTGCAGCACGAAATTGTGACGTGGCGCACAGCCAGGGCCTTAACCACTGAATAGATTTGCTTCAGATTCGGGATTGCGAGCACGGGTGCGGCAAGCCGCGGCAGATGTGTGCCGCGGAGATGCGTTCTCCCCTGAGAAAGACGGCGATGCGGCGATTGGCAGGGTTGGGCTTCGGGATCGGTGTGGCGCTGGGGCTGCTGAGCGCGCCGGCGCAGCAGGGCGCGCGCGGGCCGGCGGCAATCGTGGAGTTTACGCGCTTCCTCAGCACGCATCATGCGGAGGTGGACGCGGCGGTGCCGCAGCGGAGCGGGATCACCGTTGCGTATCCGCGCGAGGGGTCGCTGTTTCCCGTCGACGTGATTCCGCCACTCTTCCAGTGGATCGACGCCACCCCGGCCGCGCAGGTGTGGCGCGTGGAGGTGAGGTTCGGTGAGCGCGGACCAAAGATTCGCGAGTGGTGCGATGGGCCGCTGCTGCAGGTGGGGCCGATCGACGACAAGCTGGTCGGCTTTGTGCCGCCTACACTGACGCCAGAGCAGGCCGCATCGCATACGTGGCGCCCGGACGCGAAGACGTGGGAGGAGATAAAGAAGCACTCCCAAAAGCAGGCCGCGGAGGTGGTCTTCACCGGATACCGGAGCCGCGACGACAAGCAGCCGGTTTCGACGGGACGGGTGACGATCGCGACGTCAGGCGATCCGGTGGGCGCGCCGATTATGTATCGCGATGTGCCGCTGATTCCGCCGCCGCCGGAGACCGAGGAGCGGGGGATCATCAAGCCGCTGCCGGATTCAGTGCTGCCCCTGATCAAGTGGCAACTCCGGTGGGTGAACGAAACGGAAAGCAAGACGGTGATGACGGGGCTGCCGACGTGCGCGAATTGCCATTCGCCGTCGCGGGACGGGAGCACGCTGGGCATCGACGTGGACGGGCCGCAAAACGATAAGGGCCTCTACGCGCTGCTGCCGCTGAAGCCGGTGACCACGATGAGCAACGACTACGTGATTCACTGGAGCGCGTTCAGCGACGAGCATGCGCAGAAGCGGTTTGGGTTCATGTCGCAGGTGTCGCCGGACGGGACGTACGTGGTGACGTCGATTGACGTGCCGCATGCATACGGCAAGCGCGTGGTGGACCGGCTCTACAACGGCTTCTATCGGAATTACGGATTCGGGCAGGTCTTCTTCCCGACGCGCGGCGTGCTGGGGTGGTACAGCCGCGCGAGCGGGAAGCTGACGCCGCTGCCGGGCGCCGATGATCCGAACTTCGTGCAGACCAGCGCGTTCTGGAGCCCGGACGGGAAGTATCTGGTGTACTCGCGGGCAGTGGCGAAGGATCCGTACGCGCCAGGCCAGAAACCGGCGACGTACGCCAACGATCCCAGCGAGACGCAGATTCAGTACGACCTGTACCGGATTCCGTTCAACGACGGGAAGGGCGGAACGCCGGAGCGTGTGGCGGGCGCGTCGGAAAACGGAATGAGCAACAGCTTCCCCAAGGTGTCGCCGGACGGGAAGTGGATTGTCTTTGTGGAATGCAAGAACGGGCTGCTCATGCGGCCGGACAGCAAGCTGTACATCGTGCCGTTCGCGGGCGGCGAAGCGCGTCCTCTCGAGAGCAATTTGCCGGTGATGAATTCGTGGCACACGTGGTCGCCGAACGGGACGTGGCTGGCGTTCTCGTCGAAGAGCCCTTCGCTCTATACCGAGTTGTATCTGACGCACATCGACGGGGACGGTCATGCGAGCCCGGCGATTCTGGTGGAGAACGCGACGGCGGCGAATCGCGCGGTCAACATTCCGGAGTTCGTCAACGTGAAGCCGGGCGGATTCGAGCGGATCGATCATCCGGCAACGGATTTCTACCAGCTCTTCGACACGGCTGCGGATTTGGCGGCGAAGAAGCAGTACGACGCCTCGATTGCGACGTGGCAGAAGGCGATTGCGATGGACCCGGACGATCCGCGGGCGCACAACAACCTGGGGATCGCGTTTGCGAACCTGGGCAAGCTGGCCGATGCCATTGCGGAGTATCGGAAGTCGCTGGCACTGAACGGGAACAGCTCGCAGGCCGAGAACAACCTGGGCAGCGCGCTGGCGCAGCAGGGAAATCTGGAGGAGGCGCAGGAGCATTTTGTGCAGGCGCTGCGGATCAATCCCGACAACGGGTCGGCGGCGATCAACCTGGGCAATTTGGTTTCCGCGCAGGGCGGGCACGCGGAGCAGGCGATTGAGCTGCTGACGCAGGGCCTGGAGATCGTGCCCGACTCTCCCGATGGGCAAAACGGGCTGGGGATCGCGCTGGCGCACGCGGGGAATTTGGCGGACGCGAGCACGCATTTGATGAAGGCAGTAGAGCTGGCGCCGCAGGATGCAGGGTATCGCTTCAACCTGGGAAGGGTGCTGGCGGCGCGCGGGCAGTTTGCCGAGGCGCTGCCTCAGTTTTCAGAGGCCACGCGGCTGACCGGCATGCAGGACGCGGGGGTTCTGCAGATGCTGGCGGCGATGGAGTCGGAGACCGGGCACTATGCGGATGCGGTGACAACAACACAGGCGGCGCTCAAGGTGGCGGAGCAGCAGCAGAACGCGGCGCTGGCGGAAGCGCTGCAGGCGAATCTGGCGCGCTACCAGGCGCAGGCTGCGGCAGGCGCGCGGTGAGGGAATGGCCCTCCAGTGGACTGGCCGTCCAGGCAGACGCGCTTCGCGCGCCGGGGACATGGCGGGTATGAGGGAAGTCAGCGACGCAGCGCATAACGGGGGTTACGTGGGGCACCGCGAGATTCAACCTTTGGATGGAGGCAGCAGCACGGCGCGAGGACTAGTCTGCGATGTTCCCCAGAGAAATGGAGCCCAGGTGGGCGGCTGTTGGCTGGACCAGTTTGCCGATGCGCCGGATGCGCTGAAGAGCGCGCCGGAGCAGCAGACGGTGGTGCGCGTTCGCGATGTGGAGTTCGGCGGCGGGGAATTTGTCACCATCGCAGGACCTTGTTCGGTGGAAACCGAGCGCCAGCTGATGGAGACGGCGGAGCGCGTAGCGCGGGCGGGAGCGCGGGTGCTGCGCGGCGGGGCCTTCAAACCACGGACATCACCCTATGCATTCCAGGGGCTGGGCCTCGAGGGGCTGAAGCTGCTCGCCCGCGCGCGCGCGGCGACGGGACTGGCGGTGGTGACGGAAGTGATGGCTGCGGCCGATGCGCCGCTGGTCGCCGAGTATGCGGACATTCTGCAGATTGGCTCGCGGAGCATGGAGAACTATGCGCTGCTCGAAGCCGCTGCGCGGACGGGGCTGCCGCTGCTGCTGAAGCGCGGGATGGTGGCGACCGTGGCCGATTTGCTGCAGGCGGCGCAATGCGTGCTGAGCTACGGCAATCCCAACATTATTTTGTGCGAGCGCGGCATTCGCACCTTTGAGACGGCAACGCGGAACACGTTTGACGTGGCCGGAATCGTGGTGCTGAAGCAGATTGGACATCTGCCGGTGATCGCCGATCCGAGCCACGCGGCAGGACGCAGGAGTTTGGTTCCGGCGCTGGCGCGGACCGCAGTGGCTGCGGGCGCTGACGGGATGATCGTGGAGGTGCATCCCGATCCGGAGCGGGCGTGGAGCGACGGCGAGCAGTCGCTGACGTTTGCGGAATTCGGCGGGATGATGGCGGATTTGGGTCCCTGGTGCGAGTTGCAGAGGCAAAGCAGCTGCGCGCTGGAGCCGGTGGTATGAGGCATGGTGCGCACCTGGTGGTTGCGCTGTGTGCGCTGGCTCCGCTGGGGGTGCTGAGTGCGCGGGGAGGGCAGCCAACGCATGGGGCGGTAGCCGCGGCAGAGATTCAGGAGCCGGCGGTGATCTTTACGTCGGCGCCCGTCTACGACTCGCTGGCTGCGCTCGATGGAAGAGAGCGGTTTCCTCAGGGAGCGCAACTGATGGTGTTGCGCTCAGGCCGCGTGGAAGCTTTGACGCCGGGGTTCGCGGCGAGCGCGGACGCGAGCGTCGGGTTCGACGGCCAGGCGGTGCTGTTCGCGGGGAAGAAGCACGCCGGCGATCCGTGGCAAATCTGGAAAACCAGCGCGAGCGGAGGCGAGCCGCAGTTGGTGCGGTCGGCGGCGACGAATTTGATTCGTCCGCTGTGGATGCCGGGCGGACGGATGGTCTATGCGCGGCGGAGCCCTTCGGGCTATGGGTTAGAAACGGCGGCGATGGACGGTGCCGGCGGTGAAGCTGCGGTCCAGAGGCTGACGTTTCTGCCGGGGAACTTTGTGCCGGACGATGTGCTCGGTGATGGGCGCGTGCTGTTTGAGTCGGGGTTTCCGCTCGGCGCGGATGCAACGCCGGAGATGTTTCTGGTGTATGCGGACGGCAGCGGCGTGGAGAGCGTGCGCTGCGACCATCCAGCGGGACGCGAGGCGGGGCGGGAGCACGGGAAGCAGATGGCGTCCGGGGACATTGTGTTCACGCACGGGCAGCGGCTGGGGCGGTTCACTTCGGCGCTGAAGGACGAAGCGGCGGTTGTCGCTCCTGCGGGCGAGTACGCGGGCGACGTGGCGGAGTTACCGGACGGACGCTGGGTGCTGGCGGTGAAGCGGCCGGGCGCGGCGCACTTTGCGCTGGCGGCGTGGGGGCCGGGCACGGCGGCGCTGGCGCCGTTGACGCGGGATGCGGCACGGGATTTCGTCGAGCCGGCGGTGGCGGCGCCGCGGACGGAGCCAAAGAAGCATCCGTCTGGACTGCATGACTGGAGCGTAGGGAATTTGCTGGCGCTCGATGCGCGGATGACGCGCGGCGGACCGGTGGCGGGCCGGCTGGCGGCAGTGAAAGCGGAGACGCTGGACGCGACCGGGCACACGGTTGAACTGGGGACGGCGCCGGTGGAAACGGATGGATCGTTTTTTGTGCAGGCGACGGGAGATCAGCCGCTACGGCTGATCCTGCTCGACGCGCAGGGACGGACGCTCAGGGCTGAGCACGGATGGTTTTGGGTGCGCAGCGGCGAGCAACGCATCTGCGCAGGTTGCCACACGGGGCCGGAGCGCGCGCCGGACAATCGCGTGCCGGCGGTGCTGTTACGGACGCAGACGCCGGCGGATCTGACGGGGACGCGGATGCGCATAGCCGCGATGAATAGTTCGGTCGCCGGTTCCAGCGCTGCAGGAGGCCACTGAAATGTGCCGGTCGCTGTTACTCATTCTGGCTGCAGGCTGCCTGACGGCGGGCGGCCAAGTTGTGCCTCCCGTGGCGGGTGTGCATGCTTCGCAGGCTCCGGGCAAGGCGGCTATTCGATTTGAGGATGCGACGGCGAAGGCGGAGATCCACTTCACGCACAGTTTCGGGTCGGCACAACTGGGATCGTTGCTGGAGGGGACCGGGTCGGGTTGCGTGTGGTTCGACTTCAACAACGACGGACTGCCGGACCTGTACGTGCTGAGCGGGCGCCCACTGGACGACGCGATGCACCCCTATCCGCTGAAGGTGAAGCCGAGTCCGCCGCCGCACAACCACCTGTACCGGAACAACGGAGACGGGACGTTTACGGACGTGACGGAGCAGGCGGGGCTCGATCCGGACCTGTATTC
Source organism: Acidobacteriaceae bacterium (assembly GCA_036521315.1). Lineage (GTDB taxonomy): Bacteria > Acidobacteriota > Terriglobia > Terriglobales > Acidobacteriaceae > Palsa-343. Next base: position 49,766 of record DATDHZ010000103.1, read on the forward strand.
GGTGGCGGTGACTGCAGCGGATTTCGACAACGATGGCTACGAGGATTTGCTGGTGACCGGGTACGGGCGGGTGGTTCTGTACCACAACAACGGCAACGGCACGTTTACCGATGTGACGGCGAAGGCTGGGATCAAGGTGGATGGGTGGGCGATCAGCTCGACGTGGCTCGATTACGACCGCGACGGCTGCGTGGACTTGTTTGTCGGGCGCTATGTCAAGTTCGACCCAAAGTACCGGAATTACTATGCGGCGGATAACTATCCCGGGCCGCTGGACTATGAAGGTGAGACGAACAAGTTATTCCGCAATAACTGCGACGGGACGTTTACCGATGTGACGGATGCGTCGGGGATCGGCGCGTACATTGGGCGCACGATGGGGGTGACGGCGGCGGATTACGACGGCGACGGGTGGCCCGACATCTATGTGGCGAACGACCGCACGGAGAATTTCCTCTTCCACAACAGGCACGACGGAACGTTTGAGGAAGTGGCCGGGGACGCGGATGTTGCTTACGGGCAGAACGGCGAAGCGACCTCGTCGATGGGGCCGGTATTCGCGGACATCACGGGAAGCGGGCTGCTCGACCTGTGGGTGAGCGATGCGCACTACAACCGCCTGATGAAGAACAACGGCAAGGGCGGTTTCGACGATGTGGGAATCGTATCGGGACTGTCGCAGGCGAATGCGCAGTATGTGAGCTGGGGAACGGGCGTCTACGACTTCGATAATGACGGGCTGCCGGACATCATGGTGTTCCATGGCGGGCTGATTCACCTCATTCCGCAGGAGCACTCGGTGTTTCGCGGGCTGGGCGAGGGGAAGTTCGAGGATGTGTCGCGCGACGCGGGCGTTGTGGTGAATACGCGGAGCGTGGCGCGGGGCGCGTGCTTTGCTGACTACGACAACGATGGCCGAGTGGACGCGTTTGTCGTGAACCTGGGCGCGCCGGGAACGCTGCTGCATAACGTGTCAGCCGCGACGGGGCATTGGATCGCGGTGCGGCTGGTGGGCGCGAAGCGGGGGAAGGAGACGACCGGGAGCAATCGCGACGGGATCGGGGCGCGCGTAGAGGTGTGGACCGGTGGGCGCAAGCAGGTCGCTGAGCGCGTGGCCTCGTCGGGATATTTGTCGCAGGACGAAGCGCGGCTGCATTTTGGGCTGGGCGCGGCGGCGAAGGTGGACAAGGTGGTCGTGCACTGGCCGAGCGGCCGCGAGCAGACGCTGGAGAACCAGGCGGTGGATCGCGTGCTGACGGTCGAGGAGCCGCGGTGAGTCCGCGGAGGACTGCGGCACTCTGCGCGGCGCTGCTGTGCGCGGCTGCGCTGTGGATTCCGCGGGATGCCATGGTTGCTGCGCAGGCAGCGACCGCGGTGAGCTATGCGTCGCCGCTGGAATTGACGCCCTCGCCGGATGGAGCGCGGCTCTATGTGCTGTGCCAGGATGCGGGCGAAGTGCGGGTGCTCAATGCGCGCGACGGGCGCGAGATCGAGGCGATTCGGGTGGGGCGCCAGCCGCGAGGGCTGTGGTTGTCGGCGGATGGACGGCGGTTGCTGGTGACCAATTCCTGGGACGATACGGTGAGCGTGATCGATACGCGGGCGGGCACGGTGACCGCGACCTGGAACGCGGGGTTCGAACCTTCGAGTGTGGTGGAGCATCGCGGGCTGGTGTTTATCGCGGACCGGATTGGCAACGACGTCACGGTGCTGGACGCGGCGACGGGCGAGGAGCGGGCGACGCTGGCCGCGGGGCGGGGCGTGAGCTACATGGCGCTCTCGGCGGACGGGCGGCGGATCTACGCGACGCATATTTATCCCAATTCCGGCAGGTATCGGACGGCGCCGGAGTCGGAGATCACGGTGATCGATGCGGAGCGCGCGCGCGTCGTGGAGCGAATGCCGTTGCCGGAGATCGCCGGGGTGTTTCATGTGGCGCTGTCTCGGGATGGGCGGCTGGGCGTGGCGGCGGAGCTGCATCCGAAAAACCTGGTGCCGCTGGCGCATGTGGAGCACGGATGGGGAGTCGTGAACACGCTGACGGTGTTTGGCACGGATCTGGGCGGGAAGCCAGGGCGCAGCGTGGAGGTGCCGCTCGATGAGCTGGACCGGTATTTTGCGCTGCCCTTCGGCGTTGCGATTGCGCCGGACAAGTCGCGCATTTACGTGACGCACGGCGGTTCGGATTCTGTCACCGTGATTGATACGAAACGAATGCTTGCTTATATCCACGCGCATGTGGAGCCGTTTGCGGAGGATTTGTCGGCGAGCGGGCACTATGTGGCGGCGCGGATTGTGGTGGGTAAGAATCCGCGGGGCGTGGCGCTGAGCGCGGATGGGGCGCGGTTGTATGTGGCGAACCGGCTCGACGATACCGTCAGCGTGATCGATACGCGCACGGAGCGGGTGACCCAGACGTATCGGCTGCGCGGACCGGAGAAAGTATCGGCGCTGCGGAAGGGCGAGCAGACGTTCTACACGGCGCAGTATGCGTTCCAGGGGCAGTTTGGCTGCTCAAGCTGCCACATCGACTCGACGTTCGATGGGTTGCAGTGGGATCTGGAGCCGGATGGATTCGGCAAGGACATCGTCGACAACCGGCTGCTTGAGGACCTGCGGGGTACGGAGCCGTTCAAGTGGAATGGCGGCAATCCGTCGATCGCCGTGGAGTGCGGTCCGCGTACGGAGAAGTATTTCTGGCGATCGCAGACGTATGACGATCTGACGCTCGCCGATCTCGCGCTGTACATCCGGCACCTGCCGCAGCGGCCGAACCGGTTTCGCGCGGTGGACGGAAGGCTGACTCCGGCGCAGGAGCGCGGACGGGCTATTTTCTTTCGCACAGCGGACAAGCTGGGGCAGCCGATTGCGGAGGGCAACCGGTGCAGCACCTGCCACGGCGGAGCGAAGGGAACGAGCGGGAAGTCGTTTGAGGTGGGGACCAGGAAGGCGAGC
>DATDHZ010000104.1:0-131321 GCA_036521315.1 Acidobacteriaceae bacterium
CATCGCTTCAGCAAAGGCGGCGAGCTGGGCGGCCACAACTTTGGCAATCTTTTTATTGCGGCGCTCACCGATATGACCGGCGACTTCGGCCAGGCGATCAAGCTCGCTGCAGAAATCCTGGCCACCCGCGGGCACATCTACCCCGCCACACAGAGCAATGTGACGCTGGCAGCCCGTATGGAAGACGGCTCGATTGTGCGCGGAGAGACAAACATCACCGCCAGCCATCAGCGGATTGTCGAGCTGACGCTGGATCCGCCCGACCCGCCGCCTCCGCCGGAAACGCTGGCCGCCATCGCAGCCGCCGACCTGATCACCGTCGGCCCTGGATCGCTCTATACCAGCATTGTGACGAACTTGCTCGTGCGTGGCATTTCCGAGGCGCTCGGCGCCGCACGCGGAACGCGGGTCTTCATCTGCAATCTCATGACCCAGGCAAACGAAAGCTTGCACCTCACGGCCTCGCAGCACATCGAACGCATCTATGAGCACGCCGGCCGGCCCATTTTCGATTATGCCGTCGTGAATTCGGCCCCGGTTTCACTGGCGCTGCGGGAACGCTATGCCGCGGAAGGCGCAGAGGCGACGGTCGCCGACGTGGAACGGGTCGAAACGCTGGGCGTTCGATGCGTCACGGGAAATTTTGCCGAGGAAGGCGACGTGCTGCGGCACGCCGCCGACCGTGTGACCGATGCTGTGCTGGTCCTGCCCATGCGCGGCGCCGCGACAGCTGCGAGCCGGTAAGGCGGACCCGCGGCCCTGGTGTCCCGGATCACGGAGTGGCAATCGTGAGCAGCCGCCGTATCTGACAGGACAATTCACCCTCGAGATCTTCCTCGAGTCTGTCGCCCACGTTCTCTGCGCGGATGTGCCCCGGCGATCGATGATCACGAGCGAGAGTGCCGCCAGTTACGGGGCGGGGCTCTCCAGTTTGTGAATCTGCCCCGATAATTCGCCGGCAAGATCTTCCTCCGGGCTGTAACCCACGTTCTCCATGCGGATGTTGCCGCGGCGATCGATCACGATGAGCGTCGGAAGCATAGAAACGGCAAGGTTCCGGTAGGCGCCGGAGTTGTCGAGAGCAACGGGGATGTCCATGTGGCGCTTCGCGACCGAGGAGCGAATCGCGTCCGGCGTATCATCGTGCCAGCCGGAATTGACGGCGAGGAAAGCAACCTCTTTGTCAGCCTGGAATTGCCGGTGAACCTTGAGGACAGAGGGCATTTCCGCCATGCAGGGCTCGCACCAGCTTCCCCAGAAATCGAGAACGACGACGCGACCGCGCAGCGAATCGAGGCTGACCGGACCAGAGCCGTCGAGCATGACGAATTGAGCTGCGGGCGCGGGCTTATCCATGGTTTGCAACCCAGGGCTCGAGAGCGACGGTATGGGCGCGTACTTTGTGGCGACGGCGACGACGACTAAAAACGCGACTGCCATAGCGCCAGCCAGAGGCGCGCGTCCGGTCTTGAGGAGGCGCGCGGCCTGGGCGCCGACGCCGCACACGAGAGACAATATGAGGAAGAAACCTGCCATCTTCAGCGGTCGGCCGTGGGCCAGGAGCGCGAAAACGATCAAGGGACTCGACGCGCCGAGGCTGATGAAAAGCCCATCGAGCCACGGATTCATCCGCGACCAGAAAGCCGGGATCATGCCAATGCCCGCAAAGAAGACCGCGGCGACGGGCAAGAGAGAGGTCAGAGGATTATGCCCGGCAATCCGGAGGAGAACGACGGCAAACCCCAGAATCAGAAAGAGCGGGATCAGGGCGCCGAAGCCGATAGCGAAATCAATGGCGAGGCTCGCAGCAGGATGAAGGCCGCGCTTTGGAATCGCCGGCGGCGGCAGCGGCGCTTCCGCATTGGCGTATGCCTGGCCGTACGTCTCCGGAATGTAGTGCGGATCGGGCGGAGGGAGAGGCGTTGAATTGGCGGTTTCTGGTTCCCCAGGAGGATTCAGGTTAGCGGCTTCCGGTTCCTGATCGCTCATGGCGAGGATTGTTTTACTACTCCTGGGGGCGCTGCGACGACAGTTTTCTTCAGCTGTCCACAAGCGGCATAGATATCGCGGCCGCGGGGACGTCGGATGAAGGCAGGAATGCCCTGTTCCCGCAGCCGTGCCTGAAAACGGGCGACATCATCCGCCTCCGGCATCGTGAACGGCACGTCCGGCCCCGGATTCCACGCGATGAGGTTCACCTTCGCGGGAAAGTTGGCCCGCCGAACCAGCTTCACGACCTCGTCGGCATGCTGAGGCTGATCGTTGACCCCGCCCAGCAGCACATACTCAAACGTAACCCGCTCGCGCGGACGCAACGGCACCTTACTGACCGCCTCCATGACCTCAGCGATGTTCCATTTGCGCGTCACCGGCATGACCGATTCGCGGACCCGGTCATTGGAGGCATTGAGCGAAATCGCCAGCCTGGGCCGCACCGGCTCCTCGGCAAATCGGAGAATGCCCGGCACAATTCCGGAAGTCGAAACCGTCATGCGCGATTCCGGGATGCCCATCTCATTCACGAGCAGACGAACCGCGCCAATGAAGGCCTCGAAGTTCAGAAAAGGCTCGCCCATCCCCATAAAGACCAGGTTGATGCGATCGCGCCCGGGCTCGGCGCTGTGACGGTTCAGCGCCGCCGCCACCTGCCCGGCCATCTCGCCCGCTGTCAGGTTGCGAATGATTCCCAGCCGCGCTGTGAGGCAGAACTGACAGTTCACCGCGCAGCCGATTTGGCTCGATACGCAGATCGTTGCACGTGACCAACCGCGCGGGTTGTCCTTCGATTCGCTTGATTCAGATTCATCGGCTTCGCCCCATTCGGGATCTCCGGATCGCCTGAAGCCATCGTCTGCGGGCGAGTCGTCGCCCTCCGGCATCCACACCGTTTCCACGGTTTGCCCGTCTTCGCAGGCAATCAGGTAGCGTTCCGTGCCATCAACGGAGCGGAATGTCTCGGCAATTCGTGGCAGACCGACAGAAAAACCCGCAGCAGCCACCCGCTCCCGGAGCTCCTTCGGCCACGTCGTGACCTCCTCCAGGCTGCTTACTCGCTGCCGGTAAAGCGCAGCTTCCAGCTGCCGAATCCGGTACGAAGCTAACGCAAAGGCGGCAAGAGCTTCGGTAAGTTGCTGATTTAACAGGCCAAAAAGTGTCTTATCCCCGGGCGGTCCCACAGCGTCTAAGATGGAGGTAAGAATTTTCCCGCCAGTCGACATCTTCTGGTCCGAGCATAGCGCATCTAAACCTGGTCGGCCCCTTCAACCGAAGTTTCCACGACACGATGACAAACGAACGCAATATTCGCCGGACTACCCTTCCTTCCGGCCTGATCGTCCTGACGGAGCGGATGGAGCACGTCCGCTCGGTGGCGATGGGAGTTTGGATGCGAGCCGGTTCTCGCCACGAAGTCCCCGAACTGAACGGCATTTCGCACTTCGTGGAGCACATGGTCTTCAAAGGGACCAAGTCACGCTCTGCGCAGCGCATCGCGCGCGAGGTGGATGCGATCGGCGGCAATCTCGACGCCTTCACCGGGAAAGAAACCGTCTGCTTCAACGTGAAAGTCCTCGACGAGCATGTGCCCACTGCGCTCGATGTACTTTCCGACCTGGTACTGAACCCGGTATTCGCGACGGAGGAAATTCTGCGCGAGCGCGGCGTGATCCTCGAAGAGATCAAGATGGATGAGGACAATCCCGACACGCTGGTCCACGAGATCTTCACCCAAAGCTTCTGGAAGGATCATCCTCTCGGCAAACCGATCCTCGGAACCCGCGAAACTGTTCGGAGCTTTGAACAAAACACGCTGCTCCGCTTTTTCGAGCAGAGTTTCCTGGCGGGCAATATGGTCTTTTCCGCGGCCGGGAATCTGGAGCATGACAGTTTCGTGGAGCTTGTGTCCCACCATTTCAGTTCGCTGGCTCCCGGAATGTCCACGAGCGACACAGTCGCGCCCACCGTAACGCCGCGCATCAATCTGCGCAACAAAAAGTCGCTGGAGCAGGTCCAGTTGTGTCTCGGCGTGCCCGCGCCGCCCGTTACCGACTCTTCCCGCTACACGACCCTTATCCTCAACACACTGCTCGGTGGCGGCATGAGCTCGCGGCTGTTCCAGACCGTTCGTGAAGAGAGGGGGCTGGTCTACGCCATCTACAGCGACCTGAACCCTTATCGCGATACCGGAAGCCTCTGCGTCTACGCCGGAACCTCGTCGGATCGCGCGCTGCAGGTGATCGACCTCATCATGGAAGAGTTTCGGCGATTGAAATCCGAACCCTTGCAGCCGGGCGAATTGCGCCGCGCGAAAGATCAGCTCAAAGGGAATCTTCTGCTCTCCCTGGAGAGTTCCATGTCGCGCATGTCCAACCTGGCGCGCCAGCAGATGTATTTCGAGCGGTTCTTCGGCCTCGAGGAAATCCTCGAAAAGGTTGAAGGCGTGAGCGAAGAGCAGGTCATGGAAATGGCGACGCAGCTGTTTCAGCCAGAACGCGTCGCGGTGACGCTGCTGGGTCGCCTGGACGGGCTGCGGCTCACGCGCGGCCAGCTGGACTGCTGAATCAACGGGCGCTCAGACCCGCGCAATAATTGCCGCAAAGAAACCATCGCAGGGATGGATACCGGGGATCGTGCGCAGGAATAGCCCCTTCACCGCGCTGTCCAGTAGTTCCCGTCCCCCCGCGGTCACGACATCCCGTTCCGTCAGCTGATCGAGAAGCGGACGAACCGGCTGCAGCGCAAATCCCTCATCGTTGTTGATGACCGTCTCGATCACCGTTTCGTTCTCTTCCGGCTCCAGCGAGCAGGTGGAGTATACGAGCACACCACCGGGGGCGAGCCCAGCCAGCGCCGCTCCCAGAATCGCTGCCTGCCGCTCCTGCTGCCGCTGCAAGTCGAAAGCGGTCACCCGCATGCGGATCTCCGGGTTGCGGGCCATCGTGCCGGTGCCGCTGCATGGCACATCGCAGAGAATGAGGTCGTGCTCATGCTGCAGTTGCAATCTGGCCGCATCGGCCACTTGCCAGCGTAGACGCTCTGGGACAGGCGCGGAGTCCGCTTTCCTGCTGCCTGGAGGCTCGAATCGCTTCCGCATTGCGGCGAGGCGCTCGCGGCTGGCATCAACGGCGGTGATGTGCGCCTGCGGCAGCCGGTCAGTGAGGATCGCCGTTTTGCCTCCCGGAGCCGCGCAGGTGTCGAGCACGTTCCTGGCTGCCGGAGTTGCCGCCGCCGCGAGTTCCGCCACCAGCTGCGAGGCTTCGTCCTGGATGCGGGCACGTCCGGCACCAGCTGTCTCGCTGCGGCTGGGATCGCCATCCAGCACGCGCCGCGCATTGGTCAGGAAGGCTCCGGGCTCGAGGTGCATCTCCGGCTCGGCGTCCGCGGAAGCATCGAGGCGCAGGGTGACGCCTGCCGGCTCCTGATCCCAGCGGCAAATCGCCTCTGCCGCTGGGATCCCGTAGCGCGCGGCCCATCGCTCCACCATCCAGGCGGGATGCGCGAATGCGGCGGCGATCTCTTGCGCCGTGGCGAGCTGGGCCGGAGCTGCTACCCGGCCCGATGCGGCGATCTTGCGCAGCACCGCGTTCACCATGCCGGCTGCGCTGCGCTCTCGGCCTTGCTTGACCAGCTCCACGCTGTCGTGAAGCACCGCATGGGGCGGCACGCGATCGAGATGCTGAAGCTGGTAGGCGCCCATCCGCAGTGCCGTGGCGACTTCAGGTTTGAGCTGGGCGCCGGGCCGCGCAAGAAGCGGGCGAATCTGCTCGTCCAGGGCGAGTTGCCAGCGCAGCGTCCCCAGCACGAGAGTGGTCGTGAGGGCGCGGTCCTGCGCGGAAAGCGCATCGACCTCCGGTGCGCGCAGCAGGTCATCGCTGTGTGCGTCGGTGGTTGTGATCTGGCGGAGGATGCGAAAGGCGACTTGCCGCGCCGGAGCAATCATTTCTGCAGGATCAGTGTAACGAGCCGTTCGCCCTTGTGGCTGGCGAGCACGTCACACGCCGATGGCGATGAGAAAGCAGACCATGGCCGCACTCAGCACGGCGACGCGCAGACGATGCAGGCGGTCCCACTTGTGATGTTCCCGCTGCGCGTAACCGTGGAAATCGCTTGTTTCCATGCGCGCCATGCGGTTGTTAATGGGCACCAGCAAGATGAGGGTGAGCACGATCACAATCGCCCAAACCGCGCTGGCCGCCACCAGAAGGCCCGCGGCCGCCGTATGCCGCAGAAGGATCGTCTCCGCAACCAGCAACACGAATCCGAGAGCGTACCAGAATGGCATGGCGGCGCCGAGGCGCGCGGCAAAGAGCCGGATCGTCCGCGCCTGCGTGCTTTCGTCCAGCGTGTATATGACAGGATTGACGAAGACCGAAACCGCAAATTCCGTGCCGATCATGAGTCCGATGCAGAGCGTCGTTGCCAGATTGAGAATCAACATCATGGTTCACTCCTCATCATGAGACGTTGCGCGGTACTACACTGATTCAGACGGTTGCGGTGACAAATTTGTCAGCGCCTGGCAGACCCGGGAGCGAAGGATGGCGGTTTCAAAAAAGGAAATGTCTGCGTGTCCGATCGATGCCATGTTGTCGGTCATCGACGGGCGCTGGAAGGGCACGATTCTGTGGAGGCTGTCGGAGGGCCCGATGCGCACCAGCGAGCTGGCCCGCAGCATCCCGGGCATCACCGAGCGCATGCTGATCCGCCATTTGCAGGAGTTGGTGCGGGACGGCATTCTGCTGCGGCATCAGGAAAGCGCCATGCCGCCCCGTGTCCGCTACTCGATCTCCAGGTACGGACGCACGCTTTTACCGGTGCTGGAAGTCATCTGCGCATGGGGCCGCAATCACCTGCGCCACGCGCCTGCCGCGGCGACGGTTCGCGGCTGAGAACTGCGCTCTCATCAGCCGAAACGGGTTCCGGTCTCGACGGCGTGTCCCCGCAGGAAATCGCTCGCCGTCATGCGCCGCTTCCCTTCCGGCTGCACTTCCACCAGTTCGAGCCAGGTGTCCTCGCCACAGGCGACGAAGAGCGTGCCCTGCTGCGAAGCCGCGGTGCCCGGCTCGGTGCCACGAGCGCCGCGCAATTCCGTCGGCAGCAGGCGATGGATTGCCAGTTTTTTGCCTTCAAGCGTCGTCCATGCACCCGGCCACGGCTGAAAACCGCGCCAGCGGTTGTAGAGCGTCATCGCCGGCTGCGTGAAGTCCATCCGTCCGTCCTCCCGGGTCAGAATGGGCGCATGGCTCGCGCGCGATTCGTCCTGAGGCTGGCGGGTGATCGTCCCCTCATCGAGACCGCGCAGCGTCTCGACCATCAGATCGGCGCCCATCTCGGCCAGCAGCGGAAACACGTCGACGGCGGTCATATCCGGGGCCAGCGGCAGTTCGCGCTGCAGGAGGATGTCGCCCGTGTCGAGGCCCTCGTCCAGGCGCATCGTAGTGGCACCGGTTGCGGCCTCGCCGTTGGCAATCGCCCACTGGACAGGCGCGGCGCCGCGGTATTTTGGCAGCATCGACCCGTGCAGGTTTAGATTGCCCAGTCGCGGCAACTCCAGCATCCACTTCGGAATGATCCGGCCATAGGCGACCACCAGGATGGCATCGGGGTGAATCTTCTCCAGTTCGCCGCGCAGTCCTTCGTTGACCCTGATTTTCTCCGGCTGCATGACCGGCAGCCCGGCCTCCAGTGCGGTGGTCTTGACGGGCGGAGCTGTCAGCTGCTGGCCGCGCCCGGCGGGCCGATCGGGCTGCGTGATCACCAGCGGCACATCGTAGCCGGCGCGCAGAATCAACTTGAGGGTGGGCACGGCAAACAACGGCGTGCCGCAGAAGACCAGCTTCATTTCCACTCGCCGGACTTTTGCAGCTTGCGAATCTTGCGCAGGATCAGGTCGCGCTTGAGCGCGCTGAGCCGCCACGGAAACAGAATGCCGTCGAGATGATCGATCTCATGCTGGAATGCGCGCGCCAGCAGCTCGGTTCCCTCCATCTCGAACCAGTTGCCTTCGAGATCCTGCGCCCGCACCGCTACTTTGGCCGAGCGCGTCACCTTGTCGCGAATGTCCGGCAGGCTGAGACATCCTTCTTCGGCCACCTGCTTTCCCTCGCGGTGGGTGATCTCAGGATTGACCAGCACGATCCTCTCTTCAGGGGTTTCCTTATTACTGAGGTCGATGACCATAAGGCGCTTGCCGACTCCGATCTGCGGCGCAGCCAGCCCGATGCCGACCGCCTTGTACATCGACTCGAACATGTCTTCCACCAGCGTGCGCAGCTTGTCATCGAACTCGACGACCTTCTCGGTTGGCCGCTGCAGGATGGGGTCCGGATATGTGACGATTTCGCGAATCATGTACAAGTCAGGGTGGAAGGATTAAGGGAAAGGGTTTAAAAAGCCAAACCCGCACCCAGGCGGGTGGATCCTAATCCCTGAATCTCTTATCTCTTATTTTCTAGTAATTCCTCAACTGCTCCAGGTAACCATCGTAGTTACGTTTCAATTCTCGCAGCGAATCGCCGCCGAATTTCTCCAGCGCCAGGCGCGCCACTGCCAGGGCGACCATCGCCTCGGCCGCCACTCCCGCCGCAGGCACCACACAGACGTCGCTGCGTTCGTAGGCGGCCTTTGTTTCCTCGCGCGTATCGAAGCGCACGGACTGGAGGGGCCTGCGCAGTGTGGATATCGGCTTCAAGTATCCACGTACCACGATATCCTCGCCGTTGCTGATGCCGCCTTCAATCCCGCCGGCGTTGTTGTGCTCGCGGGTGAACCGCGTCGGCTTCCCGTCCTCTGCTTCCGGTGCGTAGCCGATCGCGTCGTGCACCGCCGAACCCAGCGATTCCGCTGCCGTGACCCCGCGCCCAATCTCGACGGCTTTGACGGCCTGGAGCGACATCACGGCTTGCGCCAACAGTCCATCGAGCCGCTCATCCCAGTTCGCGCAGGTGCCCAGTCCCGGCGGCGCCCCGTGCACAACCACCTCAAAAACACCGCCGACGGTGTCGCCGGTGCGCAGCACCCCATCGACTTCGCCCTTCATGCGCAGCTCGATATCGCCATCCACGCAATTCAGCAGAATCTCGTCCTTGTCCTGTAGCGCAGCAATTTCGTGCCAGCTCGCGGCGCGCTCCAGTTCGGCGCCGCCAACCCGGATCACGTGACTGGCCACATCGATTCCGAGTTCCTCCAGCAACTGCTTCGCCACCGCGCCCGCCGCCACTCGCGCTGTCGATTCGCGCGCCGACGCCCGTTCCAGCACATACCGCGCATCGGGAAAATCGAATTTCAGCGCTCCGGCGAGATCCGCATGGCCGGGCCTTGGCGACGCCACAGCCTTATGCCTGGCGGGATCGCCGGCGCCGACTGGCAACACCTCGGTCCAGTTCTTCCAGTCGCGATTTTCGATTTCGATCGCAATGGGTGATCCTATCGTCTTCCCGTGGCGCACGCCGCTCAGGAAATGCGCCGTGTCCGTCTCAATGCGCATACGGCCGCCGCGGCCGTAGCCCTGCTGACGCCGCCACAACTCGCGATTCACGAGGGCTTCGTCGATCGGCACGCCCGCAGGCATGCCCGAAAGCAGAGCCACAAGGCTCTCCCCATGCGATTCGCCGGCGGTGAAAAAACGCAGCATATCCCTCACTTACCGTTACGATTTTAGATGAATTCGGCAGAAATCAGTCGCGCCGCCCACCCCTCATTTGGCGGCCAGCCAGGCATATTGCGCCTCGCTCAGCGGGACGACGGAGAGCCGGCCCTGCTTCACCAGCGGCGAAGACGCAAAGATTTTTTGCGCCTTGATCTCGGTGAGCGTTCGCGGAGTCCCGGTCTTTTTGACGAATCGCAGCCGGACCACCGGGGATTTGGGATCCCTCGCATCCACGCTGGTCAGCTTGGCCAGCCCCACCGAACGCCGCTCCGTGCCGGTATGGTAGATGACGATCATCTCTCCGCGTTTCATGCCCGCCAAATACTTAACGGCCGCGGGAGCCGTCACCCCGTCCCAGACCGTCTCGCCGTCACGCTCCAGATCGTCGACGGAATAGGAGCCCGGTTCAGTCTTCAAAAGGTAGGGCATGGTCCCTCTCTTCCTCGAATTCGGCGCCAGACGTTTCCTCGCCACCTGCAGCGCGCGCCGCCTCCTGCCCCAGGTAGGCCTGGGTATTGAGCAGGGGGCGTTCCAGCGATCGCACCCAGTCCGTCATCTCAGCGCCCGAGCGGCCGGCAGCCTGGCTGCGGGCGAACTCGGCACGAACCGTCTGCATCTTCGCGTCCAGATCGTCCAGGTAGTGCAGCAGGATCGCCTCCGGCGTCATGGGCAGCTTGGGCGAGCCAAATTCATATTTGCCGTGGTGGCTCAGCACCAGGTGCTCGATGAGAAGGCGCTTGGCAGGCGGAAAACCGGGAATGCCGGCAATCTTCTCTTCGATCATGCCAAGCCCGATCGTGATGTGCCCCAGCAACTGCCCTTCCATCGTGTAGTCGAAGCTCGTTCCCCATCGCAGTTCGCGCAGCTTGCCAATGTCGTGCAGGGCCACTCCGGTCAGCAGCAAGTCGCGATTCACGCCGGGATAATGCCTGGCGGCCAGATCGCAAATGCCCATCAGCGAAAGGATGTGCTCGAGCAGGCCGCCGATCCAGGCGTGGTGCAGCCCCTTGGCGGCGGGAGCTTCGCGAAGCCTGGCGGCAACGTCCTGGTCGCCGAGAAATGCCTCCAGCAGCGACTTGAGGTGTGGATCGCTGAACCCGGCGACCCATCCCTCCAGTTCCGCCCACATGTCTCCGATGTCACGCTCGCTCTGCGGGGCAAAGTCGCTCAGCGCATAGCGGCCGGTATCCCGGTCGTCGGCCCGGCGAATCTTGTCCACTTTGATCTGCAGCTTTTCGTTATAGCGGCAGACCTGGCCCTTCACCGCAACCACGTCGCCGGTTTCGAAGTCGCCCGCGCCATCGATTTCCCACATCCGCGCTTCCGTTTGACCAGTGCGATCAGAGAGCGTCAGCGCGAAGTAGCGCGCGCCGTCCTTCGTGCTGCGCACCTGTTTCGATCCCGCAGCGAAGAAACCGGTAATGTTCTGGTTCTCCCGGCCGGCGAGATCGGCGACCATTAACTCTTTCATGCGCGTGCCGGCAGGCCTACGGTTGAGTGGGAGCCGTTGTCCCAGGCGCTGAGGGCTGTGTGGTGGGTGTTGTAGCCGGCGCTGGAGCCCCACTCGGGCTTGTGCTGGAAGCAGGAGCGCCGTTTTGCTGCTGCTGCTTTTTTTCCTCGTCGGAAAGACGCCGTTTGGGGCCGGCCTTCCCGGGTTTCGCCTTCTTCGCCGGCTTGGTTGTGTCACCCTTCAGCCCAAGGGCTGCGTCCTGACGGCTCTCCGCGGCCTTGGCCTCCGGGGTCTGCGTTTGCGGTGGTGGCACAAACTTCTCGCGCTTCCCTTCAGCCTTCAACTCTGCCTGCTTCTGCTTCGTTTGTTTCAGGCGGTCTGTGAAACGCGTCTTCGCGGATTTTGCCTCGGCTCCCGGGCGGGCATTCTCGGCCTCATTGGCCGCTTCTGGAGAAATGCCGGGCTGGTTGATGGCCACCTGGTCCTGTCCGGCTGCCGTGTTGCCGGCGCCTGCATCCACCTGGCGCGTATCGCCGGTTGGCAGCGTCTCACGTGGCGCCTGGCCAAACCGGATCTTTTCCTTCTTGCCGGGCTTCTGCGTGCCGGTGTTGCTCGCAACCTGGATCGGCGCTTTCGCGCTGCTCGGAGTGCCGCTCTGCTTGTTTACCTGATCGAGCGTGGGTACGCCCGCGGGGGGTGCCGAGGCGGTGGCCTGAACCTGAGCAGCTCTATGGCCACGCGCGGGGCGCCCGCTGTAGCGAGCTCGCTGGATGTGCTTCTTTTTCTTCGGCGAGGGCGGAACATAAGCGCCCTGAATGAATCTCAGCTCGTTCGGGCTCGCTCCCGAATCAACATAGCCGGGCCGGATATCGATATAGGCCTGATCGCGCAGCGTCGTCAGATAGGTGCGCATGGCCGGCTCCATCTTTGACATCCCGATCTCTTCCTGAATCTGGCTCTGCGCGGAGTTCAGTGGCTCAAGACCGGCCTTCACGTGATCCGTGACCTGGAGAATCAGCCATCCCTGCCGGGTGCGAATCGGCTCGGTGTACTGTCCGGACTGCAGATTGAAGGTCGCATCCTCCATCACTTTAGGCAGATCGCCGCGCTTGTAGGAGCCGAGGCGCCCACCGTCCTGTGCCGTCGGACCGCCGGAGTCGGTCTTCGCCAGCGCGGCGAAATCGGCGCCGCCCTTCAGCTTCGCCTCGACACCGTCCGCCTTCTTCTCCGCGTCAGCCACCTGCGCAGCGTTATCCGGATCGGGCGTCGCCACCAGAATCTCGTTCAGTTTCACTTCTTCCGGCTGCTCGAACTCCTGGTGATGGGTGTTGTAGTAGATCTGAATCTCGGACTGGGAAATCGAGATGTGCGGACCGACTTCCTGGCTGATCACCTGCTGCGTAATGATGTTTTCGCGAATCTGCTCCTTGAAATCCTCGTAGGAGATCCCCTGGGCCTCGACCGCCTTTTGCAGGTCCTCCATCGAATCCAGGTGATTCTGCTTGCGGATTTCGTCCTCGCGCTTCACCAGCTCGGTTTCCCCGGTGATGCCCAGTTCCTTGCCCTTGGAGAGCAGAAGCTGGCGGTCGATGAGGGAGCGCAGCAAGTCCTTCCGCTGCTCGAAAATTTCCTGCTGCGTCCAGTTCTGCTGCCGCGCCTCTTGTTCCATCTCCTGCTCGGCGCGCTCGTAGTCGGATTTGCTGATGACCTGATCGTTGACCTGCGCGATCCGCTCCTCCACCACGCTCCCCGAGTAAGCGGATGTCTGCGGTGCGGTGGAAAACGTACCCTGGGTCTGCGCAACAGCGGGAACTACGGACAGGGCCACACCGGCAATCAGCATGGCAGGGATCGGCGGAACGCGAAGCATCATAAGGGTCAGACGTCTCTGGAGCGGCCACGATAGTGAACAAGCAGCCGAAAATTCCGGCTCTCTCGTCGCATTGTCTCGTGTGCTGGCGCTGAACGTATTGTACAGCGCAGGATAGGCCACGTGGGAGCCGTTCGGCCCCTTCAGAAAGTCTCGCCGGTTCGGCATCGAGGATGGGCTACCACCTCAATCCAGGGCTTGCCATCCGGGCCCCGCCAGCCTCTCACCGGCACACAGCATCGAGGCGCTTCGAGAAGTCCTGCTCCCCGGGCAGAGACATGTGCTTCGCCGCCGCAGCACCTTCCAGAGAATCCGGCCCCAGGAGCAGTTTGGGATCCGCGTCGTATTTGTAAAACGGATCCAGTTCCGCCTGCTCCAGCGTCACGAAGGAGAATCCCCGCCTCTTGTAGAGATCGAGCAGCCGGGGCAGCATGCGCGCGTCGAACGCCCCGATGTGCATCAGCAGCACGTAGGGAATGTCGTGGCCGTAGAGCTGCTTTGACAGCCCGCGATCGAACCGGATGCTCTCATCGGCGGCGCGCAGATAGCTCGTCTCCAGCCACGCGATCTCCTTCACGTCCTTTTTCTCGCTGCACCGCGCGTAGGGTTCGTTCCATTCGTAATCGGCAAAGCTCATCGTGACTCCGGCGATCTTGTACCCATGCTGCGCCAGCCACGCGCGCACGCCCATCTGCTTCTCCGGCGTATCGCCTTCTGCGAGAAACGGGAAACGGAACCAATGCCAGTCGCCGTCCTTCATCTGCAGCTGGATCAGCTGCTCGTTGTGGGCGATGTCCTGCTCAAACGCTCCGAGGGAATTCTGGTTCAGGTTCATGTGCGACCAGGTGTGATTGCCCAGCGGATTGCCCGCGGCGACCCACGCGCCCAGCACCCCAATGGTGTCGGCCTGCTCCTGCACGCGAATGCCGTTCACGAAGCCATAGGTAGGAGGAACCTGTGCGTTGTGCAGAGCACGAATGACCCGCTTCGCGACATCCATACGGGTCTCGCCCTTCGGCAGCGGGCCATGCGCGGGCAGATCGTCAAACGTGATGGCAATCTGCTGCGCTGTCACCGGAATCGCCAGGCCCATCGTGCCGCCCAAAATCAAAGACCAAAAGCCCGTCCGAAACAACTGGCCCCAACCAATCTTCATGATCACTCCGTAATGGGTCTCTGCTTCTCCAGAATCGAGGATGCGCAACTCCTCGCCTGTGAGATGGTCGCATTCCGGGGAATACGAGGGAATTTTTTGCCCGGCGGAAGGGATGCCTCAGGCTGTGAAATTCCCGCCCAGAGCCATCGGCATCGAGCGCAGGCGCACTCCCGTCGCCGCGAAGATCGCATTGCCCACCGCAGGCGCCACGGCAACGATTCCGATTTCTCCCGCTCCGGCCGAGGGCAGGTCTTTGCGGTCGATCAGAACCACTTCGATTTCCGGAACATCGCGGAACCGCGGCACGCGGTAGTCGGTGAAATGGGCGTTCAGGATCCTCCCGTTGGCGAATTCGATCTGCTCGAACAGCGCACCGCCAATGGCCTGCACCATCGCGCCCATAATCTGATTGCGCAATCCGTCAGGATTCACAATTGCGCCCGATTCCCACGCCTGCACCAGACGCCGAATGCGGATCTTCTTCGATGGGTCAATCTCTACTTCCGCACAGGCCGCCGTGTAACCGCCCTTTTCCGTGCCGCCGGCGATGCCGAATCCACGCCCCGCTGTCGAAGGAGTTTTGCCCCATCCGAATTTGTCGGCCGCAGCCGTGAAGACGGCGCGCAGGCGCTCATTGGCGAGGTTCTTCATCCGAAATTCCAGCGGGTCCACTCCGGCGGCGTGGGCCAGCTCGTCCATCGCGCTCTCGCGCGCAAAGTGATTCGCCGTTGCTGCCAGCCCGCGATACGAACCCTGTACCAGAGGTGGTGATGCCACCTCGATGAACTGAACTGACTTGCTCGCGACGCGGTACGGCGTCTCCACGGCGGAAGGCCCGGAGTTGTAGTTGTGGTGCTCCCAGGCGACGAGCGTACCATCGCGCTGCGCCCCACCGCGGATTGTGATGACTCCCGCCGGCCGGAAATAGGCCCACGTGAACTCCTCTTCGCGTGTCCAGATCAACTTGACCGGCCGTCCGGCAGCCTTCGCAAGCCGGGCAGCCTCGACGGCGCATTCGCCCGTGTGCTTGCCGCCATAGCCGCTGCCCATATCGGGCATAATGACCCGCACCTGATCTTCGCTGAGATGAAAAGCTTTTGCCAGGTCGCTGCGCACGCCGAAAGGCCTTTGCGTGCCGGTCCACACCGCCAGCTTAATGGGACCGGCAGTCGTCTGCGCAGCCCCGCCCGCCTGCGCCCACTCTGCCACGGCGGCTCGAGGCTCCAGCGGCGCATGCGCGATGTAAGCGACCGTGTACTCCTGGTCGAGTTTCACCACGGCGCTGGCCAGCGCCTGTTCCACATCAGCTGGCACTGCCGGCTTGCCGCGCTTGCGAAGCGAATCGAAGAGCTGAGCGTTCCCGATCTGTTGCGGCACGTCCCACTTCGCCTTTATCTTCGCGAGCCCCTGCTCTGCCGTCCACAGATCGTCCGCGACCACGCCGATGAAATCTCCATCCCGGACCACCTGCACTCCTGGAATCTTCTCGGCGGCCGACGTATCTGCGGAAACCAGTGTCGCATTGAACCCTGCAGGTCGCAGCACTTTGCCAAACACCACGCCCGGGCGTGTGATGTCCGATGGGTATTCATGCTTTCCGGTGACAAACGCGCGCCCATTCACCTTGGGCACTGCCGTTCCGGCGATCTTCCAGGCGGTGGCGGGCGTGAGCGGTGGATCGCCGCTGACCGTCTGCGTCAGCTTCTCGCCCTTCGTGATCGCGCCGTAATCCAGCGACTCCCCGGTCTTCGGATTCGCCACCTTCCCGGCGTTTGCTGTCAGAGTCGCCGGATCGGCGTTCCATCGCTGCGCTGCAGCCTGCACCAGCAGGTCGCGTGCCGCAGCCGCCATGGTGCGAAGTTGCGGCCCCATCGTCGGCGTTGATCGGCTCCCGAATGTCCCCATATCCCAGGGCGTCAGTTCGGTATCGCCCATGGTCATTGCAATCGCGTCGAAATCAACCCGCAGTTCCTCCGCCACCGACTGTGCCAGCGAGGTCCGAATGTTCTGTCCCACCTCGACCTTCCCCGTGAACACCGTGACCTTCCCGTCAACATCGATATGAATCCAGGCGCTCACCTCCTGCGGCAGCGCATGGCCGCCCCATCCCCGCCCGGACTCCTGTGCGGATCCGCTGAGACAAACCAGCAAACCGCCTCCGCACAGCCGCAGAAAATCTCTGCGGTCCAGCTCAAACATGCGAATGCGATCCCGTACCTCGTGCAGCGCGGCTTCGTTCAGCAAACCATGATCAGACGCGATCTCAGACATAATCCGGGCCTTTCCTGACCAGCACGGCGGAGGCGCGGCGGATGGCAGCCACAATCCTCTGGTAAGTTCCACAGCGGCAGATGTTTCCGTTCATCGCATCGAGAATTTGCTCATCCGTCGGGTTGACATGCTGATCGAGCAGCGCCGTTGCGGCCATCACCATTCCTGAAGTGCAGTACCCACACTGCATCGCGCCCTCATCCAGAAAAGCCCGCTGGACAGGGCTGAGCGCGCCGTGCTTCTCCAGCCCCTCGACAGTCGTGATCGGCACGCCGGCCGCCGCCGAGACAGGCGTAAGGCACGAACGCGTCGCGCTCCCATCGAGCAGTACCGTGCAGGCGCCGCACTGCCCTTCTCCGCAACCGTATTTTGTGCCCGTTAGATGCAGTCGGTTCCGCAGCACCCACAACAACGGCTCATCGCCCGCTGCCCGCACCCGCATCACTGAGCCGTTGACCTGCAGAATTAAATCCGCCATCGCCGAATCTCTCCGGAGAGCAGAATACCCCTGTTCCCCCGTTATTCACACGCTTCGCTTTTGGATGCGGAGCCTGAAATTCCCTTGCACATGGCATTTCCACGCTTCATAGTGTTGGACGTGGACCAGCCACAGCCGGGCTCGATTCTCGGGCACTATAAGATCGTCAGCCGCCTTGGCGCCGGAGGCATGGGGGTGGTGTACGAGGCCGAGGATTTGAAGCTCGGCCGCCATGTCGCAGTCAAGGTCCTTTCCGGTGCGGCGGACGCCGATACGCTGGACCGCTTCTGGCGCGAGGCCCGGGCAGCATCAGCCCTGAACCACCCGGGAATCTGCACTGTGTACGAAATCAACGAGGCCGAGGCTCAGCCGTTCCTCGTGATGGAGCTGCTGAACGGCCACAGTCTCGATCGCCTGAACGATGGGCATCCGGTTCCACCCGTGCAACTCATGGACCTGGGGGTGCAGATCGCTGATGCGCTGGATGCCGCTCACCGCAAAGGCATCCTGCATCGCGATGTGAAGCCGGCGAATATTTTTGTCACCGAATCCGGGCAAATCAAGATTCTCGATTTCGGATTGGCGCGCTTCGAGCACACCTCAGCCGATACCGGTTCCAGAAGTTTGACCGATAAGCAGCTCCTCACCACCCCAGGCTCGACGCTGGGCACCATCGCGTACATGTCGCCGGAACAGGCCCGCGGCGAGGCAGTTGACGCGCGGGCCGACGTGTTCTCCCTGGGAGTCGTTCTGTATGAGATGGCTACAGGCAGGCACCCGTTTGAAGGAACGACGACGGCCATCGTCTTTGACAAGCTGCTGAACTACATGCCGCCGGCGCCGAACCTCATCAATCACGATCTGCCGCCTGAATTCGAAAACATTCTCAGCAGGGCGCTGGAAAAGGACCGCGAGCTCCGCTACCAGTCGGCCGCCGATTTGCGCGCCGACCTGCTCAGGCTACAGCGCAAGTTCTCCGGACCCAGCATAATCGCCAGCTCTTCCGGTCTTTCTGCGGCGGGATCCTATGCCGGGATGACGCGTGCCGGGACTGCAACAGCGCTGCAGTCGGCCCCCTCCGATTCCGCAGGCGTCGAGTCCTTGCCGCCAGCCCGCGACTTCCAGAGCGGCAGCGCGGCAGATGAATCCGCCGATCCGGTGCCATTGATCAATCCTGCTACCGGAGCAGGCACGCCGCTGGGAGCGCTGCGGGAATCAGCTTCAACCACGGCCGCGCCCACCACGCCGCGAGACCTCCTGAAGCAGGTGTGGGTCCGCCGCGCGCTGCTGACCGTGACGGCGGTCGCGGTCGTCTTCATTTTCTGGATAACGTTTGCCCACATACACAGGGCAGCACAACCCAAAGCCGTCGCCGCAGCCGCGTCGCCTGCCGGTGCGGCCAACACCGCGCAGCCCACTGCATCTCCCGCCGTCCAGCCCACCGGCACTCCCAACCTCTCCGCCGCCGCGCCGTCTGCCACCCCCTCCAGGAATGCCGCAGAATCTCACCCCCCGATCGCACCTGCGACGACCAGGCGACCGGCGACCAGGCCACCCGAAGCAGCCCTCCCCGCCCGGAAACCCGCCGCTACGATCCAGTTCGTGCAGCCGGCGCCGGGGGTTGCCAGTCCCGCGAATCCCTCGTCGCCATCTTCAACAGCAGCCGCACCAGGGGCGGCGGCCACCGCAACGCCCTTGCCCTCGTCCCACGCGGCCACTTCGTCCGCGCCAGCCCGTCCGGCAGCCGGTCCCCCGGCTCCCACAGGCGTTGTCTATTCTGCGCGCCACATGCACTCTTTCCCGTTTCTCACCGGGCGCTCCTGCGATGGTGATCTTCAGGTGACGCCGACGCAGCTCATCTTCTCGTCCGATGTTCATCCCGTGACCCTCACCCGTCGGGCGGTGACGGCGATCGATGGAACTACTGTCGTCATCAGCGGCGGCAAGAAATGGCGGTTCGAGATCGACGGCATGACAAACGGCCAGGTTCACGACTTACTGGTCAAGTGGTTCGAGGGTGGCGTGCACTAACCTTCATCGCCGCGTCAGGACGGCAATCATTTCCGACCAATCCGGCCACTGCCGGGCCAGCGCAATCCGCTCAGCCGACGCATAATCCACATAGTCAAATCCCGGACTGACCGTGCACCCCAGCAACGCAACCTCGCCGCCCGGAACGAGCCGCGAACCCTGCCAGACTCCCTGCGGCACGACCGTTTGCACAAGCTGTCCGGCCCGGAGGTCGCTGCCAAGCAAAATGCGCCGGCCGGTCCCGTCCGCATAGAGTTGCAGCATCTCCACCGGATCGCCGAGGTAGAAATGAAAGACCTCGTCCGACGCGAGCCGATGCATCTCAGAGAAGCTATCCGGCTCGAGCAGATAGTAAATCGCGGTTCCGGCGGCTCGGCCCATACTCGCCGGCATGTACCGAGCCGGCAGTGCGTCGTGCGGTATGGCTCCCTCGGAACGCCACGTCTGTCGAAACCAACCTCCCTCGCGTGGATGCGGTTCAAGACGCAACAGCTTCCTGAGTTCGGCAGCGGAAATCGCTTCGGCCATGAGGGCATGCTACCGCGTCCTTACTGGCCATCCTGGAACTTTCCGTCGCAGACCGCTGTCTATCCGGACAAGCACCTGCGAGACAAACCCCTCGCCGATGCACTCTTCGCCTCGATTGGTCTCGCGTCCTCGCTCTCTCGCCGCAGTTTCAAATCCCGCTTGAGGAGAGAGCTCTATGTTCGAAGACAGTCTTGTCGAATCCGCAGGACGCATTCGCACGCGCAGCCGCCGATATGCGGCAGGGTCATTCGCGCTTCAGGCGGCGCTGCTAAGCGTTGTCGTGATTCTCCCCTGCATCTATCCGTCCGCACTGCCGCGCAAACTGGTCGCCGTGCCGCTGGTCGAGCCGCCCACAACACCGCTCCAGCAGGTCCTGCAATCGCACGCCGCCGCTCCGGTTGCGCACCCCGAGATGCTGGATTCTGTGCTCGCGATGCCGCGGCGCATCCCCACTGCTATCTCGCATGTGGTCGACAGCGGTCCTCCCAATCTCGTCGCCGGAAGCGAAATGGAAGAAGGCAATGGCAGCGGCCCTCCCGGCGCGCTCTTCAGCGCCGCCAACCCACCCTCTCAGCCACAGGTCCATTTGGCGAAGCCCGCTGGCCCAATCCGGGTCACCTCCAGGGTCGCCGCTGGCCAGCTCGTCGTGCCCATTCGGCCCGTTTATCCACCTATTGCACTGGCAGCCCGGATACAGGGCACGGTGGTCATTGAAGCGACGATTGCCCCCGAGGGAAACGTCGAGAACCTGCGCGTTCTTAGTGGGCCACCCCTGCTGGTGAACGCATCGGTCGCAGCCGTCCGTGCAGCACGCTATCGCCCGTGGATTCTCGACGGACAGCCCGTCGAAGTGGAAACTACGATCAGCGTGGTATTCCGCCTCGATGGGAATTGAATCGCCGGTACGCGCCTCGTACCCGGCTTCCTTCCCCGGGGGTGCATCGACATATAGGAACGGCCGGCAACCGGAGCCATTTTTGCTCAGATCGAGAAGCGAGGAGCGACAGATACCGGGGCCCCCGGCGAGCTTGCTCGCTGGGGTGGAGTTACCGGGTGTATCTTAGCGACGAACGACGAAGAACTGGGCAAAAATGGCCCCGTCCCTGCGGGTTGCGGGAAAAATCCGGCCATACGTCGTTGTCGTCCTCGACATCGGGGCCGTCACAGCCATCGGACTCCGCCTCGTCTGGCCGAATTTTTCCTGCGCAACCCCGGCCATCCCTATATGCCGATACACCCCGAGGGGCCCGGTGAGCGATCGTCATCGGGTCTCGTGACAACCATCACCCCTGGAACCTTCATCGTTACAATACGATGAGAACTGTGAATCTCGTCGTCTACTCGGCCCCCTGGTGTCGTGACTGTCGTGAAGCCAGACGCTTTCTCGACTCGCACCATATCCCCTACACCCTCATCGACATCGACGAGAATCCTGACGCGGCGGAAGAGGTCTTCTCCCACACCGGCAAGTACGCCATTCCGCAGTTCGTCATTGACGGCGAATGGGTCCAGCCCTACCTCCCAGGCCGCGGCTTTCGTTATGCAGAAATGAAAGCTCGCCTGGGCATCGAGGATCCAGCTCCCAGCCGCGCACGATGACGTCCCGCGCTGAACGCCAGTCTCACTTTCCGTGGAACCGATCCCACTTCTCCTGCGTATTGCAGATCGTAACCGTTGAAGGAGTCGTGCAGTGAATCAGACGCGCACCAGACGCAAGCGGCGCTGGCTGCTCTGGGCGGGCATCGTCGTCGTCATCCTC
Organism: Acidobacteriaceae bacterium; assembly: GCA_036521315.1. GTDB lineage: Bacteria > Acidobacteriota > Terriglobia > Terriglobales > Acidobacteriaceae > Palsa-343. Next base: position 21,190 of record DATDHZ010000104.1, read on the forward strand.
ATGCTCGCCGGCGTTGGCGTTGCCGTGGTTCACGGCAGTGATCCCAAAATCCCTTCCGCCCGCCTGGCCAAAGTCGCGCGCGGCGATATCGCCAAATCGGTCGTCGCTACCGGACCGATCCAGCCCATCACCAAGGTTGAGCTGAAATCGAAAGCCAGCGGCCTGGTCGAAAAGCTCTATGTGGACATCAACCAGATGGTGCGCAAAGGGCAGGTGCTCGCGCAGCTCGACCAGCAGGAGATTCTGGCCCAGGTGGCTGCGCAACGCGCGCAACTGGCCGCCGCCCAGGCGAACGTCACCACTTCCAGCGCCAATATTGCCGAAGACAAAGTGAACGCGGCCGCGCCCGATCTGCCCATGTACAAGGAAACCTACGAGCGCAACCTGGAGATGCTGAAAGCGGGCATCGTCTCCCAGCAGACGCTCGACAATGCCGAGCGAGACTATCTCGCCGCGAAGAACAAGCGTGACGGCGCCATTGCCCAGATCGGCGTCGATGATGCGAAGCTGAAGCAGGCCGAGGCGCAGGTGCAGCAGGCGCAGGCCAGCCTGGACCAGCTCGACGAGCAGCTCAGCTACACGACCCTCGTCGCCCCCATTGACGGTATGGTGCTCTCGCGCGACGTCGAAGTCGGCGACGCCGTCAGCTCAATTCTCGTGCTCGGCTCAACCGCTACGCTGGTCATGACCATCGGCGACATCCATCAGGTCTACGTCGACGGAAAGGTCGACGAGGCGGATATCGGCAACGTGTATCTTGGCCAGCCGGCGCGGATCCACGTCGAGTCGTTCCCGAACAAGGTCTTCTACGGGAAAGTCACCAAGATCGCCCCGCTCGGCGTGGAGAAAGACAATGTGACCACGTTTGAAGTCCGCGTCTCCATCGACAATCCCGGCGGCGAGCTCAAGGCCAATATGACGGCCAACGCAGAAGTCATCGTCACCGAGCACCACAATGCGCTGAGCGTGCCGGAACAGGCCATGACCTGGGACAACGAAAAGAACGCGTTCGTCTATGTCCCGGACCCCAAAGCGAAAGATGGACAGAAGAAGGTTCCCGTCATCGCCGGCATCTCGAACGGCAACCGGACCGAGATTCTTTCCGGCCTCAATGAGGGAAACACCGTCGTGCTCCAGCAGTAAGCGATACGCGTAAGATATTTTCGATTCCGAGGGAGGATCCACGATGCTTCGCCAATCCGCACTGCTTGCCGTCGCGTTGACGGCTCTGGTACCCGCCGCCCTGGCCGCCGATGGCACCTTCGACAAGACACTTCATGTTGACGGGCAGGTGATGCTCAACGTCGGCACTGGTTCCGGCTACATTCACGTTTCGCCTGGCTCGGGCAGCGAGGTGCATATCGTCGGCCACGTCCATGCCAGCGACTGGGGATTCGGAGACTCGGCAGAAGACCGCGTCCATGCCGTGGTCAATCGCCCACCCATCGAGCAAACGGGCAATATCATTTCGATCGGCAAACATGCCGACTGGATCCACAACGTCGCAATCGACTACGACATCACAACCCCCAAGGGCACCCAGCTTGAAGTCAGCTCCGGCTCCGGTGACCTGCGCCTGACCGACATCGGCGGTCCGCTCAAGGCCAGCACCGGCTCGGGATCGATTCAGGCCAGCGGCGCCACGGGTATTGTGGAACTCGGCACGGGTTCAGGGGACATCCGCGCCGACCTGCACGCCGCCGATGATGTGAAGGCGCACACCGGGAGCGGCGGCATCCATCTGCAGGGCGTTGACGGTTCGCTCTACGCGCATACCGGCTCCGGAGACATTGAGATTGGCGGTCAGCCCACCTCGGGCTGGAAGGTCGAGACCGGCTCCGGCTCGGTGACCCTCAATACCGGCGGAGCGCATTTCGCGCTGGACGCCAGCACCGGCTCCGGTTCCGTCCATAGTGATCCGCCGCTGACGATGCATGGCAGTCTCGATCGCCATCACGTGCAGGGCGACATCAACGGCGGCGGCCCGACGGTTCGTGTTTCGACGGGGTCCGGCGACGTCCGCATTCACTGAGGGAGGAATGGAGCGTCACTGCGACGATGGGTATACCGAGGAGCTCGCATCGGGGCGGGCTCTCCCGGCTGTACATCCGCAAACACGAATCCGTCCCGTTCCACGACTTCCCCGCTCACCACCGGAATCGACTCGCGAAACATCGGCCCCGCGTAGACAAACGTGTGAAACTCGCCGTTCTCGCCGCACGGATCGATGCTCTCGGGCAAGTCCCTGAGAAACTCAGCGTCAAATTCGCGCCCGGCAAACCCCGCAGCTAGTTTCTTCGGATCGATGCAGACGATTCGAGCCCGCATGCCGCTCGCCACCATTTCCGCTGCGAGCCGCCGCGTCTCCATCGCCCACAACGGAAAGACCGGCTTCAGGCCTGTGCCGCGCAGTCGTTCCTCGCGGTAGCGCCGAACTTCTTCGAGGAACAGGTCGCCAAATGCAATCGCCTCAATCCCGCTTTTCACTGCCGCGTCGCAGGCTGACTGCATCGCAAACTCATATTGTTCATTGGAACAGGGCCACGGGAGCGGCACGGCATGAAGAGGCAGTCCCGCTGCCCGCGCCTGTGCGTCCACCAGCCCGCGGCGCGTGCTGTGCATCGCCACGCGGTCGAAGGCTTCGTTGAAGGTGGTCAGCAGCCCGGCGACCTCGTACTCGCCGCGCCGCCGCAGGCATTGCAACGCCCAGGCACTGTCTTTGCCGCTGCTCCAGGAGAGAAGAAGTTTTCGCTTCACCCCAGTAGCGTAACCGATGGGCGCGTCAGGGGTGCGGCCTCAGCCGGCCGCTCGTCTCGGCGCGCTGGCCGGCCGGTTGACATTCGCTGGTCGAACCAGGCTCGGCCCCGCTCCTTCTGTTCCGTTGCGCCATGCCTTCTCGCGAACCTGCAATTTCATCTGCAGCAACAGGTTGGCCGACTCGAGACTCCGTATCCGTCGCCCGGCCAGCAAAATTGCAACCGCCATGCCGATAACGACGCCAATCCAGCATCCCGCCAGCAAACCCACACCAAAGCGAATCCAGGAATGCAATATGAGCAGCGCCATACCCGTACCCCCATCCCGTTGGACCGGCTATTCCCCATTCCGGTTGGACTCATCGGGAATCCTCGCTGGAATCAGAAGCCCGGCAGGAGACTGATCGTCCACCGAATCACCCAGAATCGATTCTCAGCCTTCACCGGGAGCAAGGATCCCGAGGTTACGATGCGTCTCGAGGATAAAGTGATCCGTCATTCCGGCAAGATAATCGGCAATAACCCGGGGGGTACCCTCTACGGCAGCCTCGGTGGCATAACTTGACGGAAGCAGGTCCGGCTGGTTCATCCAGGCGCGGAACAAATCCCCGATCACCTGGGCGGCCTGCACGTGCCCGGATTTCAGGTCCTCACAAAGGTACAGATTCTCGTAGAGGAACTCCTTCGCCTCCCGGCGCAACTGCTCCATTGCGGGGGAAAACCCCGCCAGGCGCTCTGGGGCGCGCCGAATACCCGCCAGGTCTTCGATGCCAAGCTCCCGGACCCGGCGTCCCGTTTCGGCCACTAAATCATCGGCGAGGGCATTCAGCACCAGCTTGAGAGCTTCCTGGAACAACATCTTCCCCTGCGCCCCCGGGTGCTCCCGCTCCAACCTCGTATAGTGGCGCTCGAATAACGTCACGCCAGAGCGAATCTGCGGCAGGTTGAGAATTTCGGCCTCCACGCCGTCGTCCAGATCGGCTGTCAGATAGGCAATCTCATCGGCCAAATCGATCAGCTGAGCCTCCAGGGGAGGACGAAGATCGAGACAGTAGTCCCGCAGTTCCGGATGATCCGCCGCCCGGTAATCCCGCGAGTGCTTGATGATCCCTTCCCGCACGCCCTGGGTCAGATTCAGGCCACGGAACTCCAGATGCCGGTTCTCGAAGTGCTCCACGATACGCAGCGCGTGCAGATTGTGATCGAAGCGCAGCCCGTACTGCCGGAGCTGATCATCCAGCGCGCGCTCACCGGCGTGGCCAAACGGCGGATGTCCGATGTCGTGCGCCAGCGCCAGCGCCTCGGTGAGGTCTTCGTTAAGCCCCAGAGCCCGCCCCACCGTCCGGGCAATCTGGGCCACTTCCATGGTGTGGGTGAGCCGGCTGCGAAAATGATCGGACCCGCGGTAGGTAAAAACCTGCGTCTTCCCGGCCAGCCGTCGAAACGCCCGTGAATGAATGATGCGGCCGCAGTCGCGCTGAAACGCCGACCGGTAGGGATGCTCCGGCTCGGCAAAGGCGCGCTTCGTCAGCTCACCGTTCTGCGGCACCGCACAGGCCGCCGGCAACGCCGTGATCCGTGGCATGAGTCGCAGTGTAATGCCGAGACGCTTATTCCGGCTTGTTCGGCTGGGGGCCGCCGGATTCCTTCGCGAGACGCACCCGAACGCTGTCCAGCTTCTTCTGCACCTTGCCCACGTCGCCGGCGTCCATATCAGCCTGTACCGTGTGGGCATATTCGTTAAGCGAAAGCTCCCACTGGGCCGCAGCCTGCTTCAGACGTCCCGTTTTCTCATACACATCGCCCAGGTGGTCGTGCACCGTTGGATCGCTTGCGCCGCGGGAGATCGCCCGCTGCAGGTTGTCTTCGGCCTGTCCGTACTGCCCCATACGGAAGTAAACCCAGCCCAGGGAGTCCAGATAGGCGTAGTTCGTCGGCTCCAGCTGCACGGCTTTGCGAATCATCGCCAGCGCTTCGTCGAGGTTCACCCCGCGATCGGCCAGCATAAATCCGTAGTTGTTCAGCGTCAGCGCATTGTTGGGATCGGCTGCCAGCACCTGCTTGAAGTCCGCTTCTGCCTCGTCGTAGCGCTTCGCCCGATCCAGCATCATGGCGCGTTCGAAGACAACCATGGTCTGGTCGTCTTTCTTCGTCGCCTGCTTTTCCGCCTCGGTCAGGATGTCAGCCGCTTCCTTCCATTTCCGCAGATCCACATAGATCTGCGCGAGCTGGAAGTAACTCTCCATCGATTTGGAATCGCTGTCGAGAACGCTCTTCGCCATTGCAATGCCCTGATCCACCTGCCCCGTATCTGCCAGTTGGCGCGCCAGAGACAGCTTTAGATCGTCATTTTTCGGCATTTTGTCCACGGCTTCCTTGGCCGTTGACACCGCTTTATCGTACTCGTGGGCTTCGCGGTAAGCCTCGACTTCCTGATCGTACGCGTAAACCTCGAAGTCGCCGCCCAGCGGGATCATCTTCTGATACGCGCCAACTTCCTCGTCCGCCTTGCTCTCTTCTTTGTAGATCTCAGCCAGGTTGTCAAGGATGAGCTTATAGTTCTGCTTCTCCTCATTGGAGTACTGTCCGCTGGGGTGCTCGGTTGCCGCAGCCAGCTCTTCGAAAATCTTCGCGGCATCGTCCAAATGTCCGGCGACGTACTGGATTCTGGCCTCATCGAACTGATACTTTAGCGAATCGGCGTCCAGCTCTCGCGCCTTCTTGATTGCGTTCACAGCATCGTCGAGTTTGCCGTCCTGCTCATCGATCTCCGCGATCTGCGCCCACGCTTCCGGATCCGTTGGATCGCTTGCCGCGATATCCTTCCACGCCGACAGCGCGGATCCGGCATCGCCGTTCGCGGTGAGGTCCGCAGCCAGAGCCCGCTCGACATCCAGATTGTCCGGCTCTAATTCAAGCGCTTTCCTGTAGGCCGAGATCGCGTCCTTCGGCTTCTTCATCTGGTCGTAGGTCAAACCCAGCTGGTATTCGGTGCGTGAGGTCTGATCGTCATCGGGAAGCGAACTCAGCACGCTGACCGCCTTCCCCATGTCGCCCTGATCGGTGTAGAACCGGTTGGCGATCAGCGCTGTCTCTTCCGACCCGGGATCCAGCTTGCGCGCCGCGCCTAACTCATTTTCGGCCTGGCTGTTCTCATGGTCCGCGGCATAGAGACGCGCCAGCATCAGATGATCGTCGGCGCCGCTCGGGGAGAGTTGCACGATCTTCTGGTATTCCCCGATGGCAAGCTTCAGCATCTGGCCCGAAACATCCTGCTGCTGCGTCCCATCGCCCAGGGAGCGCAAATACACTTCAGCCAGAAGACGGTGCGCGTCCAGGTCGTTGGGGTCTTTTTTCACCTGCGCCTGCGCGGCTTCAATGGCTTCACGGATGTGACCGGTCCGGAAGTACAGCTCGGCCAGATGGCTGTTGAGGTACTTCGACGTGGGATCGTCGTTCAGCGCCATCTTGTACTCTTCGATCGCCCGCGAAGAGTACTCGCTGCGTCCGTAGGTGGTCGCCTCTTCTTCATACTCATGCGCCAGCATGTAGTGGAAATAGGCGTTGCCTTCATCCGAACTGGGCGCATCCGCCTCCGGTTTTTGGGCCTGCTTCGCGTCTGAAGTTTGCGACGCCTGGGCGGCTGGAGCGGATGTGGCCGGTGTTGCCTGCTGCGGGCCCTGTTCCTGGGCCGCGAGACCAGCACTTAGCATCAGCGTGGCAAAGATACACAGAGACGACGAGAGGCGCGACGACGCGATGGTCATGAAGTGAGGTAATCCTGTTCCGGACCCTCTCGCCAGACCGGCTCGACTGACTGGGGAAGGCCCTTGCAGCTGGTCTCGGGTGCCCGAGGGAGGCTGCAAATCCTGAGACGATTGTAACCCGTGTTGGGATGCAGCCTCGCAGCTCCAGGCCGGGCACATCCGGCCGAAAAACGGCCCCTATTCGTGTTTCCGGCTCAAATCCAGAAGTGCAAACAAAATAATGCCCACCAGCGCATTGATCACTGCTTTGATCAGCTCATGCACCCAGAGCCACGCAAACGGCTGCCCCAGCATGTGGCGCTCCAGCAGGTAGAGGATCGCGCCCTGGCTCAGAATCGAGCCAAAAATCACCAGCAGGCGGGTGCCGTTGTTCTCCGTGTCGACACGGACACCCAGCGAGGCCGCCAGGTACCCGATAACCGCCTTCGAAATCCCAAAAATGCCAAGCGGATGATGCGTCAGGGCATCCTGCGCCACTCCGATCATGGCCCCGGCCAGGGTCGCGCTAATCGGTTCCCGCTTCGTAATCCCGTAATAGATCGTCACCAGAAGCGGCAGATCGATCAGGGCGAAGAACCCAAAATGCAGCGACAAGAACGATTGAAGCCCAAGCGCCACCAGCGGCGTCAGGAGGTAAACCAGCACCGGGTAGGACTTCGAACCTACTTCGTGCCGCGACGAGGCAAGCAGCGCCACCCTCAGGTCCTCCCCTGCGGCGCGGCGGAGGTCGGTGCCCCGGATTGCGGCGCGGTGGCAGGCGAAGAAGCCGGCTCATCGGGGGTAGAGGATTGCTTCGAACGCCCATTGGCCGGCCCCGATCCACCTTCAGGCTTGTGCTGCGGGTTCTCGGGAGGATGAGTCGAGGGCTTCTTCGGCGCAGCCAAAGCGGGATTTGCCTCCGATGCCTTCCCGCTGGCTCCATCCTGAGACGGATTCACGGGCGCCGATCTTGTTGCCGCACCGGCCGGTTTCGCCCCACCGGTCCGCGCCCCTTCGGCCTGTGTATTTCCGCGGCCTGGCTCGGGCGCCTGATCGTCGCCGGATTGCGGCTCGAGGTTCGCGCTTCTCTGTCCCGGAACCATGTCTTCCGCCGATGGCACCGACGACGACGAGAAATGATCGGTGTGCAAAGGGGCAGGCGGCTTCGGCGGCGGCGTCGGCAGCCCGGTATCCGGACTGGCCGCTGCCGTCGTTCCGGGCTGTGCATTGTTCTGGCTGGCAGCGCCTGCCGGCGGCGCAGGCGCGTTCGGATCCGCGCGGGATGGCAGCCGCTCAGCCAGAATGTCAGACGCCCTTTGCTGGGCGTCGCTCAGATTCTGCTGCATTTCCGCGGGCATCTGGCTGCCGGTGCTGGTAATGATCAGCACCTCTTCCAGCCTGGCCAGATTGGCGGAGGGCCTGACCAGTACGTTCACCAGCGTGCCGTCAGGATCGGCCACGACGCGGTCGACGGTCCCCACCGCCAGGCCCCGCGGGTAGATGGAATCGCCGCCACTCGTGATGACCGGCTCGCCTGCCCTGATACGGTCATCGGGCGAGATGTTGACGATTTCCGGCTGGCCCCAGCTGTCGCCGCGCAGCACGCCCTGAATCCGCGTCTGCTGCAAAATCACTCCGGCTCCACTGGTGGGGTCCGATATTTCCAGCACCTGACTCGTGTGGTCGAAAACATCGCGTGTCTTGCCCACGATGCCGTCCGGGGTAATCACAGGCAAATCGGAAGCCAGCCCGTCACGCGACCCCTTATCGATCAGCAGCACGCGCGACTGCTCCGTGCCCGCCGTGCCAATCACCTGCGCCGCGACCGTCTTGTAGATGTATTTCTGCTGAAATCCGAGCAGAGCCTGCAGTCGCAGATCCTGGCGCGCATCCTCCGCCAGGCTGGCCTCTTCCAGGCGCATTTGATCCATTTGCGCCTGCAGATTCCGGTTCTGCTGCCGAACGTGAATCAGATCGACATAATTCGTCCACACACCGCGAATGCCGTGACCCGTCGCATGCAGCAGCTGCTCAGGCGGTCCAACCACGCCCACGACCCAGGCGCGAATGAGCCGCACCCCGCCCTTGTCGCCGGCACTCTGCCCGGGCCGGCGCACCTGCACCGCCAACCCAATCACCTGGGCCAGAAGCACGAACACCAGCACAAGGACGTTACGGTAGCGACTGAGAAACGATTCCATGAACTAAGTTTTCATCCTGAGCGACGTTGCTTCGCATTGGCGAACCAACCAGTCGAAGGCATGCATTTCCGCGCCGGATCATCTCGAACGATTTTCCCGTCGCGCTCCCCGTCGCGCCGCTCAGTCGATCTTGATCTTCCTCAGCAGCCGGAAGTCGCTCAGCATTTTGCCCGTGCCCAGCACCACGCTGGCCAGTGGATCGTCGGCAATCGAGACCGGCAGTCCGGTTTCCTCGCGGATTCGCTTGTCGAGATTCTTGATCAGCGCGCCGCCGCCGGTCAGCACAATTCCGCGGTCGCTGATGTCTGCGCTCAGTTCAGGCGGGGTCCGCTCCAGCGCCACCCGGATTCCGTTCAGGATCGTAGCGATGCTCTCGCCCAGCGCCTCGCGAATCTCGCTGTCGTCGATAGTGATCGTCTTGGGCACTCCCTCGATCAGGTTGCGTCCCTTGATTTCCATCGTCAGCGGCTTGTCCAGCGGGTAGGCGGACCCAATCTCGATCTTGATCTGCTCCGCCGTGCGCTCCCCGATCAGCAGGTTATATTTCCGCTTCAGGTAATTCATGATGGCTTCGTCCATCTGGTTCCCGGCCATGCGCAGCGACCGCGAATAGACGATGCCCGAGAGCGAGATCACCGCGATGTCCGTGGTCCCGCCGCCAATATCCACCACCATGTTGCCGCTCGGTTCCGTGATCGGCAGGTCGGCGCCGATGGCGGCCACCATCGCCTGCTCCACCAAAAACACCTCGCTGGCCTTGGCCCGGTAGGCGGAGTCCTCGACCGCGCGCTTCTCCACCTGCGTGATCTCCGAAGGCACTCCGATCACGATCCGCGGATGCACCAGCATCTTGCGGTTGTGCGCCTTTTGGATGAAGTAATTCAGCATCTTCTCGGTGACTTTGAAGTCCGCGATCACGCCGTCCTTCATCGGCTTAATGGCCACGATGTTGCCCGGCGTTCGCCCCAGCATCTCCTTGGCCTCTTTGCCTACCGCTTCCACCTCGCCGGTGTTCTTGTTCAGGGCGACAATGGAGGGCTCGTTGACCACGATGCCCTTATTCGCGGCAAAGACCAGCGTGTTGGCGGTGCCCAGATCGATCGCCAAATCGTTGGAGAAAACGCTGAAGAGCGACCGCAGGCTATGCGAGCGCGAAGAACGCGGCTGAAATCCATTCTGTGACATGGAGGAAAAATACAAATCCGAGAGGAACTCGTCCTTTATTGTACGGCCTGTTGCCTCCTCCGGCACGCCAATTCCTGTCTTCTGGTAACCATCCTGGACATGAACCTGCGTCGTACCTGGCGCCCGCCTTCCGGCGCGCAACCGCGTCCCTCAGTACTCTGTGCCCGGTAGCCTGTCTTCCGCTATCCTGAAGTGTTTCCTCCTCAGGAGCGTCTTTTCATGTCACCCATCGCCTATCTCAACCTCATCGGCGGCAAGCCCGTGGCGGCCCGCTCGGGCAAGACTTTCGAGAACATCAACCCAGCGCGCCACGATGATGTCGTCGGCACCTTTGCGGCCTCGGGTCCGGAGGACGTTGACGACTCCGTGAAAGCCGCCGCCGAGGCGTTCAGGACCTGGCGTCTGGTTCCTGCTCCGAAACGCGCCGAAATTCTGTACCGTGCCGGCGAAATCATGATGGAGCACAAGGAGCAGTACGCCCGCGACATGACCCGCGAGATGGGCAAGGTGCTCGCCGAAACCCGCGGCGACGTGCAGGAGGCCATCGACACCGCCTTCTACATGGCCGGGGAAGGCCGCCGGATGTTCGGCCAGACCACCCCCTCCGAGCTCCCTAACAAGTTCGCCATGTCGGTCCGCATGCCGGTCGGCGTCTGCGGCATGATCACTCCCTGGAACTTCCCCATGGCCATTCCCTCCTGGAAGCTCCTGCCCGCCATCGTCTGCGGCAATACCTGCGTCATCAAGCCGGCCCAGGATACGCCGCTCTCGACCTTCAACCTGGTTCAGGCGCTGATGGAAGCCGGGCTGCCGCCGGGAGTCATCAACATCGTCACCGGCTCCGGATCGCAGGTCGGCGCGCCGCTGGTCGAGCACCCTCTGGTTCGCGCCATCTCCTTTACAGGCTCATCGGAGGTCGGTCGCGCAGTCGGAGCCTCGGCCGCCAGCCACTTCAAGCCCTGCTCGCTCGAAATGGGCGGCAAGAACGCCATGATCGTCATGGAGGACGCGAACCTCGACCTCGCGCTCGACGGCGCACTTTGGGGAGCCTTTGGCACCACCGGCCAGCGTTGCACCGCCACCAGCCGCATCATCGTCCATCGCGATATCGCAAAGGAGTTCACGGCGAAGCTGGTCGCTCGCGCTGAGGCCCTGAAGGTGGGTGACGGCCTCGATGAGTCCGTGCAGATGGGCCCGCAGGTGAATCGTTCCCAAATCGAAACGTCAGCCAACTACTGCGCCATCGCGCAAAAAGAAGGCGCGCAGATCCTGACCGGCGGCAAAGCTCTCAGCGACGGCTCCCTCGCCAAAGGCCATTTCTTCGGCGCCACCGTAGTCGCCGGGGTCAAATCGCTCATGCGCATCGCTCAGGAAGAAGTTTTCGGCCCGGTGGTCAGCGTCCTCGAATGCTCGAGCTTCGACGAGGCCATCGAGATCTCCAACAACATCCCGTTTGGCCTTTCAACCGCGATTTACACCCGCGACGTGAATCGCGCCTTCCGCGCCGTGCGCGACCTCGAAGCCGGCATTACCTATGTCAACGCACCCACCATCGGGGCAGAAGTTCATCTTCCGTTCGGCGGCGTGAAGCAAACCGGCAACGGCCATCGCGAAGGAGGCACCGGCGCGATCGACTTCTACACCACATGGAAATCCGTGTACGTCGATTATTCCGACAAGCTGCAGCGCGCGCAGATCGACACCGGCGAGTAACTGGAGTGAAACGGTCTTCCGAAGAGGTATCGAACTGGGTCCGAACTTTTTTGCTGAAGCCTCCGCGCGTTGGCACAATGAAGCTCAACTGTTTTAGCATGAACCTTCGGGCTCAACTGCATCGGTTCTCCTTTGGCCTCCGCAATCGCGGAGGCTCTCAGCCGGGCAGCCTGAGTTGTTGACGAGTTCCCCGGGGATACAGTCGATAGATTTGTCAGACATGATTACTGTTCAGGACCTGACCAAGCGTTACGCGCGCACCACCGCCGTCGATCACATTTCCTTTACCGTCTCCAAAGGCCAAATCGTAGGATTTCTGGGCCCCAACGGCGCCGGCAAAACAACCACCATGCGCATGCTGACGTGCTTCTTCCCGCCCACCTCGGGAACCGCCAGCGTTGCCGGATACGATGTCCTCAACGACCCGCTCGAGGTCCGCCGTCACATCGGCTACCTGCCCGAGACGCCGCCGCTGTACCTCGAAATGGAGACGATCGAATATCTCCGTTTTGTCGGCCGCCTCAAGGGGTTGGCCGGAGCGGATCTGGAGAAGCGGGTGGCCTTTGTCCTCGACCGCTGCGCCATCGGCGACATGCAGAACAAGCTCCTTGGCAAGCTGTCCAAGGGCTACCGCCAGCGCGTGGGGCTCGCCCAGGCGATCATTCACAATCCTGACGTGCTCATCCTCGACGAGCCAACTTCCGGTCTCGATCCCAAGCAGATCAATGAAACCCGCGAGCTCATTCGCTCGCTGGCCGGCGATCACACCATCATCCTCAGCACCCACATCCTGCCCGAAGTCGAGCAGACCTGCGAGCAGGTCATCATCATCAACAAGGGCAAGCTCGCCGCAACAGATTCCGTCGCCAATCTGCAGGCCCGCGCGCGCGGCGCCGAGAGCGTAATCCTGGAAATCGGCTCGCGCACCGGGGACTTCCCTGCTTCTGCCGCGCACGAGCGTCTCGAACAGATCGCTGGAGTCAGTCGCGTGGTTCGCAGAGAGGAGTTCACTCAGGGCGCGGTCTTCGAGGTCGAGGCAAGCAGGGGCCAGCTGGTGCGCGGCGATCTCGCGCGCGTCATCGTCAATGCCGGCTGGGATCTGAACGAGCTCCGCCCCGCTGCCATGAGCCTAGAGGAAATCTTCCTCCAGCTCACCGGCAGCCCGGCTGCAGTTGACACCCCTGTGGCAGAGTCCACGGCGCCCGAATCGACGCCGCCACCCCCTCCACCCGAAGCTCCCGCTCCGGAGGCCCACGCATGAGGAATATCTGGATCATTTGCCGCCGCGAACTGAACAGCTACTTCGCCTCGCCCATCGCATGGCTGCTGCTGACCATGTACAGCCTCATCTTTGGCTATTTCTTCTGGAACCTGGTCGGCTATTTCATCAACAATGCAATGGAAATGCAGATGATGGGTCAGAACGCGCCCGTCAACATCAACGAACAGATCATCCGGCCGCTGCTCGCGAATAACGCCTTCCTCGAAATCCTGTTCATCCCCCTCATCACCATGCGTCTCTTCGCGGAAGAGAAACGCAATGGCACGATCGAGCTGCTGGCGACCTCGCCGGTACGCGACAGCGAAATCATCCTCGGCAAATGGCTCGCCGCCCTGCTTCTTTACTGCTGGCTGCTGCTCTACACCGGACTCAATTTCGCATTCCTCTTCCGCTACGGTCATCCCGACATCAAGACCATGGGCGTCGCCTATCTCGGCCTCGTTCTGCAGGGCGCGGCGCTGCTGGCCGTCGGAACCTTTCTGTCCACGCTCACCAGAAATCAGATCATCGCCGGCGTCACCACCTTCGCCGCGTGCTTGCTGCTCTGGGTGTTTTCCTGGGTGAGCAGCTACAACTCAGCCACGTGGGCCACGGTCCTGTCGTATCTTTCGGTTCTTTCTCACTCCGAATCCTTCGGTCGCGGCGTGCTCAGTCTCAAGGACAATGTCTACTATCTCAGCATCATTTTCCTTGGTCTTTTTCTCACCACGCGCTCGCTGGAATCGCTGCGCTGGAGGTCTTAATCTGGAATGGCAAGTCAATGGTTGAAGGCGAGACAAACCAAATACGCGGCCTACGCGGCCATCTACACCCTGGTGGTCCTCGCCGCGCTGGTGATCGCGAATTTTCTCGCCAATCGTTACAACAAGACCTATGACGCAACGGCGAACAAGCGCTACAGTCTCTCGCAGGAAACGAAGAAGATCGTCGACGGCCTGAAAGAGCCGGCGACCATCACCTATTTCAACCAGAGCACTCACTTCGGCGAAGGCCGCGACCTCCTCGACGAGTACGCTGCACTGTCGCATAAGATCCACGTTGCGTACGTCGATCCTGACAAAGACCCTGAGGTGACGCGCGCCGCTGGCATCTCGACCGTTCCCGCGGTCACTGTCGAAGCCAACGGCCACACCGAGAAAGCGGCAGACGTTACGGAAGAAGGAATCACCGGCGCGTTCATTCGCGACATCAAGGGCAATACGCGCACCGTCTGCTTCGTCACCGGCAGCGGCGAGCATCAGCTCGACGACACCAGCCGCGACGGCCTCTCGCAGCTCAAGAGCGTGCTCGATCGCGACAGCTACCAGTCCCAGTCCATCGATCTCGTGACCCAGGCCAGCGTGCCGTCGTCCTGCACGGCGATTGTGATCGCCGGCCCCACGCACGATTACGAGCAGCCGGAGGTCAATGCGATCCAGTCGTACGTCGAGAACGGCGGCCGCGCTTTCTTCATGCTTGATCCGCCGCTGCAAATGGGGCCCAGCAATATTACCGCCAACGACGCTCTAACCTCCGTCCTCGCCGGTTGGGGTGTCACCGCGGATAAGGACCTCGTCCTCGACCTGAATCCCATTGGTCAGATCGCAGGTCTCGGTCCGCAGGAGCCGCTCGTGACGACCTACGACACCTCGCAACCCATTGTGGCGAACATGCGCGGTGTGGCGACGGCCTTTCCCATCACGCGCTCTCTCACCCTCGGCAGTGGCGCCAAAGCGACGGCCAGCGCTCTCTTTAGCTCGTCCGGCTCCAGTCTCGCGACCACCAATCTCAGCTCGCCGCGCGTCGACCCCAGAGACCCCAACAACAAGAAGGGCCCCCTCGTCCTCGCCGCCGCCGGTAACTACGATACCGGCAAGCCGAATGAGCAGGGACGGTTCGTCGTTGTCGGCAGCTCCATCTGGGCAAGCAATCGCTTCCTCGGCTTCAATGGCAACGCTGACCTGGCGGGCAATGCCATCAACTGGCTCTGCTCCGACGAGGACCTGATCTCCATCCGTCCCAAAGCTCCGGATGAGCGCAACCTCACCATGACCGAAGCACAGCTCAGCATGCTGAAGATCGTCAGCCAGTTCGTGCTGCCGCTCATCGTCATCATTGCCGGCATTCTGGTCTGGTGGAAGAGGAGGTAGGCGTTCTCCTCTTCCCGCCCCACCCATGCACCCAAAGTTTCTATGAAATTACGCGGACTGATCGCTGCTGTCGTTGTGCTCGCTGCGCTGGGCGGGCTGCTCTGGTGGTCGCAGCGCCACCAGCCCAATCCAACACCCGCAACGCCCACGCTGCCGGCCATTCTCAAAATCGATGCGAAAGACGTCACCGGCATCACCCTGCAACAAAAGGGCCAGCCGCCCATCGTCCTCGTTCCCGCGGGTTCTACGGCCTGGCAAATCACCGAGCCCGCTTCGTATCGAGCCAATGCAGAGAGCGCCGAGCAAATCCTCTCTGCGCTGGGCAATCTCGTCCCGCAGCGCGTCGTGGAGGAGAAGCCGGCCAACCTGGCGTCCTACGGCCTCAGCGATCCAGCGGTAACCGTCGATATTGGTGAGAAGAACAATCAGTCCATCCATCTCCTCCTCGGTGACAAGACGCCGACCGGCGACAGCAGCTACGCCATGGTCTCTGGCAATCCGCGCGTCTACACGGTCGAACAGTGGGTCAACAGCACCTTCGGCAAGAGCCTCAACGACCTCCGCGACAAACATCTCATCCCGGTCAAGACACAGGATGTGAATCAGGTCGAACTCCTGCGCAAGGATCAGGACATTGCATGCGCCCGAATTCCCGGAGGCTGGCAATTTCAGAAGCCCGCTGCGTATCGCACGGATAATTACCAGGTTGATGACCTGGTCAGCCAGCTCACTTCTGCCACCTGGGACCCTGCCACCAGCAGTTCCGAAGCAGACTCGGCCTTCGCTCAGGGCACACCGATCGCCACGGCGAAGGTCACCACCGGCTCGGGCGCGCTGGCAGAAACCGACACGCTCGAGGTCCGCAAAGCGAACGATGGCACCGATTACGCCAAATCAAGCGCGGTATCCGGCGTTTGGAAAGTTGATGCATCGCTGGCGACGGCCCTCGATCGCGACGCAGACTCCTACAGGAACAAGCAGTTGTTCAGCTTCGGCTATACCGACCCGGTGAATATCCACTACCAGGCCGGCTCAACGGATCTCAGCCTCGTTCGCTCAAACCAGGACTGGTACTCCAACGGCAAAAAGATGGACCAGACGAGCGTGGAGGCGGTCGTGAGCGCTCTGCGCGACCTGGCGGCTTCGAAGTTCGTCGACTCCGGTTACAGCCATCCCGACATCGACTTGGTAGTCGTCTCCGGAAGTGGCCAGACCATCGAAAAGGTCCATCTCCAAAAGACTGCTGACGGCGCCATCGCCAAACGCGAAGACGATCCAGGAATCTACGTCCTCGATGCGAACGCCATAAACGCTCTCGAAACCGCCGTCGCCGGCGTTAAACCAGCAGCGCCCACGACGAAGAAAATGTAAGCCGCGATCCTTAGCCGCGGGCTCACCACTCGCGGACTGGTTCCATCCCCATCATCTCCCCCACGAAACACACAGCTGGACCGCGCTTGGCATCGCTCGACTCGCTCCGGCGAGCGCCCGTTAAACTATTTCCTGATGACCACTGAACATCCTCGCGCCGCGCTGCTCGATCTCCTTGCCCGCACCTCTTTCCGCCTCGGCAATTTCACCCTTTCCTCCGGCGCCACAAGCGACTACTACATCGACTGCCGCACCACCACGCTCCATGCCGAAGGCGCACGGCTTACCGGCCTCGCCATTCTTGATGTGCTTCGTGAGCACAATCTTCACCCGGCCGCCGTCGGCGGGCTCACCATGGGCGCCGACCCCGTAGTCTCCGCCCTTGCCATCGCCAGCGCGTGGCGGCATCAGCAGCAATCGAGCGCCCCTTTGATTCATGGTTTCCTGGTGCGCAAAGCGGAAAAGGCTCACGGCACCGGGCGCCGCATCGAGGGATTTCTGCAGAATGACGCTCCTGTCCTCATCGTCGACGACGTCTGCACCACAGGCGCTTCCACCATCGCAGCCATCGAAGCCGCGCGCGAATCGGGGATGAAAGTCATCGCTGCGATCTGCCTCGTTGTACGAGAAGAAGCCGGAGGACGTGCGGCTCTGGAGGCCGCCTGCCAGGGCGCACCCTTCCTCCCCCTTTTTACGGCGAACGATGTTCGCGCCGCGCACATTCGCCAGGCGGGGTCAGCCCAACACTGATCCCGCTCGCCCGAACCATACCGAATTCGCGAACATTGCGCCCGCAGCGAGAAGCTCGAGAATTTCGCTGAATTCGATGGCCGAAGGCTTCACACTCATCGCCTGAACTCCGGACGATTCGTCCCCCTCCCGATTCGTCCGGAAATTCCAGGGCGATGCTGCAGCCACTGAGCTGCTATCCCTTATTTCCCCGCGTATGCCTTGGGACTGCCGAGCCCTGTGCAAACATCCCAGCCGGTCGTTGGAGACCACCCTTCATACGGTCCGCAATCGCCGGCAGTGGTGTCGTTGAAGTCCGTTGCGGGGTCCGCGTACAGAACGGTCAGTTCGGCCGCACTGCTGGCTCTGAAACCGCCAGCACGGTTGACGATGCCTGCAAAGGTCGGGGTCGCCGCACTCGTGCCGCCCACAATCCACCAGCCGGTGTCATTCGGCAGTTCCTCGTTCAGATAGAACTCAATGCTGCTCCACACCCATAACCCGGTGACTGGATCGGAGTCCATGGAAATGTCGGGAACTCCACGGTCCTTCCCGCCAACAATGGTGCTGATGGAACTCTGGTACGAGGGGATCGTTTCGTACTGGCTTACGCCGCCGCCGCTCAGTGGCCACGACCATTCGCTCATGTAGGCTCCCGTCGCAGGATTGCGGCGAACCGTGGTCCCGCCGGCGCAGATTACCTTAGGCGATGTGCATGGGTAACTGGTGCCTGGATCGTCTCCGGCGGCCGCCACATAGACCACCCCGGCTGTTGTGAAGTCGGCGTCATAGGTGGTTTCCGTAGAGAACTCCTGGAAGCCCCAGCTCAGCGACACTTCACCGGTACCCGTCGCGGTTGTCGGGCAGGTGGTTGTCTTCCCGCAGCGCACCAGGTTGCTGGCGATCACCACCGACGTGAACAGGTCGTAGGCGTCGTTTGAGTTCGCCTCCACCAGGTAGATCATCGCGCCGGGCGCCATGGCGTGTGCCCATTCGGTATCCAGCGCCTCTTCCAGACCCCACCCGCCGCTCGGATCGATCGGAGGCGGGAACCCGCTCTCATAGACCACCTGGAATTTGGACGGCGTAAAGGCAATGCCCATCTGTGCTGAAAAATAGGCAAGATCGGGGCCTGCGAAAGGATCGTCGTAAGCATCCACAATAGCGATCGTCTTGCTGCCGCCGGTCGGGTTGGTGCTCACCGTCTGCGGATTGCATCCGGTTGTCACGCTTACCAGGCTGTAAAGGCAGGCCAGCGACGCCGGCGTTTCGTAGTAATACCCCGTATAAGGCGGCTCCACGACATCCGGACGCGGCGGACTCACCTCAGACGGCTTCCATCCCGCGGGCAGCATGATTTCGAGATCGGTATGGGCTATCCGCGTCTTCGGGGTGGTGCCCTGCACCGCCGGCGGAATGCTCGAGGGCGGGCGCACGATGGTTCCCTGCTGGTATTTCACCAAATGGTTGACGACCGTCTGATTTGGGGTGGGAGATGTGGGGGACTGATTGTAAGGCGTTCCCATTGTTTCGGTCTCTTGTGCGTGAGCAACTGCCAGCAAGGGCACAGAGACGGACAACAACAGCACGAGGGCCCAGCGCTGCGTGGTCATGTCGTTCGCTCCGTTTTGCCTGAATTCGGGGGAGCCCGATCATACCCCGCTCCGTGTAAAAAAGAAAAGAGAAAGCCTGTCGGCAAATCAAAAAAAAGGGCGCATGCATCGCTGCACGCACCCTGCTCTGTTACTCGCGAGTTATTGGGCGAATGAGGACTGGTTAGTCACCTCGCCAACTCTTTCGGAGTTACTGTGCGGAGGGAGCCGCACCTCCTGCCGCCGGCGGCTGACTGAGGCTCCCCGTGGTGGTGGGCGCCTGCCCGGGTGCACCGGCATTGCTCAGCAGCTGGACCTCCACGCGACGGTTTTTCGCGCGCCCCGCTGCGGTGTTTTCAGGAGCGACCTGCACATCCTTGCCAAGGCCGACCAGGTAAAACTTGTGCGCCGGCACGTTGTACTTCGACGCCAGATACTGCACCACCGCCATCGCGCGTTTGTCGCTCAGCTGGTAGTTGTACTCTTTCGACCCAACGTTATCCGTTCCGCCCGTCACTTCCAGGATGTAGCTCTTTGTCGAGGCCAGCTGGCCGCCGAACAGGTCCAGCTGATCCTTATCTGACTTCGTCAGGACGGCCCGGTTGAATCCAAACGTCACCGAAACGTCCCCTACCTGCTGGTAGTTGTCCAGATTGGCAATCACGCCCGCCAGCGAGTCTGCGCGATTGACGGCATCCTGCCCTGACTGCTGCGCCTGATTCGCCGCCTGGGTGGCATTCTGTGCCGACTGCTGCGCCTGGTTCGCGGAATTTTGCGCTTGCTGGATCCCCGTCTGGGCTCGCTGATCCGTGTCCTGGATCGCCCGGTTATTCGCCGCCGTTGCGTCGTCCAGCTCATTCGTCTTCTGGATCACCGGCTCGGTCTGGCTGCGTACGTACTTCTTTGTTGTGCAACCCGTAGTGAGGATCAGAGCAAGGGCCGCCACGGCCGTTGCAGCTCCATATCCTGATATGCGCGTCATGGGTTCAGCTCCGTTTCGACCTTCAGCTATTGGGTCCAGCGCGCCCCAAACGTTGCAGCACACCGTTCCTCAACGCTTTTGGATGATGCATCTGGGAGACCAATCACTCAACATCGATAAACCATTGCAGCAGACGGAGTTAGAACGAGTTCGGCGTTTGGGAGCTGGCCTGAAAACCACGTATTTTTTACTCAATTTGGATCGGGACGGCAAATGTGACCTCTTCGGAACCCTGCGACCATCTCTTTTGCGGACTCAAAGCGATTCTCCTGGTGCGGCAGCGAGGGACAGGGCAGCTCGTCCGCTCGGACTTCCAACTGCCCTGAGCCGCTCAGCCGTCAGAACGGCATTCTCGCACTCAGAAGCAGACCGTGATTGTACGAATGAAATTGCGTGGTTGCGATTTGCATGCCGACACCGAGAACGAATCCCAGGCGCTTGTGCAGCGGAAACCGGCAGATGACCCCAGGGGTCACGAAGTTCTGGGTCTTACCATCATGATCGCCGCCTTTGTAATAGGTCGTATTGAACTCCACCTCGGGCCACAACGACGGCGTACGCGGTCCCGGCTTCTCCGGCCCAATCTTGTACTGCAGCGCCGTGTTCCACGAGATCGGCCGGCCGTATTCTTCTCCACTGGCCACCGGAATTTGCGCGCCCAGCGTCGACTGGACATCCATGCGCCGGTAGCCTTTGCCTGCCGCCAGCGTTGGACTCACGGTTGCGTTC
Source organism: Acidobacteriaceae bacterium (assembly GCA_036521315.1). Lineage (GTDB taxonomy): Bacteria > Acidobacteriota > Terriglobia > Terriglobales > Acidobacteriaceae > Palsa-343. The sequence goes on from DATDHZ010000104.1 coordinate 41,605, forward strand.
ACCTGCCCGTTCTTGTATGTGCCAGTCGGAATGCTTCCGCCGATAAATCCCGTGATGATCGCGTTCCCATGTTGCTCGTTCCGGGCAAGAAATCGGTATTTCCCGAGGAAGCTCACGTCACCCCACCCGTCCTTCGTTGCCGAATTGTGCTCCGTGTACGTCGGGAGATTGAAGAGCAACTCCACATGGTCCGCAGGAATGAGTTCCAGTCCTTTGCCGTTATCGAAGACCCAGGTATCCGTCAGCTTCGGCGCAATCTGCCGCACAAAGTCCGCCCGAAACTCCTGTTCCAGCCGGGGCGTTACCGTCGCCAGCGGCGTCACCCAATGGGGCTGCTCGTTTTGCGTCCGCGCCGCGCGCGCTTGCCAGTTGGCTACGAAATTCTCCTGCGCTCGAGCGCACACCGGCGCCAGCGCCATCAGGCACATAGAAAATACAAGTTTCATAGGCTCCCAGGGATATCGACGATTTTATGCTGCTGGAATCGCTATTCGTCGATTATATAGGACGATTTTTTGGACTGACCGCCAGCCCGAGTCAGTGCGTGCTCCAACCCACATTCCTCCAGCCCGCCAGCGCCAGCACCAGCATCCCCGCCAGCACGGCTTCCACCAGCGCGACGCACGCCGGCCAGCGGCCGAGTCCCCAGACGTAACTCGGCGCCACGCCCGCGATCGTTCCTCCGATGTAATACGAGGAGAGATACAGCCCCGCCGCCGATACACGTCCTCCGGCCGGAGCGGCCATTCGCAAAAAGCTCGTCGACGTGGACTGCGCGATGAAGACTCCCGTGCAAACCAGCCCCAGCCCCGGCAACACCACAACCCAGAGCGTGTGGCTCAACGTCAGCGCCTCGCCACCCGCGGCAATCGCAATCGCGACAGCAATCCCGCGTCGCATGCCAATCCGCGTCACGAGAAACCCACCAAACGGCGTGACCACCAGGCCAACCAAATAGATCGCAAAGAGGTAGCTGAGCGCCACCGTCGAAAGCCGGAACGGCGCATCCGCGAGGTAAAAGGTGCTGTAAGTAAACGTCGCAACGAGCGTGAAAAGCGTCCCGAACCCGACGCCAAACGTTGCCAGCAGCCGTGGATTGCGCAGATGCCGCACCGCGAGGACCAGTGCAGCCAATCCAGTGGCTCCGCCCTCGGCTTCTTCGTGCTCGGCGCGGGGGCGTCGGCGGCCATGCGGCAGCCAGCGCGCGATCAGCGCGGAGCCTACCAGCGTCAGCCCGCCGAGCGCGACAAAGCTCCACCGCCAGCCCAGCGCATCGGCGATCAGCCCCGAAGTCAGCCGCCCCAGAAATCCGCCCAGCGCCGTGCCGCTCACATAGACGCTCATCACCAGCGCGACTGAATGTCGCTCCCACTCCTCGCCGATGTACGTAATCACGGTGGCGAAAATGCCAGGCAGCGCCACGCCCTGCAGAAATCTCCAGAAGATCAGCGCATGTAGCCCAGGCGAGGTCGCCGCCAACAGCGTCGGCAACGCCGAGGCGACGGCCGACACCACAATCACCCGCTTGCGGCTCATCCGTTCGGTCAGTGCGCCGAAAATCGGAGCGGCCAGCGCCACACCCAGCGTCGAGGCGCTCACCGTCATCCCAACTGCTGCCTTTGAAGCGTGAAAGACCGCCGTCAGCATTGGCAATAAGGGCTGCGTGCAGTAGAGAGTCAGGAAGGCGAACACCGCACACAGCAGGATCGCTGCCATCGCCCGCACGGGCCGCAAACCTGTATGAAGCGGAGGGCCTGGGAACGCGCCCGCAGTCACTACACCAATTGCAGGGTTGGCAGCGGCGACCTTCGGTATCGGCGGCAGAATGTCCACCGTACAGACTAACCGGCGCGCTCTGGATCCGCCGTTCGCGCGGTCACAGCCAGCGGTGACTGGAAAGCCTCCGCATCCTCAGCAGCGTCACTCCGGCAGCATCACCGCCAGAAACACAATGCCGGTGACAGCAAACATGCGGCCGGCTGTGCCCTGGCCGTTCCATGTCTTCGACTGCCACATCAGGAACCACTCGCCGCCAATACCGAGAAACGCGACGAGCCAAAGGAGGAGGCTCGCTGCGAGCCCGGCCACCGCGGTGTTCTTCGCGCGACTGAAGACATCGGCCGGTTTGCGCAAGGCGCGAATCAGCTGCCATGCCCCGGCCCAGCAAAGCACCATCGTCATCGCTTCCCACGCGATGATGACGCCGTAGAATACCTGCTGCGCCCAGGTGGCGTGAACCGCCCGGCTCATCGCGTGGTTGTCTGGCGAAGTGGTGTCCATGAGCAGTACGTGATGGACGAACTGCCAGTTCGACCCGTAGTCGCTCAGGTTGTTAAAGACCACAAGCGCCAAATGAAACGCGACCGCAGCCACCAGCAGCGCCTTCACCAACCGAACTGTCACTGCTTTCCGCCCTGGCTCTGGAAGTAGGCGGCCAGTGCCGCGACGGTCGCAGCATCATAGGTTGGGTTAGCAGGCATCGTCGCCTCGGGATTCACGCGGTTCGGCTGCACGACATATTTGCCAAACGCTGCGGCGTTGCCCTGCGCAATCATCGCCAGTTGCGGCCACTGAAATGGAGACTTGCTGCCACCGATGTTCTCTGCCCGATGACACCGCAGGCAGTTCTGGACAGCGATCCTGTACCCCTGCATCGCCGCCGCCCCCGCCGACGCAGGTGGTTTCAGAGGCGCGAGCGCTGCAGCCTGGTCGTAGAACCGAAGCTGCGTGATGCCAATGGGGATCTGCGGTTCATCGGCGTGCCCCAGGATTTTGTAGTCAGGCTTGAAAAATGCGTGAGAGATGAAATAAGGCGCGAACGGTATGCCATCCGGTCCTTTGGGCCACTGCGCAGGCATCTGGCCGTTCATCTTCAGCACCAGAAATGGATGGTGTTCTGTGCGATATTCAGCTGTGTAGTGTCCCTCGTAGCCGTCCGTGCAAATCGCGGCGACGAGCGACTGACTTCCGCCCGTGAACCCCAGCGCGGCGATAAGCCCGGCGAGCGGCACCCCGCTCAACTGCGCAGGCCCGTCGAGATTCGAATCGTCTTTGACGGTGGATGCCACCTGGGGCAGCAGCGCAAGATCGCTGTACCGCACAAACCGGCTCGCACCCGCCGGGATGCCAGGTACCACCCCGGATATTTCAAGATCCTGCGGTGACGATCGCTGCATTTGGAGTGGAATTTTCGCAGGGGCAGCCGATCCGGTCGCCGCACGAAAGCCGCCAGTCAACAAAATCGATCCGAGGGTAAGTCCGATGAAGGCCAATCCCATGCGCATGAGGCCCATCGTATTGCGATGCCCTCCTCTTTGTCACATCCGCATCCCTCTACAATGGCCGCATGAAGTCACCACCCTCGCCCGTCGCTGAGCTGTTGGCCGCTTACACAGCCGGCGCCACCGATCCCGAAGCGCAGACGCGGGAGGCCCTGACGCACGCGAACAGCAATGCGAGTCGCAACACCTACATTGCCCGCGATCCAGACTGGTCTCTCGCCGAGGCTCGCCGCCAAATGAACCGCGCCGCCTCAGGCGAGCAACTGCCGCTGTTCGGTGTGCCGGTTTCTCTCAAAGATTGCTTCGATCTCGCGGGATTCCCGACCAGCGCTGGCTCGAAATTCTATGCCGCCCAGGGTGCAGCACAATCGGACTCATGGGTAGCCGCCCGCCTGCGCGCTGCCGGCGCCATCATCACGGGCAAGACTCATCTGCATCAGCTCGCCTACGGCATCACCGGCGAGAACTCCGACTACGGCGACTGCGTCCAGCCAGCCAATGCCGCATGGCTCACCGGCGGCTCTTCCAGCGGAGCCGCAGCTTCTGTCCAGGAAGGCTCGACCCTCGCGGCCATCGGCACCGATACCGGCGGCTCGGTCCGCGCGCCCGCAGCGATGTGCGGCCTCGCTGGCTTTCGCGCCTCTCTCGGCATCGGTGATTGGACCGGCGGAGCCCACCTGGCTTCCACCTTTGACACGATCGGCTGGCTCTTCCACGACCTCCGCGATGCGCCTCGGCTGGCACAAGCGCTCTTCGATCTCCCGCCAGCCCGCCCTTCCCCCGAGCACTTCGAAATCGGCGTTCTCGCCGGCCCGTTGATGGAGCAATGCCGCCCAGACGTTCGCAATGCGATGCAGGTCTGGCAGGAACATCTGCTGCGATCGTCCGCTCGCCTCGAACCGTTCGCTCCGCCGTATTGGGGGGATGCCTGGGACATCTATGCTCCCATCCAGGCGTGGGAAGCCGCAAAGCTTCATGCCGGACATTTTCACGAATTCGATCCCGGCATCGCAACGCGCCTCGCCTGGGGAGCCTCCATCCCAGAGGAACAGATCCGCGATCTGCGCCTGCGCCACGCCGAATTTCGAAGCAACGTCGAGCGCCTCTTCGATCAATTCGATTTTCTTCTCGCTCCGGTGACGCCGGTCAGCCGCCTCATCGCCGGAGTCGACAACAGCGAAGCCCGCTCGCTCATCCTGCGCCACACCACTCCAGCCAGCCTCGCGGGCTTGCCAGTTGTCGTTCTTCCCTCGCCCGACTGCGGAGTTCAGCTGATGGCCGCCCACCACGACGATCGGCGCCTGCTCGCCTTCTCCGCCTCGCTGGGCGATCAACTCACTTCTGCATGACCAACCTGAGCAGCAGCTCGTTCGCAGCCACGCCCTCCGCCCGCTCCCGTGCGTAACCTGCGTACCCTGTTTCCGCTTTACAAAGATGCCATCCTCTGCGAGTCTGGTCTGCGCTGTACTGGAGCATACCCTTGCGCACTCAAACGATTCATTTCATCGCATCTCTGCTGTGCTGTGCCGGCTGCGCGCTGCCCGCTGCAGCCCAAAATCCAGGCTCCAGCGGCCCGGTTCCCGACAGTCCCGCCATCGAGCAGCGCGTCGACGCGATGCTCGCCAAACTCACCCTGCAGCAGAAGCTGGAACTCATCGGCGGCCAGGACAGCATGTTCATTCGCGCCGAACCGTCAGCTGGCTTTCCCCAACTCAAAATGAGCGACGGCCCCGAGGGCGTGCGCACCTGGGGACCCGATACGGCCTACGCCGGCGGTATCGCGCTTGCAGCTTCCTGGGATCCAGGTCTCGCGACGCAAATGGGCGAGTCCATCGGCAAAGACGCCCGCGCGCGCGGCGTCAATTTCCTGCTGGGACCGGGAATCAACATCTATCGCGCCCCGATGAACGGCCGCAACTTCGAGTACTTCGGCGAAGATCCCTTCCTCTCCGGCCAAACCGCCGCCGCTTACATTCGCGGCGTCCAGAGCGAGGGAGTCATCGCCACCGTCAAGCATTTCGCCGCCAACAACGAAGAATACGATCGGCACAATGTCAGCTCCGACATGGACGAGCGCACCCTGCGCGAAATCTACCTCCCCGCCTTCGAAGCAGCGGTGAAGGAGGGCCATGCCGGCGCGGTGATGAACTCCTATAACCTCCTCGACGGAGTCCACGCCACCGAGAACAAGCACCTCAATCTCGACATTCTCAAGGGCGACTGGAAATTCGATGGCATTCTCATGTCCGATTGGGACGCGACCTACTCCGCGGTGGGCGCAGCGAACAACGGGCTCGACCTGGAAATGCCTTCCGGCAGATTCATGAATCCTCAAAACCTGCTTCCTGCGATCAAGAGCGGCCAGGTCTCCGAGGCAACCATCGATGAGAAAGTCCGCCGCATCTTCCGCACCGCCATCCGATTTGGATTCCTCGATCGCGACCAAACCGAACCCGGCGATTCTCTGTACAGCCAGCAAGGACGCGCCGTCGCCCTCGAGGAAGCGCTCGAGAGCATCACCCTCCTGAAGAACCAGGGCGACCTGCTGCCGCTCAATGCGGATCAGGTTCACACCATCGCCGTCATTGGTCCCGATGCGTGGCCGGCCGTACCCGGCGGAGGAGGAAGCTCGCACGTCGACGCCTTCGCGCCGGTGAGTTTTCTCACTGGCTTGTCGGATGCTCTGGCCGGCAAGGCGAACGTCCTCTACGCCCCCGGTCTGCCCACCACCGATGATATTTTCCAGCAGACCGAGTTTTACGATGCGTCCGGCAAAACGCCCGATAATCCCTGGACCGGATCGCAGGTGAAAGTCGAAACCTTCAATAATCCTGATTTCGGTGGATCGCCGTCCGTCTCCTTCCAGCGCCGCATCGCGACATTCCGGTCGGAAGAGTGGACGCCGCCCGTCCCGATGCACCGCAGCGTTCGCTACACCGCCCAATTCGTGCCGCAGAAGACCGAGGACTATCTCTTTCTCACCGGCGCCGGCGGCTCCGACGCCTATAAGCTGGTCGTTGACGGCAATACAGTCATCGATCAGCCGTCGCGAGAGGGGCAGGCGCCGCGCTACGTGGAACTTCCCTTAACGGCCGGCAAGCCCGCAGCCATCGAACTGGAATACTGGCCCGACGCGGCCGAGCCGCGAATCGGGCTCGGTATCCGCGGCGTCGACGAGCTCGTTTCTCCCCAAGCAAAGAAGATCGCCTCCATGGCCGATGCAGTGCTTGTCGCTGTGGGCTTCAATGCCTCTGAAGAGAGCGAAGGCTTCGACCGCACCTTCGAACTGCCCTTCGGCCAGGACGAATTGATTCGGGCGATCGCGCAGGCCAATCCCCACACCATCGTGACCATCACCGCGGGTGGCAACGTCGCCATGCATCGCTGGATCGGCAACGTCCCCGCGCTCTTGCACAACTGGTATCCCGGGCAGGAGGGCGGACGTGCCATGGAGCAGATTCTCTTCGGTCAGCATTCGCCTGAAGGCCATCTGCCCGTCAGCTTCGAGCGCTTCTGGGACGAAAACCCCGTGCACGACAGTTACTATGCCGCACCGGTGCCCAAAGGCCAGACGCCTCACGTCCAGTACAAGGAAGGCGTCTTCCTTGGCTATCGCTACTACACCACGGAGAACAAGCAGCCGCTCTTCCCCTTCGGCTTCGGCCTCTCGTACACGACGTTCTCGTTCTCGAACCTGACCCTTTCCCCGCAACAAGCCTCGCCCGACGGCTCCATCACCGTCGCCTTCGATGTGACGAACACCGGTTCCCATGAAGGGGCCACCGTGGCCCAGGTCTACGTGGGCGATCCCTCCGCGCAGGTCAAGCGTCCGGTGAAGGAGCTGAAGGGCTTTGAGAAAGTGCGCCTCGGCCCCAACGAAACGAAGCATGTTACCGTCACGCTGGGCCGCCGTTCGCTCGCTTACTGGAGCCATCAGAAGAACAACTGGCAGGTCGACCCCGGCCGCTTCGTCGTCTTCGTCGGAGACTCGTCAGAACACACGCCGCTGACACAGGACTTCCAGGTTCACTAAAAAGACGGGCAGCCCATCGCGGCTGCCCAATTCTTCGCCGTGTTCGCGTTAGAGGTCGTTAAACAGGCTCTGCTTGCCCATGGCCGCAATCACCTGGCTCAGCGCCGCCTGCTGTGTCTCCGCCGAACTGAGTTGCGTGGCAATCTTTCCGACATCCGCCTGCAACAGATTGGTCTGGACCGACGTGAGCTGCGTTTGCTCGCTCTGGCTGTAGGTTTCGGCCGCTGTCAGCCGCGTAATGGAATTGTCGATCACCACCCGCTGCTGCGACACATAACTGAGTGCGGTGTTCAAAGCTTCCCCGTCGGCCACCGCTGTTGCTGAGGGTGTACCCGAGGCAAAATCCGCGACGAGTTGATTGAGCGTTCCGAGAACGTCGCTCCCTGCCGCGGAAAAAATCTGGTCCCCTGGAACATTCAATTGAATCTTCTGGCCGGTGGGCGTCTCGAGATATTGCACATCATCGTTACCCTGATAGGTCGCAACCGCCGGTGAAACGGCGGAATTGAGCGTGTATGGCGCCGTCCCCCCCTGCCCACCGGAAAACACATACCGCCCCAGATAGGTCGTATTCGCGATCGACAAAACCTCATCGCGGATTCCCGCCAGTTGATTCGAAATCGACTGCACATCGCCGCTGTTCAGAGTCCCGTCGTTGGCCTGCGTCGCCAGTGAAATCGCCGACGTAAGCTGGCTGACCACCGTGCCCAGCGCAGAGTCGCTCACCTGCAGCATGCTTCCCGTGGTCGACGCCGTCTGCGAGAAGGAATCGTCGCTGCGAATCTGTGCGCTCAGCAGCACGTTTTCACCCACAGCAACAGGATTGTCGCTGAGAGAATTCACCTGCGACCCGCTCGCCAGTTCCTGGGTCAGCGTTTGCTCCGTCGACGACGTAGCATCCAGCGAACTCACCAGGTCCGTCATATATTGCGGATTGACACGCATCGTACCGCCCTCGCAATCCTGCCGGCCGCTCCGCTGCCGTACACCGGCTCGCGTCCTTTCACCAGCTGGCCCCAGCTCCCGCCCCGCCCTCGCTCATCGTCGCGCGCACATCGCCGGCGGCCTTAGCTGTACGTTGTCTCCACGCCTAAATTGAGCGCCGACACGGCCACCTGATCGAGCGCAGTGAACAGCTTCGACGCTGCCTCATACGACTGCTCCAGCGTTTCCAGCGATGCCGCCTCGTCGTTCAGGCTCACTCCGGATATGGCCCCAATCTGGTTCTGTAACTGCGTCAGCGCGGCCCCCTGCGCCGTGTTTTCGCTCGTCACTTCGGTGACCAGACTCCCCAGCGCCGTCACAAAATCGGAAAAATACTGCGTCGGCGTCGTTCCGTTCACGATGGCGCTATTGCCGAGGTTCGCCATCGCCGTCGCATTGGAATTGTCCGATGTCCCGGCTCCTGCGGCCGCCGCGGCTATTTGTGTGGGATCGGTCATGATCACCGTGATCCCTGCCGCCGATCCGGCCGGATTGGCCGGCGTCGCGCCCGCCGGCAGGCTGAAAATCGCTGCGCCAGGATTTCCATTCAAATCGGAACCCGCTGCGTTCTGCGTATTCAGCTGCGTCGCCACGTTGTATGCCAGCTGATCAACAGCGCCTTCCACCTGCGGAATATCCTGGTCGCGCGCCGTCAGAACGCCTCCCAACTCCCCTCCGCCCGCGGTTAAGTCAGCCGTGATGTCATGACCCAGCGAGTCGTAGACATGCGTAACACCGCCGCTTTCCCCGGTCGTCATCGCAAACGTCTGCCCCTCCGAGACAAGCAGAGCTCCACCCGTCGTGGTCACGGTCAGCCCGTTATTCTCGGTCGTGACAGTGCGGATTCCCATCAGCTGCGAAAGACTGGTGAGATCCTGCTGCCTCTGGTCTTCCAGCGTCCCGGCATCCCCGTTCGGACTGGTCGTCTCAATCTGCAGGTTCAACTGCGCGATACCCTGGAGCAGTGTGTTGGCCTGAGCGACGACGCTGATGCCCTGTTGATCGAGCGACTCCTGCTGACTCTCGAGCTGCGCCGCGGTTCCGTTGAAATCTGAAGCCAGGGAATTGGCCGCGCTCAGCACCTGCTCCCGCACCGCACGATCGGCCGGGCTGCCTTCCAGGGATGATAACGAGGTGAAGAGATTCGTCAGATCGGCCCCAATTCCGCTCGAAGCATCGGCGTCCGTGCCCGCCCCCGCAGCGCCGCTGAACAGCGCCTGCACCTGATCGAGAGCCGTCAGACGTGCGCTGGAGGCGCTCACCCCCTGCGTCTGCTGCTGCATGGCTTGCTCCAGCACCGGGCTGCGCTGCGATTCCGCGCCCGTCAGCGTTACGCCCATCCCAAAATTGACGCCGCCCAGCGACACGGTATCGTTTTGCTCCCACGTCGGCGCCTCCAGCGTGTAGCCGGGCGTATTCACGTTCGCCGTATTATTTGCGACAATATCGAGCGCCGCCTGATCCGCATCGAGCGCCCCGGTTGCAATATCGAATGCTGTGCGAATCGTCGCCATCGTCGCCCTTTACACTCGCGGCGCGCCGTAGATGTCCGCGTCCGCGCCCGGCTGCCGCAGCAGCCGCAGATTGCGCCGCGTGAGCGCCAGCAGGCGCCGCAGCGCCAGCCGTTTTCCTGTCAGCGCCTGCCCCTCTTTCTCGTTCCGCGGGCCCTCCGCCCCGGCAGCCTCCCTGGCCAGCCGCTCCAGCCTCGCCGCATCGGCGTTCTGCAGCGCATCGATCGCTTCGCCCATCAGTTCCAGCGCGGAGGTTCCCACCTTAGTTCCCCAGCATCCGATCGATCATCTTGCCCGCAACTTCTCCCGAGGGAACGTTGTACGTTCCTGCCGCCAGCGCCTGCTGCACGGCCGCCACCTTGTCCATGCGCACGTCGGAATCCGGCGCCGCCTGCGCCGCCAGACTCGCTGCCGGACTCAGCGTCGCCTCATCGGCGCGCTCCGCACCCCCCCGTCCCGCTCCGCTTTGCGGTTTCACATTCGCTGGCGCCGTCACTTCCTGGCTGGAAAACAGCTGCTGCATCGCCTGGAGGTCGTTATTGACGTTCATCCTTGAGTCTCCTTACCTTCACTCATCGGCATCCCCATCGCACACTTTAGTTACGTTTTTCGGTCCATTCTAAGAACCCTCTGAATCTTTCGCTGTTCCTGTTCTCCCCGCCCTGTTGCTCGCCTCGAACTGGCCGATAATCTTCGCTGCAATTCCGAACCCGCCCCGCTCCGAGATGGCTTTGGCCAGTGCTTCCGATCCGAAATTCATCAGCGCGCTCCCACTGCCTTCGCCCTCTTCGCTGTCCCCGTCCTTCCCGTCCGCGAACAGGGCATCATGCTGGAGCGGCGCGAGAAACTCCTTCATCAGGCATGCCTCAAATTCGTGGGCCGCGGGTTTCAGCCGCGGGTCCGGCGCGCTCTGCCCAATTCCCGCCACCGCTCCTGCTGCACCGCTGACCAGCATCACAGAACCCCCAGCTCCGCTTCCAGAGCCCCAGCCTCTTTCATCGCCTGCAGAATCGAGATAATGTCGCGCGCGGTCGCCCCAATCTGCTGTAAATCCTCCACCAGGTCGTCCACCGTGGCGCCCGGGCGCAGCTCAATCCGACCGGCGGCCTTGTCCTGCGCCTGCACCGCCGTTTGCTGCACCACCTGCGTCGTTCCCTGCGACAGCGGATTGGGCTGCGACACTTCGACCTTGCTCACAATGTTCACCACCAAACCACCGTGCAGAATCGTCACCGGCTGCAGGCGCACGTCGCCGCCGATCACCACCGTCCCGGTTCGCTCGTTCACCACCACCTTCGCCCGCGGATACACCTGGATCTCAACCTCCTCCACGCGCGCCAGCAAAGCTGGAATATCCTCATTCGCCTCGGGCGCCAGCTCAATCCTGCGGCTGTCCACGGCATGTGCCAGCTTGCGTCCCAGTTCGCGATTGATCGCCCCCGTCACCTCTTCGGCGGTGCGAAAATCCGCTTCGTCGAGCAGCAGAGCCAGGGGCCGCAGACCGTTCAGATCGAGCCGCACCGCCCGTTCCACAATCGCTCCCGACGGAATACGCGCGGTCGTCGGGTAATTCACCGATTTGCTGCTGCCGTTCGCTGTCACCGCGTAGCCGCCCAGTACCAGCGGCCCCTGCGCCTGCGAGTAAATCTGCCCATCGGGCCCATACAGCGGAGTCAGCAAGAGCAGCCCGCCCTCAAGGCTGCGCGCGTCTCCGGCCGATGAAACCGTTACATCCATCTTGTTGCCCGGCTGCGCAAACGGCGGCAGCGTCCCGGCGAGGAACACCGCGGCCATGTTCCGCGTCTGCATCATCGACGCCATCGCGTTGCCCTGCAGACTCACCCCCATCCTCTCCAGCGCGGACTCCAGAGTTTGCAGCGGAAAGACCGTCTGCGAGCTGTCTCCGGTGCCGTGCAGCCCGACCACAATGCCGTACCCCACCAGCTGGTTGTCGCGCACACCCTCCACCATCGCGACATCTTTCACGCGCGCCAGCTTCGGCTGCGGCTCGTCCTCGGCCCCCAGTGGCGCGGCCACGCAGACGGCGGCCAGCAGGAGCACCCAGCTTCTCGTCCTCAGATCCCGTTTCATCGCCGATCCCCTCGCCCCACCCTGCCCCTCCCGCCGAAATTCCCGCTAAAAGACCAGCAGCTTCTCGATCAAACGCACCACGGGATTCTGCCGGTACGTCGCATCGTTCACGATGCCTTTGCCCACCACTTCCAGTTCCATGTCGGTGATCGACGTTGAGAGCACCTGGTTCTGCGCGTTCACATCCTCGGGGCGCACTAAACCGCGCAACCGGATCAGCTGTGTCTGCTGGTTGAACGTCAGCTGGCGCACCACCTGGATCACCAGCATCCCGTTGGGCAGCACATCAGCCACCTCGCCGCCCAGCGTTGTCGAGATGCTCGAATCCGTCACGCTCTGCCCCTGCGCGTTGAGCGCCGATGCCGACGTTTGGTTGAGCAGATTGTTGAGCGCATTGCTCGCCCCAATCTTTCCCAGCAGCGCTGAAACCTGCGAAGAGGCTGTCGAGGCGCGGGAATTCTTCACGGTTCCGTCTGTCGAAGCCGTCAGGCTCTCGGAAACGACCACGTCAATGGGATCGTGCGCCCGCACCGCTTTTACATCGCTCACCAGATTCGTCAGCCGCCCGTTCGGCGACCAGATCGACCCCGGCGTCAGGATCTCGGCTGCTTTTTCAGCGCGTACCCGCGCGATGTACTCGCTCAGGGCCACGTCCGGCGGCGTGTGTGCAACCGGTTTTCTGCCGCCGCCCGTGCCCCCGGTCGCTGTGCCGGTGAAGATCAGAACCAGCGCCAGCCCGGCCACCTGCCGCCTTGCCATGGACCGCCCCATTTCAGTGCCTTCCTTGCTCCGGCAGCAGTTCCACCACTCCAGCTCCGCGAACGAGGCCGCGCAACACCGCCCCGTTCCATCCTGCCCTGACCCGGATCGACGCGCCCATCGTGCCCGCCTCCAGCGCTGTCCCGCTCAAATGAATGACGGATTCCTGCGACCGGGCCAGCACCTGAACGCGCGCAGCCGGCAGAACCAGGATCGTCGGCCGCTGCACAGCCCGCGGAATCGCGGTGCTCTGCCGCTGCGCCGCATTTTGCGGATCGCTCCACGGAACCTCAACCAACCGGGCCGGCTGCTCGGGGTGCGCGGCGTTACATTCCACGCGCCACTGACGATGAAGCCCCCAGTCGGTCACCAGCGCATGGCCGCAACCAGCAAAGGCCGGAGCCGCCGCCGCGAGCCATGCTCCCAGAAACCACCACGTCATGTGCCGAACGAGTCGCATGCCTTACCGCGCCATATTGTTCACTTCGCTGTACATGTCATCCGCCGCGCGAATTACCTTCGAATTGCTCTCGTACGCGCGCTGCGCCAACACCATCTGTACGAACGCGCCGACCACGTCCACATTCGAGTTTTCGAGGTATCCCTGCTGCAGCGTTCCCAGACCCTCGGTTCCTCCCGGATTGCCGAGCACCGGATCGCCGGACGACAGCGTCGCGGTGTACAGGTTCGATCCCGTGCTTTCCAAACCTCCAGGATTCACGAAGGTGGCCAGCTGAATCTGCCCGAGCTGAGCCGGATTTTGCTGGCCCGGCAGCGTCGCGTTGACCACCCCGTACTGCGTGATCGTCACGGCCGTCGTGTTGGCGGGGATGGTGATGTTCGGAACCACGGGATCGCCCTGCGCATCCACCAGCGTGCCCTGGTTGTTCAGAAAGAAGTTTCCCGCGCGCGTGTACGCCAGTGTCCCGTCCGGCCTCGACACCTGAAAGAAACCTGTTCCCTGAATGGCAAGGTCCAGCGGGTTATTCGTCTGGTTCATGTCTCCCTGCGTCATGATGATCTCGGTCGCTGCCGATTTCGTCCCCAGGCCGATCTGCAAACCGGCGGAGACCGTCTCCTGGCTCTGCGCCGCGCCCGGAGTCACCAGATTCTGGTAGATCATGTCCTGGAACTGCAGCTGCCTCTGGCGGAAGCCGACCGTCGACGAGTTGGCCAAATTGTTGGCGATCGTGTCCAGGTTGAGTTGCTGCGCGCTCATGCCGCTGGCCGCCGTATACAAAGCTCGAATCACAAGGTTCCTCCTTCGCGCGCGGGACCAGCTACGGGACCCGCGGCAGATCCTCACTGGCCGTCTTGTCGAAGTCGTTGTTGAAGATTGAGAGAGCCTTCTGCATCATCTCGGCCTGGCGCTGCATAAGCACCAGTTGCAGACTGCCCCCGATCACGTCCTGGTTCGAAGCTTCAAGGGCTCCCTGATGGATAGCGCCCGAAGCAGGCTCAGCCTGCATTCCCGCGGCTGCCGCGTAGCGGTTCGCGCCTTCCGCTGTCAGCTCATCGCCGGGGGCAAAACTGAAGAGCGCGATCTTCCCCGCGATCGCTCCGTTCACCGACACCGCACCATCGACGCCGACCGCCGTTTCTCCCGCCGGCATGCGGATCGGCTGATCCTTCGCGTCGAGGACGGGCTCGCCCGCCTGCGTCGTCAGCGTCCCATCCTGGGTGCGTTCGAATTGCCCATCCCGCGTGTAGCGAATACCCTGCTTCGTCTGGATCGCGAAAAAACCGCCGCCTTCAATGGCCAAATCGAAAGGATTGCCGGTCGGCGTCAATGCGCCCTGCCCCAGATCGAGACGGCTTCCGCCCAGCACGCCAAAATTGTTGACGGTTGTATCGAGCTGCGACTGGAGCGCGTCCGGTCCCAGGATAGCCGAGCGGAAGTAGTCGCGCTCGGCGCGGTACCCCGCCGTTCCCGCATTCGCCAGATTGGAGGCGGCTACGTCCAGCGCCTGGCTGCGCGCCAGCATTCCTGCGAACGCCGCGTAGTATCCACTGTCCACCGCGTGCCCTCTCCGGCGGGAATCGGTGCATGAGGGTTGCCGAAGGGACGGGGCCCGGATTAGCGGAAACTCAGGCGCGGAGTTCGCAGAAGAGCGTCACGGTGAAAGTCATGTCTTCAAATCGATAGGAGCGCTCGATGCGGACCGGCGCCCGTTCGCTGAACAGCTCGTAGCGGCTCCCGGCCACCACCGTTGGCGTCGACAAGAGACAACCGGCACACAAACTGGCGTCACGACCCTTCCAGGCACCCGCCAGCATATTGCAGACTTCGCCCACAGCGTCCCGCACCATCCCGTCGATTTCCTCCGGCGCCACCCCGGTCATCAGTTCCGTCATGCGCCGAGCAGCCCGGAATCCGCTGTGCAGCACCATCGATCCGCTCATGGTGCCGGCCAACCCAATCACGGCCGAAATCGTTTCTCCCCTCGCCTCGCGGAGCTCCTCAACCGGATCGCACCCAACCCCCATCATTGTGCCCAGGACCTCTTCCGCCGCCCGGTCCAGATTCTCCGCGAACCGGCTCGTCTCAACCACTGCGCCGCAGAACTCCGGCATGGTCTTGTCCTTCCCCTCGCTGATCGCTCTTCCTGTTGCCGGTGCGAAAACACCCGGCGCCTCGGCCGCCCACGGATCCGATCAGGCTGGCACCAGAAGCGGCAGCACACGATCGCGCACCTGATCCGGCGTGAACGGCTTGCGAATGTATCCCTGGGCGCCCGCCGCGAGGGCTTCCCGCACGTGCTCCTCGCCGCTCTCGGTCGTAATCATCACGACCGGGGCGCCCCGCGCCAGCGACCGGCTCTGAATCTGGCGCAGGAATTCCAGACCGTCCATGTTGGGCATGTTGATATCGGAAACAATCAGGTCCACCCGCTCGCGATCAAGCGCCGTCAACCCCTCCCATCCGCTGCCGGCTTCCACCACTTTCTCCAGTTCGAGCCCTGCCTGGCGCAGAGCTCGCTCCACAATCTTCCGCATGACGGAGGAATCATCGACAATCAGCACGGTCAGCCCGGACATTGCGCGGCATGCTCCCTGATTTTCTAATCGGCAGCTGCGGCCAATCCACTAATGGATTTCCGCGAGACTGCCGCCGACCGTGGCGATGAGGTCCTCCACGTCTTCGGAAACTGCAGGGCTCCCGCTCCGCCGGCTGTGCCGCCAGAGACGAAGCCAGAAGTATTCGCGGATCCGGACCAGTCTCGAATCCGCCGGCTTTTCGCGCTCCAGCTCTCCCGTCACGGCCCTCACCAGCGCCTCCGCATCCGCCGCTTCGAACAACGTTGTCTTCGGGCCGCGCAGGTGACCGAACCGCGACCGCGCTGCCCGGAATTCCGAGTCCGGCGCAATCCCCGACAGCACCCGCAGATCCAGCATGCGTTCAAGCCCATACCCGACGCTGCGGTGAATCTTCCCATCGAATGCCAGGCAGAGAAGCCCCCCATCCGCCTGCCCCAGTGGCAGAACGCCGAAAACCTCCGAGAGCAGCCCAGGCAACGCCGGCGCCATACGTTCCGGCTCATAGTCCCGTAACGAAAACACCGGAGCCCGCCACTGCGCGCTCAACCCGGCTGTAACTGCCGTCTCGTTGAGAACTCCGCTCGAGACGAGCCATTCCCCGATCCGCATCGATGCTTCGGCGCACGCAGCAGCCCGCTCTGTCAGAGCCCGATGCAGTTGATCCAGAGAAATACGGCCCTGTTGCACGAGCACGAGGCCGAGCGGCACGCAATGGCCGCGCGGCGGGTTTGTTTCCATCGCAGCCACGCCCTCGCGGCGCACAGCGGCGCGAATCACAGCGCTCATGCAACTCGGCGAGCATGCCCACCGGCCCTCGAAAAGTGGTTTCCGCCGGCTTCGCCACAACTGCAGCCACCCGGTCGCGCACTGCGGATTCGCGCACTGGGAAAAAAGCGAAGGAGGCTGTGCAGGCGCCCGCGCATCGGGCGGTCCGGCCGCGAATTGTTCCGGGCTCACTGCCATCGGACACTTTCGAGCCGCCGCATCGGCTCGGCCACCTCGGTGACCCGCAGGCCGAAGTTCCCGTTGACCAGCACGACCTCACCGCGAGCGACAATTTTGTCGCCGACGATCAAATCCACCGGATCGGCCAGATGCCGGTCCAGTTCCACTACATCGCCGGGCCCCAGCTCCAGCAGATCCCGCAGCTCGAGTTCGCTCGAGCCGAAACGTACAGCGGCATCCAGTTCGACTTCGAGCAGCAAATCAAAATTGCCTCCCGCTGCGCCGGGCGCCGCCGCGCTCGCTCGATCCGCGGTTGCCGCCAGGACCATGGGAAGGATCGCTCCACCCAGCCGCAGAAAACACGGATCGGAGGGGAAAACGGCATCCTGTTCTGCGGGTGCAGCGCTGCCTCCCAGACGTCCTGCGACGCTGGAGAGGATTCCCCGCCAAAGTTCCTCCACCGTCGCCCCATCGGCCTGACCGGCGTCCATCAGCCGAGCTTCGACCAGAAACTTCGACAACTCGGAGCGGCTGGCCGCCAGCACCAGCCGCGCCCCGCGAACTTCCAGCCGGTCCACCAGACTGTCGGCGCGCTCCGGAGCGCTGCCGCCCGCCTCGCCCGTGACGGCCTGGCCCAGTTCCCTTCCAACCTCGGTCGCCAGCTCGACGACCCATCGGGTGACTTCGCTCATGGATGCGCCTCGAGCGTGCCCGTGAGCTGCGCGGCGCGCCGATCCGATTGTCCTACTGCCGCCGCTGCAAACAGCCGCACCCCTCCGGCGCGCAACTCGGCCGCCGTATGCGACGCCAGGTCGAGGCGCAGTACCGCGCCGGGCCGCAGATCAGCCAGCGCCCCCGACGCGACGCGAACTCGCGGCAACTCGAGGGTCACTCCGCTGCGGCATCGGCCCGCGAGTTCCTCCATCCGCCGGCGGGTCTCGGCCGGATGGCGCCGGAGCCGTGCCTTGTCTCCCGCGAGGCCGCGCAGAATGGTGTTGGAAACGACAGCCGGAAAAGCCAGATTCAGAAGCCCGCTCGTGCTGGCCAGGCGCAATTCGAAACTCAGGCAGAGCGTCTTCTCAGAAATCGGAATGAGACGAGGGATCTGCGTCTGCATCTGGCGCTTTTCAAACGTGAACGTGAGCCCGACCGGCTGCCAGGCTGTGGTTAGCTCCCGGCATACCGCCTCCACCACTCCGGAGAGAATCGACTCCTCGATATCGGTCAGTTCCCGCGGCTCCGATGCGCCTCCATCGCCGCCCAGCAGCAGACCGATCATCGATGGCGCCGTCGTCAGGTCCATCTGCAGCACCGAAACCGCGCGCAGCGGCTCCAGCTGCACCGAAGCGACATAGGCCAGTTCAGGAATCCGCTGCAGAAATTCGCTGAAAGGAATCTGTTCGGCCGAGACCAGGCTCACCTGCACATGGCTGCGAAACCACGCCCCGAGATGATGCGTCAGGTTGCGCGCAAAGATGTCATTCAGCATGCTGATGGCGCGCAGCTGGTCGTTGCTGATTTGGCCGGATCGCGAGAAACTCCAGGGCAACACCCGGGATTCGGCCGGCGCCGCCTGGCTGCGCGTCCGCGCTGCCTGAAAGAGAGCATCGATTTCTTCCTGGCGCAGTTCCTTCTCCATCGTCACCCTCGCAGACCGGTCCCGAACTCGGCAAGACGCGCCCGCAGATGGACGACAGCGGAGGAATGAATCTGCGATACCCGGGATTCGACTACGCCCAGCACCAGGCCGATCTCCTTCATGGTCATCTCTTCGTAGTAGTAAAGCGTCACCACCAGCCGCTCCCGCTCCCCCAACCCGTCAATCGCGCCGGCGAGCCGATCCTGCATCTCGCCGCGCAGGCAACGAAACAGCGGATCCTCCTCGGGATGATTCGGCAGATACGCAAGCTCTTCTTCTCCCGAATCCTCCGATCGCTCGACGTGCAGCGTTCCGATCTCGAGACCCTTCAGCTCGCCCAGCAGCTGCTGGTACTCCTCCAGTTCGAGACCCATCACCGCGGCGATTTCCGGCTCGGAAGGCGCGCGCCCGTACTGCGCGGTCAGCCTGCGGATCGACTCCTCCACGGCCCGCCCCTTGCGGCGCAATTCCCTTGGGCTCCAGTCCAGCGTGCGCAGACTGTCGAGAATGGCTCCCCGAATCCGAAACTGCGCGTAACTGCGAAACTGCACCTTGCGGGCGGGATCAAACTTGCGGAATGCGTCCAGCAGCCCAAGCGTTCCCGCGCTCACCAGATCTTCCAGATCCACATGCTGGGGCAGCCGCTCGTGGATCCGGCGCGCAATCCAGCGGACGGTCGGCATTTGCTCGAGCATCATCCGATCGCGCTCCTCGTCTCCGAGCGGCAGCGCGGCCGCGGTCGCGGCCAATCCGTCCTGCCTCTCTTCCTGCGTTCCGGCTGCATGCAGCCTGCGCGACCTGGTCTCCGGCATTTGACTCGCGTATTCCATCGCTTCTCCGCCCTTTGCCTGGCTTCAGCGAACCACTCCCGCAACCCTCAGCGCGACCTCAGGGGGAACTTCCGCGGGTGCGATCACGGTCAGCCTCGGCAGCACCGGCTCGAGCCACCGCTTCAGGTGGTAGCGAGCCGGACTGCCGCAAAGGAGCACTGGCTGGGCCATCGCGGACGCCGGTCCGATAAGAGTTTTCAAAGAATCGGCGATCCTCTGGAGCACCGGCGTATTGCCGCCGCTGGTCAGCATCCGCGCGCTCGGGTCGGGCGCAACCAGCGACGACAGCGCCTCTTCGAGAGTCGGCTCCAGAACGATCACCCGCAGCCCGCCGTCCGGCTCGAGCAGGGGCTGCGTCAGCCGCCGCCCCAGCGCCTGCCGCGCCGCCTCCACCAGATGCGGCAGCGACCGGTTCTGCGGCGCGACTTCGATCATCGCTTCCAGAATCGTTCCCAGATCCCGAATCGAAACCTGCTCGCGCAGCAATTGCTGCAGCACCCGCTCCACCTCGCCGAGCGACAGAATCCGCGGCACCAGTTCCTCGACCAGCTTGGGATGGCTCTCCCCCAGCGAATCGAGCAGCCGCTTCGTCTCCGCCCGCCCCAGCAACTCGTGCGCATGCCGGCGGATCATCTCCGCCACATGGGTCCCAATCACCGTCACCTGATCGACAACCGAATAGCCGGCCGCCAGCGCTTCGTTCTCGATCGCCGGCTGGATCCAGCGCGCCGCCGCCCCAAACGCCGGCTCGCGCGTCTCGCGGCCCGGCAGAGGACGCGCCTGCGCCTCAGCCGACACCGCCAGCAGGCAAGTCCCCTCGGTTTGCCAACGGCCGATTTCAAGCCCGCGCAGCGAGAAGACATACTCCCGCGCTTTCAGCCGCAGATTGTCCGAGATGTGCACCGGAGGAATCACAAAGCCCAGCTCGCCCGCCAGATGCCGCCGCAGCGAACGCACGCGCTCGAGCATCCGCCCACCTTGTTTTTCATCCACCAGGGGGATCAGCTGAAAGCCGATTTCGAGGCTGAGTTCGTCGAGCCGCAGCGCCGCGGCCAGATTCTCCTGGGGCCCGGCAGCTTTCCTGACTCCATCCTGCTCCGCTGCCGGCGCCTCGCGCCCGGCCACCCGCGTTCCGGCCACGCCCAGCACCACGGCCGGCAACAGGAAGGCAACTTTCGGCAGTCCTGGAATCAAACACAGCGCTCCCAGAACTGCGCTGGCAACATACAGCGTCGTTCCCCGCCCCAGCAGCTGGGCGCCCAGCTCCGTCGTCAGCTGTCCGGACGATGACGCCCGCGTCAGCACAATGCCGCCCGCCACCGACACGAGCAGCGACGGAATCATCGTCACCAGGCCGTCGCCGACAGTCAGGATCGTGTAGGTCCGTACCGCCTCGCTCAGATCGATGCCCTCCTGCAGCGTCCCGATCAGGAGTCCGGCGACGATGTTGATCGCCGTGATCAGAATCGTCGCCAGCGCATCCCGCTGATTGAAGCGTGCCGCCCCGTCCATCGCCCCATAGAATTCGGCCTCCTGCGCGATCGCCTGGCGGCGCTTTCTTGCCGTGGCCTCGTCGATCAGGCCGGCGTTCATGTCGGCGTCAATGGCCATCTGTTTGCCCGGCAGCGCATCAAGCGTGAACCGCGCCGTCACCTCAGCCGTGCGCACCGCTCCGTGACTCACCACGAGAAACTGGATGGCGATCAGGGCAAGAAACAGCACGAAGCCGACGACGTAATTGCCGCCCACCACGAACTGCCCAAACGCCTCGATCACCCGTCCCGCCGCCGCCGTCCCTTCATTCCCATGCAGCAGAATCCGGCGGCTCGAGGCGATATTGAGCGACAGCCGAAACAGCGTGAGCAGCAGAAGCAGTGTCGGAAAGACCGAAAAATCGACGGCGCGCCGCAGCTGCACGGCGGAAAGAAACACCAGGATGGACGCGGCCATGGAGCAGGCCAGCAGCATGTCCATCACAAACGCCGGCACCGGCACGATCATCACAAACAACACGCTGATCGCGGCCGCCGGCAACGCCAGGTTGCGCAGCATCTTCCAGCCCCCGCTGACGACACCCGCGCGTCCCGGCGTCATAGCCGCGGCGCTCACTGCCCTGCCCTCTCCGGACTTGTCTTCACCGCGCGTCCTCCCCGGCTTTCGTCCTCACCGCGTGACCGCCGATCCTTCCCGCGGCCCCGTCCTCGTGCTGCGCTCTCCCCATGTCTCACGCCCGCCCTTCGCTCATCCGCTCCCCTGCGGTTCGGCCGCGCTCGCGCTTCACCCGTTCTTCGACTTCCCGCCGGTACAGCCAAGCCAGAATTCCCGCCACCGCCGCGTACAGCTCGTAGGGAATCTCCTGGCCCGGCTCGGCCTGCCGGTAGAGTGAGCGCGCCAGCGGCGGGTTCTCGACAATCGGCACACCCGCCCACTGCGCCTCCTCGCGTATCTGCGCTGCCAGCAGATCGCGCCCTTTGGCCAGCACCTTCGGCGCTTCCATGGTTTCGAAGTCGAAACGCAGCGCGACGGCGTAATGGGTCGGGTTCGTCACCACCACGGACGCCCGCGAAATGTCCGCCTTCATCTGCCGCCGCCGCATCTGCCGCCGCAGTCCGCGAATTCTCGCTTTTACCTGCGGGCTGCCTTCCATCTCTTTGAACTCGTCGCGCAGATCCTGCTTCGACATACGCAGCCGGCTCTCCCGGCTTCGCCACTCCATCACGTAGTCGATCCCCGACCAGGCGAGGAAGATCCATGCCGTATCGAGCAGCAGGTTATAGCTCAGCGCAAAAAGATCCGGATAGCGCTCCGTGCTCAGAGCCGGCGTCCGTGCCTCTGCCGCAATGGCGCGCGCGGCAAAGCAACTCAGCGCCGCCACCGGGATGAGCGATTTGCCCATGCGCACCGCGCCGCGCAGGGAAAACACATTTTTAGCGTTCTCCACCGGACTCACGCGTTCCAGCTTCGGCGTCAGCGCTTCGAAGTTCAGCGACCATCCGCCGCCCTGGGCGACTCCCGCCGCCAGGGCAGCAGCAAGCGCCGCCAGAAATACCGTCAGCAGCGGCTCGAGCGCCGCGAGTACGGCCTGCCGCAGCGCCAGCGCGATTTCGGCCGCGGTCGTGTGTTCCCACCCCGCGGGCTGCCCCAGGCGCAGAAACACGCGGTAAGCCTGGCCCCACCCGGCCACCCATTTTCCCGCCGCCCCTCCCAGCGCAAACACGCCGGCCACCATCGCCGCCGCCGACATCAGATCGCGGCTTCTTGCACGGTCGCCTCGCTCCGCGGCCTTCTGCCGCTGTCTGGGAGTTGCTTTCTCGGTGCGGTCGCCCGGCATCTCAATGTCCTCCCGCCGCGCCGGCCAGCAGGCGTCCGCTCGCGTCCAGCAGCGCCGTGAATCGCGCCTCGATCCAGCCCGGCCACACCGCCAGCGATCCGATCAGTACTCCATAGCCCAGCATCGTCTTCACCGGGACCGTCACCGCCATCACCGGCAACTGCGGCGCCAGCTTGCCGGCCAGCGCCACAGCCAGTTCGGCCAGCACCGTCGCCGCCATCACCGGAGCCGACAGTTGCACCGCCGCCGCGAAGATGCCGGCAGCCATCGGCACCAGCGCGAGGCCCGCGCGCGGATCGAGCGTCACCGCTCCTGCGGGAGCCGCTGAAAACGTCCGCAGCAGCGAAGCCAGCGCCACCCGGTCCAGCCCGCTGCCGATCACCGTCAGTGTTCCCAGGAGCGCGAACATCTGCCCCATGAGCGGCGTTTGCACCGGCGCATTGGGATCCAGCAGATTCACCAGCGAAAAGCTGAACTGGAATCCCATCACCTGCCCGGTAAACGCAAGCGCCTCGAAGACCAGCGACAGCGTGAGACCAAAGACCAGCCCCACGCTCAGCTCGCCGAGCACAGGCAGAACCCCCAGCTGCACATGGGCACGCGGGAAAGCCGCGACCACCGGCGCGACCAGAAACGAAACCGCCAGCACGAACGCTGCCTTGACCCGCATCGGAATCGCCTCGGATGAAAACACCGGCGCAAAGACCATCAGCCCGCTGATGCGCATCAGCACCAGCGTCATCGCGGCCAGCGCGCTCGCCCAGTCCAGGTTCGCCAGGTCCCGGCTCATCCCGCCCCCAGAAAGCGGTGGAAGTCCGAGAAGAGCGACAGGGTGTACTGCATCAGCCGCTCCAGATACCAGGGCAGGGTGGCCAGCAGCAGCCCCGCCACTACCAGCAGCCGCGGCACGGTCGAAATGGTCTGGTCCTGGAGCGAGGTCAGCGTCTGCAGCAGGCTGATCAGAAAGCTCGTCACGCACGCCGCCAGCAGCGCCGGAGCGCCCAGAATCAGCGCCTCGCGCAGCAGATGCCGCATCAGTTCCGCTGCCTCGTCCGGTCCCATTCCACGCTCCCTTAAAAGCTCTTCAGCAGCGACCCAGCCAGCAGATTCCACCCGTCCACCATCACGAAGAGCAGAATCTTCAGCGGCGTCGACACCACCACCGGCGGCAGCTGGAACATCCCGATCGATGTGGTAATGGAGGCAACGACGAGATCCACCAGCAGGAAGGGCAGGAACAACACCGCGCCAATCTCGAAGCCGGCTTTCAGCTCGCTCAGGATGTAAGCCGGCACCACCACGCGCAGCGGCAGATCCTCCGGCCGCGCGGGCCTCGTCCCCATCGACGCCGAGACGAACAGCGCCAGGTCCTTCTCCCGCGCGTAGCGCAGCATGTACGTCTTCGTCGGACCCGACCCGCGATCGATCGCTTCCCACCCGGAGATCTGCCCGGCGCGAAACGGCTCAACCGCCTGCTGATCGACCTGAATGAGCACCGGCTGCATGAGAAACCAGGTCATCATCAGCCCCAGCCCCATCAGCACCTGGTTCGAAGGCCCCGTCTGCGTCCCCAGCGCCTGGCGCAGAAAATGAAAGACCACCAGCAGACGCACCATCGGCGTCATCGACAGCAGAATCGCCGGAATCAGCGTCAGCAGCGTGAGCGTCAAGACGATGCTCCAGGGAACCGTGTTGTTGTTCCCCAGGCTCAGCCCCTGCGGCCCCACAGCCTGCGTCCTCGCCGCGAACAGCAGCAGCGCGGTCACCGTTTCGCTCCCTTGCGCCGCGTTGCCTTCGGGATTTCCATCACCGGCGCAATCGTGTCTCCGCTTACCGCAAGCAGCACGCGCCGGCCACAGCACTCAACCAGCACCAGCGATTTCTTCGCGCCAAGGCTCATGCGCGCTTCCAGTTGCAGCGGTGCATTCGCCGCCGCGGGTCTCGCCAGCCGGCGCAGCCAGCCGCGCAGCCGTTCGATCATCCCTGCTCCGATCGCCGCATGCAGAACCTGCTCCATCGCACCCTCCCGGGCCTATGCCAGGTGCGTGATTCGCACGCCCAGCTTCTGCTCCACCACTTCAAACTCTCCCCACACCAGCAGGGCGCTCCCGCACGCGAGCGGCACGTCCTGGGAATGTCCGTGCTCCGTCTCCACCACCGTGCCCTTCTGCATCGCCAGCAGATCCTGCACGCGGAACGACCGCACCTTCATCAGCACGTCCAGACGCATCGGCAACCGTTCGAAACGGGCATACCGGCCCTGATCGGGGAACTCGACCGCGGTACTCTCACCCGGCGGCAACAAGGCTGTACTCGGGACCGGGATCGCGGGAGATTCGGCCGTCACCGGCGTTCCAGACGCCGAAGTTGCATTGCCCAGGGGTGGTTGCACGCAGACGTTCCTGCGAACGCGTGACCGGAATTGAGACAGCAAGATTAGAAGATTTTTAGAGTCAGCGCGGTCCACTCGCGCACCGGGACGCCGCCCCCGAGCCCAATCACGACGTCGCAGCCGAACCCGCAGCGCCCTTCGCCGGGTTCCGTCCGCCATGCTCCGCCAGAATCCCCATCCGGACCCCGCCCCGGCCGGCTCAGCGATAGTTTTGCGCGTACGTATCGTGCGGCAGCCCCAGCCGCACGGCTCGTTCCCGGAATGCAAAGGCATCTGTCCGGCTCATCACGCCTCCCAGCGTCACCAGATACGGCGCGCGGCCGTGAGGCGCAAAGACGCCCGGCGACAACTGCGGATAACGCTGCGCGATCATCTGCGCCTTGTGCTCGGCCTGCGCCTCGTGGTTGTAGGTGTAGGCCACCACACGCCAGCCCGGCGCCGTTGCCACCGCAGCCGCCCCGGCAGCAGGACGCGGCGCCGCAGGTACGGAAGCCTGCGCCGTCCTCGTCCTCGTCGCGGAGACCGTGGCCGCCGGCGCCGATTGTGTTCCCCCTGCAGGTTTCCCGTGATGGAAAAGCCCCAGCAGCGCGCCCACCGTCGCCAGCACAATCACCGCAGCCGCCCCCAGCACCCAGGGCGCGCTCCGTCGTTGCGTCCACGGATGCGCCTCATCCTCCACCACAATCCGCTCAGTCTCGCGCCCGAATATCGGTTCCGAACCGTCCAGCAGAACCGGCCCCGCGCGAAGCGGCTTCTCAGCCGCAACGGCATCCGCGGGCATCGCGCTCAGCCACGATGCCGTCTTCTCCGGCCCCGGTTTCGCATCTCCTGCCTGTCCCGCAATCACAACAGGCTCACCCCGCCGCGCCGTGTCTGCCGATGCCGGCGCCGGCGCGGGAGCAAGCGTTCCCGCCCAGCCGCCCTGCAACGGATCCTCCTGGCCCGCCTCTTCCGCGGCAGCTTGTGCCTGAGCAAGCGGCCTCGGCTCGACGATCATCGGCCGCAGCGGCACTGCCGCCTTCTCTTCCGGCTTTGCCGCGGTCGCCGCCACCAGTCTCACGCCCGCCAGCGCCGCAATCTCCTCGATCTTCGCGTTGCCGCTCAGCGCCCTGCGCAGCGCCCGCGCCATCGGCTCCGGGAACAACTGCAGCACCGCATCGTTTTCGCTCGATGGAATCCGCCGCGTCACCGCCTGCGTCACAATCCGCGCCAGCCCACGGACATTCTCTCCCGCCCCCGCCGCAAATCCCTCGTCGCCGATCAGCAGGCAATCGCTGCGCAGCTTAATCATTTCCCCCATCGCCACCACGCTGGCCGGCTCCATGCGCCCGTGCACCAGCCGGCGCTCGTGGATCGCCGCCAGCCCCTGCACCAGCGCCTCCAGCACGGCCTGCGCCTCGCCAACGCTCAGCACGCGATCCCGCAGCACATCTCCCAGATTCTCTTCTGTCGCCTCCATCGCTGCGATCACCACCGGACCATCGTCCAGGTCCGCCGCCAGCGCATCCCGCACCTCCACCACATGCGGGTGCCGAATCGCCGCGGCGGCACGCAGCCGCTCCAGCAAATCCTCATCGTCGTTCAGCGTTTCGGTGATGCTCAGCATCAGCGCCTCACCGTTGGCTCCCGTCGCCTCAAACCACGCGGTCCGGCCCTCAGGACGCACCAGCCGCCCCAGGCGCCAGCGCCCCATCACTTCGCGTCCTTCCAAATCGGTCCATAGCATCATGCGATTCACGCCTGCCGTCGCCACAGTCGCTCTCCTCTCGCTTGCATCCCCACATGCGGCGGATGCGTTGCCGTGCTCACCTCCGCGCACCCCTCACTGCTTAGTTAACATCCGCCACAGCAGGAAAAGCGCGCTCTTCTTTCCACGCGAACAAAATTCGATACGGGGTGCTAGCCTCAAAATGAAATGACCGACACCCCACCCGCGGCGCCGCCCGCGCCTTCGCCCATGCAACCTCTCTGGTGTCCCGTCTGCGCCCGTGCCCTCACCGACCCCCTCGTCTGCGGAGACTGCTCCGCCGTCATTTGCCGCCTCTGCGGAACGCCGCTCGAATCCCCCGACGAACTGGCCTTCGGCTAACGACGAATGACCAGACCCCCAAAACAATCAGCCTCGCGCCGGCAGTCCTCCGCACCTGCCGCACAGCCGCCCACCGTCAGCCCGCGCTGGCTGCTGGCCGCATTCGCACTCACGCTATGCGCCGCCGCCCTCTGTGGCTATGCCGCTCTGTGTCTGCTCTTCTATCAGGGACAATGGCAATTCCTCTTCCACCCGTCACACACCATCACCACCACCCCCGCGACCGCCGGCCTCGCCTTCGACGACATCCGCTTCGACGTGACCGACGCCGGTCTGTCCCGGCTCGACGGCTGGTGGATTCCCGCGACTTCAGGCGCGCCCTACGCCGCCGGCACCATCCTCTATCTGCACGACGCTCGCGGTTCCCTCTCCGGCTCAATCCCCGCGCTTGCCGCCCTGCACAATCTCGGCATCAACGTCTTCGCCATCGACTATCAGGGATTCGGCCGCAGCGCCGGCTCGCACCCCACCGCGCGCCTCGCCACCGAGAATTCCATCGCCGCCTTCGCCTGGCTCACGGACACCCGTCACATCTCACCCCGATCCATCGTCGTCTGCGGTGACGGCGTCGGCGCCACCTTTGCCGCGCATCTCGCCGCGTTCTTCGCTCCCGCGGGTGTGATCCTCCAGGATCCCAACCCGCCCGCGCGCCAAATCTTCCTTCAGGACGCCCGCGCCCGGATCTTGCCACTGTTTCTGTTACAAAAAGAAAAGCTCGATCCAGCCGCTGACCTGGTCCGCGCCCACATCCCGCGTCTCTTCCTCGACCGTCATGGCGATTCAGCCCGCACCCGCCAGCTCTTCCACGCCTCATCCGATCCGAAAGAATACTTCGACCTGCGCGCCGCTTCCCCATCCTTTATCGACTCGGCTCTGCGCCGCTTCCTCGACGAAGTCCTCCGCTGAGCGCCCCGGGTTCTCCATATCTGCGCGGATTTGACAGATCGGTGGTGCCACACCCCCGGGTGCCCCATCCTTGTCTCCTCGCGCCTTTCGCGGAGACAGGGTGGGCCTCGCCTCGTCCTCTGCTGACCTCGGGTGCCCCAGATCTCCGCGGTGTTCGCAGATGGGTGATTCCACAAGCGCAGCGCCTCTGCCTCAGTCCGTACCATTCATCCCTTTTCAGCCGCGAAGCATGCCTCCTCTAGCCCAGTGTGCCCGTCGCCAGAGGAAGGTCCGCCGCCTCCCAGGCTGCCAGCCCACCCGCCATCTCCGTCACCTGCGTCACGCCGTGCTGCGCCAGCAGACTCGCCGCAATCGACGACCGATACCCGCCCGCGCAGTGCAGAATCACGGACCGCTCCCGCGGAATCGCATCGAGCTGTTCCCGCAACCGGCTCAGCGGAATATTCCTGGCATCCGCAATATGTTTCTCCGCATACTCGCGCGGGCTCCGCACGTCGATCATCGTCGCCGCGGCCGCACCAGCCCCGCGCCCATCTGCGCCACTCCCGCCAGCCTCCGCATAAATTTCGCGCGCGCTGCGCCGCTCCGTCCGGCTCAAAAGATCCTCCCGCTCTGTCAGTGCCTCCATGCCGCCATCCAGATACCCCTGAACGCCGTCGAAGCCGATCCGCCCCAGGCGTAGCGCGGCTTCCGTGGCGCGGCCTGGTCCCGCACCATTGCCCGGCTCGGCAATCAGCACGATGGGCTTCTCCTGATCGAGAATCGTCCCGGCCCAGCTCGCAAACTGCCCATCCAGTCCGATGTTGATGCTGCCGCGCAAATGCCCGCGCGCATACAAATCAGGCGGTCGCACATCGAGTACCTGCGCGCCCCCACCCTCCACCCGAAGCAGTTCGTCCAGGGTCATGGGATGGAGTGCATGGTCCAGGCTTGCTTCGAGCGTCTCTCGCTCCCGCGTGTTCAGAATCGCGTCGAAAGTGAAATACGGCGGCGCATCCGGCTGATCGGCCGTCACCATCTCGATAAACTGTTCGCTCGACATCGGCCGCAGAGCGTAGTTGAACCGCCGCTGCTCCCCGATCGTCGACATCGTGTCCTTCGAGAGGTTCTTCCCGCAAAGCGATCCCGCCCCATGCGCTGGATAAACAAGCGTCGCATCGGGCAGCGCCAGCAGCTTGGTGTGCAGCGACGTGTAGAGATGCGCCCCCAGCTCGGCTGCGCTCCAGCCCAGCGACGCGCGCAGATCGGGCCGGCCCACGTCCCCGATAAACAGCGTGTCGCCGGTCAGCACCGCATGAGGACCGTTCCCGTTGCGCGACCGATCGAAGACCAGCAGGCAGATGGATTCGATCGTGTGCCCTGGCGTCTCCAGAACCTCGATGCGAACGCCGGGAAACGTCAGCGAATCGCCATCCTTCATCGCGACAAAGGGGTATTCGGCTTTCGCGCACGCCCCCAAATGGATCGTGGCGCCGCACCGGTCCCGCAACTCCAGATGCCCCGCAACAAAATCGGCATGAAAATGCGACAGGAAAACATGCCGGATCGCCAACCCGCGGCCCTCGGCATCCTCCAGATATTGCTGAATGTCCCGCTGCGGATCCACCACGATCGCAGCGTGCGTGGCCTCATCTCCAATCAGGTACGAGGCATGGGCGA
Organism: Acidobacteriaceae bacterium; assembly: GCA_036521315.1. Classification (GTDB taxonomy): domain Bacteria; phylum Acidobacteriota; class Terriglobia; order Terriglobales; family Acidobacteriaceae; genus Palsa-343. The sequence goes on from DATDHZ010000104.1 coordinate 71,094, forward strand.
GACAACCAAGGTAGTACTGCTTCAGAAACATGCCAGATCAGCTTCGCTCCCCTGCACGAGACCGGTCAAGGACGAAACCGATGACCCCACCATTTTCATTCCCGAAGAAATGACGCTGGAAGTTCGATTGGGCCGAATCCCCCCCCGCCGAGCTGAACCCGATGGCGGTGTACACCCAGCCCCCTCAGCCGCGCGCCAGCTGCCGCGCTGCGACTCCTCTACACATCCAAAAGATCACCCGCGCCGGCTAAGGCGTCACCGTAATCTCCTGGATCTGCAACTGCGTGGAGAGACCCAGCGAATCGCTCGCCACCGCCGTCACCGTATGCGTGCCCGCCGAAAGCGGCGACGCCGCCATCGTGAACTTCCAGCCCGAGTTCGCGTATTGCGAGCCGCGGTTCTTCGCCACGTCCGGCCGCGCGATTCCCAGCATCGCATTGCCCACGGCCGTACCGTCAATCAGGATCGACACCCGGCTGACCGGAGCGCCGTCGTGCACATCCCCCGCCCATCCCTCCACCAGCAGATTGTCGCTCTCGCTGACCGGCGTCTGTCCGGTCGTCGCGTCCACCGCTTTGTCCAAAGAGCCAAATGGCGGGCCATCCGGCGAGCTCGCGGCCACCGTGATGGTTTGCGAGCCGAGCGTGGTCGACTGGCCCAGCGAGTCCGCAGCCACCGCGCTCACCGTGTGGGTTCCAGCGCTCAGACTTGCCACTGCATAAGTGAATGTCCAGCCGGAGTCGAGGTAACGCGAATCGTTGTGGTTCGCTGCGACCGCCGGTTCCGCAATCCCGAGCGTCGCCGTCCCCACCGTCGCGCCGTCGATTTGAATCGACACGCTGCTCACCGGCGCGCCGTCACGCGGATCGGCCGCCCATCCGGAAACCAGTAGGTTGTCATTCTGCGCCACGGTCGTAGAGCGCGTCGTCGCGTCGATGGCGGGGTTCATCGCACCGAAAGGCGGACCCCACGACGGGGACGCGGCCACGCTGAATTGCACCGGCCCCAGTTGCGTCCTCATCCCCAGCGTGTCCGAAATTACCGCACTGAGTTGGTGACTTCCAAACGGGACAGGCAGGCTGGCAGCCCGATACGTGAAGGTCCAGCCTGAGTTGTAATACGAAAAGCTGTCGTTGCGGCCGACCACCACATAGGGACGCGGCAGCCCCAGCGTGGCATTCCCCACCGCCGTGCCGTCGATGAGAATCGAGACGCTGCTCACCGGAGCGCCATCATGCGGATCGGCTGCCCACCCCGTTGCCAGAATGTAGTCGCCGATCGCAACCGTGTTCGAGAGAGTCGTCGCGTCGACGGGCAGATTGATCGCGCCCACCGGCGGATCGGCCGGGCCGCTGAGCGCAATGCTCTGCTTGGCGTACGCCGTCGCCGGCGCATTCAGAGCATCGTCCGTCAGGGTTAGCGTGCCCGAGGTGTTGCCATAGGTCGAGGCTCCGGGCGTAAAGCTCACAGGCAGATCGCAGCTTGCGCCCGCCGCCAGAGTTCCCGCCGAAGTGGCATCGCTGTCAACCAGCGGACAGGCGCCGTCGGCGTCGCTGTCGAAGGTGAAGTTCGCGGTCACGGTCGGGTTGTTCTGCGAAGGCAGGACCGGGAACGTCAGCGCTGCGTTGCCGATATTCTGGAGCACATCGGTCTTCGGCCTGCTGGTCTTGCCGTCCGCCGTTGCCGCGAGAGCGAGGCTGGGCGCGTGCACCCGGTCCACTTCCTCCACTCCGCCGTCATAGGTAAATTGAGCGACCAGCAAGTTCCCATTCCCCTCCAGCGCCACGCCGTTTGCCGCTCCCAGCGTCGTTAGCGTCGTGACGCAGGTAGCCGAGGTGCATCCCGCAGGAATCATCGTCACCGGGTCGTTGCGCCTTTTGGGGCTGCTCACCACATAGACTGTCCCACTCGCATCCACAGCCACTTCCCCGAGGTCTTCGATTGTCCCGCCAATGGCAGTCACACAACTTTGGCTGGAGCACCCGGGGGGCATCTCATAAACCCTGGATTCGCCCCTGTTGGATACATAAACGTTTCCGCCGCCGTCGAGCGCCAGGAAGTCGGGCCCCAATACGAAGTCTCCACCAGAGCCCAGCAAGGTCGTCGTGCACGGGAGTTCGTTGTAACTGGTGGCGACGCAGCCGGGGGACAACTCCGCCACTTGGTAGCCGGAACTAATCACATAAACGTTGCCGGACCCATCGACCGCCACACCGGTGGGCTGGGCAAAATACCCTCCCCCAAGTTTCGTTTCGCAACTGGACGAAGCGCATCCCGGGGGCATTGCGAACACCCCTGATGTTGAATTGGCGGAATCGGCAACGTAGACGTTCCCGGCTCCGTCGACAGCCACGCTGTAGGGCCCGCCCCAGCCACTGCCGAGCGGGATGACGCATGCCGAGGAACTGCAACCGCGCGGAATTTCGCTCACCCCGACCCCGGGTGGGTTGACGTTGGTCACATAAATGTTGCCGTTCCCATCGGTCGCCAGGTAGTACGGAAGCGGGAAGGTGGGTCCCAGCAGGGTCGCTGGCCCCGGTTTGAATGCCGTCTCCGGGCCGGTTCCCACACCGTAAACGTACGAGATCGCGATGATTGCACCGGAGGAGTTGTGGAGCACCACAGCACCATTGCGGGCACCTGGAAAACGGGGCGTAAAATTGACAGCCACCGTGCAGCTATCGCCGTTGCCGTAGCTGTAGCTAGTTCCGTTGGTCGTGCATGTGCCCGTTCTGGCGTCGGTAAAGTCCAGGTTCGGCGCTCCCTGCGTCAGCACCGAAGGCGCCTCAATGGCGCCGCCCGCGGTAGCCGCCCGCGGTAAAGGTGAAGGTCAGCGTGGTCGTGGCAGGCGTCCCTGTATTGACCGCGACAGTCCCCATGTTGATTCCCGACCTGGTGAAGGAGCCTGTCTGACCCTGACACAGGGTGCAGGCTAGAACGGCTGCCGGCACAGCACACAAACCAAGAGCACGGCACATGGGAGACAGCACAGAAGAGACTGAGCGCATGACGGACCTCAACGGAATGGCTGAACGTGGGGGGCTCCGCAGCAGACCGGCCGTCCGGCTGTAGCAGGAGCATCAGCAGTCTACATCCCGCCCGCGCTACGCGAAAGCAACTCCGGGATTCATAAACAGGCGCAGCCAGGCTGGTTCTGCTTTCAGCAGGAGAATCGGCTCCGGCGTGCGACAGAGACGACCCGATCTCTGCCGTCGCACACCAGGCCCGCGGCTATGACCTTGGTACCGTACGCGCGGTCGAATCTTCTTGCTTCAATGCTTTCCCATTTCTTATCCTGAATATCAGGAAGGCCCTGCCCACTCGGTCAGGGCTTTTGCTTTTGCAGGATCGTCCGGCCCAGGCCGGAACCGCTCACCCGCTCTTTGAAATTTTGACCCGATACCCTGCTCATCGCCACCCGTCACTCGCGACCTGCGGTCCGGGACCGAGAGCCTGTTGTCAAATTCGACATCAAGGTTCGTGTGAATCGAATCAATGGCTTGCGGCTCTCTCACCCCCAGGGGGGTGGGGGGTGGGTGGTCTCGCCCATGTACCGGCAGTAACCTCGCAGGCTCACCGTCCGAACGCCACGACCAGCATCAGCGCCGCAAGCACCACGCCCGTCACCACGCACAGCACGATGAACGGCGTCTGCGTCTGCTGCTGCGGGTAATACGACTGCGATGGGTTCTTTGGGTTGTACCGAATGCCGAAGCTCTGCCCCGGCCGCAAATACTCCTCGTCACAGGATGCCAAATCGGCGAAACGTCCCGCATACTTTTCGCCGGCCACCGCGTACGTATAGACCACATGCCAGTGCCCAACGGATTCGCTCGATCCTCGACTCCGCCACTCCCGCGAATCCACAATCGCCTGCGCGGGAACCCAGCGGTCCCGGCCCGTGATGCGGAGCCAGGTGCGGTTGAGTGATGATGCAGTGACCGGAGGCATAGGTGTCACGTTCCATTTCACCAGCCTCGAACCGCACGGGACAAGTGTTCGCTTTGGCCTTTGCCCCTGTTGCCTGCGCTGCGCCTCACTCACGCCGAAAAACCCGTATCATGACATTCGGTCCCGGCCCGTGCTGAGATCTGCTAATTCCGACATCTGTGAGCGACGAACAACAGCCCAATTCACCCACACCTCCGCGGCACGATGCCGAGGACAATCACGCGTCCGCGGAGCACGCGTGGGAAGGCGACTACCGCCCCGCTTCCGGCGAAGCGCCAAAGCCCGTCCAGACCCACATCGAACCGCCCCAGGTCGAGTTCCTCTTCCGCCTCGCCGACACCCTGAACACCACGCTCGACCTCAAAACCCTGCTCGAGCGCACCGCCTCGCTGGTGCGCGCCGTCATCGATTACCGCATCTTTGCCATCCTCCTCATCAACGACCGCACGCACGACCTCCGCATGCGCTTCCAGATCGGCCACCATCCGGAAATCGAACGCATGCGCATCCCCGTCGGTCACGGCGTCGTCGGCCAGGTCGCGCAAACCCGCCAGCCCATCCTGCTCAACGATGTGCGCCAGGCGGCGAACTACATCGATGCCAACCCCGACGTCCGTTCCGAGATGGCCGTCCCGCTCATCACCAGGAACCGCGTCATCGGCGTCATCGACATCCAGTCCGAGCAGCTCGACTACTTCACCCCCGAACACGAGCATCTCCTCATGCTCACTGCCTCACGCATCGCCGGGGCCATCGAGAACGCGCGCCTCTACACACGCGTCGCACGGCAGGCGCAGACCCTCCACCTCCTCAACGACATCAGCCGTGAGATCACCTCCATCCTCGACCCCGACGAGCTGCTGGAACGCGTCGGCCAGCTCATCCGCCGCATCATCGACTACCAGATGCTCTCCATCTGGCTGGTCAACGACCAGGAGCACGTGCTGGAAAACCGCCTCGCCATTCGCTTCCGCCATCATCACGATGCGAAGCCCGCGAAGGAATCAGAGAAGCGCAGCATCTGGGAATCCTCGCCCACCATCGGCCCACGCCTCATTCCACCCGGCTCCGCGCTCGGCGAGCCGGAACGTATCACGGTCCAGGTGCCGTCCATCCCGCTCGAACGCGGACTCGTTGGCGCGGCCATCCGCGAAAAGCGCGTCGTCAACGTGCCCGACGTCCGCAAGGACGAGCGCTACGTCATGGTCAACCCGGAAACACGCTCGGAAATGGCTGTCCCGCTCATCTACAAAGGGCGCGCCATCGGCGTCCTCGATATCGAGCATTCCCGCGCGCATTACTTCACTGAGGATCACGAGCGCTCCGTTACCACGCTCGCCGGCCAAATTGCCATCTCCCTTGAGAACGCGCAGCTCTACCAGCGCGTCGCCCAGCAGGAGCAGCGACTGGAGCGCGATCTGGCCATGGCGCGCGAGGTTCAGCTCCGTTTGCTGCCTCCGCAAAAGCCGCAGCACAAGCGCGCCGAATTCGCCGCCCGCTTCCTCCCCGCCCGCACCATCGGTGGCGATCTATACGACTTCCTCCAGTACGACGCCAATCACAGCGCCGTCGCCCTTGGAGACGTCAGCGGCAAGGCCGCGCCCGCAGCGCTCTACGCCGCGCTGGTCAGCGGCATCATGCGTTCGGTCGCCGGCCGCAAACTCTCACCCGGAACGATGCTCAAAACGCTCAACGACGCGCTCCAGGAGCGCAAGCTCGACTCACAGTATGTCGCCATGCTCTTCGCCCTCTGGAACGACGAGAATCTGACCCTCCAGATCGCCAACGCCGGCGCCGTCCAGCCACTCTTCTGCCGCGGCGAGGAGATCCAGACCATCCAGGCCGAAGGATTTCCCCTCGGCATGTTCCCCAGCGGCACCTGGGAGGAATTCAACATCTCCACGCAGCCCGGCGACTCTGTGGTCTTCTTCAGCGACGGCATTGTCGACGCGCAAAACGCCGCCGGCGAAATGTACGGCAACGACCGCCTGGTCGCCTGCGTGAAGAAGTACCACCATAAGTCCGCCTCGAAACTTGCCGAAAGCATCCTGAACGAGGTCGGTAAGTTCCAGGGCAGGCGCGATCGCTTCGATGACGAAACTGTGGTCGTGCTGCGGGTGGTGTGACGCCGCCCCGCAGATTCTTCATTTCCGAGCTTGGCTCGCGAAGGACGGGAGGGGCGCGGCGAGTCTGCGCCGAACTTGCCCCGCATTGGCGAGATACTTAGGGACCATGATCGCGCTTCGCGAAATGTTACTGGTTTCTTTACTCTTGCAATCACACCTGACAAGCGTACAATTCCTCGAAACTAAGATTAGGAGAAAGCATGAGACGCCTGTCGCAGGCAAGTTTTGCCTTGGTCCTGTGTTTCATCATCCCTTGCACAGCCATCGCCGCAGAGAGCGGGTACACCGTTACCTACGATGGCGGGTCGATCCCCGATATGAAGGTCGGAACGAGGATGCACATGTTCCTCGAAGGGGATAAGATCCGGTTTGCCGGTGAGGGCAAAGGCGGCGCTGAAATCAGCGTTATCTCGGCGGCCTCAGTGACCGAGATCAGCTATGGACAAGACGTCCATCGGCGGGTAGGCGCGGCTATCGGCCTGGCCGTGGTCTCGCTCGGCCTGGGTGCTCTGTTGGCCCTGAGCAAATCAAAGAAGCATTATGTGGGGCTAACCTGGGCTGACGGCGACAAAAAAGGCGGATTCGCGATGCAATGCGACAAGAATGATTACCGGGGGATCCTGGCTGGTCTCGAAGGTGTGACTGGAAGGAAAGCGGTGGATTCAGACGCCATGACGGTCAAGAACTGAACCGACTGCAGGACACAGAAAGTAACCGGGGCATCCCATGGGTGCCCCGTTTTGCGTCACTGCGGTAATAGCCCTCATGTGTTAACGCCCATGCCCGATAGTGGAGTTGGAATCTGTTTCTCCGCGCGATACAAACAGAATCGGAGCGTGGTTATGGGCAAAAACACCGTCCTCATGTACATCGTCGTCTTTTTGGCTGGGGTCCTGGGCGGAGTCCTCGTGCCACGCTCGTTGTATGCCGGACCGGCGCCGACGCCGACCGCGCATGCCACTGCCGTGACGAATCCGTACATCGCGGCGGACACGCAGTAAACCTCGAGCCGGCGAACTTCGTTCGCAGACGCTGAATCACAGCCCGGCATCGAGCAGCTGCCAATCTCACGTTGTATGCGTCGGGAGAGGTGGGGACAACTCCTGACCGAAGAGGGCATCTCCTGATGCCCTCTTCCTTTTGCCCTCCTTCGCCGGTCTCGTATCGATCCCCGCTGCGAAACTTTCCTGCCGCCCGCCAACTTCGCGAAATGCTCTGCCACTCTGATATTCTCAAGCGTTTATTCCGTTTCTGTGGCCCGGCGCAGCAGAGCGGTTGGAGGAATCAGGAAAATGCCCGAGCAGCGCGGTCGGAAGTATCACCAGCAGCGCGTCGCCGAGACGCTGCGCGATGAAATCGGCGCCATGATCGAGGGCGAGCTCTCGGACCCGCGCATCAGCTTTGCGTATATCAGCCAGGTCGTGCTCAATCCAGGCGGTAAATCGGCGCTCATTTACGTCGCCGTCGATGGGGGCCCGCAGGAGGAGGCCGATACGCTGGATGGCCTTATGGCCGCTCGCGGCTACATCCGTCATGAGTTGCTGGAGCGCATGGGTGTGCGCTACGTGCCCGAGCTGACCTTCCATATCGATCGCTCCGAGAAGATGAAGGCGCGCATCGACGAGTTGCTGGGCAGGAAAAGGAAAAGGCAGGCTCCAGCCGATTCGGCGTAACGGCTGGCACTTAAGGGTAAGCGATCCGACAACAAGGGAGTGACGGAATAAAGGGTCTGATGGCGACGGGGCAGAACATACCGGGTGAACGCGATGCTGGCAGCGATCATGGCAGGTCAGTAGCTGGGTTGCCGAGCCAGTGCGACGACCCGGCCGCGGTTGAACCTGTGGGCGACCTCCAGGCCGTGCTCGCCGTGCTCCAGCGCGGCCGGCGCTTTGCCGTCTGCTCCCATGCCCGTCCCGATGGCGACGCGGTCGGCTCCATGCTGGCATGCGGCATGATGCTGGCGCAGATGGGCAAACAGGCGGACCTCATCTCCGCCGACCCGGTCCCTCTCATCTATCGCGGCCTTCCCTGCGCGACCACCATCCGCCAGGTCACTCGTCTCGAGGGTGACTACGACACGGTCATCCTGCTGGAGTGCGATGGCGTGGCGCGCACGCGAGTCGCCGGGCTGGACGGGCGCTTCCTCGTCAATATCGACCACCATGTGAGCGGTCGCCGCTTTGCCCAGGTGAACTGGATCGACACCGACGCCTGCGCTGTCGGAGAACTGGTCTACCGTCTGACACGCGCGGCAGGCGTCGCGGTCACGGCCGAAATGGCCGCCTGTCTCTATACCGCCGTGCTCACCGATACCGGCTCCTTCTGCTATGAAGGCACCGACGCCCACGCTTTTGAGCTGGCGCGCGAATTGGTCGGCCGCGGCGCCGATCCGGCAGCCATCGCGGGTGAAGTGTATTTCGCGAACCCGCTCTCGAAAATGCTGTTGCTCGGAGCCGCGCTCTCGAATCTGCGCCGTGACGGCCGGCTGGCCTGGCTCTGGGTGACCCACGCCGATATGCAGCGTACCGGCGCGGCCGAAGAGGATTGCGAAGGCATCGTGAACTACGCCATTGCCATCGCCGGTGTCGAGGGCGCCGTCCTGCTGCGGGAACTGCCCGACCGCCGCGTGCGCCTCTCCCTGCGCAGCAAGGGCAGCTTCGACATGGCGCGCATCGCCGCCCGATTCGGTGGCGGAGGCCATCGGCACGCCGGCGGCTGTACCCTCGAGGGTCCGCTCTCGGCGGCCACCGAGCGCATTCTGGAAACCATGCGGCAGGAACTGAGGACGGGCGCGCAGGACATGGACGCCGAGCCGAGATAACGCCATTAGAATCTGTTACGCTTGCACGGAACCGTGACCACGCCTCCCAATCCATCGCCGGAATTGGATCCCAGCGAGACCGGCGGTCCCGACTCCGGCGATCCGGCACCGCCGCTCGGGAATGCGGGCCGCTTCCGGATCGGCGCGCGCATGACCGCGGCGTGGAACAGCTTCCCGGTTCTCTCAACGGCCGCAGAAGGTTTTACCCTCTTCTGGCTCACCGCGTTCTTCCTCTTCTACGGGCTGGTGCCCATCTTCGGCGGCGCCGGCCTTGGCCTGGTTGGCGCCGATGAGCCCCGCTACGCTCAGGTCGCCCGCGAAATGCTGGAGCGCCGCGACTACATCACCCCCATGCTCTGGGGTCATCCCTGGCTCGAAAAACCGGCCCTCTACTACTGGCGTGCCATGTTTGCCTTCCGCGAGTTCGGCATTCACGACTGGTCTGCGCGCCTGCCCTCAGCCAGCTTCGCCTTCATGCTGGTGGTTCTCATCTATCTCCATATCCGGCGATTCCGCAACGGAGGCCAGCTCGACGCCGCGCTGATCACCGCATCCTGCGCGGGCATCCTCAGCTTTGCTCGCGGCGCGTCGACGGATATGCAGTTGGCTGCGCCCTTCTGCATCGGGATGCTTGGCTGGTATGCGTGGTACGAAACCGACAGCAAGTTCTGGCTGTTCGATCTCTACTTCTTTGTTGGCGCGGCGACGCTCGCCAAAGGACCGGTAGCGCCCCTGCTGGCCCTGGTCATCATCGGCATCTTTGCCGGTCTCCGGCGGGAGTGGTCCCTCTTTCGACGAAGTCTTTGGTGGCCGGGTTTCGTGCTCTACTTCGCGATGGTGTTGCCGTGGTACATCGCGGTGCAGCGGCGCAATCCCACGTTCCTCAAGGTCTTCTTCCTCCAGCACAATCTGGAGCGCTTCGCCACCAACCGCTTCGAGCACTACCACCCATTCTGGTACTACGTGCCGGTCATGCTTCTCGGCCTCACTCCCTGGGCGATCATCGCCGCTACAGCCTTTGTCGACGCCATCGGCGGATCATTCAATGAGTGGAGGGCGCGCCGTTCCAAGTTTCACTATGTGGGCCACGGACGCGCCGGCGACGCCTTTCCCGAGTTCCTGGTGCTGTGGGCCCTGGTCGTTATCGTCTTCTTCTCATTTTCCGATTCCAAGCTGCCCGGATACATCCTCCCTGCCATCCCCCCGCTTACCATCCTCGCCGGCGACTACCTCAACCGCATTCGCATTCGTGGGCTAAAAACCTGGATCCTCTGGCTCCATGCCGGCCTCACCGGCGTCCTGACCATGTTTGTCCTCCTGATGCCTCTGCATCTGAACCACCCCGAGGCGATTCCGCCGCGCGTCGCCATCATCGCGGCCAGCCTGGTCGGCCTGGCAGCCATGGTCTTCATCCTCATTACGGTGGCCTGCTTCGGCCTCAAACGACTGCGTATCGCCACCATGACTCCGATGGTTGTGCTGCTGCTTTACATGTTCGGAATCGGTCCGGTCTTCGGCCTGGGACTGCTGCCCAACACCAAGCGCAACATCAACCTGATGGACATGACCTACGCTTCGCGGCCGCTCTCCCAGATCCTCAATCAGGTCGACCCATCTCCTGGCCTGGTCGCCATCTGGCACGTGCGCAGGGAGGTACAGTACGGCGTTTCCTTCTATCGGAACAACCGCGTGGTGAATTACGATGTGGGGATTGCGGTGATCGATCCGGCCGGGAGCGCCGGCGGTGTGCCGCAGGGTGTCACCATCGATTCCGTGCTGGAAGGCTCGTGGGCAGAGGAAATCGGCCTCCGCCAGATGACGGGCGAAAATATCGTGGCAGTGAATGATCAGCCCGTGCTCAACGCTGCGGATTTTAATGCGATGCGCCGCCAGTGGCGCCGTGGGCAGCGGCTGGAATTCGAAGTCTTCGATCCCCGGATCCCGGACAAGCCGCCGCAGTTCGTCGGAGGCGACCTGCAGGACGGCATTCCGGAGCAGGAGCATCTCTTAATCGTGCAGGAGGCTTCCGTTCCCCTCCTGCGTCAAAAGCTTGCTGGGAGGCAGTACGAGCCTTTCTTCTACTATCCCTGGCAGGGCTTGATGGTCTACAGAGTCGCGGCAAGGCAGCCGGGTACGATGGCCGGCGGCCTATAGTTCGTTCATCAAACGGAGTCCTCAGCGATCAATCCCCCGGCGCGAACGGTCTGCCCGGGCGGTCTTAGGGCGGCAATGAGTTCGGCTCTTCAATTCGAGGTTCTCGATCTGCGTCACTTCTCGGCCGGGAGTCTGCGTCCCCTGCTTGAGGCGGAGAGCCGCGAGTGGAGCGCCCAGTTGCAATGGGATTATCGCGGCTCGGCCGACCTCCTGCTGCAGTATCTGGACTCCCGCGTCCTTCCGGGCTATGTCGCTGTTGAGAATGGACGCGTCACCGGCTACGTCTTCTGCGTCTACGAGGGCCACAAGGCCGTCATCGGCGATGTTTACGCACTGGACGCCGGCGGCTCAGCCGCGCAGATTCGCGAGGAACTCCTGCGGCGGCTGATCGAGATGCTGCAAAACTCCCCCGGTATTACCCGCATCGAGTCACAACTCCTGCTGCATCCGCATGGATCGCACCGGCAGGTGTTTGAAGAAGCCGGCTTCGAGATCCACCAGCGCATTTTCATGGAATGGCCCCTCGACGAGCGGATTCATCCTCACAGCGACGATTATCGCGTGCCCGGCGCGGAAATGCGCCGCTGGGCGGACGCCGATTTCGCTGCGGCCGCGCGCCTCATCGCCGCTGCCTATGCAAACCACCAGGACAGCCATATCAACGAGCAGTACCGCACTGTCTCCGGGTCGCACCGCTTCCTTCATAACATCGTGCGCTTTCCCGGCTGCGGCTATTTCGACAGCGAGGCTTCCCGATCGCTCACAGTGGCTCGAAGCCAGGAACTCAACGGACTGCTGCTCTGTTCGCGCGTGCGGGACGACGTCGGCCATGTCACGCAAATCTGTGTCGCTCCTGAATACCGCGGTCATGGCTTCGGCACGCTGCTGATGCTGCAGTGCGCGGAGAACCTGGCGAAGCGGCGGTTCAGGCTGCTGACCCTCACCGTAACCGCTTCCAACGCGAGCGCCGTCTCGCTGTATCAGCGCCTGGGGTTCGCAGGAACCCACCGCTTCGACGCCATGGTTTGGGATTCCAGCGGAATTCGCTACGACGACACACCGGCTGCGGGCCAGTAACGCGCAGGGCCAACCTTTTCGGGCCGCCATCGCGTCTCTTCTTCCGATTTTGCGTGCCGGACCGCGGCCGTGTCTGCGCCTCGTCCGCGCCCCTGCTCCTTGTCGTGACTTGGCGGTTGCATGGATGTAAAACGCGAAGTGAAAATGAGTCAGCACACCGTGAGACGAACGACATGAAGGAAAGCCGGCCACAGGGATTTCTCTCGTTCACCCTGCATGCGCACCTGCCGTGGGTGGTGCATCACGGCACCTGGCCGCATGGCCTGGAATGGCTGCTCGAGGCCGCCGCGGAGACGTATCTCCCCCTGCTCCGTATCCTGCGCACCCTGGAACGCGACGGGCTGGCAATGAAAGCCAACGTCAATCTCTCGCCGGTGCTCCTGGAGCAGTTGGCGCATCCCGCCTTTCGGGCCGAATTCCCTGAATACCTGCGCAGAAAAATCCAGGCCGCGCAGGAAGATGAGTCCTATTTTTGCCAAAGCGGCGACGAGCATTACGCGAATACCGCACGAATGTGGCGAGCATTCTTCGAGCAGACGCTGGAGGATTTCGAGGCGCTCGGAGGCGACATTGTCGCCGGCTTCCGGCGCTCCAGCGATGCCGGCCTGATCGAAGTGATCACCTGCTGCGCGACGCACGGCTATTTGCCTCTGCTGGGCACGGACGCGTGCGTCATGGCACAAATCCAAACGGGAGCCACCGCTCATGCGCGCCATCTGGGACGCCGTCCCTGCGGCATCTGGATTCCCGAATGCGGCTATCGCCCGGCGGGCGCCTGGCAGGCCCCGGTTGCGCCCGACGGATCGAGCCAGCCATGGACAAAACGGCAGCGGATTGGCGTCGACGAAGCCATCGCTGCCGCGGCTCTGGACTACTGCTTCGTCGATTCGCATCTGGTCGAGCAGTCAATGCTCTTTACCCCCTGTGAGATCCCCGGTGAAAAGAGGCCTGGAGGGGGAGCCTTGGGCACCCCTGCGGCCCTGCCTCGCTCCGCGCAGGCTGCGTGCTCCCTTTATCGCACCTATGTCGTCGATGGGTCCTCTGCCAGGGATCGGCCAGTGACCATATTTCCCCGCGATCCAAGGACGGGCATGCAGGTGTGGAGCGGCGCGACCGGCTATCCGGGCGATCCCAACTACCTCGAATTCCACAAGAAACGCTGGCCCGGCGGACATCGCTACTGGCAGGTGACCAACTCGCATGCCGGCGCCGCGATGAAAATCCCCTACTGCCCCGATCGCGCCGCCGGCCGGGTGCGCGCCCACGCCGAACATTTCGTCAGCGTTGTCTGCGACGCACTTCGGCACAACACGATGGAGAACGGCCGCCGGTGCTGAGCGCCCTTTTTGATGCGGAGCTCTTCGGCCACTGGTGGTTCGAAGGGCCGGCCTGGCTCGAGCAGGTCGCGCGCATCATCGCAAGGGACGAACTCCCCGTCGCCCTCACCACGGCATCGGAGTATCTCGATGCGGAGCCCGCCGCAGGCACTCTCGCCATTCCTGAGGGTTCATGGGGCAAGAATGGCAACAACGACGTCTGGCTCAACCCCCATACTGCGTGGACCTGGTCGCACATCTATGCGGCCGAGGAGCGGGTTCAGCAGGTCGCAGCAGAAGCGAAGCGGCGCTGCGGCCAGACCGCCAGGGCGAAAGAACGCTGCGCGGCACCACTCGGCTGCCGCATCGCGAAGCAGATGTGCCGTGAGCTGCTGTTGCTGGAGTCTTCCGACTGGCAATTCCTCATCACGACCGAGGCCGCGCGCAATTACGCGGAGGATCGCTTTCTCACGCATCTCGATCAGTTTCGCGAGGTCGACCGGGCCTGGCACGAGTTCCTGGCGACAGGAAATCTCTCGCCAGATCGGGAACAGCGGCTCTCCGTGATTGAACAGCGCGATTCCCTCTTTGCCGACATCGACCCGCAACTCTGGGCCACGACCGATTAGCCCGCTACTGGTCAGCGCCGCGGCCCCTGTTAACTTGCGTGTCCCGCGGCGACCGGCGCCGCCTGCAGCGCCGCGGCGGACAGCGTGGCTTCTACCATGGCGTCCATGCCCATGCACGAGTTCATCATCAGGTGGTAGAGTCGCCGGTCGTCCCATTCCCGCTGGTGGAAGCGCCGGATGTAATCGGAACGGCGGCGATCGGTGGCCAGAATCTCCCGCTCCGCCTCTTTGGCGTGCTCTGGAAAGTGCTCTTCGATCCAGCGGATCTTGCGTCCCAGCGAGGCGTACACGAAAACGTGAAACGCGCCCGGCGCCTTCGCCAGCAGGCATGCCGCGCCGCGTCCCACCACCACGCAGTTGCCCCTGGCCGCCTGCTCGGTGAGATAGCTGCGAATGAATTCAACCATGCGCTCGCTGTCGAAGACATCCGGATCGCCGGGCAGCCGTTCCAGCGAGCCGAACCAGATCGCCTTGTTGAACCGGTAGAACCAGGGATCGATCCGCTCATCGCAGCGTTTAACAAGGGCTGGGGCGACTCCGGCTTTGCGCGCGACGTCCTCGATGAGGCAGCTGTCGATCAGCTTCCAGCCCAGACGCTCCGCCAAATGATGCGCGTATTCCGCCCCCTGGCTGCCGTATTCCCGTTCCACTGTAATGACCTGAATCATGGCGTCCTTCCTGTCATTTCGATGCAAGCCTGGCACTTTTGGGAAGGAGGCGTCAAGGGAACGATCGTGCCATCTCTAACCCGCGCGGAAGCGGGGCCCGTCCGGGACCGTCGCCGCTTATCGTAGGGCGATTTCCCACAACGATAGCCGCTGCGCCAGCCCCGGAGGCCAGTGCCCTGCGAGCGAAGTCGGTCGCTCCCCAGCCGCCGAGTTGGAGTTCGTCTTCGTCTGCCAGGTTGATGCGTTCAGCCATCGTTCTCCTTCTTCCCGGCCCAGCCCAGCCAGGCGCGACTCGCGCTCCCACGAGGGTCTCGTGCCGCGACGCGCGTAGGTCCGGGACGACTCGAGACTGCCGAAAAAGGCGGCGAATCGCATCGTTTCTGGCCTCGCAGTGTTCCGGGGGTAAACCCCGAAAGAGCGCCGGTCCGCCGCTGTTTCCAACGGGGTCCATGCGGCAGAGTCAGGCTTGTCTTTAGAGCGGGGCGAGCTCGGGCGGCATCAGGCAAATATCGGGCAGGTTCCGGTACCGCTCCGCGAAATCCATGCCATATCCAATGACAAACTGGTTGGGGATCGTGAATCCCACATAATCGGCATCGATTTTCTCGAGACGTCGTGATGGCTTGTCGAGCAGCGCGGCGATTCGGAGGGTCTTCGGATGGTGCTGCTCCAGAAGGCTGCGCAGGAAATTCAGTGTCAACCCGGTATCGAGAATGTCTTCGACGATGATCACGTTCTTGCCCTCGATCGGCTGATCGAGGTCCTTAATGAGCTTGACCGCGCCGCTGGTGCGGCTCCCTTTGCCATAGCTGGAGACCGCGACGAAGTCGAACGTGTTATCGACGGAGATGCTGCGTGCCAGGTCGGCCAGAAAGATGGCCGCGCCCTTGAGCACGCCGACGAGGACAATGCTTTGGCCAGCGTAGTCGCGGTCAATCTGCCGTCCCATTTCCAGGACGCGATGGCGAATGCGGTCGCGGCTGAACAGAACCTCTAAATCCTGAATGGTTGTCGTGCTCACTGCGTCAGCTTATCGCGAAAACGGCTGTGAAGGGACCCTGCCGCTGAAGGAAGCGCCGACCCGATTGAACAAGTTCCTTTATTCCGCGCGCAGGCTCTCCACGGGGTTGACGGCCGCCGCGCGTTGGGCGGGCAGATAACTCGCCACCGTCGCGGCGCCGGCGAGCACGAGCGGGACGGTCAGATACGTGAACGGGTCAAGGGGACTGATGGCGAAAAGCAGGGAGCGCATCAGTTGCGTCAGGACCGCTGCGATCGTAATGCCAATGGCGACGCCGGCAAGAGTCAGAGTGAGGGCGGAGCGGACGAACATCCAGCGAAGTGCGCTTCTCTGCGCCCCTAGCGCGAGGCGAATGCCGATCTCGCGAGTCCGCTGCGAGACGGAGTAGGAAATGACGCCGTAGATGCCGATGATGCTGAGGGCCAGCGCCATGCCGCCGGCAAGAGCCAGCATGGTGAGCGTAAACGAGGTGCGCGCCATCGACTGACCATAGATATCCTGCATCGTGCGCAGCGACGCGACAGGCAGGTTGGCGTTCACCTTCCAGACTGCCTGCTGCACCTGAGCCACAAAGCTCTCTGTCCCGGCGCGACTACTATGCACCGCGAATATGGCTGGACGTAGCCAATCCGCATCTGGCTTGTGGTCCGGCGTGTAGGGGTTCTTAATCATCGCCGGCCAGTAGATCGTCGCTGGAGCCGGCGCCTCCACTCCCTTGGACCGCACATCTTCGACTACGCCGATGACCTGTTGCCAGGGCATGTCGCTCATGTGCTTGACGCGCTGGCCGATCGCCGCCGCGGCCGAGCCCCATGATTCCCGCGCGAAGCCCTCCGAGACGATGATGTTGTTCCGCAGCCCGTACACGTCGTCCCAGTTGAAGTCGCGTCCAGCGATCAGCCGCGTGCCCATCGTTTGGAAAAATCCCGGCGCGACGTAGTTGAACATGCGCAGAGGCGGTTCCGTGCCCGCGTAGTTTTTGCCTTCCACGATGATCTGATCCCAGTTAGGGTCAATGCCCTCCATGGGCACAGCCCCGGCCAAGCCGACTCTCGTGACGCCCGGGATGGCCCGAATCTGATCTGCGATTTCGTTTTCGGTGCGCAGCACCATCACCGGATCGGCAATCAGCGAGGTGGGGATCGAAATGCGCAGGGTTTGCACGCGCGCCGCATCGGCAAAGCCCGGGTTCACATGACGCAGAGCGATGAAGGTGCGGATCATGAGCAGCGCGCTCACCAGCAGCACCAGCGCCATGGCCACCTGCGCGACTACCAGTACCTTGCGGGAATGCTGACGTTCGCGGCCCGCGCTGGCCGTCCGGCTACCGCTGCCCAGAACCAAACTCGTCCGTGAGCGAGCATACTTCCACGCTGGGATCGCTCCGAAGAACAGACCGGAGAACACGGCGAGCAGCAGCGTGAAGCCAAGAGAGCGCGCGTCCAGCGCTATCTCCGAGAGACGAGGAAGATTCGTCGGTCCCGCCGCGATCAGCATCAGCAGCCCTGCCCACGCGACGCCGACGGAAAGGATTCCGCCGATCAGACCCAGCAGCACGCTCTCCAGCAGCAGTTCGCGGGCAATGCGCGCTCGTCCCGCGCCCAGCGCCGAACGAATCGCCAACTCGTGATGGCGCGATTCCGCGCGGACCAGAAGCAGATTGGCCACATTGGTGCAGGCAATGAGCATCACCAGTCCGATCGTGGCCATCACCACCCACAGAATGCCGCTCACATTGCCCACAACCTGCGCCTTCAGGGGCCGCAACGCGGGGGTGATCTTCCAGTGTTCATACCAGTGCGGATTGGACCCCGGCCCGTTGGACCACGAATCCATCCACACGCCCACCAGGCGCTGGACGTCATCGTCGGCCTGGGCCACCGTCACCCCCGGCTTAAGCCGCGCCACGCCATTCAGGAAAAAGGGCGCCAGCTGTTCGTTCACCGGATCGAACGCAAGCGGCAGCAGCAAATCGAAGTTCTGGTCGACAACGCGGAAGCCGCGGGGCATCACTCCCACGATTTCCCGGGGCTGCGCATCCACCTGAATCGTGCGGCCAATCACCGTTGGGTCGCCGCCGAAGCGCCGCATCCAGCAGCCGTAACTCAGCATTGCGGTTTTCGAGCCGCGCGGGTCCTGGTCCGTTGCATTGAACCACCGGCCCAGAGCCGGAGGAATTTCCAAAGTTTCAAGTACGCCGCTGCTGATCCCTACTGTCTTCACTTGCTCGGGTTTTGCGACGCCGGTCAGGTTCGTCAACATCGAGAACCAAACGCCCAGGGACGAAAAGCTGCGGTTGTGCTCGGAGAACGTGAAGTACATCGACGGTGAGAGCGCCAGGCCGCTCTCAAAGCTCGAAAGCCCACCCGCACCGGGGGCGTTCAGATGCAGCGCGACGAGCCGATCGGAGTCGGGATAGGCCAGAGGCTTGAGCAGCACGCTGTCGAGGACGGTAAAGACCGATGTGTTGGCGCCGATGCCGATGGCCAGCGTGAGAAGTAGGGTTACCGTGAATCCCGGTGAGCGCGCCAGGCGGCGAAGCGCGAAGCGGACGTCTGCGAACAGGGTCTCGACTCGCTGCCACTGCCACGCCTCCCGGCTGCGCTGCTCCACCACGGTGGGGTTCCCAAACTCGCGGCGCGCCTGCTGCTCCGCCCGCTGGCGAGAGTGGCCTTCCTCCATCAGCTCCTCAGTGCGCTCTTCGAGATGCTCCCGGATGGAAGCGGAGATATCGTCGTAGCGGCGGCGGCGTCCGATGAGCTTGGCCATCGATCAGGCCTCCTGCGGCGTGGCAATGGCCAGCACGCGCTTGATCCCGGCAAACATGCGCTCGAAGCTGACGACTTCCTGCTCCAGGTGGCACACACCAGCCTCGGTTACACGATAGATCCGCGTGGGGCGGCCCTTGGCAGATGTGCCGGTCTCGGCTTCCAGCCAACCCTCGCGCAGCATGCGCTGCAGAGCAGGATAGAGAGAGCCTTCCTCGACCTGCAGCAGATCATCGGACACAAGGCGGATATGCTTCACCAGGGCGTAGCCGTGCATCGGCTTTACGCGCAGCGACTGAAGGATCATGATCTCGAGAGCGCCTGGAAACAGGTCGCGTTGTTCAGGGTCTTTGGCCATAGCAGGAATTATGGCCCGGAAATACCTATTTTGTAAATAGTATTGTGGAGAAAAGCTATTGATGCCTCGGATATTTTAGTGGGAAATCGCCCGTTTTCAAGAGGTTATTGGCTTTTCTAAAAGTGCCATAAAGAGCTGCTGGGGAACCCACTCTCCTTCGCTGTCTATACTGAAAAGCAGTCCTTATGTATCCGTTCATTCACCTCGGACACTTCTCGATCGGCACGTTCGGCATTCTTCTTTGGCTCGCTGCGGTGGGCGGATGCTGGGTGCTGCACCGGAATTTCCAACGCTGGCAAATTGATGCTGACGCGATCAGCATCGTCGCCGTGTCGACGGTGGCCGGCATCCTGGGAGCGAAGCTGTGGCATGTGCTGGAGACGCCTCGCGCTTTGATGGCACACCCCGCCGACCTGCTGTTCGACCGTGCGGGATTCGCGTGGTACGGCGGGCTCATCGTGGGGATTCTTACGCTGCTGTGGCAGTCGCGGGTGTACAAGATTGGCGGGCTGCGCATGCTCGACCTCGCTGCGCCAGCGGCGTCTGTCGGATATGGCGTGGGGCGTCTCGGCTGCCTCATCTCCGGCGACGGTGACTATGGAAAACCGACGAATCTGCCCTGGGGAATGAGTTTTCCCAACGGCCTGGTTCCGACTACCCAGCGCGTGCACCCCACGCCAATCTACGAATTGCTGGGTGCCCTGTTCATCGCGTGGATTCTGTGGCGGCGCGGCAGCCCGGACCACCCTCGATCGCTCGGACAGATCACCGGCGAATACCTGATCCTGAGCGGCGCGGCGAGGTTTCTGGTGGAGTTCATCCGCATCAATCCGAGAATCCTCTGGGGTCTCAGCAATGCGCAGTTCGCTTCGCTGGGAGCCATCGCCTTTGGCCTGGGCCTCGTATTCTACGCGCGCAGCCACGCAGTCAATCGGAAACCGGCTGCGACCGCGGCCGTACACACCGCGTGAGGCGCATTTCGGCTTGAGCTTCGATCGCCAGCGCCACTGGGAGAATGTCTACAACGCGAAATTTCCAGAGGAGATGAGCTGGTACGAGTCACATCTGGCGATTTCGCTCGAGTGGATAAGCGAAGCGGCGCCGAATCTCGCGGCGGCAATCATCGACGTGGGTGGCGGCGCCTCGACTCTGGTCGACGACCTCTGCGCGAAGGGATATCGTTCACTGGCAGTGCTGGATGTCTCACCGACCGCCCTGGCCCGCTCCCGCCAACGAATGGGGCGAGCAGCGGATCTAATCCGGTGGATTACGGGCGACGTGACCGCCTGTTCCCTTTCCCATGCTGCGTTTGACCTCTGGCACGATCGTGCCGTCTTTCATTTCCTCACCGGTCAGGAAAAGCGCGATGCTTACGTGCAGCGCGTGCGGAGCGCGTTGAAGCCGGCAGGACAGGTCCTCCTGGCAACCTTCTCGACGCACGGGCCCCAGAGCTGCAGCGGGCTGCCCGTGAGCCGATATGATGCTGCTTCGATTCAGGAACAGTTCGGGCCGGACTTCCGTCTCACGAAAAGCGCGACGGTCACGCATCACACACCGGCCGGCGGAAATCAGGAGTTTCTTTATTGCCGGTTGGCGCGGCAGTGATGCATATTCCGCACGTCACGCCCGATATGCGGGGGGATGAGTATCAGTTCGTCACCCACTTCTCAAGCCGCGTCCTGTCACGCCGCCTTTTTTCGCGTTGAGTGCTTCTTTGCCGGTTTCTTCGATGAGAACGAGCTGCCGCGCGCGGCTTTTTCGCGGATCGGCTTCTCGTGCAGCAACAGCTCCACAGCGCGCATCTCGGTGTTGTCGTAGAACCAGCGCTGCATGGCGCTGTCCTCAAGCAGATTGAGCAGGCCGAGAATGCACATGCCCTGGTGGTGGGCCATCCACTCCCGCACGACTTGCGGATGGTTTCGCCCCTCGGTGAAGTCGATCGCTTCGTAGAAGCCCCAGGCGCCGGTCCAGCCGTTGTTCGCCATGCGGCGCAGGTTCTCGATGGCCGCAGTCGGATCAACGCTGAGAGCAAGGAAGGTCGAATAAGGCGAGACGACCGGGCCGGCGGTCGCGTCCCACTTGAGCGAAATCTGCGGAATGCCGAAAGCCTGGTAGTGGTAGTGGCCCTGGTCAGTTGTTGCCGCGTAGCCAGACTCTGAAATTCCCCACGGAATCCCCTGTTCGCGTCCATATGCGCGCTGAATCTCGACCGCCCCATGAATGGAGTTAGACAGAAGCGTGTCCGGATAGCTGCGCATCCAGAGCGCGGGCATCAGGTACTCGAACATGGTGCCCGTCCACGAGAGCAGTACCGACTGGCCGTAGGCGGAGGTGTGGACGCGCGACATCTTGAACCAACCCTGCTGAGATACCTCGCCCCGCGCGACCGCGATGTAGGTGGCGATGCGAGCCTCAGAGGCAAGCATGTCGTAGCAGGCCCAGTGCACCTTGTTCGTGGCCAGCTCGTAGCCAATGGAGAGGAGCAGCCGGTCTTTGTTGACGAGGAAAGCGAACTCAGTGTTGTCGGCCCAGCGACCGGCTTCTGCAGAAACCTGTTGCAGATTTTCGACAAGGCGTGTGAGACGCTGATGCGCAGTGGCGACCTCTCCGTGCAACCTCTCAAGCAACACAGCAATCTCCGCAGACTCCGGCATCACGTGCGGCTTGTTCAGCCGCTGTTCCATGGCGGCAGCATACGCAGCGGTCTCTTCGAGAGTGGGCAGAGCGCGCGGTGGCCGCGATTGCTTCGCGGGCACGGGATGCAAGGCACCTTCGCCAATGCCCCCGTCGTACGGTATGCCATCGAGTGCGGCATAGTCGGGATGCAGCCACGGCATGTAATCGCGAACCAAACCGGTGATCGCGTCGATCCGCCGCTTCGTTTCATTCGACCAGAACAGCGCCTCATCGAGAGACGGCTGCGTATACAGAGCAACGTCGGCAAAGGCGGCCTGCGTCTCAGGCGCGAAGATCCAGGCGAGCCACGCATCCTGGCCTGCGTCTGCGTCGGGCAGGCGCAGCGCGGAGCGATTCTGCGGCAGCCCCTTCAGTTGCTGTAGTAAACGCAGGTGCGCATCGAGCCCCCGAAAGAGGCGCGGCTCGAGGAGCGGACGCTTCAGTAAGCTGAGCGTTCCTGTTCGCACCGTGTAAAGCGACGCGACGAAGTTGCCGCTGTCGACCGAGGAAACCGTGATCGGCGTGAGCGGCTCGAGCGTGTCGGTGGTGTACCAGTTGTAGAGGTGCCCGCGGTAGAGCGGCAGTTTGGCCATAGTGGCGTAGCTACGCTGCATCAGGTCGGCAAATTCCGGCGCGGTGAGAAAGCCAAACTCGCAGGCGGCCTGCCGGGCGTTGAACAGCAGGCCAAGATTGGTGGGCGAAACCCGTGCAGCCTCGAAAATTTCAGTCTCTTCGACGTTGTCAGGGATCAGGTAGTTGTGGCGCTCGCCGCCGAATTCCAGGAAGAAGCGCCAGGTCTTCAGCGCATATTCGCGGAGGAACAGTTCGTCCTCGCGCCGAAGTTCGCGCTGCGGCTCGCGCGGGGGCTTGTTCAGCCACGCGGTCACGTCGCGCTCAAAGCCCCAGAGAATGAGAACCGGAGCGGCGACAAAGAGAGAACTGGGGTGGAAGATAGCGACACCGAGCGCCAGCAGGGCGGACACCACCGGCGTAAGGCCCAAATATTTGTCGACGGCCGAGGTGCGCCGCGAAGTGGATTCGGCTTCGGCAGCCGTTTCCCACTCGAGCAGCCGCTGGCCTGTCACCATACGCCGTACCAGCGCGCGCACGACAGCGTCGATCGCGGTCATGGTCTGGTGCGGGAGGAAGGTGAGCGTCAGCAGCGTGGTGACAAGCGCCTGCTGGAAGCCAGTCACCACTTCGCGCGCGGCGCCTTCCTGCTCACTGGTGGCCGCGCGTCCGAGGCCAAAGACCAGCTGCACGAAAGGCGGGAAGAACAGCAGGAGCAGCGTAACCAGCGTCCAGTAGAGTGCGCCTCCCGGCAAACCGAGCCAGCCGGCAACGAGCAGGACCATGGTCGCCGGTTCCACGAGAGAGCGGCGCAGATTGTCGAGGATCTTCCAGCGCGAAATCGTAGTGATGGGGTTGCGGACGAATTTCCCGGACTCATCCGGGACGCGGGTGAACATCCACTGGGCAATCTGCCAGTCGCCGCGCACCCAGCGGTGCCTGCGGCGAGTCCACGCGCTGTAGTGGGAGGGGTAATCGTCGATGACTTCGATATCCGTTGCCAGCCCGGCGCGCGCGTAAGCCCCTTCAATCAGGTCGTGACTGAGCAGAGCGTTGCGCGGGAATCGCTTCTCGAGAACCGCGTGGAGAGTTGCAACCTCATAAATGCCCTTACCGGTGAAGCTGCCTTCGCCGTAAAGGTCCTGGTACGTGTCGCTGATGGCGCGGGTGTAAATGTCGAATCCGGTCTGGCCTGAATAAATAGAGGCCATGCGTGACTGCGATGCCGAGCTGACGCTGACGCCAACGCGCGGCTGAAGAATGCCATAGCCCTCGCGCACGATGCGCCACTTGGGATCAATAATGGCGCGATTGAGCGGATGCGCCATGGCGCCGACCATGGCCTGGGCCGTTCCGCGTGGAAGCTGGGTATCGGAGTCCAGCGTGATGATGTACTGCACGCGGTGCAGCAAACTGAGGTCGCCCGCCTTTACCGGGAATGCATCGAACTCCCCCTTGAGCAGCTTATTCAGATCGAGCAGCTTGCCGCGCTTGCGTTCCCACCCCATCCATACCCCCTGGCGCGCATTGAAGATGCGGTGCCGGTGGAGGAGCAGAAAGCGCCCGAACTTGCGCTGGCCGTTGTAGCGGCCGTTGAGCTCGTTAATGAGACTGACCGCGAGATCGACGAGCGGATCGCTGTCGTTCTCGCGCGGGCGGCTCACGGAATCGGGCAGGTCGGTAAGGAGCGCGAAGTGGAGGTTTGGGTCGGGATTGGCAAGGCAGCGAACCTCCAGTTCCTGCACCATTTCACGGACCTGCTTCTCGTTGAGCAGGAGCGTGGGCACCACCACCATGGTGGTGTATTCGACAGGAATGCCCTTGCTGAAATCGAGCTTGGGCAGGGGCACAGGGCGATAGAGCGACGAGACGGCGTTGTTCACCAGGTCGATCGCGCCCTGGGTCGCCAGAAGCAGCAATATCAGGAAGGCGAAGGTGAGCCCGCCAAAAATGGAGTAGTTCGGGATGAGCGGCAGCAGAACGGCGGCGATGATGAGGACAGTGAGCACCTCGATCGTGCCAATAAAATATTCGTCCGCGTTCCGGCGCACGATTTCACGAATGCGATCAATGAGCCGGGGCTGGTAGCCGATGCGGCTCTTCAGCTCTTCAAAGCCTTTGTCGATGAGGTAGTACCCAACGTGAGCGCGCCGCAGCCAGACGCGGCCATCCTCAGCCGGCCGCTGCCTGGCAGCGACTGCAAGATCGATAGCGGCGCGGGCCACTTCGGTCTCACTGCAGTCGGCGTAGCGCGCAATGCGGGCCACCCGCTTGCGATAGACCTCGCGGCTATCGAAGTCCATCTGCGGATAGGCGTCGGCGGGGTCCTGACGCAAAATCGCGTCGAAGACGACCAGCGGTTCCATAACGAAATACCAGTCCACATAGGCGATCTCGCGCAACGCGAGAATGCGCGCAGTCATCAGCTTCGCAAAGGCGGGGTCGGATCCTGGCCCTGAGAACTTCGGCGTGCCGCCGCTGAGGTCAAGCGCGGCATAGCGCGTCTCCGCCTGCTCGAGAATCTGCTCGAGCAGGACGAAACGCAGCATCACAGGGAGAACCCACAGTTCGTCGAGAAGCAGCGGCTCGGGCCCTTGCAAGTCGGCGAGATAAATGCGCAGCGCGTCCGCATTCCAGATCGATTCGCTCGCAGCAAGGTATGCTGCGGCTACGGCGGCGGTGCGGGGCTCTTCGTCGTGTCCGTTGATGGCTCGCGGCTGGCGGCGCAGCTTTTTCCGCACCGACCGCAGCTCGGCCAGGGCCGAGGTCATCATGCGCGGATTCTCGCGAATCTCGAGCAGCGGCTCCGGTCCTGGCCAGCCTTCCGTGGGCAGCAGGTCGAGGTCCGCCCTCAGCGCCGCGAGGCTCTGGCGAGCTGCTTCCATGCGGGCCGTGAATCCATCCAGGTCCCTCGACGGCGGAGCAGAACTCCAGCGATGCGCATCCTCGCGCGCGGCGTTGCGCAATTTCTCAGCCGACAATCCGGCTTCCCGCATCCGCTGCTCGTCGATCATGGCCACCTGTTCGATCACTCCTGTCCCTCTGGGTCCTCTACCTGTAGCTGGCTGCCTGCATTTCGAACATCTCGGCGTAGTTGCCGCCGAGCGCCATCAGCTGCTGGTGGGTACCCTGCTCTACCAGTCGCCCACCCGCGAGTACTACGATGCGGTCTGCCATCCGCACTGTCGAGAAGCGGTGTGAAATGAGTAACGCCATCTTGCCGGCGGTGAGTTCCGCGAAGCGCTCGAAGACCTCCAGTTCGCTCTTCGCATCCAGGGCTGCCGTCGGCTCGTCGAGGATAAGCAACTGGGCGTCACGCAGGTATGCACGAGCCAGAGCAATGCGCTGCCACTCGCCGCCGGAGAGATCGACGCCGCTGACGAAGCGGCGGCCGAGCATCTGGTCGTAGCCGCCCGCCAGTTTCTTCACCACCTCGGCGGCCAGGCTCTTGTGAGCGGCGCTCTCAATGTCTGCCTCGGTGTGGGGAATCTCCACGTGACCGATGCCGATGTTTTCCCGGACCGTCATCTCGTATCGCATGAAATCCTGGAAGATGACGCCCATTTCGCGGTGCAGGTCTTCAACGGAGTAGTCGCGCAGATCGACGCCGTCGAGAAGAATCTGGCCTTCGGTCGGATCGTAGAGACGCGTGATGAGCTTGACCACCGTGGTCTTGCCCTGGCCGTTCTCGCCGATGAGCGCGATGCGCTCGCCCGGCTCGATGGCGAAATTGAAGTTCTTCAGGACCTTCCTCTCGGTGCCGGGATAAGCAAAGGACACGTTGAGAAACTCGAAGCCGCGGCGAATCGGCCGGGGAGCGGGCAGCGCATTGGGCTTGTTCTGCACCGTCGGCTTAATCTCAAAGAACGCGATGAGGTCAGTGAGGAACAGCGCCTGATCCGCAATGCCGGATGCCGTCGAAAACGCCTGCTGGAAATTGGTCTGCGCCTGCTGGATGGCCGCCGTGATCAGCGCGAACACGCCAATGGTTGGATATTTGCCCGAGACGGCCTCGTAAATGGCAAAGATGTAGGCGCTGTAATAGCCGAGCGTGCTGATCAGCGACAGCAAGCCGCCCCACAGCATCTTCTTGTTGGCCAGCGCGACGTTTTCTTCGTAAATTCCCTCCGAGAGGGAACGAAAGCGGTTCGTGAAGTAGTCGCTCAGGTTGAAAAGCTTCAGTTCCTTCGCGGACTCCTTGCTGCCGCCCACCTGCCGCAGGTAGTCCATGATCCGTTTGCGCGGCGTCTGGCGGAAGTTCTTCTCGTAGCCCAGAAACGCAAAGTGCGTTTCGCCGATAAACGAGGGCAGAACGCCGCCCACCAGCGGCAAAATCATCAGCGGCGAGCGATATACCAGCACTCCGCTCCAGATCACGGTCTGAATCACTTCCTGGAAGAGGCGGCCCATCTGCTGGATCATCGCCAGGCGGTCCGTCGCCTGCACACGCGCCCGCTCCAGCCGGTCGTAGTAGGCCGGATCCTCATAGGTGGTCAGATCCAGTTGCGCCGCCTGCTCCATCACCTGCACGCTCACATGATTCGTGTAGCGGTCGGCGAGGATCTGATCAGTGTAGTCGACGACGCGCCCCAGCACGCCGACGATCAGAGCCAGCGTTACCTCTGCTCCAACCCACCACCAGAAATGCGGGAACTGCGGCTTGTGCTCCAGCGCATTGGCCACGCCGGTCACGATCTTTGCCGCGACGCTGACAATCCCGAGCGTGACGACCGGCTGGACAACCCGCAGAACCAGGCCCCAGGTCACCACCGAGCGGCCCGCCTGCCACAGAATCTTCAGCACCAGCGGCACGTTCTTCAGCGCGTGAACGCGATCCCGCCAGGCACTGTGCGTAGCCGTGTTACCGTTCTCACTCATCGACTCAGTCACTTGTGGGTTGGTGCCCGATCACCGGGCCGGAGGATCGCGGCTGGACGACGCCACAGTATCCCCTTGGATGCACGGCGGACGAGGGCAAGTTGTTCCGATCTGGAGAGTTAGGCGTGTTGGAGGCGACCTCGTCGTCAATGCGACCGCTGGTCGCGGCCACACAGGTTCAGGCTGCCTGAATCCCGTGCGGCTTTGCAAGGGGCCTCAAACATAGCTTCGGCCGTCGGAAGCGTTGGCGACAACAGACAGTGGCAGATGCCCCCGCGTCCGCCACGATCAAAATCGCGGAACCCCCGGCTTCGGAGAATTGACCCAGTGGATTGCGACAATTTGCCGATATTGTCCGTCCTACCATGCATCGACTGCGGCCAGGCGCACATCGCCTGATTGCCGCGCAACGCAGGTGCGGACGAGGCATTTCATGATTCCGGACGCCGCAGAAAGTACAGTTTCGCGGTGATAAACTCCGGCTTTGGCGTCAGGTTTCGACCGCAAACCGTCCCAGATCAATAAGCTGTGTTTTCCTTCCGGACTTTATTCCATTGGAAAGATTGCTAACCCACTGACGAAACGATGACCTCTGAATCTTCTGCTTCCATTGCCCCGCCCGATCATCGACTGCCGCCGTCCACCTCAGAGCCGCCGCGGAAGCGCCGTCACTGGTGGATTTGGGTAGTCGTTCTCATTCTTTTTGGGCTGCTGTTTTTCTGGGTGCTGACCATGCAGCGGAAAAGCCAGCAAGCGGCTATGGGCGGCGGCCGCCACGCCTTGACGGGGCCCGTTCCTGTGGTTCCGGCGACAGCAACAACGGGCAGCCTCGGCGTTTATTTGAACGCAATTGGGACTGTTACTTCGGTCTACACCGCAAATATCACGGCACAGGTCACCGGAGTGATCACCGCGGTGCATTACCGTGAAGGCCAGGTCGTCCGGAAAGGCGATCCGCTCGTCGACATCGATCCACGTCCCTACCAGGCGCAACTGGTGCAGGCGCAGGGCGCGCTCGAGCGCGACCAGAATTTGCTGGCGGAAGCACAAATGGACCTGAAGCGCTACCAGGAGGCTTGGTCGAAAAACGCCATCCCGCGGCAAACCCTCGAGGATCAGGAAAAGCTGGTGCTGCAGGATCAGGGCACAGTCAAGAACGACGAGGGTACCGTGCAGTACGACCAGGTGGAACTCGCCTACTGCCACATCACGTCGCCCATCGACGGCCGTGTCGGCCTGCGGTTTGTCGACCCCGGCAATCTGGTCACAGCCAACTCGACAACGACACTGGTAGTCGTGAATCAGGTAAATCCGATCACCGTGGTTTTTACGCTGCCCGAGGACAATCTGGGCCAGGTTGCGGGCCAGATGCGCCACGCCAGTCAGCTGCCGGTGGAGGCGTGGGACAGCTTTAACGCAAAGCAGCTGGGAGCCGGCAAGCTCACAACGATCGATAACCAGATCGACACGACCACGGGCACGGTGAAGCTGCGTGCGACGTTTCCCAATAAAGACGGCGCGCTGTTTCCCAATCAGTTTGTGAATACACGCCTGCTGGTGACGACCATGCAAAACCAGATTCTCGTTCCGTCATCAGCCGTACAGCATAACGGAGACGTGGCGTTTGTCTATTTAATCGAACCGGGCGCGGGGCATCCGGCGGGAGCTCCGCCGCAGGGGACTGGAACGAGCCAGAGTGGAACGACGGCACCGACAGGAGGCGCCGGTCCAAAGGGAACTCCGGAGCACGGCAGCAATGCCAATGAGGCGAGCGGCGGCGGCGCGGGTGGGCGGAAGGCGGATTACCACGTGGTGCAGGCCAACGTAAAAACGGGCGTGACGGACCGGGGAATGACCGCCGTCCAGGGAATTCAGCCGGGCAATGTAGTAGCCAATAGCAGCTTTGACAAGCTCCTCAACGGAGCGCCGGTGTATCTCTCGAAACAGCAGATCCCGACCACCCAGACGACCATCAGCGGCGAGAGCAGTGCCCCGTGAGCCCGTCCCGCCCATTTATTCTGCGCCCGGTCGCGACCTCGCTGCTAATGGCCGCGATTCTCCTGGTCGGAATCGTCGCCTTCACGCAGCTTCCGGTTTCGGCGCTGCCTGAGGTCGACTACCCGACGATTCAGGTGCTGACGTTCTACCCCGGCGCCAGTCCCGATGTCACCGCCACGACGATCACCGCACCGCTGGAGCGGCAGTTCGGCGAAATGCAGGGCTTGAGTCAGATGACCTCGACGAGCGCGGGCGGGGTATCGGTGATCGTATTGCAGTTTAACCTGTCGCTTTCGATGGACATTGCGGAAGAGGAAGTGCAGTCGGCCATCAACGCCGGGCAGTCATTTCTTCCGTCGGATCTGCCCACGCCGCCGGTCTATAGCAAGACAAACCCGGCTGATGCGCCGGTTCTGACCATGGCGATCAACTCACCCACCCTGCCGCTTTCGAAGGTGGAGGATCTCGTCGACACAGAGCTCGCGCCGAAAATTTCGCAGCTGGCCGGCGTGGGCCTGGTGAGCATCAGCGGCGGGCAAAAGCCCGCAGTACGCATTCAGGCCAATCCCGTCGCCTTGGCCTCCTACGGTCTCAACATGGAAGACCTGCGCTCGGCGCTGGTGCAGTCCAGTGTCAACGCTGCAAAGGGCAACTTTGATGGCCCTCGCCAGGACTATCAGATCGACTCCAACGATCAGATTCAGGACGCCAACGACTACAAAGGCGTTGTCGTCGCGTATCGCAACGGCGCCCCGATATTCGTGAAAGATGTCGCGAATGTGGTGAACGGCGTCGAGAACACGAAAGAAGCAGCATGGGTGAACGACACGCCGGCGATCATCCTGAACATCCAGCGGCAGCCGGGCGCCAACACCATCACCGTCGTCAAAAGCATCAAGAAGATTCTGCCGCAGCTGGAAGCAGCGCTGCCCCGATCGATCAAGGTGCAAACGCTAACGGACATGACCACCAGCATTCAGGCGTCGGTGGACGACGCCTTCTTCGAGCTGGGGCTGACCATTGTCCTGGTCATGCTGATCATCTTCCTGTTCCTGCGCAGCCTGTACGCCACCCTGATTCCCTTCGCGGCCGTCCCGCTGTCGCTCGTCGGCACGTTTGCGGCGATGTACGCGCTGGGATACAGCATCGACAACCTCTCGCTGATGGCGCTGATCATCTCGACCGGCTTCGTGGTAGACGACGCCATCGTGATGATCGAGAATATTTCCCGATTTCTCGAAGAGGGCATGACGCCGATGCAGGCGGCGCTCACCGGCGCCGGACAAATCGGCTTCACGATCGTATCGCTGACCGTTTCGCTGATCGCGGTACTCATTCCGCTTCTTTTCATGGGCGATGTAGTGGGCCGCCTGTTCCGCGAATTCGCCGTTACGCTGGCAGTCACTATCGTCATCTCGGCGGTGGTCTCGCTGACGCTGACGCCGATGATGTGCTCGCGCATTCTGCGCCACAATCCCGAGGCTCAGCAAACGAAGTTCTATCGGGCATCGGAGCACGTGTTCGAACGCATGATCGCGTTTTACGGGCGCACGTTACGGGTGGTGCTCCGATATCAGGGCTTCACCCTCCTCATCGCGCTGGCTACTCTGGTGCTCACCGTCTTCCTTTATATCGTCATCCCCAAAGGCTTTTTCCCGGTCCAGGATACCGGGGTCATTCAGGCTATCTCGCAGGCTCCGCAGGCGATTTCATTCTCCGCCATGGCCAGGAAACAGCAGGAACTGGCCGACGTGATCCTGAAGGACCCCGCCGTCGACAGTCTGTCTTCATTCATCGGTGCGGACGGCGTCAACACCACGCTGAACAGCGGGCGCATATCGATCAATCTCAAATCGCTGAAGCAGCGCGGCCCCGCGGGGATCACCGCGTCCGACGTGATCCGGCGACTCCAGAACAACCTGCAGCAGCAGGTCCAGGGCGTTCAACTCTACATGCAACCGGTACAGGACATCACGGTGGACGACCGGGTGAGTCGCACCCAGTATCAGTACACGCTGGAAGATCCCGACACCGACGAGCTGAATGAATGGACTGGTAAGTTTCTCACGCAGCTGAAAAAGCTGCCCGAACTGGAAGACGTCGCCACCGATCAGCAAACCGGCGGCCGCGCCGTCTCGCTGATGATCGATCGCGTGACGGCGTCGCGTCTGGGGATCGCACCGACGACGATTGACAACACGCTGTACGACGCTTACGGCCAGCGCGAGATCAACACACTCTACACGCAGCTGAACCAGTATCACGTGGTGTTGGAGACTGCTCCGCAGTGGCAGCAGAATCCGGCGAATCTGGGCGACCTCTATATTCAGTCCAACGCCTCCAGCGGCGCCAGCGGGGCGGGCGCGTCGACTTCTTACTCGGCATCGGCTTCGGCCTCGGCGGGCTCCAATGCGCTAACAGCCTCGACAAAATACACGCCGGGAGCGGCAGTACTCACGTCGCCGGCAACGGTGCTGGCTGGAACTACGAACACGCAGGGGACTTCATCGATTACAGGCGGCACGACCGCGGGCATTACACCGAACACAACGACTTCATCGGTTGGGGCGAACGCGATCCCGCTCAGCGCCGTTGCGCGCGAAACCGTAACAACGGAACCGCTCTCCATCAACCACCAGGGACAATTCCCTTCCGTGACGGTGTCGTTTAACCTCGCGCCGAACGCCTCGCTGGGCACGGCCATCAGCGACATCGACAAGGTCGCCTCAAATCTGCATTTCCCTGACAGCCTGCAGGCTTCGTTCCAGGGAACCGCGGCCTCATTCAAGAATTCGCTCTCCAATGAAGCCCTGCTCATTCTGGCGGCGCTGGTAACGGTCTATATCGTGCTCGGCGTTCTCTACGAGAGCTTCATTCACCCGGTCACGATTCTTTCCACGCTCCCGTCCGCGGGCGTCGGCGCGCTCCTGTCGCTGATGTTGTTCCGTCAGGACCTGAGCGTGGTGGCGATCATCGGAATCATCCTGCTCATCGGCATCGTGAAGAAGAACGGCATCATGATCGTGGATTTCGCGCTCGAGGCCGAGCGCGAACACGGCAAGGACTCGACTGAGGCTATTTTCGAAGCCAGCATGCTGCGCTTTCGCCCCATCATGATGACGACGATGGCAGCGCTGCTGGGTGGATTGCCCTTGGC
Source organism: Acidobacteriaceae bacterium (assembly GCA_036521315.1). GTDB lineage: Bacteria > Acidobacteriota > Terriglobia > Terriglobales > Acidobacteriaceae > Palsa-343. The sequence goes on from DATDHZ010000104.1 coordinate 103,262, forward strand.
GCTGGGCACCGGGCTCGGATCCGAGCTGCGCCGGCCGCTCGGCATCTGCATGGTCGGCGGCCTGCTCGTGAGCCAGATCCTGACGCTCTACACGACCCCGGTCATCTACATCTTCTTTGACAGGATTGGGCAGCGTTTCACCGGTAAGCGCCCATCGCGCCAGGCGGCGGAACACGCTGGAAACTCGATGCCGCGTCCCGAGGAGACCGCGCTGTGAGCTTCTCGTGGACTTTTATCCGGCGGCCGGTCGGCACAACGCTGCTCACCATCGCGGTGGCAATTGCGGGCGCAATTGCCTTCACGGTTTTGCCAGTCGCTCCGCTGCCGCAAGTCGACTTCCCCACCATCAATGTGCGCGCCGGGCTGCCGGGCGCGAGCGCGCAGATCATGGCCGCCTCGGTGGCCACGCCGCTGGAGCGCCAGCTCGGGCATGTCGCCGGTATTACGGAGATGACCTCATCGAGTTCGCTGGGGAGCACGCAGATCACCCTGCAGTTCGATCTCAGCCGCAATATCGATGGCGCGGCGCACGACGTGCAGGCGGCCATCAATGCGGCCCGCACGTACCTCCCGGTAAACCTGCCTTCCAACCCCTCCTACTACAAGTCAAACCCGGCCGATGCGCCGATCATGATCCTCGGCCTGACGTCCACCAAGTACGACGTGACGAAGGTCTATGACCTTGCATCGACGATCCTCGAACAGAAGCTCTCGCAAATTGACGGGGTGGGACAGGTTTTCGTTGGGGGGGGCGCTACCCCTTCGGTGCGCGTAGAGGTGGATCCGACAAAACTGGAAAGCTTTGGAATGACGCTGGGCAGCGTCCAGTCGGTTCTGAGCCTGCAAAATTCCCATGAGCCGCGCGGACAGCTCTCCGACGGAGCGATGACGGCGGACATCATTACCAACGATCAGATCTCGCGGGCCAGTCAATATGCTCCCCTGATCGTGGGTTATCACAATGGCGCGGCGGTTCGGCTCTCTGACGTGGCCAGCGTGTATGACTCGACGCAGAACGTTCGCACCGCCGGCTATATGGATGGCACCCGCGCCGTATTCGTGATCATCTTCCGCCAGCCGGGTGCGAACATCATGGACACTGTCGACAATATCTATAAGCAGCTGCCTTTCCTCGAGGCTGTGCTGCCGCAGGGTATCCACCCGACGGTCGTTCTGGACCGCACAAACACGATTCGCGCCTCCGTGCACGACACGGAGATGACGCTCGCGGGCTCCGTAGTGCTGGTGGTGCTGGTGGTCTTCTTCTTCCTGCGCAGCCCGCGGGCCACGATGATCCCGATCGTTGCCGTACCGGTTTCTCTGATCGGCTCGTTCAGTGTGATGTACCTGCTCGGCTACAGCATCGACAATCTGTCGCTCATGGCGCTGACCATCGCGACGGGTTTTGTGGTCGATGATGCCATCGTCGTGATGGAGAACATCACCCGCCACCTGGAGAGCGGGATGCCCGCGTTCAACGCGGCCCTGGTGGGTGCGCGAGAGATCGGCTTTACCGTCTTCTCCATCAGCATGTCGCTCATCGCGGTGTTTATCCCCATCCTCATGATGGGCGGCATCGTGGGGCGTCTCTTCCGCGAATTTGCCGTGACGCTTTCAGTGGCAATCATCGTCTCGATGGTCATCTCGCTCACGACCACGCCCACCATGTGCGCGCATCTGCTCAAGCATCAGGAGCCGGGCGAGCGGCATAACTGGCTCTACCGCGCAAGCGAAAGCTTTTTCGATGGGCTGCTCTCGATATACCGGCGTTCCCTCGCCTGGGCTCTCGATAACCCGGTGCTGATTCTCATCGTCCTCGGGCTCACCATCGCGCTGAATTTTGTGGTGATTTACCGCATTCCCAAAGGCTTCTTCCCGCAGCAGGACACGGGCGCGATTGTGGGCGGCGTCCAGGGACCGCAGGACGCCTCGTTTCCCTTCATGAACTACTCGGTGCAGCAGCTGATGAAGGTGATCAAGGCCAATCCCGCCGTGGCCCACGCGAACGCGTATACCGGCGGCAACGGATCGAGCAATGGCGGATTCATCTACGTGGCATTGAAGCCTCTGGGCAGCGGTAAAGGCGAGCGCAAAGAGAGCGCGATGCAGGTGATCAGTGAAATTCGGCCGAAGATCAACAGTATGCCCATCGCATCGGCGTTCCTGCAGCCCGTTCAGGATCTGCGCATTGGTGGTCGAAGTTCCGCCGCGCTTTATCAGTACACGATCCAGTCGGACAACATTCCCGACCTCGCGCACTGGGGCACCATTCTGCTGGCGAACATGAAGAAGCTCCCTGGACTGGAAGACGTGAATACGGATCAGGAGAATGGCGGCCTCGAAGAGATGCTGACCTATGACCGCGTGATGGCAGCCCGGCTGGGACAAACACCGCAATCGCTCGACAGTGCCCTCTACAGCGCATTCGGGCAATCGGAAGTCTCCGTCATTTATACGCAGCTCAACCAGTATTACGTGGTCATGGAGGTTGCTCCGCAGTACTGGCAGTCGCCGGAGGGTTTGAAGGACATCTGGTTTGCGCCGGGCGGCTCATCTTCAGCGAATTCAAACGCCGGGTTGAAGTCCATCTCCCCCCTGACAAGCGTCATGCGAACGAGCACGAACACAACGCCGCTGCAGGTAAACCATACCGGACTCTTCCCTTCCGTGACGGTCTCATTCAACATGGCCAATGGCATGTCTCTGAGCGACGCGATCCGGGAGGTCTCCGAGATGGAGACGCGGCTGGGGATGCCGTCCACCGTTCACGGTTTTTTTGCCGGCACGGCGCAGGCGTATCAGGACTCCCTGGCGAGCGAGAAATATCTGGTGATCACAGCGATTCTGGCTGTCTACATTGTCCTCGGCATCCTTTATGAGAGTCTCGTCCACCCGTTCACTATTCTTTCCACGCTGCCGTCGGCCTCCATCGGCGCCATGCTCGCGCTGATGATCTTCCACATCGATCTCAATGTGATCTCGATTATCGGCATCATCCTTCTCATTGGGATTGTGAAGAAGAACGCGATCATGATGATCGATTTCGCGCTGATGGTTGAGCGCGAAAACCAAAAATCGAGCTACGACGCCATTTTCGAGGCCTGTATGCTGCGTTTCCGTCCTATTATTATGACCACCATGGCTGCGACCTGCGGAGCTTTGCCGCTGGCCTTCGGCACCGGAACCGGCTCGGAATTACGCCGCCCCCTGGGCATCACCATCGTCGGCGGCCTGCTGCTCAGCCAGCTCATCACTCTTTACACCACACCGGTCGTTTATCTGGCTTTGGATCGGCTGCGTCTCTGGATCCAGGGTAAATCGCACGATACGTTCCGTCCGGAGATCGAAGGGGCGGCATCGTGAGGACATTCATGCATGGAATTCGGCTTGGCTTCTCCAGGAAGGAGCGGCCGCGGAGCGTTTTGGTTCTGTGGGCTATGGCCTCTGCCCTCGGAGCCACCTTTGTGACGGGTTGCAGAGTTGGGCCTCGCTATCACGCGCCGGCGCCGCCGCAGATCGCTGCGTCGAACTATAAAGAGTCGACGGTCAATTTCCAGAATGAACCGGGCTGGAAAGTGGCCAGCCCCAGCGACGCAATGATTCGCGGCAACTGGTGGGAAGTGTTCCACGAGCCCGAGCTAAACACTTTGGAAGATCAGCTGAACGTCAATAACCAGAGCATCAAGGCAGCGTTCGAACAATACATGGCCGCGCGGGCCATGATCGCTGAAGCGCGCTCGCAGTACTGGCCCACGATCACCGCAAATCCCTCATGGAACCGCACGCGCAGCTCATCGAGCCTGACGAATTCGTCCCAGGCCAACACCGGGCGGTCGTCAACGATCTGGTCGGCGCCCATCGACGTCTCCTGGACGCCGGACTTATGGGGCAAGATCCGCAATGAGGTACGTGCAGAGGAGTACGCGGCCCAGGTTAGCGCCGCCGATCTTGAACTGGAAAAGCTGACTGAGCAATCTTCGCTGGCGGAATATTTCTTTGAGATTCACGGCCAGGATGAGCTGCAGGTCATCCTGAACCAGACGGTCGACGCAGACAAGAAAGCGCTGGATGCGAATCAGGGCGCCTATGACGCCGGCACCGGCGACTACATCTCGGTGTTGGAAGCGCGGGCGACGCTGCGGGCGGCGCAGGCTTCGGCCACCGCTGTGGGACTCCTGCGCGCGCAGTACGAACACGCGATTGCCGTCCTGCTGGGCAAGGTGCCTGCCGACTTTTCTATCCCCGTGAAACCCATGATCTACACCCCGCCGGCCATTCCCACCGGATTGCCGTCCCAACTTGTGGAAAGGCGCCCCGATATCGCCGCCGCGGAGCGCACGCTGGCTGAGGCGAATGCAACCATTGGGATCGGCTACGGCGCATTTTTTCCCCAGATAACGATCTCTGCGAGTGGCGGCTTCGAGAGCTCGACGCTCAAGCATCTGTTCGACTGGCCCAGCCGCATCTGGTCGATCGGCCCGTCGGCTTCACAGGTGATCTTCGATGGAGGCCTGTATCGCGCGGAGCTGCACCAGTACGAAGCAACGTATAACGCGGATCTGGCCAATTACCGGCAGACGACGCTGACTGCGTTTCAGCAGGTTGAAGACGCTCTGGCTGCCACGCGCATCGACTCGCAGCAGATTCTCGAGCAACAGGAAGCGGTCAAGTCGTCGCAGCAGTATCTCGATATGGAAATGCAGCGCTACAACAGTGGCGTCGATCCCTACATCGACGTCGTGGCGGCGCAGACCACGGTGCTCGGCAACCAGCAATCATTGAACGCGATGCATGTCAGCGAGATGATGTCGGCGGTGGAGCTGGTGCAGGCGCTCGGCGGCGGCTGGGATGTCTCGCAGTTGCCGACCGCCGCGCAGGCCGGAGCCAAAGCTGCCGATTCGGCTTACAAGCTGCAGCAATGATCACCTGGCGCACGCAGACCATGCGCTCCTGGGCTGGTTTTTCCCGCCAATCCCCTTATCCCAAAATAGAAAGGCCTTCGCCATGGAATGGCAAAGGCCGGAGGGAGGCCTTCTCCGTCAGAAGCGGTAGTGCACCGAGACCTGCATGACGCGCTGCGAGGAGTTGGTGGAGGTGATCTTGCCGAATATGGGCTGAGCCGATGCTCCGTCAGAAGGAACGTAATTTTCCAACAAAGGGTTTGGCGGCGCGTAGCTGGCGAGGTTGAAGGCATTGAACGCCTCGCCCCGGAACTCCAGCGTCTGCGATTCGGTGACTTTGAAGGTCTTGAACGCGGACAGGTCGATCTGGCGGTAGCCCGGAGCGCGCTCCGAACCGTTCTGTGCGTTGCCGAAGCCGTTCTCCGATTCCACTCCGTAGGCGCATGTCCCGTCGTCGACGGTGTTGCCGCTGTTGTCGATGGCGACGCAGGGCTGAGCAGAGGCATCGGTGCCGAACCAATTCTGGACGGAACGGTTCCTGATCTTCATCGGCCGGAAATGAATGGCGTGGGCCGCGAAGCTGTTGACGTAGTAGTCCTCGTAGGACTGCATGGTAAGCGGAAAGCCGGAGTAAAGGACAGCATCGCCGGAGAGCATCCAGCCGCCGACCACTTCATCCAGACCGCGATTCATGTTTGATCCGAACTTTCGTTCGCGGCCGAACGGCAACGGATAGACGCCATAGGCATTCAGCGAATTCCTGGTATCATCGCCGGCCGGACCGTAATCTCCCTGCGGATCGTAGACGTTCTGGAAGAAGGACGAGGGCTCGGCGACACCGGCGATGCCGTAGAAGCCCGCGTTGTCCGTCATGGCTCGCGACCAGGTGTAGTTGATGGTGTAGGACGCGCCGTTGGCCGTGCGGCGGTGCAGCACCGCCTGCATGGCGTTGTAGTTGGAGTAAGCATTGGACTCGGTGTAAAACAGATTGCCGTCGTTCCCGACGATGCTGCAGTAAGGCGCGGGCGGAGCGTAGGTGCCACTGCAGTCGCCATCGGCGATGTAACCGGTCGCGGTGTTCGAGTACTGATCGAGCTGTGCGGGCACGATGAGGTGATCGCCGAGTTCCCCCACGTAGCCCACCTGGGCGGTGAGGTTGCTGGTGATCATGTACTGGAGGGTGAGATTGAACTGCTGAATGAGCGCGGGTTTCAGGTTGGTCTGCCACACGTTGAAATTAAACGTGCTGATGGTGTTGGCGGAGGAGGAGAGGTTGAAGCCGTTCTGCACCGGCATGGGACCCTGGCCGTTGTTGGTGGCGGTTGGCGGCGTGGGCGCGTAGGAGAAGGTGTGGAAGAATGGAGCATTTTGGGTCATGCGCAGGTTAGCGCCGGTGCCTTCGAGATCGTCGGTGATGCCGTAGCCGCCGCGCAGCACCAGCCGCGAATTCGGCTGGAACGCGAACCCGAACCGCGGCATGTACTCCCAGTAATACGGGTTGTAGAGAGCGCGGCTATTGCCATTTTTTCCCGCGAGCAGGATGCCGGCCAGGCCCGCGTCGGGAGTGGCGAGGTCGTAGCTGGATTCCTTGTTGTTGACTTCGTAGATGGGCTGGTCGTAGCCATAGCGGAGGCCGAGATTCAGGGTGAGATTGGGCAAGGCTCTCCAGTCATCCTGGACGTAGCCCGCATCGCGGTACTGGCGCTGTCCGTTGGGGCCGGCCACGCCGCCGACCGTGGCGCCGTCCGATTCATTGAGCAAGAAATCGGCAAAGGCGTACCCAGGTGAGAACGCTGCGCCGGAGGACCCATTCGCCGTGTACTGGCCGTCGTAGGCAAAGCTGCCCATGGCGCCGGCGTTGCCGGCGTACCAGCTGTTCTGCTGGTAGCGCAGGATCTGAACGCCGAATCGGGTGGTATGCGTGCCGTGCTGCCACGTCAGGTTGTCGCCATAGTAGAAATTGTTTTCATGAAACTCATTGATGCCTGCGGCGGTGCCCACATTCGATTCGAAGCTGCCGAAGTTCATCAGACTGAAGCCGGGGAAGGGCTGATTCGGGAAGGGGATGCCGACCTTGGCGTTGCCGGTCATGCCAAAGTCGCCGGTGAGGTCGTTGGGTATGCCCTGGAGCCAGATGGTCCGGGCGACGCCCGCGCGAAACTCGTTAATCCAGGCGGGAGAGAACGAATGCACCCAGTTGAGAACGAGGCTTTGGAAGGGATAGGTGTTCGTGGGCGGGAAGATCACCGGCAGAACCGCCAGCGCATAGAAGTCGGTGGCGTTGCCGTAGGTATAGCGGCCCATGATGGAGTCGCGGTCGGTTGCTTTGTAATCGACGCGCAAATCGCCCTGGTTGTTATGGGTCTGGCCCTTCGAGACGCCGAGGTAGTTGTCCAGGTCGCCGGCGCCGGGTATCGGCGCGCTGTTGGGCAGCGGGTAGACCTCAGGGTGCGCAAAGAGGTATGTGGCAACGGGGTTGAGGATGGGGATCTGGTTGTTCGTGTACATCGTCGCGTTGGACCAGCCCTTGCCATTCTGGTTGTTCCAGAGCTGAATGTCGCCGTAATTGGAGCTATACAGCTCTGAGAAGTCCCCGGTGCGCATGTTGGCGGAGGCCACGGTGGCTTTGGCCTGGCCGCCGGAGTGATACCGGAAGCCCAGATAATCACCGAAGAAGAAGAGCTTGTCACGCATGATGGGACCGCCAAAGGTCGCGCCAAACTGATCCTGCGTGAATGGCTGCAGGCGCACGCCGTTGTAGTTATTGGCCCAGGAATTGGCCTCCATGACGTTGCTCTGGAAGTAGTCGTACACACTTCCGTGATAGTGATTCGAGCCGCCGTTGGTGATGACCAGGATTTCGCCGCCGTTCACGTTGCCATACTCGGCATCCGCATTGCCGGTGATCACCCGCATCTCCGCGATGGCGTCGGGCGCCGGGTTATAGGCCGAGAGGTTGTTCATCGTCTCGTTCATCTCGACGCCATCGAGGACGTAGTTGTTGACCTGGCCGCGATTGCCGTTGAATGAGGGTGTGCCGTACCAGTCCGTGTCGCGCTCATTGCCATCGGCGCCGCCCATGCTGGAAAGTGTTACGTCCACCGCACCGGGCACGAACAGCGTCGCAAACTGGTAATTAAGCGCGTTCAGGGGCAGCGTGGCGAGGGTATTCGAGCTGATCGTCGTGCCCATGGTGGCGTCCTGGGTCTGCAGCAGAGGCGATGTGTCGGAGGAGACGTTCACGGTCGTGGAGGCGTTCCCGACCTGGAGCTTCGCGTCAATTTTGGCGATCTGATCGATCTCGAGGGTAAACGGGGCCACCGAGGTTTTGGCAAATCCAGCAGCGGTCACCGTGACGTTATAGGTCCCGATCGCCAGGAACTGAATGTCGTAATCGCCGGAACGGGCGCTGACCGTGCTGGTCTGGACGCCGGTGGATGTGTTGACGGCGGTCACCGTGGCGCCGGCAATCACCGCACCACTGGGGTCCGTAATCGTGCCGCGAATGCTGCCTGTGATGGTTTGCGCCAATGCTGGTCCCGTTTCGTACGAGAACGCAGCCAGGGTCACTGCCGCGCCCATGATGAGGTGCCTGCCCATTCGAAACATTTTTGCCTCCAGAAACTTCGTTCGCGGCGCTCCGCCGGACCGCGGATCGCGTGGGGATCATCGAGCATTTATTCCGGACCGTTTGGGGTAAATCAGAAAGCCACGGTTCACCGGTTGGCCTGCTTTGCAACAACTTTTTCGACTCGCGCCCGATGGAGTTGGATTGGACCACGAGAGGATTCCTCGTGTCAAATAGGGTATCTAGTCTTATAGATGACTAGAAATCACCTTGACGCGATTCATCTTCCGGGTATATGTGAGTTGCTCATGAGCCCACTACCCCTGCCGCATGTGACGCCCCTTGAGCGAGGCAACGGCATTCCGCTCTATTTACAGATTCAGCGGCGGCTGATCGAGCAAATCCGGTCCAAGACGTTTAAATCGAGCGATCCCATGCCCTCGGTTGAGGAGATAGCCGCACGCTTCGGGGTCAGCCCAATGACCGCGCGGCAAGCCGTGAAGTCGCTCTGCGATATGGGACTGGTCTACAGCCGCCAGGGCAAGGGCACATTCGTCTCGCGCACGAAGGTCGAGAAGGACTTCCGGCAAGTGCTCTCCTTCACGGACGAGATGAAAATGCGCGGGAATGCCCCTGGGTCGAGAGTCCTCTCTTTGCGCAGGCAGACGCCGGGAGCGGAAGTGCGGAAGGCTCTGGAGCTGCGCGCGGGCGACAAGGTGTTCCGCCTGCACCGCGTGCGCTATGCGGATGATCGCGAAATGGGCATCGAATGCAGCAACCTGCCGGCGCGACTCTGTCCCGATCTGCTGAGCGCCTTCGAGCCAGGATCCTCGCTGTATCAGACACTGATCGAGCGCTACGGCATCCAGCTGGTGACCGCCACTGAAACCGTGGAAGTGGGCAGGGCCACAGCCGAGGACGCGCGCCTGCTCCGCATTGGTCGCAACAGCCCGGTGTTTCTGCTGACGCGGACCTCGTTTCTCGAAGATGGCAAACCTGCAGAGTACGTGAAGTCAACCTATCGCGGCGACCGCTACAAGATCCTCAACCGGCTGGGGCGATTCAAGCCATCCATCGCCGAAGAGTGATCGAGCGCTCGATGCCAGGCTCCCGTTAACGTCGCGGTGACCGATCCGGATACAGCAGCGCGGATCGGCGCCGCAAGAGGAAAGCCTCGACTTGCGATTGCCACGCCGCAGCGATGCGATGCGGATCCTCACCGGCAGCGATGGCATCCAGAACAGAGCGATTCGCCAGCAAGGTGTTCATCTTTTCGAGCGCAAACTGCGAAGGATAGAGCCGGTGCAGCGCCGAGACAATTTCGACTCCCAGTTCCGGCGCCTCAAGCGTATTGCGGTCTGTGACGACGAGATTGACGCCGTGGCACACCTGATCGCCATAGGGATAGGGCTTATCCGGAGTGAAGCTCACGGGCACGAACCGCACGCCCCGCAGATTGCGGCTGTTGAGGAACTGCGCCAGATGCAGGGCATCCATCCATGGCGCACCAACAAGCTCAAACGGCGTGCTGGTGCCACGTCCCACTGAAATGTTGGTGGTTTCGATCAGCCCGAGCGCGGGATACAGAGTCGCCTCGTTCAGGTCGCGCAGGTTCGGGGATGGATTGACCCAGAGCAGGCCCGTACCATCGAACCAGTCGCTGCGCCGCCAGCGCTGCATGGCGATGACTGTGAGCGGCGTGTTCAACTTGAGTTGCTGGTCGTCATAGCGCGCCAGCTCCCCGAGCGTCATGCCGTGACGCACTGGGATGGACATGGAGTTCACATAGCTTTCGGATCCGGCGTCGGATACCGGCCCCTGGACGGATGTTCCGCTGATGGGATCAGGCCGGTCGAGCACGATGATCTCTGTTCCCGTATGCGAAGCTGCTTCGAGAAAATACCTGACGACGGCTTCATAGGTGTAGTAACGCACGCCCGCATCCTGCAGATCGATCGCAACCGCATCGAGGTGGCGCAGCGCGTCGGCCGAAGGGCGTCGATCGGAATCTTTCGCTCCATAGAGGCTGATGACCGGCAGCCCGGTAGCAGCATCGGTCGAACCGGGCACGTTGGGCCGATCGTAGGAGCCACGAATGCCATGTTCGGGGCTGAACAATGTCGTGAGCGCGAGCCCTGGAACCGCCTGCGCAGCGTCGTGGAAAAGAACGTCGATGGTGCGGCGGCCTTCCGCGTCGATGCCGGTCTGGTTGGTGAGGAGGCCGAGACGCAGATGACCTCCGTGGCCTTTCGCCAGCTCCGCCAGTTCCCGAAAGTGATCGCCCTCCAGCACGTCAATTCCGGTTTTGACGGCATCCCGCTGCGGAGACGAGGCGCTGTGCTGCGCGCGGACCGGGCCGATGCAGACGGTGAATAACAGCGCAGATATTCCAGGACGGATGAGACAGTTCACGGCGAAGGCCTCCTCGGTCCGATGGTACAGTGGCGAGCATGGCAAATATCGCGCGCATCGCTCTCCTGTTTGCATTTTCGATCTTCGTTCTTCACGCTCCTGCCGCACGAGCGCAGAATGACGCTGCGCTGACCGCAACTCTCCAGAGCAGGATCGCGGGTTTTCATGGCAAAATCTCTCTCTATGCGCACGATCTGGCGACGGGCCGCACGGTGGCGATCGATGCCGACCAGCCAGTGCCCACGGCGTCGGTCATCAAGCTGACGATTCTGTACACGGCGCTGGAACAAATTCGTGCAGGACGAGCCCATTTCGACGATCGCCTCACGCTGCGCCGCGAGGATCAAGTGCCGGGTTCGGGCGTGCTGCTGTTCTTCGACACGCCGATGACGCTCACCCTGAAAGACGCGCTGACCATGATGATCGCTGAGAGCGACAATACGGCGACCAACCTGGTGATTGACCATCTGGGCATTAAGACCATCGACGACCAAATTGAAACCCTCGGCATGAAGAATACGTGGCTCTACAAAAAGGTCGAACAGCCGCCCCAGGGTCCAATGCCCGCTGATCAAAAACAGTTCGGCCTGGGCAAAACGACAGCGCTCGAGATGGGCGCGCTCATGGAGCGCTTCGTGAACTGCGATCTCGGACCGGCCCCGGTCATCCGCGGCGTGCTCATCGGCGTTCCTGCGAGTCAAGCCTTGTGCGCGGCGGCGATCCACATGCTGAAAGTGCAGTTCTTCCGCAACAGCATTCCTCGCTATCTGGAGAAACTCGATACCACAGAGGGCGATTCTGCAATCGCCAACAAGACGGGCGCGCTCGATCACGTTCGTAACGACGTGGGTGCGGTTTACACCAAGCGCGGGACCATCGTCATTTCGGAGTTCACTCACGACAATGCTGATACCAGCTGGACGCCCGATAACGAAGGCGAAGTGCTGATGGCCAAACTGGCGCAGGCAATCGTCGCAGCGTGGGCGCCGGACTCGCTGTAGCCTTCCGCGCCGGTTCGCTCAGAGCGTCTTCAGGTACGCTTTGGCGCGCTCGAGTTCGGGAAAGAGCTTCTCGTCCTGCTGGAAAGCCGGGGAGTGCACACAGCGGCGACCGTTGCGGTGCTTCACCGGATGTTTCAGGTGCAGCATCTCGTGGTACATCAGGTACTCAATGGCGAAGCGCGGCGTGCCGCGGCGATCGAAGGCGCGGCTCACCATGATGGTGTTGTGAGCGGCGTCGTAGTGGCCGAGTAAGCGTGTAGCGGTGTGCTCGCTCCACGTGAGCAGGGGCCGGCCCATCAGTCCGTGAAAGAAACGCTGGTTCAGAGCCTCGAACACCTCATCGAGATCGTAGTGCTCGCCGCGCGCCGAGCCAATGCGCTTGCGCCCGCGCATCTGGCGAATGCGCTCGCTTTGCCGCACCACCGCCTCGCTGGTGGCGAAGCGCCGGTAGATCCGCGCCCGGGCCGCATCGATGGGCTTGCGGTAGAGCTTCGCCAGCAGGATGTGGGCAATGGCCCGCAGCACGTTTTCCGGTGCGCCTTCGAGCAGGTCGGAGAGGCTGGCGCGGATATGCCCTTCCCGCAAGCGGATCGTGGTGTTGAGCGATGTGAAGCGGCGGAAACGCACCTCAATCGGAGGAATAGGAGCACGTGGACGCAGAGCGCGATACTCCTCGATGAAGAGTGCATGGACAGGAAGACTGGGAAGGGCCACTTCGATGTGAGCCTCGCACACGCTCGCGTGGAAATCAAGCTGTCGCTTCGCCACGGAAGGCCCCAACTGGCATCATCGGAGCAGAATTAGGAATCTCTAATCCCGCCAGGATGCTGATCCGGAGCGGGACACGAGCTGCTCGCGCCGGCGTTCCTTTACGATAGAGACATCTCACTCGCCCCGGAGTATCGCTTGCAGTCCACGGCTACCGAACGCATCGTGTTGCCCGCCCGCAACATCGAGGGCAGTCTTCGTCTTCCCGGCGACAAAAGCATCTCGCACCGCTACGCATTGCTGGGAGGGCTGGCCCGGGGCACGACCCGCCTCACGAATTTCTCCACCGGCGCAGACTGCGCGTCGAGCCTCGCCTGCGTTGAGGCGCTGGGCGCGCGGGTGACCCGGAAGGGCACGGCCCTCGAGATCGAAGGAGCCGGCGGGCATTTCAGTGTCCCGGATGCGCCGCTCGACTGCGGCAACTCCGGCTCGACGATGCGCATGCTTTCCGGACTACTGGCGGCTCAGAAGGGCAGCTTCACACTGACCGGCGATGGGTCGCTCAGCCGGCGCCCGATGGAACGCATTCGCAAGCCGCTCGCCCAGATGGGCGCGCGCATGGAGCTGGTGGACGGCCATGCTCCCGTCACGCTCGAAGGGGCTCCGCTCCAGGGCATCGACTACACCACGCCCATCCCCAGCGCGCAGGTCAAGACGGCGCTGCTTCTTGCCGGGCTGCAGGCGCAGGGTCAAACCACGGTCCGGGAAGCCGTGCGCACCCGCGACCACGGGGAGCTGGCGCTGCGGGCCTTTGGAGCATCGCTGGCGCGCACGCTGAAATCCGTCTCGATTGAAGGCGGCCAAACTCTGCAAGGGATCGAAGCGGAGGTGCCCGGCGATATTTCGTCCGCGGCGTTCTTTTTGTGCGCGGCGGCACTGTTTCCGGGGTCGAATCTCATCTTCGACGCGCTTGGACTCAATCCCACGCGCGCCACGCTGCTCGATGTGCTGACGGCTCTGGGAGCGCACATCGGCGTCCTGAATCTCGAAGAAAAACACGGCGAGCTCGTGGGTACGGTGCAGGTGAATGCGCCGCCGAACGGCCTGAGCGGGACGACCATCTCCGGCGCGCTCTCGGCGCAGCTGATCGACGAGCTGCCGGTGCTGGCCGCCATCGGGCCTTACACGCAACACGGCATTCGCATCCGCGACGCGAAGGAGCTGCGCGTGAAGGAATCGGACCGCATCGCGCTCGTGGCGGCCAATCTGCGCGCGATGGGCGCAGAGGTCGAGGAATTCGAGGACGGGCTGGATGTGGCCGGCGGGCAGACGCTGCACGGCGCAGAGGTCGACTCCGGCGGAGATCATCGCATCGCAATGGCGTTTTCCGTCGCTGCGCTGCGCGCCGAAGGGGAGACGCTGATCCGCGGGGCCGAATCGGCATCGATTTCGTTTCCGGAATTCTTTCACCTGCTGGAGCGCGTCACAGTGCGTTAGGGTGTATCGACCTTCTCTGCCGGTACACCCTGGCTGCGGAAAGGTGCGCTCGACACCTCTCATAAAAAAACCTAAGCATTTGCCAAGTACCGTGTTTGCCGGTAAGTACAGTTTTGGTTTGAGGCCGCATGGGGCAAAGTACCGGAAAACAAAGTAAAGTCTGAAGCCTCCAAATTGACGATTTCCCGCGAGACCGCGGATCCGCGGTAGTTACCTGGGCCCTCAGAAAGGCGATTGGATGACCGCGCCGGACTGCGGCGGCATTTTTCGCGGCATCGAGGTGCGGGATTCGGCATGGAGTACCTTCCGTGGATCAGCCCGGATGGCTCCGCCCCGGATTCATTGCAATGAACCCAGGTGGAGTGCTGCGGGTGGGCTCCTGAAGAGACAACAAAAAAGCCTCCCCGAGGAGGCTCTTTTCCTTTTTCTACCCTATAAGTTCAGAATACCAAGTTCCGCGACAAATGACGCCAACTTTCTTTGCATTAGTTGACGTATAAGTGCCATGTTATCAGGTGTCATTACTTTCGTTCGGAGCTCTGGCTCTTGACAAAAAAGGAGCAGCCGCGGCTGCTCCCCTTTGTTTGCGGAGATCGCTACTGCACCGGCTTGAGAATGTCGTCGAGACGATCGGGCGTGCCGTCGACGCGCTCCAGATGCGGAACACGCAGGCCATCGTGATAGGCGAGGCTGACTGACTTCACCTGATCGTTCTCCTTCACGAGCAGGACAATCGGCTCGCTGGCCTTTTCGGCTTTGACGATGGCGTCATGCAGCTTCGACGGCGCAAAGACCTCGCCATTGACGGCCACGATCTGATCGCCGGAGACAAAACCAGCCTTGAACGCGGGGCTATCCCAAACCACACTGGCAATGGATCCTTCAGGCATAACGCTGATGCCGAGCGAGGTGGCGAAGCTCATACCGAACCGGCTCATTTCGCCGCCTTCACCGCCGCGACCATGATGTTCCCAGGCCGGGGGTGTGTCGTTGTACACCAGCTTGTAGCCGCCCTGCGTGAACCCACCTTCGGGCACTTCGGGATGGAGGTCGTAGACGCGGGTGCGCAGGAACGTCGCCCAGTCGCAGGGCTGCACCTTGTTCAGGGCGGCGACGACATCGTCGAAGTCGTAGGTGTGCGTGACGAAGCTGCCGTTATCGACGCCATAAAAGCTCTTCGCAAAATTGTCGAGCGATTTCTGGCCGTTGCTGAGCTCGCGGATTTTGGTGTCGGCGTCGAGCCAGATGAGCAGGCCCTCCTCGTAATAGTCCTCGGTGCGCTGGAAGCTGGTCCAGCTCATGGGACGCCGCTGATCGATGGTGGGCTGATTGGTGGTGTCGACCAGCGGACGCCACTTGCGCCCGGGATCGGTCTCATAACCCGCCGCAATGCCAGCCATCAGATCGCGCGTGGCTTCGGGGCTGCGCATGCCGGAGCGCGCCGTGAGCACGTAGCCCCAGTACTGCGTGAGGCCCTCGTAAACCCAGAGCAGATCGTCGCGCATGGGGACGTTGAAGTTGGGCGTCCACAGATCGGCCGGGCGGCGAAACTTGCCGTTCCATGAGTGCGTGTATTCGTGGGCGAGCAAATCGACGCCGCGTGTCTGCGCCTGCCAGTCGGTGAAGTAGTTGGCGCGGGTGCCGTCTTCGCTCGACTGATGATGCTCGAGGCCCTGACCGCCGACGACGTCGCTCAAAAAGAAGAGGAAATCGTAATGATCGTAGTGATGGGAGGCGAAGAGCTTCTGCGCCTGAATGGCGAGATTTTTGTGGACCTGCAACTCCTCCGGGTTGACTTCGAGGTCTTTGGCTTCGTCGGCAAAGATGTCGAGGTGGACGGGATTGTCAGGGCCGGTGGAGAGATCGATTCGTTTGAAGTATTCGCCCGCGACGAGCGGCGAATCGACCAGGGTGTTCAGAGTGGAGTCCCTGAAATGGACGATGTCGCCATCCTGCGAGGCAGTCTCGAGAGCCGTGGCGTATTGCCATCCGTGCGGCAGCGTGATGCTGGTGGTGAAATGAATATCGCGCGAGAAGTGGCCGGCAGGATAGAGGACGACTGTGTTCCATGCAAGGTTCGCGAGAACCGGCGAAATCTCGACGCGTCCTGCCTGACGGCCAATCGCGGAAAGATAGTCGAAGTCGACATCGAGCGAGGTCACGCCCTTCGGCACGTCAATGTGGAAGGCATACATATCGACGCGATCACGGACCCAGGGAATGGGTTGACCATTGGCTTTGACAACGAGGCCGGCGAGTGCCTCAATCGGCCCCGTCGGCGAGTGGTTGCCGGGAATCCACTCGGGATAAAGCAGGGTGAGCCCGCCCACTTTAACGGGGATGCTTTCATGCACGGTGACAACCCGATCGGTGGTGTTGGTGAGGTTCACGTCCAGGGCGATGGTCCCGGAATACGGCGTGTCGGCGGCCGCTGCGATCGGCGGCGGCATCGGCACGGGCTCCGGTCCTCCAGATGCCTGCGCGACAGCGGTGAGAGGCAGGGCAAGACTGAAAGCAGCAGCCGCAGCGGCCGCGAGCGACAGGCAGGAACAGCGCATGATCAACATTCTCCGGGTGGACTCTGGGGTTCCTGAATCTGGGGAAAATTCTACAATAGGCTGTACTCTGTTGCCGTGTCCCCCCATCGCATCCGCCAATCCGTTTGCCGCTGGTGTTATCAGAAAACGCCGCTCGACCAGCTCTGCCAGTGGGCGGCGAGCCTCGGGCTCAAGGGCGTCGACCTGCTTGAGGTGACCGAATGGGACACGCCGCGGCGTTATGGCCTGATCTGCACGATGGGTTACGCGGGCGGTGGCACGATTACCGACGCAATGAATCGTGTGGAGAATCACGCGGCCATCGAGGCTGCATTCCGCACGAACATTCCCCTCGCAGCGAAGGCGGGAATTCCCAATGTGATCACGTTCTCCGGCAATCGCCGGGGCATGAGCGACGAAGAAGGCGCGCGCAATACCGTCATCGGCCTAAATCGCGTGAAGCGGATCGCCGAGGATAATGGCGTCACCATCTGCCTCGAGCTGCTGAACAGCAAGGTGAACCACCCCGACTATATGGCGGACCACACGGCGTGGGGCGTGCGCGTGATGAACGAGGTGAATTCGCCGCGCGTGAAACTGCTCTACGACATCTACCACATGCAAATTATGGAGGGGGATCTGATCGATACCATCTCGGCCAACATCGACTGGATCGGCCAGTTCCACACCGGGGGCGTGCCGGGGCGGCATGAGATCGGCGCCACCCAGGAAATCCAGTATGGCGCGGTGATGCAGGCAATCGCGACGACAGGATTCCGAGGCTACGTCGCGCATGAATTCCTGCCGACGGGCGATCCACTGGCCGGCTTGCGCCAGGCTGTGCAGATTTGCGACGTTTAATTCCGGCTCAGGTCGATTTCCTTCTTCTGCTTTTCGCGCTCGAAGAAGCGCTCCATGAATTTGGTGTCGAACTGGCCGCGGCGAAATTCTTCATCGCGGAAGATGCGCTGGTGCAGCGGAATCGTCGTGTAGATGCCTTCGACGATGAACATCTCGAGAGCGCGCCGCATACGCGCCATCGACTCCTCACGATCCGCACCATAAGCGATGAGCTTGGCGATCAGAGAATCGTAGTAGGGCGGAACAACACCCTCCGCATACTGCGCCGTGTCGACGCGGATGCCGTTGCCGCCGGGCACATTGAACGCGGTGATTTTGCCCGCTGATGGCGTGAACTTCTCGGGGTGCTCGGCGTTGACCCGGCACTCGATGGCATGACCGCGCAGCGGAATCACCTCGGGCACAATGCTGGACAGCTTCTCACCCTGCGCGATCCGGAGCTGCGCCTTCACCAGGTCGATGCCGGTAATCATCTCGGTCACAGGATGCTCCACCTGGATGCGCGTGTTCATCTCGATGAAATAGAGCTTGCCGTCTTCATCCATCAGGAACTCGATGGTGCCGGCATTCTGATAGCCGACGTTCTCGAGGCAGCGTTTCAGCGTCCGCGCCACGTCTTCGCGAATCTTTGGCGTCACCTGGAGGGATGGCGCTTCTTCAATCAGCTTTTGGTGGCGGCGCTGGATGGAGCACTCGCGCTCGCCCAGCGACATGGCCGTGCCGTGCTCATCGGCGAGGATCTGGAACTCGATGTGGCGCGGCCGCTCGATGAACTTTTCCATGTAGAGGTCGCCGTTGCCGAAGGCATTGGCGGCCTCGCTCTGCGCCGCCTGAAAGAGGCCGGGTAACTCATCGGGCGTGCGCACGACACGCATGCCGCGCCCGCCCCCGCCGGCAGAGGCCTTGAGAATGACCGGATAGCCGACGGTCTGCGCCCACTCGAGCGCTTCTCCTTCGCTTTGAATTATGCCATCGGAACCCGGGAGAATCGGCACGCGCGCCTTCTTCATCGCCTGGCGCGCCTTTTCCTTCTCTCCCATCAGCCGGGTCACTTCAGGCGGAGGCCCGATGAACTTGATGTTCGAGGCGCGGCAAACCTCAGCAAAGTTGGCGTTCTCGCTCAGCAGGCCATAACCGGGATGGATGGCATCGACGTCGGCGATTTCCGCGGCGCTGATGACGGCGGGCACATTGAGGTAGCTTTCCGCAGAACGCGGCGGCCCGATGCAGATGGCCTCGTCGGCAAACCGGACGTGCAGGGAGTGCCGGTCGGCCTCGCTGTAGATGGCCACCGTGCGAATGCCCATTTCCCTGCAGGCGCAAATGACGCGGAGCGCGATTTCGCCGCGATTGGCGATGAGAACTTTACGCATAATTGGCGGGACGGAGGGCAAAGAGCGACTGGCCGTATTCAACCGGCTGCCCATTCTGCACAAAGCGCTTCACCACTTCGCCGGCAGCGTCGCTTTCGATTTCGTTCATCAGTTTCATAGCTTCCACGATGCAGAGCACCTGGCCGGTATCGACGGTGTCGCCAATCTTGACGAAGGCTGGGGATCCCGGAGATGGCGACTCGTAAAACGTGCCGACGATCGGCGATTTGACGATGTGCAGGGAAGCTTCTTCGTCTGCCGCGGCGGAGCCCGGAGCCGGTGGTGCAGGGGCCGCGGCCGCATGCGCGGCGGGAATCACACCCGGGGCTGCTGCCGAGACTGGAACAGGCACGGGTTGCGCCGCAGCCTGCGAAGCCAGAAGACGCGCCAGGCCGGCCATGTCGCCGCCTTCCTGCGCGAACTTGATACGCACCTTGAGGTCGCCGCGCTCCAGATCGAATTCGCCGATCTTGTTTTCCTTCAGGAACTCGATGAGTTCCTTCAGCTCATTTATGTCTTCCGCATTCATCGTTGTCTCGCGCGGCTCCTGGGTCTCTAAAGCTCGATCCAGCCTTTGGTGACGGGCGTCAGAACCTGGCGGCCGGTTTTCGTCACCACTACCATATCTTCGATTCGAATTCCGAATTTGCCGGGCAAGTATATTCCTGGTTCCACCGTGATCACCATGCCCGGCTCCAGCCGCG
Organism: Acidobacteriaceae bacterium; assembly: GCA_036521315.1. Classification (GTDB taxonomy): domain Bacteria; phylum Acidobacteriota; class Terriglobia; order Terriglobales; family Acidobacteriaceae; genus Palsa-343. The sequence goes on from DATDHZ010000104.1 coordinate 122,824, forward strand.
TTCCCTGTCCGGCCGCTACGCGCGGCTGCTCGTGAATCTCCAGCCCCACCCCGTGCCCGGTGGAGTGGGTAAAATGTTTTGCCAAACCAGCTTTGCGCAGAACGCTGCGCGCCGCCTCGTCCACTTCGCCGCAGGTTGCTCCGGGCCTGACGGCCTCCACGGCCGTCTCTTGCGCCTCGAGCACCGCAGCGTACGCAAATTGCTCTTCACGATTCGCGCCGCCGAGGTGCACGGTGCGGGTCATATCCGAGCAATAACCATTGAGGATAACACCGAAGTCGAGGGTTACGAATCCTTTGCGTGGCAGCTTCGCCTGGGTTGCGCGGCCGTGCGGCAGGGCCGAACGGATGCCCGAGGCGATGATCGTCTCAAACGACATTCCCTCCGCGCCGAGCCCGCGCGCCAGAAACTCCAGTTCGGCGGCAATCGCGATTTCGGTGACGCCGCCCTCGATGCGCGGCAGCATCGCCTCGAAAAGAGAGCAGCCCACCTGAGCGGCGCGCGCCATCTGCGCAATCTCGGCGGAATCTTTCACCATGCGCAGATCGGCGACCACCGCGGATTTGAGCGGAGTAAAGAAGCTCCGGCGCTTTTTGGGGCTGATGCCGGAGCGCATCAGGGGGAGATCGGCGACGGTCGTGTGGTGCGGATCATACCAGGCGCGGCTTGCCCATTGTTCCAGCAGCCCGCAGGCCTCGCGCAGCGCGGATTTCTTCGCAATCACAACGCGAGCGCCGCGCGCCTCTTCCCTTGCCTGCGCGGTGTAGCGGCCGTCGGTAAACAGCGCAGCTTTGTTCCCACTGACGGCCAGCGCCGCGTTGGAGCCGGTGAACCCGGAGAGCCAGCGCACATCGGGCAGATGCGTCACGAGCAGGGTTTCCATTCCCTCCGCCGCCATGCGGGCGCGGAGTGCGCGCCACCGCGCCGGGGCCGGATTCGATCCAGTTGCCATCAGCATCGAGTCTAATGGCTCGCGCTTTCCGCGGGAACCTGGCAAAGCCGGTTACCGATTCGCCAACCAGGGTGGAGGCGTCACCGATGTCCGCCCTTGCGCGTTATACTCGGCTCGCATCCTCATGAGGCTCACGATGAAGACTCTTCGCACTTCGCTCGCGCTCGGCTCGGTGCTGGCCGCCGCGCTCTTTGGGTTCCCCGCCCTCGCCGCAGCACAGGCTACGGTTTTGCAGGCGCCCGGCGCGTCCAAGCTTTTGCCGGATGCCGTCTATTTCGACGCCAAATCGGCCAGCACGCAGCTGCGCAACTCCGGCGGGGTCCATTTTTCCGACGGCCCCTACACGCTGGCGGTGCTGGTCGACACCTCGGGCTATTCCACCGCGGTGCAGCAAAAATACCAGGGCTATCTGCTCACGGAAACGGCGCTCGATTTTGGCGGAAATCGCCTGCCGGCGGGAGCCTATGGCTTCGGATTCGTCGGCGGCCAGTTTCTCGTGATGGATATCGGCGCGCACGATTTGTTCCGTGCGCCGGCCAACCACGAGGCGCAACTGCAGCACCCCATGCCATTGAAGGTTCTTGAGGGCGGCTCATCCAGCGAATGGAAGTTGTGCTCGGGGCGCGATTGCGTCACTTTCCGTCGCGCGCAATAGCCGGAATTTTGCCGCCGCGAAACGAATCGTCCGCAAAACCATCTAACCGGTTGAAGGGCGAATCGTACGCGTGCCGCCAGCCCGCGGCTATGCCCGCGACAAGGCGCTGAGCCGGTTCTGAAGACGCGCGCGAAGGAAGCGATGAGAACAATCATGCAACGATGGATGGCGATCCCCGCGATTGCGGTCGCTCTGGTAGCTGCCGCCACTGTGGCGACCGCGCAAAATGAAAACCAGGGCCAGGGAAAGGCAGTGGTCACGGTGCTGCCGAAGAACGACAAGCAGCCAACCTCCGATGTTCAGGCGCAACAGGTCAAGATCGAAGTCGCCGGCAAACAGACCCCGGTGAGCAACTGGCAGGCGCTGCGCGGTGGGCAATCGACCGTTGAACTCGTGATGCTGATCGATGATGGCGCGCGCATGAGCCTTGGCCGCGAAATGGGCGAGATTACGCATTTTGTGCAGAGCCTGCCGCCCAACGTGAAGTTCGCCTTTGCCTACATGGAAAATGGGCGCGCCGAGATGCCGGGCGCGCTCACCACCGACCACGCTAAGGCCCTGCAGGCGCTCCGCATGCCCATCGGTGAGCCAGGCGCCTCAGCCAGCCCCTACTTTTGTCTCTCCAGCCTTGCGAAAAGCTGGCCTTCCAGCGACCGGACCGCCCGGCGCGAAGTCCTCATGATCAGCGATGGCGTGGACCAGTACGAACGCGCGTATGACCCCGACGATCCGTACGTCCGTACAGCCATCGATGATTCCGTCCGGGCGGGCATGATGGTCTACTCCATTTATTGGGTGAGCAACGGGCGCGCCGATCGCAGCTGGTACGAGAACAACGCCGGCCAGAATCTTCTGAGCCAGCTCGACCAGGCGACCGGCGGGACCAGTTACTGGCAAGGCATGGGCAATCCTGTCACCCTGCAGCCCTATTTCGATGACCTGAGCCGCCGGCTCAACAACCAGTACGAGCTGACTTTCAGCGCGCCGCTCAAAAGCAAGGCGCAACTTGAAACTCTGAAGGTGAAGACCAACGCATCGGATGTGAAAGTGGATGCGCCGCAGAGAGTGCTGGTGGCGCCGGCAGGCGCAACTCAGGAATAAAACGAGGCGAGGAAAGGTGCATTGAATCGCGTGGTGTCTTGCGCCCTTTTTCCCTGGCCGGGCGCCGGTCTAAACGCTTTAAAGGCGGGCGACGAGTTGATTGGCCGGCAAGCGGTCGACGTCGTCTGATTCGGAGCCGTCGTTCAGGCCACCGTAGCGCCGTTCCCGCCGCTGATAATCCTCGATCGCCTCGAGCATGTGAATCCCGCGAAAATCTGGCCACAGGCGATTCGTTACGAAGATCTCGGTGTAGGCGATTTGCCAGAGCAGAAAATTGGAAATGCGCATCTCGCCGGAGGTGCGGATGAGCAGATCGGGATCGGGCATGTGCGCCGTATAGAGATGCCGATGGATGTCCGCCTCGTCGATCTCATCCATGCGAAGGCCCTTGCTCTGCATTTCGGCGTGGAGGGCGCGAAACGCGTCGGCCAGCTCGGACCGGCCGCCGTAATTCAGCGCAAGGGTCAGGGTCGTTCCAGTGTTGTGCTTCGTCGCATCCGCCGCCCACTGCATGCGCTCGCCGACTTCCGCGGGGAGCTCGGCGGTTCGGCCGATGTAGCGGATGCGCACGTTGTTGTCGTTCATCCGCTGCACATTGTTGTTCAGGTAGGTCTTGAGCAGGCGCATGAGGAAGTTCACTTCCGCGCGGGGCCGCTTGAGGTTATTTTCCAGCGAGAACGCATAAAGCGTGAGCCAGGGAAGGCCGATGCGCGATGCGGTTTCGACGACGTACTGCACCGCTTCGGCGCCCTGCTGATGCCCCAGGAAACGTTTCAGGCTGCGTTTGCCGGCCCAGCGCCCGTTGCCGTCCATGATGATGGCAACGTGCTGTGGGAGCCGTTCCGGATCGAGACGGCGATAGACCGCGGCCTCATCGACGGGCAGCTCGTGAACTCGGCTGGAATCCAGGGTCAACAGGTCCTTTCGAGGGGCTTCCACGCGCGCAAACCGATCACGCAAACCGATCGCTTGCCGACCGGTCAACCTCGCGGCCTCCAGCGAGCTTGCGGGGCCCGGAATCATGCCACGAGAGCCGAGAGCAGCACCCCTTGCCGAATTATACAGAGCGGCGCGCGATCCGGAGCAGCCGCGGCGGACCGTCAAAACACCAGCGTTCGCGGCCAACCAGCAGCCGCGTGCCGGTTACGCGGGCCGGCGCCGCCCCAGCGCCAACTCGCGCACCTGATTGAGGAACATTGACCTCTGAAACGGATCGAGCTGCGCGATGAGCGGAGCAATGTCGGCAAGGAACGGATCGGACATGAGCGCCGCCGTCTCTCTTGCGCGCCGGCTGCAGCCGTCATGGAGCAGTTCGCAGATGTCGACTTCCAAAGCGTTCGCCAGCCGCTCCAGGGACGAAAGCGTGGGCACTGCTTTGCCGTTCTCAATTTTCGAAATGTAGGTGCGGGGAACCGCCATGCGGCCCGCCAGCTGTCTTTGACTCAGGTTGCGGGCATGCCGAACATCGCGCACCGCGCGAGCCACGTCGATGCCTTCCGGCTCCTGGACATTCTCCGGGGCAGAACTGACCAGTTGAGGAGCCAGCTGCTCCGGTTCATCCATTTCCAGGGGCTTGTGGCAACGCCTGCACAGGGAATTCGACGTGCGGAATTGCACCAGACTACAGTGGTCGCAACGAAGAACCTCACGGGCCTCAACAGTTGCTAAGGTGGTTGCCATAATTTGTACGGAACGCCAGAGCAAGCGATCCGGGCTGCTTCGGTCGCGGGGTCTTCTCCGCGGCGAACTCAACCTTTGCAATACATTGCCGGGAAGGTATCCTCCTTGTCAAGTGAAAACTGTGAGTCTGCGTTAAATTGCCTGGAAAACCCTAAGAATACCGAAGGAGCCGACTTGCCATGTCCCCTGTTGTCCTGTTCAATCGCGAGCGCGCGTGGGCGTTGCTTCACGAGCACACGCAGTCGCCGAGCCTGCTGAAGCATGCGCTGGCCGTGGAAAGCTGCGTTCGCGCGTATGGCGAGCGCCAGGCCATATCTGCGGGGCTTGACGATGACGCGCGCACCGCGCTGCTGGAAACTTACTCGGCCACGGCGCTGCTGCATGACTTTGACTACGAAAAGCATCCGTCACCGGAAGAACATCCCTTCGTCGGCATCCGGATCCTCACCGAACAGGGATGGCCGGAGGAGATCCGCACGGCAATCCTCGGACACGCCGAGTATTCGGGCGTGGCGCGCGAGACGCATCTGGCCAAAGTGCTGTTCGCGTGCGATGAGCTGGCCGGATTCCTGACCGCGTGCTCGCTGGTGAAGCCGAGCAAGTCGATTCACGACGTCGAAGTGGCGGGCGTGAAGAAAAAAATGAAAGACAAGGCCTTCGCCCGCGGCGTGAACCGCGACGACATCGTGAAAGGGGCCGCAGAACTGGGTGTGTCGCTCGACGACCATATTGGGTTCTGCATTGCCGCTATGCAGCGGAACGCGGAAGCTCTGGGCTTGCAGGGTACGCCGGCCTGATCTGGCTTACTACAGCATCATCGCAGAGCCAGATGCGGCCTCGATAACCAGCGTGATGGCGGAAGTGACCACCGTCCGTCACCTTGCGCCGGGCCCCTGGCTCAGCTACATTGGTCGCGCGGTGCTCCAGCTACACACGCTCAACGATATCCTCTTCACGCTCGCCGGGAGCCACCGCGAACGCGCCATTCTGGTGCAGGACAAGACCGGCGCATGGTCCCCCGTTTCCTCCGATGAATTGGTCCGCCGCGTCCGGTCCGTGGCGGCGGCGCTGCGCCGCTGGGGCATCGGCAAGGGCGACCGAGTCGCCATCCTTGCTGAAAACCGATGGGAGTGGGCCGTCGCGGATTTCGCGTGCCTCGCCACGGGCGCCGTCGACGTTCCTTTGTACCCAACGCTGCTGGCCGATCAGATCCGGCCGCTGCTGGCCGACTCGAATGCGCGCATCCTCTTCGTCTCGACGCGCGCCCAGTACGAGAAGGTCGCCTCGCTGCTCGGCTCCGGCGCGCTGGAACAGATCGTCGTGATGGACGAGGATCCCATGCCGGGCGCAGTTCCCTTCTCGTCGCTGCTGGACATCGGAGCCGATCCTGACTTTGACGCCACAGCGCGCGCGATCGAGCCTGGCGACCTCGCCACGCTGATCTACACCTCCGGCACCACGGGCGATCCCAAAGGCGTGATGCTGACCCACGGCAACATCGCCAGCAACGTGAACTACTCGACGGCGGAATTTGGATTCACGTCCACAGACTCCTGCATCTCGTTTCTGCCGCTGTCGCACATCACCGCCCGCCATCTTGATTACGCACTCTACGCGCAGAACGTCATGATCGCGTACTGCCCCGTCTTCGACGGGCTCCCGCGAGCGCTCGCTGCCGTTCAGCCCACCATTCTGGTCGCCGTGCCGCGGGTCTATGAGAAGGTGCGCCAGGTGGCGGAGCAGCGCGCGGCCGAATCGCCCACCAAGCGCCGCCTCTTCGGCTGGGCGCTCTCTTCGGGACAAAGACACCGCGATGAAATCGCCGCCGGCAAACGGCCGGCTTCGCTCGCGTGGAAGCTCGCCGATGCTGTCGTGTACAAGAAGCTGCGCGCGGGGTTCGGCGGATGCGTCCGCTACTTCATTGCCGGCGGCGCGCCGCTCGGGCTCGACACAGCGCACTGGTTTGCCGCGGCCGGCGTACGCATCCTCGAGGGTTATGGCCTGACCGAGACCGCGCCGGTGCTGGCGATCAACACGCCTAATGCAAACCGCATGGGATCGGTGGGCAAGCCGCTGGCCAACGTGGAGTGCCGCATCGCCGAGGACGGCGAATTACTCGTGCGCGGCCCCAATGTGTTTCCCGGCTACTGGAAGCAGCACGGCGATGCCGAAGCATTCGACGCCGAAGGATGGTTCCACACGGGGGACATCGGCCACATCGACAGCGACGGCTATCTCTTCATCACCGACCGCAAGAAGGAGTTGCTGAAGACGTCCGGCGGCAAGTTCATCGCCCCCCAGCCGATTGAAAACAAGCTGAAATCCAGCTTCCTGGTGGCCAACGCGGCGATGGTGGGAGACCGGCACAAATTCGCTTCGGCGCTGATCGCGCCCAATTTTGCCGCGCTCGAGCCGTGGGCGCGCGAGCGCGGCATCGACGCCTCGTCGCGCGGCGATCTGGTCGCGCATCCTCATGTACGCGCCGAATACCAGGCACTGGTCGATCGCATCAATACCGGCCTTGCGAACTTCGAAACCATCAAACGCTTTCGCCTGGTCGCCGAGGAATGGGCCATCGAGTCCGGTGAGCTGACCCCGAGCATGAAGCTGCGGCGGCGCGTTATCGTGCAGAAATACGCGGCGGAAATCGCTGAGTTCTACGTAGACGAAAGCACGTCGCGGCGTTAGCTCTGCGACCGATGCCATCGCTCCGGCGCTTGCCGCTTCCGTAAAATAGGGGCAGTCTCCCCGGAGGAACGCTCTTGCCCAATCTGCCGCCGTTTCCTTTAACGCTGGATGGCTCCAGCGTGCTGCATCAGATGTTCCGCTTCGACTGGGGCAGCTGGCGACGGCTGGATGCAGCGTCCCGCGAGCGAGCCATTGGCGAAGCGGCAGCGCTGCTGGCCCCCATGGAGCGCGGCTCCGGGCCCGACGTGAATCAGCCACGGCCCAACCAGAGCGGCCTCTTCGCGCAGCTCGGTCACAAGGGCGATCTGATGTTGATCCATTTTCGCGACACCATCGAGCAGTTGGCAGAGGTGGAGCGCGATCTGGCGCGGACCGAACTGGGCAGCTTCCTCCAGCCCACGCATTCTTATTTGTCGCTCGTCGAACTCGGGCTGTACGAGTCGTCGGCGAAAACCTATCCAGTTCTCGCGAATGAGGGGCTCGCGCCGTTTTCCGACGAGTGGGATAAGCGCATCGACGAGATGATCGAACGCCAGGCATCCGCGATGGCCAGCCGGCTGTTTCCAGCGATCCCCGATACGAAGTATCTGTGCTTCTACCCCATGGACAAACGGCGCGGCGAGCAGGTGAACTGGTACTCGAAGGACATTCAGGATCGCGCCCGCATGATGCGCGAGCATGGCGAAATCGGGCGGCGCTTCGCCGGCACCGTGAAGCAGATCATCTCCGGCTCCATCGGACTGGACGACTGGGAGTGGGGCGTGGACCTGTTTGCCGACAATCCAGGCGTCTTCAAACGCCTGATTTACGAGATGCGCTTCGACGAGGCCAGCGCGCTGTACGGCCTGTTTGGCGCGTTCTACGTCGGGGTTCGCCTGCCGGTGAGCGAACTGGGCTCCTGGCTCAGCCTGGAGCCACGGCAAGAGGCCCGGTGAAAGTCTTCGTCACCGGGGCCACCGGCTTCGTCGGCAGCCACGTCGCGCGGGAGGCAGGTGCCCGCGGCGCCACAATGCGCCTGCTTGTCCGGCGTACGAGCAATTTGAGCAACCTGGAAGGACTGGAGGCGGATACCGTCACCGGCAATCTGCTCGAACCGGAATCGCTCCGCTCCGCGGTCCGCGGGTGCGACACGGTGATGCACGTGGCCGCCGATTATCGCCTGTGGGTGCGCGACCCGGACACCATGTACCGCGCCAACGTGGAAGGGACGCGCGCCCTTCTTCGGATCGCGCGCGAAGAAGGTGTGCGGCGCTGCGTGTACACCTCGAGCGTCGCCACCATGGGCTTTAAAACCGACGGCACCATTGTGGACGAAGCAACACCGGTGGCCCTGACCGACATGGTGGGCCACTACAAACGGTCGAAATTTCTTGCCGAGCAGGCAGCCATCGAAGCGGCGCAGAGCGGCCAGTCGGTCCTGAT
>DATDHZ010000105.1:0-8033 GCA_036521315.1 Acidobacteriaceae bacterium
CATCCCAAAGGCTCGCACTCGCACCGGCTGCTTTTGTTGCGATCGGAAGCTTTGTGCCCTCGACGAGAGTGGCGGAATCGAAGTAGAAGAACGCCACACTCTGAAAGCTGCGGCTGCGGGCGGAGATGTCGAAGAAGCGGGGCCCGGTCATCAGGCCGCCGGTCGACTGCCCGCTGATGCGCGCATCGTGGAGGGCAACGATGCGGTCGCCATCGGGATACGGAAGGCTGCGCAGCAGCGTCGAATACACCAGGGTGAAGATGGCGGTTGTCGCGCCGATTCCCAGAGCCAGCGTCAGAATCACAACGGCGGCGAAGCCGGGGGATTTGCGCATTTGCCGGAACGCACAGGCTGCGTCGCGGCGGAGATCCTCGAGCCAGAGCAGGCTTTCCTGCTCGCGGAACCGTTCCCGCACCTGAGTCACGCCGCCAAACTCCCGCATCGCTCTCCTGCGTGCTTCGACCTCAGTCATGCCGCGGCGCCGATACTCTTCGGCGGCCATTTCGAGATGCGCGCGCAGCTCCTCGTCCAGTTCGGCGTCGGCATCCCTGCGGCCGAACACAGCTGCGCTTTTCGCGATCCATCGCCGCATGCCGCTCCATGCTTCTCGCATCCCCTAACCGCTCCAGCAGTTCTTTCGGTGGCCCGAGTTCAGTTCCCCGTGGCGAGAAACCGCGCCATGGTTGCGGCCACCCGTTCCCAGCTTTCGGTTTCCCTTTCGATCTGCGCCTTGCCGGCTCGGGTCAGCTCGTAAAAGCGCGCTTTGCGGCCGTTGTCGCTGGTTCCCCACTCGGCACGGATCCATCCCCGCTGGCGGAGGCGCAGCAGAGCAGGATAGATGGTTCCCTGGTTCAGGCTCAGGGCGTTTTCGCTGATTTGCTCGATGCGCCGCGCGATGCCATATCCGTGCAGCGGGCCCATCGACTCAAGGGTTTTCAGCACCATTAAGTCGAGCGTTCCCTGCAAAACGTCGGGCTTGTCCCCACCCATTGGCCGGCTTCTCCTGTAGAGCCTCTACAGATACTCTTTTTCTCTGTTGAATGTCAACAGAGAACCCCAAAATTTGGGCAAGGTTGAGCCCTCGTGCTCCTGCCCCGTGACCTTCCTGTGACGCAGAATGACGTGAATCCAGAAACGCTCCCCTCCGTGGCATCGATGGCAAAGGGCACTGGGTTCCTGTAATCTGATAAAGCCCATTCGGGGTCGTTTGGAGGTGTATCTCTTTGGCAGAGGTTCGCATTCAGGAAGGCGAGCCGCTTGAAAATGCATTGCGCCGGTTTAAGCGCAAGGTCCAGCAGGAAGACATCATCAAAGAGGTGAAACGTCACTCCTTCTACCTGAAACCGGGCGAGAAGCGCCGCGTGAAAGAAGCGCTGGCGCGAAAGCGGAATCGCAAGAAGGCTCGTAAAGAGCAGGACTAAGTAAACCGTTGAACCCGCCTGCCGGGATTCCCAGTTCCCGGCAGTTTCAATCTCCAGCAGGGTTACTTCCTTGTGCGGAGATGGATCGGGAATCTGTGGCGCGCCCCGCTCGTGCGCCGGGAATTCGGCAGGCAGGTTGGTTCCTGATTTTCCAGAGCATCTCCAGGGAAGCGCTCTGGGTTGCAGTTTTTGCCGCCTCTCGATGGCGGCGGCGCACGATCCATCGAAGCCGCATCAGATCCTGATGCGCTCCAGAACCTCCGGTTCCCACGACCGGCGATCCTGAACCGGAGCCCCCGGGCTTCCCTGATCATCGCGCATGGGCCCCTATCCGAATCAGAATTACCACGACCGGGCTTAGCCAACCGGCGTGTCGCAGCAAGCCGGCAGGTCCTGAAAAAGTCCGCAGGATTTGCCGTGGCGAATCAGGACGCATCACGAGATATGGCGCGAACCTGATGTGGGTGCTTCGGGCAAAGGCGAGGGAAGCGGATGGAATTCGTCGACAAAATTCTGAAATGCGTGGATTGCGGGAACGACTTCGTGTTCACTGCCGGTGAGCAGTTGTTTTTCTTCGACAAGCAGTTCAAGAACGACCCCAAACGGTGCAAGCAGTGCAAGGCCAAGCGGGCCTCAGGCTCAGGTGCCGCTCGTCCCGAGACTCGCACTGTGTGCTCGGAGTGCGGGACGGAAACCACCGTTCCCTTCAAGCCTACCCAGGGCCGTCCGGTACTGTGCCGAAGCTGCTTCCAGCAGAGGCGGGCGATCGGGCAGGCGAGCTAACCGGACTCTCAGCCTGCCCCACGGCGGCGGAAACTGACCCCGGCCAGCAAGCAGAAAAGCCTGCGCCGGGATTCTGTCCCATTGATTGCAACCGTGTTATTTCATTCCTGTTATTTGTTGGGCTGGAACAGTTCCAGCCGGACATGCCACTGGACGGAGCTGCCCGGTTTCAGAGTCAGCATCCCGGTATTCATTCCGTGCCATTCCTTACCGAAGGGATCGGCAAAGTTGAACTGCTCCTCGATCGCAGCGAACTGCTTGGTCGGGGGCGCATACACCTGAACGGTTTTGATTTCCGGGGAAAGGCCGAGCACGCGCACGCCGTAATTGCTGGCTGGATCGGCAAGAGTGACGGTGACCGCGCCGTCGGTGCGCTGCAGCTTCGACCAGTTATCGTCGAGATAAACGTCGCCGAGCGCTTTGCCCTGCGGCGCCGTGAAGTCCCACTTCGTTCCCTTCACCGGGATCAGTTTGCCGGTTGGGAAAACGTCGCCGTAGTTGTTGACCTCCGCCAGCTGCTCGCCGGGCACGTGTAACATCGCCTGCTTGCGATCGCCGCTGGGAATGGCGAAGTACGGGTGCCAGCCGATCGCGATGGGCTCGTCTTCGTTGCCGACGTTCTTCGCGACGATGGTTGCGTCGACGCCTTTGCCGGTGAGCGTGATGACGAAGTTCAGGTCCGTCTGGGAGAGCCAGTGGCCGCCGAAGTCTCCGGCATGGATCACTCCGCTGAGGGACTGCCCATCCGGAATGGACTGCGTCTGCACGTCCTGGGCCTGCGAGGCAAGGATCAGCCCGTGCATGGCGTGCTTGTCCTTGGTGGGATCATTGCTGTCGTGCCAGTTGGCCGGCAGCGTGATGGTCTTGCCGTGCCATTCCGTCGTCACGGTTTTCTCATCCGGCGAGAGCTTGCCGATGATGCGATTCGGATACGGAACGAGAAACGCGCCGCCGAAGGAGAAGCTGGCGTTGCCATACTCGTCGCCAGGGCCGCCGTTCAGTTTGCTCGCGGCTTCTTCAAGCGTGGGCGAAGCGAGCACAGGGATTTCTCCCTTGCCGGGAACGTCCGCGGTGATCTGAAAGAGATTCATGCCGCGGCCAGGCAGCACGGTGACTGAGAGAAATTCAGGAGCCTGGCCATTGCTGGTGGCGGCGCGCGACAACTTCACCACGGGCTGGCCGCCAATTGGCGGAGTTGCGGACTGCGAGGTTGCGGGCTGTGCGGCCGGCTGCGGCGCCGGTGTTGCCTGGTGGTTGCATCCCGCCATCAAAACCACACCTGCTGCAAGGGCGGCCGTAGCGGCCGCTGCGTATCGAATCGACATGGATCGTTTCTCCCCGTCATCCTGAATCCAGAAAGCGATTTCTGAAGCGCACTCATTCTACGCCCCGGGGCTTGTTTATCCAGACACTACAATCGTGGCGTGGCGATTTCTTCCGTTGCGGACGAGCCGCTGGTCCTGCTGAACCAGCGCGTTGTCGAGTGCCGACAATGCGATCGCCTCCGCGCGCATTGCGCGGAAGTCGCCGAGAAGAAACGCAGGCAATATCGGGAGTGGGAATACTGGGGCAGGCCGGTGCCCTCATTTGGCGATCCGCGGCCGCGCGTTCTGTTCGTCGGTCTGGCGCCGGGCGCGCATGGCTCCAACCGAACCGGACGCCCCTTCACCGGCGACGGCTCGGGAGACTTTCTGTATCCGCTGCTGCATCGCGCAGGATTCGCTTCGCGGGCGGAATCGAAGCACCGGGACGACGGCATGCAACTGAAGGACGCGTGGATCACCTCGGTCGTGCGGTGTGCACCGCCGGGGAATAAGCCGCTGCCGGAGGAGATTGCGAACTGCGCGCATTTTCTGGACGAGGAAATGGCAGGGCTGCCCGAGGTGCGGGTGATCGTGTGTCTGGGGAAAATCGGCTTCGATGGAGTGGTGGCGCATCTGCTCCGCACGGGACAGGTGGAACGCCGTGGAGAGCTGGTCTTCGGTCACGGGGTCGAATATCCGATTCCGGGGAACCGCTTCCTGCTGGCCAGCTATCACCCGTCGCTACAAAACACGAACACCGGAAAACTGACGGCGCCTATGATGCTGAAAGTGTTTCGCAGGGCGCGCCAGCTCGCAGGAATTTTCTGAGCGCGTCACGGGTGTTGAGAATTCATGAACCCGGCAGGACATCTCACGTCAAATTCAGCCGCATCCATTTGAGGGCCAGGGAGCGAACCAGACTCCCGCGCCAAGGAGCCATGGGTTTATGGTGACAATTCTGCTGATTATTCTGATCCTGATGCTGGTCGGAGCTTTTCCGGCGTGGCCATACAGCCGCGGCTGGGGCTATTACCCGAGCGGCGGTATTGGCCTGATTCTGGCCATCATCGTCGTTCTGCTGTTGCTGCGGGTCATTTGAGCGGCCGCGCCACCTGCGGTTTGCGGATGGAGCGGGAGACCGGGATCGAACCGGCGACATTCAGCTTGGGAAGCTGACGTTCTGCCACTGAACTACTCCCGCCCATAAATCAGCTTATGTGGTGACATCCTCGCAGCAATCCACTTTGTTCTCTCCCTCACCGTGGATTGCGGCGCGAGGCCTGGCTTGCTGCGATCGGCTCCGCCGACCGTCTCAGACCGTTGTAAGGAAGCCGGCTCAACCTTCCAAAGTATATCGCGATCCATGGGGGATGACGGCGCGTCCCTCTGCTGACGATCAGCGACTGGCCGCACCCGAAGTCCATTGTCAGCAGCCGCGGCTTGCTCCTCTGTCGCACCCCCGTTGGTGCAGGCAGCCCTGCGTGAGTGATGGGCAAACCCAGCCCACTGTGCCTGCCGACTTGTGTATGATCGCAGCGCTGTCTTGTGAGACCAATGGCGGTTCCTGTGCCCGGACTCGCGGCCACGTCTGAAAGTGCTCCCTCTGCCGAGAACTTGCCCTTGTTCCGCGCCGAAGCGATCGCGGAACGGCAGAAGCAGTACGGCGAAGTACTGCGGATCGGTCCCTTCCCGGTTGCAGCGCTCGTCTCTGTCTGCCTGGCTGTTACGATTGCTGCTGTTCTCATTGGATTGCTGATCGGAATGCGGTACGTTCGGGGAGATACTCAGCCCGCGGGGCCTTCGCAACGGACGATCTCATCGATGCCAACATCCCCAGCCCCGGCTTCGCTGCGCGTGCCAGGAATTGCGAGCCGGGCCGCTTCAACCTAAAAGCCGAAATCCCATCGCGAGCTGAGCTTCTATGCGCTTCGCGAGTCGAATATTTCCGGTTCGTCGCAGGCTGCCTATGATCTTCCAGGCGGAGGCGGCCGAGTGCGGCCTGGCCTGTTTAGCCATGATTACCGGATTTCACGGCATGGCAAGCGACATGACGAATCTGCGGCAGCGCATGCCGGTATCGCTGCGAGGGGCAACCCTGGGCCAGCTGCTTCAGCTCGCGGGCGGCCTGGAATTGACGGGCCGGCCGCTCCGGCTCGAACTGGAGGATCTGCGCTGGCTGGCGGTGCCGTGCATTCTTCACTGGGACATGAATCACTTCGTGGTGCTGAAGCGAGCCACGACGAATGCCATTTTCGTGCACGACCCGTCGCTCGGTAAACGGCGGCTCACCTACGCGGAGGCGAGCCGGCACTTCACCGGAGTGGCGCTGGAGTTGACGCCAACAGCCGCTTTCCGCCCGAGAAACGATTCCCGCCCGCTTCGGCTGCAGGATGTTCTGGGAAGGGTGACGGGACTGCGCCGGATGTTAGCGCAGATCTTTGCTCTTGCCGCGCTTCTGGAAGCGCTCGCGCTGATGAGCCCGCTGTTTCTGCAGTTCGCGGTGGACAGGGTAATCTCCGCTCATCGTGCCGCGCTGCTGATGCGGCTGGGCGCCGGTTTTGCGCTGCTCATCGTGTTGCAGGCACTGCTTTCTGTACTCCGCAGCTGGTCCACACTGTATTTCGGCACGTCGCTCAAGCTGCAGTGGAACGCCAATATCTTCTCGCACCTGCTGCGGCTTCCCGTTCCCTTCTTCGAGAAGCGGTACTTCGGCGACATTCTTTCCCGTTTCCACGGCGCGGACATCATCCAGCAGACGGTGACCGGGAGCTTCATCGATGCGGTGCTGGACGGCATGATTTCGGTGTCGGTTCTCGCGGTCATGTTCTTCTACAGCCGAACCCTGACCCTGGTGGTGGTCGGCACAGTTTTGCTTTATCTGATCCTGCGAAACGCCGCTTACGGTCCCTACCGGGCCTACACCGAGCAGCAGATCGTCAGCATGGCCCGGCAGGAGAGCTTCTTTATCGAGACGCTGCGAGGCATTCGGACGATCAAGGTCTTCGGGCGCCAGCGCAGCCGCAATAGCCGCTGGATGAATCTGGTGGTTGCGACCACGAATGCTCAGGTCGCCGCTGAGAAATACGGGATCCTGTTCAGGTCCGCCAACATGCTGCTTTTCGGGCTGCAGTCGGTGGCGATTGTCTGGCTCGGGGCGCGGCTGGTTCTGAACCGCGCGTTTACCGTCGGGATGCTGTTCGCGTTCGTCGCCTATCAGGAGCAATTCAAGACCCGCGTGGCCACGCTGGTCGATCGATTGTTCGATTTTCGAATGCTGTCGCTGCAGGCTCAGAGACTGGCCGACGTGGTCCTCGAAGCGCCGGAGCCGGATCTTCAGGCGCAGCCGCCAAAGACCGATCAACTGGGGGCAATCGACCTCCATTCTGTATCTTTCCGTTACGCGGATGAAGATGACTGGCTGCTGCGCGACATTGACCTTCACATTGCGCCAGGCGAATGCCTGGGGATCAGCGGACGATCCGGCGTCGGAAAGTCCACACTGCTGAAGCTGATCGCGGGACTGCTGCAGCCGCAGTGCGGTGAGGTTCAAATTCATGGACGTCCGGCGCGTGCCGGCCGGCCGGAGATGGCGGGCGCCGTCGGCTTTGTCTTTCAGGACGACTGCCTGTTCAGCGGAACGATCTCTGAAAATATCTCTTTTTCCGCCGACGAACAGGAACCGTTGCGTGTGGAGGAATGTGCGCGGCTGGCGTGTCTGGATGAAGAGATCGCCTCGATGCCCATGGGCTATGACACCCTGATCGGCGAGATGGGAGCGACACTGTCCGGCGGCCAGCAGCAGCGTCTTTTGCTTGCGCGTGCTCTTTATTCGCGACCTTCCATCCTGATCCTCGACGAGGCCACCAGCCATCTGGATATCGATACCGAGCGGCGAATCGCCGCCATGCTGGAGCAACTGAAGATCACCAGAATCTTTGCAGCCCACCGGCCCGAAACTCTGGCGACTGCGGACCGGGTGTTCCGCCTCGAAGCGCGCGCTCCGTCGGGGCGGCGGAGTTTGCGGAAATCCGCCCCCATGGCTGCAGGCCAAAACAAAGAAGAGCTTGGACCGCGTGAAGACTCAATCCATCAGACAGGGGAATCGTATGCGGAACGGTAACGACCATCGGGCAGCCGGACCTTTGGACGCATCCGCACCGAACCATATGACCGGGCGATCGGAGACGGGTCGCGGCCCTGTTTCGGCTGTATCCGCAATTCTGCGCCGGATGAATGCCAGCAGCACGGCAAGCGCATCCGGCGCCTTCGAGATTCGAGGTCGTGTGACCCCGAATAAATGAAACCAAGGAGGAGCTATGACTCAGGAGAAAAACTGTTGTGAAACCAACCGGAACCGAGTGCTCGGCCGTCAGGGTGCTCGCGAATTGACTCGTGAGGAGATTGACTCTGTCGCCGGCGGCGCGGCTCACACTCTTACGGTGTGCTCCTGGAATCCGAAAACAAAATCCGCGGATGGCGACGTGGGCGAATGCTAGGCAAGAGTGGTGGCGCCATGCGGCGCCAC
>DATDHZ010000106.1:0-42228 GCA_036521315.1 Acidobacteriaceae bacterium
GCCTTCGCCGCAACGGTCGGCGGATACGCCCCCTTCTTCGCCTGCATGGCGACAAATTGTCCCGTGTACACCGTGGGGCAGTAAAACGTCCCATGCTGCTTCATCAGCGCGATGTCCTGGTCATCCATGAACGTGCCATGCTCCACAGAATCGACGCCGGCCAGTACCGACCGTCGAATCGCTTCCGCTCCGTGCGCATGCACCGCAACCTTCATCCCGTAGTCGTGCGCGGTTTCCACCAGCGCGTTCAGCTCCTCCTGCGACATCTGCGGGCCCGACCCGTTCGTCCCCAGATCCATGACGCCGCCCGACGGCATCGCCTTGATCAGATCGGCGCCGTTCTTGTAGTGCAGCCGAACCACCTTCCGCGCCTCATCCGGCCCGTTGAAGATCGACTGCAGCGGCCCGGGGTCGCCCTGCAACTGCAGGCTGAGCCCATTCGTGTGGTCCGCATGACCGCCCGTCGTGCTGATCGCCGGTCCGGCGGTGAAGATCCGCGGCCCCATCACCGTCCCCGCGGCAATCTCATCGCGCAGCGCAACCGTGTCGTAATCGCTGTCGCCCACATTGCGCACCGTGGTGAATCCGGCCATCAGCGTGCGCCGCGCATAGAGCGTGCTGCGCAGCACGCTGTTGGCGAAATTGAGGTGCGCCTGCTCGCTGTAGGTGTTCTTGCCAAACTGCATGTCGAGGTGCACATGGTCGTCGATCAGGCCGGGCAAGCAGGTCGCTCCCGGCAAATCGATCACCGTGGCGTCGGCCGTCGAGGCGCTGCCTGGCTCAACTTTGTCGAACTTGTCGCCCCGGATATAAACCGTCGTCGCGCCCAGCATCTTCCCGGCGGCCGCGTCGAACAGGGCAGGGCAGTGCACAACGGTAAGCGGCGCGGCTGAAGCCGTTTGCGCAATCGCGATCGGGTGCAGGCCAGCAAGAAAAAACAGCGCCGAAACCGACGCGCAACCGGCAGAGCGAAGCAGACGCATGGATGGGATCTCCTGTCACGACAAAAAGGAATGGGGACGCGCCATCCATTCTGCACGCAAAAAGTGGTCTGCGGGAGAGGGGGCGGGAAGTGTCGGGGAAGGGGCCTGGGACGCGATTCGAAGAGCGCGCCCCATGGGCTTTCAGCCGGGAAGTTCGCCTACGCCTGAACGGGGACCGCGGGAGCAGCGACCGGCACCGTCGCTTCCTTATAGAGGGCCGCGCCAGCGATGGTCCCGATCACGAGCTCAACGAACGCGCCCAGAGCGGTGTAAGCGGCCACCTGCTTCGAGAAGATGCCGCCGTACACCATAAAGCTCAGGTTCGGCAGCAGCGACCCGATCGCCCAGGTAACCACGGCTGCCTTGAAAGCCGTGTTGACGCCAGGTCCGAAACGGTTCCGGATCGCGGCATACACCCAGAGCGCCAGCAGTCCTTCGATGATGCCGAGCACATTGAACCAGGCCCACGTCGAAGGCGTAAAGCCGCTCAGCCCGAGCGACGTCATCACACCGGATTGCCAGGCAGGCTTCAACCACAAACCGTCGACGATGAACCCGATGATGTCGATGACGACACCTGCCACCAGACCACCGAGCAGCCAACGGCGAAAATTGATATTCCGCATACCACCTCCTTTGAGGGGATGACGGAGTATAACCCCGTCCTGCGGCGGCTCAACTAAAACTTTAGTGTGAGTATTGGCAGAGAGGGTTCGGACCGCAATTGGCGCGGGGTTCGTCTATCCCGCCCAGCCTCCGCCGAGGCGCTCTTCCAGGACCACAGTAATCGTGTCGCCTCCGCGTTTGCCGATGGCTTCGAGCAGGTCGGCTCTCATTGGTAACTTGTGCCGTCCGTCGCCCAGCGCCATGAACGAACTCCGGAACGCGACCCCCTCAACCGTCCCCCGCACCTTAACCAGACCGCGGGTCCTGAAGAACTCGACCGACTGCGGCCAAACGACGTAGGTGTGTCCGCCCCTGGCCGGTGATTTTTCGAGCGTAGCGGTGAACGTGGCGAGCATAGCGCGTTACTTCGCGCCCCCGGCAGCCATCTTCGCCCGCAGCCGCGCTTCGGCCGCATCGCTCCAGTACTTGCAGTTCAGGCGAATGAATACCGACGAGTACGGAATCGTCATGTTGGTCTTGAGCACCAGAACCTGGAACGTCTTTCCCGACTCGCCAACCGTGGCAATGATCTTGTCGTGCGGCATGGAGCGAATCGGATAATCGCGCAGCAGATCGGTGATGTTGGTGCGGTACTGCGCGACCCCCGGCGCGTCCTCGTCGGAGACAAACGGCAGCTCCGCGTCCATAAAAACGTCCGGGCGCACATGTTCGCTGCTGTTGATCCGGTTGAGCACGAATTCCAGCACGTACTGCATGCCGGCCCGCGTGTCGACGGTTTCCACCCCCGGCGACGATTGCAGCGGATACGCCGAATCAACCACCAGGATCCAGTTGCGGTGTCCCAGCAGCGGCAGCATCTCCATCACCTTCGATTGCCAGTCGTTGTGGGGCTCGGCGGTCTGAGCCGGCGCGAGCGCCGGGGCACAGAGCAAGGCCAGCGCGAGCAGTTTCCTGAACATCGGATGAGTATCGCAGATTCCCACCAGCCCGAGGCGAAGAAGATGCGAAAACCGCGCTAGAATCGGAAGATGCTGTCGCCGGTGACCCCAGTCCCCGAGCCGCCTCCCGGCTTGCCGGTCCCTGCCTCGCTCGCCTGGGCGCATCCCCTGGTGCGCGACTGGTTCGTCGGCCGCTTCGGCACCCCCACCGAGCCGCAGGAGCAGGGCTGGCCGATCATCCACGCCGGCAAGCCGGTGCTCATCTCCGCGCCCACCGGCTCCGGCAAGACCCTCGCTGCCTTCCTCATCTGCATCGACGGCCTCATCCGCAAAGCCCTCGATGGCCGCCTCGGCTGCGAGACCGAGGTCGTCTACGTTTCTCCGCTCAAGGCCCTCTCCAACGACGTCCAGAAGAACCTCGAGCAGCCGCTGCGCGAGATCCAGCAGCTGGCCCTGGAACGCGGCTACCTCTGCCCACCCGTGCGCGCGGCCGTGCGCACCGGCGACACGCCGGCAGCCGAACGCCGGGCCATGCTGAAAACCCCCCCGCACATCCTGGTCACGACGCCCGAGTCGCTCTACATCCTGCTGACCGCGCAAAAGAGCCGCGAGCACCTGCGGCGCGTCCACACCGTCATCGTCGACGAGATTCACGCCATCGCCGACGACAAGCGCGGCTCACACCTGGCGCTCACCCTCGAACGCCTCGACGCCCTCGTGATGGGCGAGAACGCGCTCATGGCCGGCGCGAGTTTGCTTTTGCATCCGCGGCCGTTACGCATCGGCCTGTCGGCCACGCAGAACCCCATCGAGCTGGTGGCCGAATTCCTCGGCGGCGAGGCTGCGCGCCAGCCCGGCTGCGCCGTCACAATCGTCCAGGCAGGGCAGCGGCGCAAACTCGACGTGGCCATCGAAGTCCCCACCGATGAGCTGGGCTCCGTCGCCACCATGTCCATCTGGGAATCGGTCTACAACCGCATCGCCGAGCTGGCGCTCCAGCATCGCTCCACGCTCGTGTTTGTCAACACGCGCAGCATGGCGGAGCGCGCAGCCTTCCAGCTCGGCGAGCGGCTCGGCGTCGAGAACGTGGCCTGCCATCACGGCAGCCTCAGCCGCAAGCTGCGCCTCGATGCCGAGCGGCGGCTGAAGGCGGGCGAGATTCGCCTGCTCGTCGCGACCGCCTCCCTGGAGCTGGGCATCGACATCGGCACCGTCGATCTGGTGTGCCAGATTCAGTCGCCACGCGCGATCGCCGTCGCGATGCAGCGCGTCGGCCGCGCCGGTCACTGGCGGGGCGCCATCCCCAAAGGCCGATTTTTCGCCGTCACGCGCGACGACCTCGTCGAGCAGGCGGCGCTCCTCCGCGCCATGCGTGCCGGCGTGCTCGACCGCCTCGAGATTCCGGCCAAGCCCTTCGACGTCCTCATGCAGCAGATCGTCGCAGCCTGCTCCGCCGAGCCCTGGGAGGAGCGCACCCTCTTCGACGTCTTCCGCCGCGCCCATCCGTACCGCGATTTGCAGTGGGAAGAATTCGACGAGGCCCTCTGCCTGCTCGCCGAAGGCATCGAGTCCAGCCGCGGCCGCTACGGGGCGTACCTGCTGCGCGACCGCGTGCAGGAACGCGTGCAGGCACGGCGCGGAGCGCGCACCACCGCCATCACCAACGGGGGAGCCATTCCCGACACGGCGGTGTATCCGGTCATTTTGCAACCGGAAGGCGTACAAATTGCCACGCTCGACGAGCACTTCGCCGTCGACTCTTCTCCTGGCGATGTGGTGCAGCTCGGCAACGCGAGCTGGCGTATCCAGCGCATCGAAAGCGCGGGGCGCGTGCTGGTGGAGGATGCGCACGGAGCGCCGCCCACGCTGCCCTTCTGGTTCGGCGAAGCGCCGCTGCGCACGCCCGAACTCAGCGAGTTTGTCGCGGAGCTGCGCGAGGAGATCGATCGCCGCACGCCCGACGTGCTGCCCGGCTACATCAGCCAGGCGATGCCGGAGATCGCCGAGGCCGTGGCCTTCCTCAAAAACGAGTGCGGCGTGTGCGATGCAGGCGCCGAACAGATGATTGGCTACATCGCCGCGGGCCGCGCCGTACTGGGCGCTGTTCCATCTGTAACTACGGTGGTTGCAGAACGGTTCTTCGACGAAGGCGGCGGGATGCAGCTCATCCTGCACGCCCCCTTCGGAGGCCGCATCAACAAGGCCTGGGGCCTCGCCCTGCGCAAACGCTTCTGCCGCGGCTTCAATTTCGAGTTGCAGGCGGCGGCCACGGACAATGGCCTGAACATTTGCCTTGCGGAACAGCACAGCTTTCCCCTCAGCGACGTCTTCCATTTCCTGACTGCGGAAACCGTGACCGAACTGCTGGAGCAGGCCTCGCTCGCTGCGCCCGTCTTCAAGACCCGCTGGCGCTGGGACGCGTCACGCAGTTTGCAACTGTTACGGTTCCAAAAAGGAAAGAAGGTCGCGCCGCAGGTGCAGCGCATCCGCTCCGACGATCTGCTGGCCAGTGTTTTCCCGCAGGCGGCGGCTTGTTTCGAGAACATCGAGGGCGACATCCAGATTCCCGATCACCCGCTGGTAAAAGAAGTCATGCGCGATGTGCTCGAGGAAGCGATGGACCTGGAGGGTCTGAAGGCCGTTCTCGCCGCGATGCACGACGGCCGCATCCGCTGCGTCGCCGTCGACACCACCACCCCCTCGGCGTTCTCGCACGAGCTCATCAACGCGAACCCGTTTGCCTTTCTCGATGATGCCGGCCTCGAGGAGCGGCGCACGCGCGCGGTGCAGATGCGCGGCGTTCTGCCCGATGCCGCGCTGGGCGAAGCCGGACGGTTGTCGTCCGAGGCCATCGCCGAGGTGCGCGAGGAGATTTGGCCCGACATTCGCGATGAGCACGAGCTGCACGATTTGCTCTGCGCCCTCGTGGTGGTTCCCGTCGAAGCGCTGGACGCGCCGGGCGCACGGAACTGGGCCGAATTTGTAACCCGGCTGGAGCGAACCGGGCGCGTTTCCGCCGCGCGGGCTGGGGCTCGCGGCTATATCGTGGCCGCAGAACGAGGTGCCTGGTTGCGCCAGCTGCTGCCATCGGTGGAAATCACTGTGGAAATGTGGATAAACCCCGGTGAACTGCCCAGCCACGGTGACATTTTGCAGAAAACACTACAGGGATGGTTACAAATTGCCGGCCCTGTCACTTCCGGGAGCATGGCCGCTCGCCTGGGCCTCGACCCGAGCGACGTTTGGCAGCAAATGCTGCGTCTCGAGGGCGCTGGAACGGCTCTTCGCGGCATCTTCGAAGCCAGGCACGGCCAGAACGCAATTCCCGATCACGACGTCGAATGGTGCGAGCGGCGCATCCTGCAGCGCATCCACAAGCGCACCCTGCACACCCTGCGCAGGCAAATCGAACCGGTGACTCCGGCGGTCTACATGCGCTTCCTCCTCGACTGGCAGCACCTGGGCGAGCAACGGCAGCTCAGCGGTGACCAGGGTGTCCTGGAAGCGCTCCGTGGGCTCGAGGGTTTTGAAGCGCCCGCAGCCGAGTGGGAGCGCACCATCCTGCCCCAGCGCGTGGCAGCCTGCGATCCGCGCTGGCTCGACGCGCTCTGCCTCACCGGCGCAGTCGGCTGGGGGCGCATCTCGCCGCATCCGGCTTTTGCCGACATCGCCAGCGGCGGCCCGCGGCGCGTGGTGCCGACCAGCATGGCCCCGGTCACATTTTTCGTGCGCGAAGAGGCGCTGTGGATGGATTTGTGCCTCACGCGGCGACAAATTCCCGAAGCTAACCTCACCGCCTGCCTCAGCGACCTCGCCAACCGGGTGCGCTCCTGCCTCGGCGAGCGCGGCGCCATGTTCGCGGCCGACCTGATCCGCAAAATGGATGCCTCCGCCGAAGAGGTGCACCGCGCCCTGTGGGAGCTGGTGGCTGCGGGCCTGGTGAACGCCGATGGCTTCGACAGCCTGCGCATGCTCATCGATCCGCGCCGCAAGCGGGCATTTGCCGCGCCCAACGGGTTCGGCGGAAAGACAAAGACCGCGCCCCGGAATGCCTCAGGCCGCTGGGCGCTGCTCAGCCATCCCGATGAGCCGGTGATCGCGACCCTCGGCAAACAGAAGCACCCAGACGCCGATGCAGCGGCCAAAGCTGCTGCGCAGCGTGACGCGCAGCTGGAATCGGCCTGCCGCGTGCTGCTGCGGCGCTATGGCATCGTGCTGCGTGACGCTCTTGCGCGCGAGACCACCATGCCTCCCTGGCGCGAACTGGTGGGCCTGTTCCGGCGGCTGGAAGCGCGGGGCGTCGTGCGCGGCGGCCGCTTCGTCTCCGGCTTTGGCGGCGAGCAGTTCGCCTTGCCCGAAGCTGCGGACAGCCTGCGCGCGAATCGCACCCGGACCCTGGCCGACATGCCGCCGCTCACCATCGCCGCCGCCGATCCCATGAACCTCGTCGGGGTCGTCATTCCTGGTGAAAGCCCGGCTTGCATCGCGGGGAACACGGTCACGCTGCCGCTACCCGCGAACGAGCAAGGTCACCCGGAACCCGCCGAAGCGCCCGAAGAGCCATTGCGCCGCGCATTCGCATGGGACACGCCGCGTGAGCTCGAGGGGGGCGCGCTTGCCTGAGCCATCGACAGGCCACAAGTCCGTCCCAGCTGCGGACCCGGCCTCCCCGCAGGCGCCGGAGAACCGGCCGCTCGTCGAAGGCGAGGACTTCTACCGTGAGGGACCTTATGTGGTGTTCACCGCGGCGTACCACTTGCGCCGCGGAACCTGCTGCGGCTCCGGGTGCCGGCACTGCCCGTGGCGCGGCGGCTCCGGCGCGGTCAGCGGCTGACCCAATCCGATCCCATCGCGAATACCGCGCCAGGCTGTGCGCGCGACCCAACCCGTCCTGAAATTCTTCTGGACATCACTGCTCAATTTCGGATAGGTTGAACCATTCCCCCTTGTCTGCCTTGACGATGCAATCCATAAAGTTAGAAAAATTACGGACCACACTGGAGCGGATTGACGCCCACGTTGATTCCCGCACCGGCCAACGCGGCGCAGGCGTCGCCAGCCGCCGCTTCCTTCATGAGCTGAAGGCTGCCTTCGACCGCGTCGAAGCCGAACCGTCTGCCCGCTTTGAATGCGCGGCGCCGGCGCCCGAGATCCAGCAAGTGAAGACCCTGCCCGAAACGCAGCGCCATCCGGGACTATCGGCGCTGACCAGCTAGTCTGGCCTCTCGCAACTTCGTTCACCCCTGTTTTGTGGTTTTGTATCGGGGCGCGACTTCGACTGCGGTCCGAATGAATGCGGGTGCCCCATTCAAGCCCGATTTTGGCTTGAGTGGGATTGTTCGACTTCTGACATTTAGCCCCTGTGGGGTCTTCTTTAGCCGGCCTGGTCCCATTGTGGAAGGAACTTCAGCGACGCCACACCCGCGATCTGCCTCGCCTACTCCACCTTCCCGATATACACCCCATACGGACCCAGCGGCACCAAATCGAGCGACAGCGGGTCCGTCCCGCCCGGCGTTTTCAGCAGCGTCTTCACGTGGAAGCGGTGCACGCCCGCCTTCCTCAGATCGTAGCTCACCGTCTGCGGCTGCGCCGTCAGGTTGCAGGCCACCAGCACAGCCTCCCCGTTCGGCGCTTTCCGCACCCATGCCAGCACGTGCGGATCGTTCGGATTGACCATCACTTCCTCGCCCTCGTGCAGCGCCGGATCGCTGCGCTTCAGCGCGATGATCTGCTGGTACCAGTGCAGCATCGAGTTGGCATTGCCCCCCTCGGCCGCTACATTCGTCGTTTTATAACTGGGCGGGATGGGCAGCCACGTCCTGGCCGCGTTCGAAAAGCCCGCGTCGCCCAGCGCGTCCCATTGCATCGGCGTCCGTTCGCCGTCGCGGCCCTTTTCCTTCGGCCACCCCGTGATCCCGATCGGATCCTTCACATCCTCTTTGCGCGTGGGCGGCGTCGTGACCATGCCGATCTCATCGCCGTAATACATCATCGCCGTATCCCGCGAGGCAAACAGGATGGTCGCAATCACCCGCCCCACATCGTCCTTGTGATCCTGGGTGACGTAGCGGTCCCAGCGCGCATTATCGTGGTTATCGAAAACAAACAGCGGCATCTCGCCGTTGATCTCCGTCTCCGCTTCGTTGATCCTCGACCGGAATCGGCCGGTGTCCAGCCGATTGTCGCCCGCCGGCGGAAAGCCAATCTGCATATCCATCGGCAGATCGAGCTCGTCGTTGTGCGCCCCGTACATGAGCCGCAGATCGCTTACCTGGCGCAGATACGTTTCGCCAATCAGGATAACTTTGCGGCCTTTGGTCTCATTGGCCACCTCGCGCAATTCGCGGAGCACGCCGTGCACTTCCGGCAGATTGTCGGTTAGGTTGGTCTGCACCACCTTGTCGCCGTACGCGTTGATCAGCGGCTTGCCGTCGGGGCCGAGCACGTAGGCTTCATCGCGATCCTGCGGGTCCTCGAACAGCGAAGTGATCGCGTCCAGGCGGAAGCCTGCCACGCCATGGCGGATCCAGAACCGCTCCACGTCATACATCGCCTTGCGTACCGCGGGGTTGTTCCAGTTCAGGTCGGGCTGCTGAATGTAGAAGCGGTGGTAGTAGTACTGCTGCCGCGCCGGGTCCCACTGCCACGCCGAGTGGCCAAAGACCGATTCCCAGTTGTTGGGCGGCTCGCGATGCCCGTTCACCATCTTCGCGTCGTGCCACATGTACCAGTCGGCTTTCGGATTCGTGCGCGAGCTGGCCGACTCCTTAAACCACGGATGCTGGTCCGAGGTGTGGTTCAGCACCAGGTCCATGATGATGCCGATGTGCCGCTTGTGCGCCTCCGCCACCAGCTTGTCGAAGTCCGCCAGCGTGCCGTACTGCGAGTCGATGTTCTCGTAATCGGAGATGTCGTAGCCAAAATCCACCTGCGGCGACGGGTAGATCGGCGTCAGCCAGATTGCGTCGACGCCGAGGGTCTTCAGGTAATCCAGCCGCTGCGTGATGCCGTTCAGGTCGCCAATCCCGTCGCCGTTCGAATCCTGAAAGCTGCGCGGATAAATCTCGTAGATGACGGCGTTCTTCCACCAGTTCGGATTCTCGTGCGCGGGCCCGCCAGCCGACGCGGCTCGCTGCTGCGCGCTGAGAACGATCACCGGTGCGACGAAGAAAAACGTGAAGACGAAAAGTGCGAGATCACGGACGGCTGCTTTCATGTCTGAATGACTCCCAAAGGAAAAGGTACTGCGTTTCGGCCGTTTCGGCGGGACCCGTTCGCCACGGCGCTCCCGTCGAGCAGAGGTTCGGGTCATTTCCGGACCAACGAAAGAAGCTAACACAGCCGGGGCCGGGGGCGATTCGAACTTGTGGCCCCGCCTCAGCGCCGCCATCCCGCTGCCGCCACGCAGTCCATGCATCCCGCACGCTGTACTCTGTACGGGATGGCCAGGCTCTCGCATTACGACGATTCCGGCGAAGCGCGCATGGTCGACGTCAGCGCCAAGGCGGCCACGCGCCGCGAAGCCGAGGCGTCCGCCTTTGTCGGCATGTCGGCCGAGGCGCTGGCGGCGCTGCCCCGCAACCCCAAGGGCAATGCGCTCGAAGTCGCGCGCATCGCGGGCATCCAGGCGGCCAAGCGCACCGCCGAGCTCATCCCTCTCTGCCACCCATTGCCGCTCAGCTTCATCGATGTGCGCGCCGAGGTCGCCCAGGGCGGCATCGCCATTAGCGCCATTGCCGCCACCACCGCGCAAACCGGCGTCGAGATGGAAGCCCTCACCGCCGCCTCTGTCGCCGCCCTCACCGTCTACGACATGTGCAAGGCCGCGGACAAAGGCATCGTCATCCGCGACCTGCGCCTCGAGCGCAAAACGGGCGGCAAGAGCGGCGACTGGGTCCGCGACGAATCCCGCGGCTCACGCTGAGCGCGCTCCCTCACGAGACCAGGCCCGCCGAAAGCGGATACGCCCGCGAGCACTCGCCCCCCTCCAAAGCTGTGCCGTGGTCTCAGCCCTCCTTCACCGCATCTGAAGGAAAGGGGGAGAGCGCAGCGCCATTTCTCTCAGGGTCAAACTCATGAACAAACCGCAAGTTAGCCCATTGGCATTGTTGATTGTGTTTTGCTTCCAGCCGGCCGTCCACGCGCAGGACGCCCACGCCTTTGTCCAGAATGCCGTGAATACCGAAATCGCCGCAGACCAGTCGGATCACTCCTGCTGGATTTTTCAGGAGGTCGATCGCAAATCCGATGGCAGCGTGACGCAGTGGGTCGCCGAAACGCCCACCAACGATGTGAACCGCGTGATCATGAAAAACGGCCACGCGATTCCGCCCGACCAGCAGCATAAAGCCGTCGACGCCTTCGTGCAGGATCAGTCCGCCCAGGCGAAACAGCGTGAGGACAACCAGAAAGACAGCCAACAGGCGGATTCGCTGCTGCGCCTCCTGCCCGAGGCATTTCAATGGAGGTTTGCGAGGCGCGGCCGGGCATCGACGACGCTGCAGTATTCTCCCGACCCGTCCTTCCACCCTCCCACGCGCGAGGCGCGCGTCTTCGCCGCCATGACCGGCACGCTGACCGTGGATAACCAACAGCATCGCATCCGCGAATTCAAAGGCCGCCTGCTGCACGACGTTGACTTCGGCGGAGGCATTCTCGGGAAGCTCGAAAAGGGAGGGACGTTCCGTATCGAGCGCAGCCAACTGGCGACGGGCATCTGGGATATTACGCAGAGTCACATCCACATCCAGGGGCACGCGCTCATCTTCAAGAGCATCTCCGAGCAGGAAGACGACGTGAAGACGTCGTGGACGCGCGAGCCCGACGGGGTAACGGTGCAACAGGCCGCAGCCGCGGTCTTCAAGCGGTAATGCGGCTCCGAAAGGCGATCGCAGCCGCTCAATCTGGCCTTTGGCAGGCGAACCGGGTAATCCGCAGATCCCTGCTCTGTTTTTCATTGTGTGATTGAGGTCTCCACCACCCAACGCCCCGGCGTTCTCCCCTCGATCGCCCCCCGAGGCATCCTCGCCCCCGCCTGACGCCATCTCTCCTTGGAGATGTCTCTGCGTCCGTCGCGTCTGCCTGCGGCCAGGGAACATCAGAGGCAAGTCCGAAGCACGGCGAATTCTCTTCAGGATCGATCCCCTGATGTCCCATGTGCTGGTTACCGGCGGAGCCGGATTTTTCGGCGGCATTCTCAAGCGGCACCTGCTGCGGAATCGCTATCACGTCACCAGCGTCGATCGCGTGCCCGACTCCAGCTGGCATCCGCATCTGACGAAAATCACCGGCGATTTGCGCGATCCATGGTTGCTGAACTCGGCCTTCCGCCGCGCCAGGTACGACGCAGTCTTTCACTGCGCCGCCGTGCTGGCCCATGGCATGGATCTCAACGAGGACGACCTGTGGACTTCGAACGTCAATGCCACGCGCATGCTCGCCGAAGCCTCCCGCTCCAACGGGGTGCCCAAGCTCATCTTCACCTCGACCAACTGTCTCTGGGCCGCGAACCCCGGCCATGCCATCCGCGAAGACGAGATGCCGGCGCCCGCCGAGATTTACGGCCAGTCGAAACTGGCCGCCGAGCATGTTCTCTGCCGCTACTCCCGCGAAATGGAAATTGTCATCCTGCGCTGCCCAACCATCATCGATCGCGGGCGCCTCGGCCTGCTGGCCATCCTCTTCGAGTTCATTCAGGACGGCAAAACCGTCTGGGTCGTCGGCGACGGCCGCAACCGCTATCAGTTCATCTATGCGGAAGATCTGGTGCGCGCCTGCATGGCCGCCATGCGCCCCGGCGTCTGCGACATCTTTCATGTGGGATCGGAAAACGTGCAGCCCCTCCGCGCGGTCTACGAAGCCGTCATCGCCGAAGCGGGCACCCGCTCGAAGGTGCGCTCGCTGCCCAGAGTCCCCGCGCTCGGCGCCATGCGCCTGGCCCACCACTGGGGCCTCTCGCCGCTCGGCCCGTACCACTACCGCATGATCTCCGAGGACTTCCTCTTCGATACCTCGAAGATCCGCGCGCGCCTCGGCTGGCGCCCCACGCTCACCAACGAGCAGATGCTGGTGCAGGCGTATCGCTACTACGCCACGCGCCGCGAGGAGATTGGGCAGCGCACCAACGTCTCGGCGCACTCGAAAGCCGCGCCGATGGGCGTCATCCGGCTGCTGAAATGGGTCTCGTAAGCGGCCGGACGCGTGGACTTTCACTTCGCCGCCAGGTCCTTCGCTCCGCCGCACAGAACGTCAGAGCCTGGCACATAAACACAAGCATCACCCAACGCACCACGATGAAGACCTGCTCTGGAACGCTATGGGGCGTCCGCTGCGCATGACAGGCGCCGGCCCCACCCGCCTCGCAGACTGGCTGCCGGCGCAGCAGCCCGGCCCGGTGTTGCTGGAGCCGCCGGCGAACCGCAGCAAACCCATGCTCCAGGCCCGCCCCTGGACGTGGCTCGAGACTCTGGTTCTGGCCGCCTACGCGCTGGTCGTCTCCATCGGCATCGCGTGGCATGAGCCGTGGGCCGATGAGTCGCAGGCCTGGCTGCTCGCGCGCGACAGCGGCTGGTGGCAGATGATGTGGCACGGCATCCGCTACGAAGGCTCGCCCGGCTTGTGGCACACGCTGCTCTGGATTCTGGTCCGGCTCCACGTGGGCTTCATCGCCATGCACTGGGTCTCCGGCGCCATCGCCCTGGCAGCCGTCGTTGTGCTGCTGCGCTGGTCGCCTTTTCCGCTCCTCCTGCGCATCCTTCTGCCGTTTGGTTTTTGGCTCGCCTATCAGGACGCGGTGGTCGCGCGCAGCTACGTGCTCTTCGCCGTCCTCGCCTTCAGCGCCGCCGCCATTCTGCGCGGCATCGCCGCAACTCCGTCGTCCGAGACCCTGCCGCGATCCAGGCTTCTCGGCCTCGCACTCCTGCTGGGCCTCATGGGCAACGTCTCCGTGCATGGCCTCGTCGCGTCCGGCGGATTCGCTCTGGTCGCCCTCGCCCTCCTGCGTCGCAGGAAGCGCGCCGGCGCGCCCATGTCGGCCCCGATTCCCGCGCTCGTTCTTTCCGCCTTCTGGATCTTCGCCGTCGCGACCACGATCCCGCCCAGCGACGTCAATTTCCAGGCCGGCAGCAATGTCGAGCATTCCACCGAACGCATCTGGGCCAAAGCCGGCGATCAGCACGCAACAGCCCAGCTGGCCGCCGATCCGGACGCGACCCAGGATGTGCGCCCCGGCGAGCTCGCCCCCATTCCTCCCATCAAAGAGCACTGGACCCAGCGCCAGGCGCTCTGGCACAAGGTCGCGCGCCTGCTGGCGCTCCTCAGCTATCCGGTTTCGAACTTCCGCGTGCTCGCGCTGCTGGCCTGCGCGCTCTTCCTCGCGCAGGCATTCTGGTTCCGCGCCAATAGCCCCATCGGCTCCATCGGCCTCCTGCCGTGGGCCTTCATGGTGCTCGTCTTCACATCGATGTACCTGTCGCCGCGTCACGCCGGCATGCTGTGGACGGCCCTCGTCGCGGCTTTATGGCTCACCTGGCCGCCGGAGACCCACACCTCGGCATCCGGCTCCGCAGTCGACGGAGTCGTCGAAATCCGCAAGCAGCAATTTCGAACCCGGGCGAAGCGCATGCCCTGGCTGCGCCACCTCACCCTGGCCACGCTGGTACTCGTCGCGGTCGATCAGGCCTGGTGGACCGGCCATGCCGTCTGGGCCGACGTCCACGGGCCCTACGGCGGCGAAGCGGCGATGGCGCGCTTCCTCCACAGCCAGACGCCGGGCAAGCGCATCGCCGGCTTCTACTACTACAGCATCGGTCCCGAAGCCTGGTTTCACAGCGCCATCTACTTCAACCAGCCCCATGCGTACTGGCTCTGGAGCCGCCACGTCCGCAACGTGCAGCAGGCGCCTGCGGCCATCGCCGCGCACCCCGACGTGATCGTGGTGGGCGGCATGGAGTGGAACGCGCACAACGCGAACATCACCGACGACTGGATCGCACCCGACCTCTCGCTCCTCCACCGCGTGCCGCTCGGCGATTACTACCAGATCATCGGTTACGCCGAGGCTCACGGCTACCGCGAGACCCACCGCTTCTGCGGCACCGCCTTCATGCGCGACGGCTGGTCCGAGCGCCTCTGCCAGGTCGCGCTCCAGCCCACCCGGTAGCGAGCTGTGCCTGGAGATCGGCTGCGGCCCGTTTCCGCGCAACCCGTAACCTCTCACCTGAAAATGAAGGCCCCGGGCATCGTCTCCGATTCCCCGGGGCCACGCGTTTCTGCAGACAGACCTGTAAGCCGGATTCTGTCGAGGACGGCCATTCCTCTTGGCGGCGCATTACTGCGCGCGCTCCCGCGTCCTGCCGAAGCACAACGCGCTTAGCGACCTACCCGAAACTTTCACCCCGCCGCGATTCGCATCGCTTCAGGGGCCTCGTATGAGGCTGACGCGCCGGGCCGGCACGTGCCGGCATTGCTGCCGGACTCGTTCCCTATTTGGTCTTGCTCCGTGTGGGGTTTACCCTGCCTCCGCCGTTACCGCCGGAGCGGTGCGCTCTTACCGCACCTTTTCACCCTTACCGCAGCCCTCGAAAGGACCGAGGCGGTATCTTCTCTGTGGCACTAGCCGTCCCTGAGCCTTGACGCTCAGGTCCCGGACGTTATCCGGCACACTGCCCTGCGGAGTCCGGACTTTCCTCTGTCGCCCTCGCTTGCGCTCAGGCGCCAGCGGCCGTCCAGTCTGCCTGCTCTTCTCATGATACCCCGGCTCCCCCTCAATTGCGCCTTCAGCTGGCGCGAGGGGGCTTGCGCGAACGCCCCGAAAGCCGGCTGGATACGTAGTCAACCATAAATAACGGGTGCACCGGCTTCGCCAGCACTTCAAACAGATGCCCCTTCGTCGCTGCCTCTTCCAGGAGCGACTGGGTCGTTTGCGTCCCGGAGAAGAGCACGATCTGGCAGCGCGGATGCGTCTCGCGGATCACCACGGCCAGATCGATCCCGCTCATCCGCGGCAACACCACATCCACAATGGCAAGGTCCGGCTGCCACTGCGCAATGGTTTCCACCGCCTCCTCGGCAGTTCCCGCCACATGCACGTCGAATTCATAGTTGGCAAGAATTGCGGAAAGCGAATGGGTAACTTCCGGTTCGTCGTCCACGATCAGGATTCTGCGTCTGCCCTCAACCCCCGTCATAACGAGTCCCTC
This sequence comes from Acidobacteriaceae bacterium, assembly GCA_036521315.1. Taxonomy (GTDB): domain Bacteria; phylum Acidobacteriota; class Terriglobia; order Terriglobales; family Acidobacteriaceae; genus Palsa-343. Next base: position 15,751 of record DATDHZ010000106.1, read on the forward strand.
GGCTCAGTTTCCAGGCAGATGAATTTCCGGCCGTCCTTCTGGTGTCGTGCCGGACTACAGAGGTATGCTGGTGGCAGGGACATCAGAATTCTCTTCGCCATGCGAAGCCCTCGTCCCGCACACTTCGCATCCCATCCTGATGATCTCCGGGGTCAGGCTCGAAGCCGGCGCTCTCACTCCGTTCACCCGACATTTCCCGCCACTCCCCAGCTCGTGGTACCGGGTATTCGTCCCTGGCTTGCCATCGCCGCAGCGAAATATCAGGCAGCCCTCGGCTTTGGGACTGTTAGATGCGCCGAAGTTCCTGTTAGGATAGCCGGAACGCAAGCTAAATTATTGATTTCATTAGCGCAATTGCGAGAATGTAAGGGCCCGGCACGCAGTGGAGAGTCGATGGCGCCCCAACAACAATCCGGTCACGAGTGGCCGGAACGGATCAAACGGCTGCTGCAAGACCTGAAGATGACCCAATCAGCCCTGGCCGAGCGGCTCGGCGTTTCCCCGGCGACGGTTTCCCGGTGGATTCAGGGCAAGCACGAACCCACCGCGCAGACCTATGTCGCGCTCGGCAACCTGGCCAAGCCTGGCGAAGGCGTTTACTTCTGGGAGCGCGCCGGCATGGACATCGCCGGCATGCCCGATGCCAGTCTTCGCCGGGTACTGTGGTCATTGCGCACGCGCCTCGAGGACTTCAACGTCATCGCGGCCGCGCGGCAGTCCAAGCCGCTGACCGCCAATGCCGTGGCCATCCCGGTCCTGAACGTCATGGCCTGGGGCGACCGCGTCGCGCCGCGCCAGAGCGTCTCCCTCGCTGAAGCCGATGTTGAAGACGTGCTGGTGGCCCCGCTCGACTGGTGCCCAAACCCGGAGACGGTCATCGGCATGCACTTCCACGGCGACTCGATGATGCCCGTCATCGCGCCCGATTCCATCGTCTTCGTCGATACCGCCGCCACCGAACGCGAGCGCCTGCACCACAAGCTGGTCGTCGTCTCGCACCGCGATCTCGGCTTTAAGGTCGCGCGCCTCCAGCGGGTCGCGGATTCCGATCTGCTCGTCTCCGCCAACCACAAATACGCCCCGCTCGACATCAGCAATGCGTCGAAGTGGAAGATCTTCGGCGAGGTCATGTGGTGGATCACCCGCGACGCGAACGGCAAATCGCTGGACTGAACCCGCGTCGCGCGGAAGCCGCCGCGCCCGAGCCAGTCACTTCTTCGCCTGAAAGTGCTCCCACCCCGCTCGCTTCAGGGGAGTGGCCCTCCCATCCGAACCTCGCAGCGTGAGCTGCGGCTGGCGTCGAGCCCGTTGGCCCATGGTTCCAATCCGATGGACCGGCACGCCTGCAATCCGCCGCGGGATGCGAACCGAAGGCGCGGCCGTGAAGAGCAGCTCGTAATCCTCGCCGCCATGCAGTGCCAGATCGATCGCAGATTCCGCAAGCCCGCTTTGCTCGGCGGCGCGCGCCAGCGGATGAATCGGCAGCGCCGCTGCGTCCATCACGGCCGCAAGCCCCGACGCATCGCAAAGGTGCGTCAGGTCCGTCGACAGGCCGTCGCTGATGTCGATCATGGCGTGCGCCAGCGTCCGCAGCCGTCGCCCCACAGCCACGCGCGGTTCAGGATAGAGATGTGGATGGCCCGCTGCAGCACCGGCCAGCCCCCGAAATCTTCCCGGCGAACGCATCAGCGCCAGCAGCTCCGCGGCCGACCCACCGAGCGCGCCCGTGACGTAAACAATGTCGCCCGCCCGAGCACCCGAACGGAGACGCGCGGTCCCAGCCGGAAGCTGGCCCACCGCGACGATGTCCGCGACGATGCGATCCGGCGACTGCGCGGTGTCGCCCCCGGCCAGCGCCACGCCATGTTGCGCAGCCAGCGTCAGCAGCCCATCGAGAAATCCGTCGACCCACCGCGCCGGCGTCCGCGCCGGCACCGCCAGCGACAGGAAAATTCCCATCGGCTCCGCCCCCATCGCCGCCAGATCGCTTAGTCCGCGCGCAAGGCAGCGATGCCCCACCGATTGCGCCGGATGCAGGTCGCGCCGGAAATGCACGCCTTCGAGTGAAAAATCTGTGGTCACGCAGATTTCGTGGCCCGCCTTCGGACGCAGAACAGCGCAGTCATCCCCAATCCCAAGCCGCACCGCGCCGCCTCGCCCGCCAGCGCGAGCGGCGCGCTTGCGAATCGCCTCGATGAGCGCGAACTCGCCCTGGATGGTGCGGGATGATGGAATGCGCGGCATCGTGGAGAGCGCTTCGAGGCCAGCATACAGTTTCGCCGCGAACGGTTGATACACTCACCTCATCGATGAGTCTCCAGCAAAAGATCGAGCAATACTTTGCCGCCGGCCCCGCCGCCGCCAGCGATCCCGGCGCCATGGCCGCCTTTCTCGAACTGCGCGACGCGCTCGAAGCCGGAACGCTTCGCGCCGCCGAACCGGATTCCGCAGCGCCCACCGGCTGGCGCGTGAATGCCTGGGTGAAGGAAGGAATCCTGCTCGGGTTCCGCATCGGGACGCTGGAAGGCGCGGATGCCCGCTCGGACGTGGCGCGCGACGCCTCGTGGGATGTGGGCTGGAATGAGGACCGGGGCGAGCCCGGGAGCCCATCCGGGCATGCGTCGCATTCTTCTCACGGGACTCCGCAGGATCACCAGGACCTGAGCGAATTTTTCTACGGCCAACAGAAGGGTTGGGGCGCCAGGCAGGGACCTGCACCGACCGGGCAGCCCAGCGGCTTTCCGTTCATCGATAAAAGCACGTTTCCTGCCCGCCGATTCACGCCCGATCAGGGCATCCGCATCGTTGCCGGTGGCTCCTCGGTGCGGGCCGGAGCGTTCCTGGCACGCGGGGTCATCGCCGCGCCGCCCATGTTCGTCAACGTGGGCGCCTATGTCGACGAGGGTACGATGATCGATTCGCACGCGCTGGTGGGCAGTTGCGCGCAGATCGGCAAGCGCGTGCACCTCAGCGCCGCGGCCCAGGTCGGAGGCGTGCTTGAGCCGGTCAACGCCAGCCCCGTCATCCTCGAAGACGATGTGCTGGTCGGCGGCAACTGCGGCATCTACGAAGGCACCATTGTCCGCTCCCGCGCAGTCCTTGCCGCCGGAACCATCCTCACGCGCGGTACGCCCGTCTACGATGTCGTCCGCGGCGAGGTGCTCCGCGCCGACGGCGAAATGCCGCTCATCATCCCTGAAAATGCGGTAGTCGTTCCCGGCGCGCGCGCCGTCACCAAAGGCAAAGGGCAGGAGTGGGGGCTGAGCGTCTACACCCCCGTCATCGTGAAGTATCGCGACGAAAAAACCGAACTAAGCGCCGCACTCGAAGATCTGTTGCGCTGACCGTCTTCAGTTTCTCTTCAGAAATTGCAGCGGGGATCCATTTTTTGCCGCCCAGGTGATGCTGGGAATCAATTCGCCCATGTTTGGCACAGTTACTCCCTCTGCCGGAAAGAATGCGCCAAGAACGTTGGCATCCCAAACCTTATTTGCCATGAGGGTGAGCGGGAAATAGAAGTGACCCCATTTTGACCGTGGTTCACGCGAACCGCGAGAGTAATCGATGGAAAGCCAGGCACTGTGCTGGTCCCAAACCTGCTGGCGCACGACGTCCGCTTCGTGGCCTCGCGCGCTGTAGCGTGCCGCGACGCTGTGCATCGCGAAGAATAAACCTGAAACATGGATGACATAAGAGCCGTCTCTCGGGGATCCAACGATTTCCGGCTTATCCTGGGAAGTGTTCCAGACCTGTCGGGCCAACTGGTTGGCGTCCGCATGTGTGAACTCGCGAGGGACCCGCAGGAGAAGAACGAGGGAGGGCCACGGCTCGTCCCCACCAGGGATCTGGTCTCCGCCCGGAACAGCCTGCCGAAGGAATCCTGCGAACTCATCGTTCATCGTCGAAAACCCAACGGGAGTGCGGAGGGAGGCAAAGCCGCCTGTGCTACTCCACTTCCTGCATCTCCATCTCGATCGTCCGGTTCGTCATAAACCGTTCCAGCGCCTTCATGGCGCAGCCCTGCCCGCAAAGGTGGCGCATCTCGCCGCTCCGGCTCTCGTTCGCGTTCCACGGCAGGATGGTGAACCGCTGATCCGGCTGTCCCTCTTCAAAGCAGAGCACGTTGCCCAGCGACAGCATCCACCAGTGGTTCGACTCGCCCTTCTTCTTGCCGCAAATATCGCAGGTGTACGAAACGTCCCAAACCATGGGACACCTCCTCGGGGGAATGGAGCGTGTCCCTACGGTACAACGGAACGCGGAGGACCGTCGCGCAAAATCCGGCGCAATTCATACCCGGTGAATATAACTTTGGTCCGGCTGCGCCGCCCGAGCCACGCAGTCCGCCGCCCTTCGCCGTGAAGATGCTACTGCGGCGCCGGTCCCCGCACCACCTGCACCAGGTTGTCAGGATTGACGTGCTTCGCAAACGCCGCCTTCACATCGTTCGCCGTCAGCGCGGAATACTTCTTCGCCGCGACGATCGGCTCATCCAAAGGCAGCCCCATATCCGCGCGCGCCAGCAGGCCGCCGGCCACCGCATCCTCGCTCCCCTCCGACAGCGGAATCTGCCGCAGCAGCAGCGCCTTGGCCTGCCGCAGCTCCCCGTCCGACACATCCTGCGTCCGCATCGCGTTCAGGTCGCGAACAATCAGCGCCCGCGCTTTCGACACGTTCGGCGGATCGCATCCGTAATCGACTGAGTAGCTGCCGCGCGACTTGTCGGCGTTCATCGCCACGCCCACCGTGTACACGTACCCCGCCACCTGGCGCAGGTCGTGATAGAGCCGCGTCGCATAAAATCCGCCGCCGAGCACGTGATTGCCCAGCTGCAGCGAGTAATAATCCGGGCTGAAGCGGTTGATGTCGATCTGCTCCGCCAGCGTCACCGAATCCTGCACCGCCTGCGCGTCGGCCACATTCGCTGCCGAAGGCTGATTGATCGGCACCGGCGGCAGCGTCGTGTTCGGCTTCTCGCCCGCCGCCTTCCAGTCGCCAAACCACTTCGCGATCACCGTCTTCGCCTCGTCCGGCGTCACATCGCCGATCACCACAATCGTCGTCAGGTCCGGCCGGATCGTCGTGTCGTGCACCTGCTGGATGTCGTCCAGCGTCAGCTTCTTCACCGTGTCCGGCGTCATTTCGCGCAGCACCGGATCGCCCGCCGGCAGCAGCGCCGTATCCAGAGCGCGCGACGTGCGGTAGCCCGGACTCTTCAGATTCCCCGCGACAAACTGCGCCGTCTGCATCTGCGTGATGTTGAAGGCCTGCTGCGGCAGCGCCGGATGCAATTCGTTATCCGCCAGCAGCTCCACCCCGCGCGAGAAATACTCCTTCAGCACCCTGACGGAAAAGTTGTAGCCCGCGCTCTCGTTGGCGGCGATATCGTCAAGCGCCTTGGCAAACGCCAGCCGGTCGAGCGACGTGGTGCCGTAGGAGTACAGCCCGTCGAGAATGTCGTCCACGCCCTCCTGCCCCTGCGGCGTCTGCAAATCGGCATTGTGCTTCACTGAGCCCATCACCGTCACCGTAGGACTGGTCGTGTCCGTCCGCACGATGAGCCGGATGCCGTTAGGCAGCTTCGTGTCGGAAACCTGCAGATAGTTCTCCGGAATCTGCAGCGTGTCCAGCGGCTTCGCGGCCCAATCCGGCAGCGTCACCGGCTTGGTCGGCGCGGCGGTTACGCTTTCGGCTCCGCCAAACCCCTTCTGCGCCACCGGCGCGCCCGTTGGCACCGGCTTCAGCGTCGCGGTAATGGTCTGCGCGTTCAGCAGATACTGCTTCGCCACGCGATTCACATCGTCCACCGTCACTTTGCGGATGGCATCGATGTCTTCCTGCGGCGATTTGCGCCCTTCCGACGCCAGCGCCTCCGACCACACCGACGCCAGATCCGAAATCGAGTTGCGCTCAAACTCCGCCTGCGCGATCTCCGAGCGCTTCGACGCGTCCACCAGTTCCGGCGGTACGCCAGTCTGCGCATATTTGTTGATGATCTGCCGCATCTCGTCGAGCGCCGCCTGCGTATCCACGCCCGCCGGCTGCGCCACCACGCCGAAGCCCACGCTGGCCTCCGGATACGTCTCCGCCATGCCGAATTCTGCCGCCAGAGCCTTGCCCGCCGGCACCATGCCGTACAAATCGGCGCGCTGGCTCGAGAGCACATCCGACAGAATCTGCATCGCCGCATAATCCGGCGAGTCGGTCCCGGGCAGCCGCCACGCGATGAACCCCAGCACGTAGGGCAGATTGCTGTCGAGCGTGAAGTTCTCCGCCTTCACCGCCTGCAGGTGCACCGCAGGGTGCTCCGGCAGCGCATGGCTCGGAATATCACCGTACAGCTCCTTCACCTTCTGGAGCGTCGCCGCCGGATCGATATCGCCCACGATCACCAGAATCATGTTCGACGGCGTGTACCACTTGTCGTGAAACTCCTTGAGCATCGCGCCCGTCGTCTTGTCGAAGGAGTCGCGCGTGCCCAGCGCATCGTGCGCGTACGGCGTCCCGGCAAACATATCCTGGTTCAGTCGGTTGATGAACTTGTACGTGGGATTCGAAAGATCGCGCGAAACTTCCTGCTCGATGGCGCCGCGCTCCTGGTCCCATTCCGACTGCGAATCATCCACGCCCTTCAGGCAGGTGGCCTGCGCGTGCAGCACCACGTCCAGATCCGCCGCCGGCACGGTGTTGAAGTACTGCGTGATGTTCTGCTGCGTGTCCGCGTCGAAGTCGCCGCCGAGCAGCGCAAAGATGGCTGCCGCCTGGTCGGCCGTCATCCCCGAGCAGCCCCGAAACGCCATGTGCTCCTGCGCATGCGCCATGCCGGGAAACCCGTCCGGCGTCTCATCGGCCCCCACGCGGTAGTTGGCCTCGACGGTCACCACCGGGGCCAGCGTGTTGCGAATGATCACGACCTGCATCCCGTTGGCCAGCGTGGCGCGTGTGGGCTCGGCGTCAGCGGCGTGCAGCAGCGGCGCGGCGGCCACGGCGAACAGGACAGGCAGACCAGCCAGACCAGCCAGGATGCGGGACTTCCAAAAAGGCAGACTCAAATCGCTCCTCCGCGAGGAAAAATCTCTCCTGTGCATGGTAAACGGAGCGGCGAGAGTCGCGTGCAAGCCAACTCAGGGATGCCGTGACCCGCCCCAAAAGCGGGACGAACCGCGATCGAACCAGGCTGCCGATCAGGCATCCCCCGCACCCCTGAAAGAGGCGGGCCCTTCCGAGCCAAAAGAAACCCCGAACGTTTCTGCGTTCGGGGGTGGTGCGCGAAGAATCTGCCTTTGCTTTTTACCCCGCTTCCGATCCGAAAGCCGGGGCGTCACACTCTCTGCTGTCAGCAAACGGGCAGCCGCTATCCGCTATCCGCGCCAGCGGCCAGTCTCCTATTTGTGGTGGAACAGCCGGCCCAGCAGCCCGCGGCCCCTGGCCTTCTGGGACTCGCGCCAGCGGTCCGCTTCCGCGCGCATCAGGTCGCGCATCGTCTCTGGGATCGCGAACCCCTCCAGGCTGCCGGCCGCCGGGACAGCCGCCTCCTCGGTCGCGGCCGGGAAAGCGTCGGAATAAAGGTGGTAATCAACAGCAGTCGCCATCGCGGCACCTCCGGTGAAAGTCGCATTCGAGGCTGCCTCGCTCTCCGGAACAGGTTCGAAGCGGATTGCGAGACGCCACCATTCTCGCCCCCGGAATCCGATCGGCAAATGCCCCGAACCGGGCAGACCCCCCGCACCAAGGGGGGAACCAGGGTTACGAGAGTACGCAGAATGGTAGACTTGGCAGGTAGACCTCTGCTGTTGTCGGGACGTGGCTCAGCCTGGTAGAGCACTCGCTTGGGGTGCGAGGGGTCGGCAGTTCAAATCTGCCCGTCCCGACCATTCAAATCCTCTGAAGAGCTGCATCTTCGCATCGAGCAGCCCCGTGGAACTCCCTGCGGCCTGCGCTAGCCATAGAAAGGACTTATCTGACTTATTCTTCATAACATAGACAATTCGGCAACTTGCGAGTAGAGTAGGAAATGAGCAGGTTACTACACCTCCTCCTCGTTCAGGTCTCCTGAGCTAAGTCAGCCCATCTGAAGTTATCCCCGCCTTAGTCAACAAATGGCCTCTTAAGGAGGACCTATGTTTGCACGCAATGTCTCTGTCCATCTGAAGTCCAATTCCCTTACCGAGTACGGCCATGTTTTTGACAGCCAGGTTCTGCCGTTGCTCCGCAAACAAAAGGGGTTCAGGGACGAGATCACGATCGCCAGCACAAACGGGCTCGATGTCACGGCCATCAGCCTGTGGGACAGCAAAGCGGACGCCGAGGCCTATAACACCGGCACTTACCCCGAAGTGGTGAAGACCTTCTCGAAGCTCACCGACGGTAACCCCCGCGTTCAGTCGTGCGAGGTGATTAACTCGACCTTCCATAAGGTCGCCGCTGCCGCTCCGGTTCCTGTGTAAGACGCGTGAGCCCGTTTCCGGGGAGGCGGTCAGCTCCGCCTTCCCAGGCTACGCTTAAATTGTCTGGCTGGAATGGCGCTCTCCGCGCCTGGCCTTTTCCGGCGCAATCTTCCACCGCGTATCTCGCTTCCCAATAAGCTGGAAGCGAGGATGACGGGGAAGGTCTGGCTGCGCGTCCACGAATGTTTGAACCAATCTTACTGCGGCACCTGCCAATCCGCGCCCGCTGTCGCCAGCGTCAGCTGATCCGTCGCGTTCCCTGACAATTCGTTCTTCATCTGCGGAAACACCGCCTGGATCGATTCCGTCTGCGCCCACACCGGCACTTCCGCCATCGTGTACCGGTAGGTCACATCCGTCTCCGTGAACCCGTTGCGCGGCCCCGGCGGCGTGTGGCTCACAATCCCCGATACTTCGCGATGCCCGTAGCAAAAGCGCGGCGCATACCGCTGCCCGATTGGCGTCAGCGAGTACGAATCCACGTGCAGGTCGAGGTCCTCGAGCCGTTTGAACATCCCCGCGTTCGTCAGCGCGTCCATCTGCGCCTTGCCTTCCTTCGCGCCTGCCCCCGGAGCCACCTCATACGGGAAACGCCGGCCCTGCGCGAAAAGACAGTCGCTGCGGCTCTGGTAGTACGCGTTCAGCGCCTTCGTGAAGTTTTCATCCGTGGGTTTGCTCGCCGAGGAGCATCCCGCCGCTAGCAACATCGTGCAGACTGCGATCCGCAACCCCGCTTTCATGGTGGGCCTTTCCTTCGCCAACTTTACTCCTCCATGCGGTCGAGCGGCGAGATCGCCAAAGCCTTCGCGCCCGGCCCCAACATATAGAAGCGTTTGGGTCGGAATCGGAGGCCCGAAACCCGAATCCAGGTGCAAACGCTGCCCCTCGGTCCCGCTGGCCACAGCCATCCTCCGGCAGCGACTCCCGCATCTCGTCCCATAAGGATCGCCGCTGCCGCTCATGGCGGCCGCGCGTCCTTCTGCGGAGCGAATCGCGAGGCAACGCAGCCAGTACTACGGCAGGGGAGCAGGTTTTCGCGATTTCCTCTGCTTGCCCCCGGCGCAGGAGAATCGCGCCAGCCGGGGGACCCTGCCGATTCTTTTCGCCTGTCCGCCTGCTTTTCTTCAACCCAGCCCCCGCCCTCCGTTCTCCGCGCAATTTCTGCATCTTACTCATCAATACGGTCGACGCCGCTCGCCGCTCCGCACTACCCCCGGAAAAAGGAAGAGACACCAACCCACATGGATCGTACGCTGCTGCCTGGCAAGCCCTACCCTCTGGGCGCCACTCCCACGTCGAAGGGCACCAACTTCGCTCTCTTTTCCGAGTATGCCTCCGGCGTCTCCGTCTGCTTCTTCGACGAGGCCGGCAATCAGACCGACTGTGTCGCCCTCCGCGAGCGCACCGCCTTCGTCTGGCACGGCCTCATCCGCAACATCAACGCCGGCCAGCGCTACGGCTACCGCGTCGAGGGTCCGTGGGATCCCAAAAATGGCCTGCGCTTCAACGCCCACAAGCTGCTGGTCGATCCCTACGCCAAAGCCCTCACCGGCGACGTCATCTGGAAAGCCCCCATCTTCCCCTACGTCGTCGAGACCGGCAACGACCTCAGCCTCGACGTCCGCGACTCTGCCGCCGGCGTGCCCAAATGCGTCGTCATCGACGAACGTTTTGACTGGAACGGCGACTGCCCGCCGGAAACGCCCCTCGCCGACTCCGTTATCTACGAAGTCCACGTCCGCGGCTTCTCCAAACTGAATCCCGATGTCCCCGAGCACCTGCGCGGCACCTACGCCGGCCTGGCCTCGGAAGCCAGCATCGCTTACCTCAAAAAGCTCGGCATTACCGCCGTCGAACTGCTCCCCGTGCACCACTTCATCGACGAAGGCCACCTGGTCGACCGCGGCCTCCGCGACTACTGGGGCTACAACACCCTCGCCTATTTCGCGCCCATGTCGCGCTATAGCTCCTCCGGCGATATGGGCGGCCAGGTCACCGAGTTCAAGCAGATGGTCAAGTCCCTCCATCAGGCAGGCATCGAGGTCATTCTCGACGTGGTCTACAACCACACCTGCGAGGGCAACCGCATGGGCCCCATTCTCTCCATGAAGGGCATCGACAACCGGACGTATTACCGCCAGGTGCCCGACGATCCCCGCTACTACATGGATTACACCGGTACCGGCAACACCCTCAACGTCATGAATCCCCAGGTCCTCAAGCTGGTGATGGATTCGCTCCGCTACTGGGTGACCGAGATGCATGTCGACGGCTTCCGCTTCGACCTCGCCAGCACCCTGGCGCGCGAGCTCCACGCCGTCTCGAAGCTGTCCAGCTTCTTCGACACGATTCATCAGGACCCCACCCTCGCCGACGTAAAGCTGATCGCCGAGCCCTGGGACGTCGGCGAAGGCGGCTACCAGGTCGGCAATTTTCCCGTGCTCTGGGCCGAGTGGAACGGCCGCTATCGCGACACGGTGCGCCGCTTCTGGAAAGGCGACGGCGGTCTCATTTCGGATTTCGCCTACCGCCTCACCGGCTCGTCCGACCTGTACGAGATGGACGGCCGCAAGCCGTATGCCTCCATCAATTTCATCACGGCGCACGACGGCTTCACCCTCGCCGACCTCGTCAGCTACAACGGCAAGCACAACGGGGCGAACGGCGACAACAACCGCGACGGGTCCGACAACAACGACTCCTGGAATATGGGCTCAGAGGGCCCCACCGACGATCCCGCCGTCAACGAACTGCGCGAGCGCCAGATGCGCAACTTCCTCGCTACCCTCTTCCTTTCGCAGGGTGTGCCCATGCTCTGCGGCGGCGACGAGATCGCCCGCTCGCAAAACGGCAACAACAACGGCTATTGCCAGGACAGCGAGCTGAGCTGGTTCCACTGGGATCTCAGCCCGGCGCAGCAGCGCCTCAGGGACTTCACCGCGAAGCTGATCCATCTGCGCCTCGACCACCCCAACCTGCACCGCCGCAAATTCTTTCAGGACCGCGTCATTCGCGGCTCCGTCGTCCGCGACATTGCCTGGTACAACACCGACGGCAGCGAGCCCTCCGACGAAGCCTGGAACTCCGGCTGGAACCGCGCCCTCGCTCTCATGCTCAATGGCAAAACGCTCGCCATCACCAACGAAGACGGCCGACCGATTCGCGACTCCAGTTTCCTCATCCTGGTGAACGCCGCGCACGAAGGCGTGGAGTTCACTCTCCCCGACGCGCCCGCCGGCACCGCCTGGACGCAGATTCTCGACACGGAGAACATCGACGACCCCTTCGCTTCCGTCGAGAACGGCGACAAAGTCATCCTCGGTGGCCGCTCGCTGCGCGTCTTCCGCGAAAACGGTCTGAAAGCCTCCCACTGATGCGCTGCGCGTACCAAAGTAACGAAACCGCCGTGTTACACCGCTAACGCCTCGGTTTGATCCGCTCCCCCGTTCGGGTCAAAGGAACCAGCGCGTCCACCGGTATCATCGGCCCATGCTCGTGAATCTGGCGGAAGTGCGACATGCTGTCGAGTGCGATGGTATCGTCCCATGCTTCCAGCCGATCGTCGATCTTTGCTCGACGCACCTCGTTGGCTTTGAGGTGCTCACGCGCTGGCGTCATCCCACCCTCGGTCTCATTCTCCCAACGAACTTCATTCAGATGACCGAGGAGCTCGGCGTCATCGGCATCCTCACCCGCCAGATCCTGCGCAAGGCCTTCCGCTCCGCCGCTTCCTTGCCCGGTCAGCTCACCGTGTCCGTCAATGTCTCTCCCATCCAGCTGAAGTTTCGCAGCCTGCCCACCCAGGTGCGCGAAGCCGCGGAGCAGGCCGGCCTCCCGCTGGACCGCCTCGTCATCGAGATCACCGAAAGCGCCATCCTCGACAATGAAGAGCTGGCTAACACCATCGCCCGCGAGCTGAAGGACATGGGCTGCCGTCTCGCGCTCGACGACTTCGGCACCGGCTACGCCAGCCTCCGTCATTTGCTGGCCCTGCCCTTCGATCAGCTCAAAGTGGACCGCAGCTTCGTCCACGAGCTGACCTTCCGGCCGGAAAGTCGCAAGATCGTGGCCGCCGTCTTAGGCATGGGCAGCAATCTCGGCCTCGTCACGCTCGCCGAAGGTGTGGAAACCCGCGAGCAGGAGCAGGTGCTCCTGGACCTGGGCTGCATGCAGGGACAGGGCTGGCTCTACGGCCGTCCCGTCATCGCCGACCAGATCGCCGATGTCACCGCCAACCGCGCCTGCCTCGGACTGGCCCCCGCCTCCGTCCCCTCCCGCCGCTCGCTCCGCGGCCAGTGGCCCACCCGCGAACTCGCATAGTTCCCATCGGCACCGAACGCGGCCGGAAATCCAACCACCAAAAATACGTTGTCATCCTGAGTGAGCCATCCATATTCGTTGCGCCCCGTTTTTGGGCGCAACCATAGATCCAGCCGCGAGTCGAACGGACCCGCATTTCTTCCTTGCCGCCTCAATCATCCGACGGCAAACGCCATCTCGGACCAGCACAAACTCCCGTCTTCCTGCTCACTCCGGAACCAACCTCCCGCGCCTGGCGTATCTTTCCTGCAAGGGGAAATTGGGCCTATGCGAGTCCGCATTCTGGGTCAGGCGATGATCGTCGGCGCTCTGCTCTCCATCGTTGGGTGTCACGTCCAGGTGGACAAAGGGAAGAACGGCGAAGACAAGAACGTGAAGATCGATACTCCCGTGGGGGGCCTGCACGTGCGCGCCGATCAGACCTCCGCGTCCGATCTCGGCCTCCCGGTGTATCCGGGCGCGCAGGTGGTCCCCGACAATGAAGGCGACAAGTCCGCCGATGTCCACATGGGCTTCGGCAAATGGCAGCTTCACATCCGGGTCGTCACCTACCAGAGCGCCGACCCGCAGGACAAAGTCCTCGCCTTCTACAAAAACGCCCTCGGCCGCTACGGCGATGTGCTCGAGTGCGACGGCAAACAGCCCGTCGGCACGCCCACCATGACCTCCGAGGGCCTCACCTGCAAGGAAGAGAATCACGTCCACGTCAATAACGGCCCCAATTCCACCCCCATCGAGGACAGCGGCTTGTCGCTGCGCGCCGGCTCGCAGCATCACCAGCACATCCTCGCCTTCAAAACCGCATCCGCCGGCACCAAATTCACCATGGTTGAAATGCAACTGCCCGGCGGCCTGGACGACAAATCCGGCAAGCCCGATTGAGCAGCTCCGCCCGCCGCCGCGCCCGCCGCACAATGCCAATCCCCGATTGCGCTCTCTCGCCGCGTGCGGTAGGGTCAGTTCATGGACCCCATCTGCCATCGCTGCGGCAACTCTCTCGCTGAGGAAGAGACTTTTTGCCGTCATTGCGGCGCCCCGCAGCTGGTGGTGGAAGCGGCTGATCCCGCCGTCCCCCAGCAGCCGGCCGTGCGGCTGCGTGGCAATGCCCATGCCGTGGACTGGCGCGCGGCCATCCTCGCCGCCCTGCTCGTGGCCCTCCCCGTAGGCCTGCTTTCCGCGCTCACCAAATCCAGTTCGCTCTTCCCCATCGGCGGTGGATTCGCCGCCATCGCGCTCTATCGCCGCCGCGCCGCCGCCTTCACCGACGGCCGCATCGGCTGGCGTGTCGGCTCCATCCTCGGAGCCGCCTCAGCCTTCGTGGCCTGTGCCGCATGGGGCGCCCAGCTCATGATCGAGCGTTATCTGCTGCATCAGGGCGCCGCCATCGACCAGCTCTTTCGCCTCGCCGCACAGCAGGAGGTGGACGCGATGATGCACGCCAGCGCGGCCCAGGGTCCGCAACCCCCCGAGATGGTGCATGCGCTCCACAATCTCATGGCCTTCTGGGTGTCGCCCGACGGGATCGCGGGCGCGCAAATCTCCACTGCCATCGTCATGTCGCTCGCGATGGTGCTCTTCGCCGCCACTGGGGGCGCCATCGCCGGCCGCATTCTCGCCGTGCGCACCCGCGTGCAGCGCAGCCTCTAAAGAAAGATCCTGCGCCCCTCCTGTTCCATTTTGGAACGCAGACCTTCATCGCGTTCTCCGCTTGCGGCGCACTCCCGACGCTCGTATCATCGTGTTGATCCGACATGTCAGAATTGCAAACTGCCGTTACGCCCAGGCTGCGCGAAAAAGGGCGGATCATGTCCGCCTCCGAAATCGAACGCACCCTCGTTCGCCTCGCGCACCAGATCATCGAGAAAAACAACGGCGCTGATAATCTGGCTCTGGTCGGCATCAAGCGGCGCGGCGTCCCCATTGCCGAGCGCCTCGCAGCGCTCATCGGCGCCATCGAGAAGCACCCTGTCGACACCGGCGTGCTCGACATCAACTTCTATCGCGACGACCTTTCCACGCGCGACATCCGCCCCGTCGTCGTTCCCGGTTCTCTCGGTTTTGAAGTCAACGGACGCGACGTCATCCTCATCGACGACGTCCTCTACACCGGCCGCACCATCCGCGCCGCGCTCGACGCGCTCTTCGATCACGGCCGCCCCCATCGCGTCCAGTTGCTGGTGCTCATCGATCGCGGCCATCGCGAGTTGCCCATCGAAGCGACCTTCGTCGGCCGCTCCGTGCCCACCTCGCAGCGCGAGATCATCGAAGTGAAGTTGAAAGAAGTCGACAGCGACGAACAAGTCCTGCTGGTCGAGCGCGTGTAACAGGATTTGCATCACTTGTCGCGAAGCGACAAAACGGTAGAAGCCCCGGCCTTGAGGCCGGGGAAAACAGGCAGGAAGACTAGAAAGCCGGGTGCCCCATTCAAGCCCGATGTTGGCTTGAGTGGGCTTCCATAAAGCTGGCGGACTCCGAATCGCGTTTTTGCTTTTGTATCAGGGCACGACCTTAGCCGTGCCGTAAAGGCTCAGACAAAAAGGGGCTTGGGCCCCTGCACCCAGCACCAAGACCCCGGGGAGATGGCGCAAATCAGGAAACCATCCCGTAAGCCTCCGCAAAAACCCACCGCCATTCCATTTTTCCAGCAGCCCATCCATCCCCAATCGGCGATCTCCGCCAACGACTTCTCCATCACCGAAGTCCGGCACATCCTCCTCGCCGCGGACGCCTTCGAGCGCGAAGACCCCCTCCGCCGCGCGCGCCGCCTCGCCAAACGCCGCGTCGCCCTGCTTTTCTACGAGGCGAGCACCCGCACCCGCACCTCCTTCGAGCTCGCCGCCAAAGCTCTGGGAGCCGACACCACCCTGGTCAGCTCGCTCTCCTCCAGCATCGAGAAGGGCGAGTCGCTCAAAGACACCGGCATCACCCTCAAAGCCCTCGGCGCGGAATGCATCATCCTGCGCAGCCCGTATTCCGGCGCGCCCTGCCTGCTCGCGCGCGCCACCGGCCTGCCCGTCCTCAACGCTGGCGACGGCATGGCCGAGCATCCCTCCCAGGCCCTCCTCGACCTGCGCACCATCCTTCGGTTCCTCGCGATCCGCTCTTCCGCTGTCACCGAAAAGTGCCTCCGCGGCGTCACCCTCACCATCTGTGGGGACATCCTCCACAGCCGCGTAGCCCGCTCCAACATGCTCCTGCTCCCGCGTCTCGGCGCGAAGGTCATTCTCTGCGGCCCGGCCGCCCTGCTCCCCGAAACCGCGACAGCCATGGCCCCCGGCATCTCCATCGAGCGCAACTTCGACGCCGCGCTCCGCCAATCCGACGTCGTCATGATGCTGCGCATCCAGGCCGAACGCCTCGCCGGTCTCCAAATCGATCTCGACGACTATCGCAGCCGCTACCAGGCCAACGCCGATCGCATCGCCGCCCACGCGCCCAACGCCCTCATCCTGCACCCCGGTCCCATCATTCGCGGCATGGAGATCACCGCGGAAGTCGCCGACGGCCCGCAATCCGCCATCGCCGATCAGGTCCACAACGGCGTACCCATCCGCATGGCGCTCGTCGCGCGCGCCCTCGCACTGCATGAGGAAGGAGAGCCCGCATGAAGCCCATCCTCATCCGCGGCGGCCGCGTGATCGATCCCGCCTCACGCCTCGATGCCCAGCGCGACGTCCTCCTCCGCGACGGCAAAGTTGCGGCCCTCGAAAATCCCGGCACCATCCAGGCTCCCGGCGCTGAAGTCTTCGACGCCAAAGGCCTCATCGTCGCGCCGGGTCTGATCGATATCCACGTCCATCTGCGCGAGCCCGGCCAGGCCTACAAAGAGACCATCGCCACCGGCACAGCCGCCGCCGCTGCAGGCGGATTCACCACCGTCTGCGCCATGCCCAACACCGTCCCGGTGAACGACTCGCCCGAGATCACGCGCTGGATGCAGGCCGAAGAACGCGGCGCTTCCGCCCGCGTCTTCCCCATCGCCGCCGCCACCCGCGGCTCGCTCGGCGCATCCCTCACCGAGTACGCCGCCCTCAAAGACGCCGGCGCCATCGCCGTCACCGACGATGGCAAGCCGATCCTCGACGATGCGATCATGCTCCAGGCCCTCCGCGCCGCCGCCCCGCTCGCTCTGCCCGTCATCCAGCACGCTGAGGACACGCGCCTCACCGGCGGCTGCTCCATGAACGCCGGCGCGCTCGCCTTTCGTCTCGGCCTCCGCGGCATGCCCGTCGAAGCCGAATCCGGCCTGGTCGAGCGCGACATCGCCCTGCTCAAAAAAGTAAAGAACGGCCATCTCCACGTCGCCCACCTCTCCACGAAAAAGGCCCTCGACGCCGTCCGCGCCGCGCGCAAATCCGGCCTCCACGTCACCTGCGAAGTCACGCCGCACCACTTCGCGCTCACCGAAGACCGCATCGGCCTCTACGACACCAATGCGAAGATGAACCCGCCGCTGCGCGCCGAGTCCGACCGAGCCGCCATGATCGAAGGACTCCTCGACGGGACGATCGATGCGATTGCAACCGACCACGCCCCCCACGCCGCCCACGAAAAGGAGCAGGAATTCGACCGCGCTCCCAACGGCATCACCGGCCTCGAAACCGCTCTGGGCCTCGCCATCTCCATCCTGCACGCGCGCCACAAAATGCCGCTGGCGGCGGCGCTGGCGCTGCTGACGTCGCGTCCCGCACAGGCGCTGGGCCTTACCGGATGCGGCACCCTCTCCATCGGATCCGCCGCTGACGTGGTCGTCTTCGACCCTGCAGAGAAGTGGACCTTCCGCGCCGCCGACTCCCGCTCCAAATCGAAGAACACTCCGTTCGACGGAACGGAGATGCAGGGCCGCGTCCACGCCACCATCAGGGAAGGCCATATGAGTTACAGCAGATGGCGGATGGCACAGAAATTTCAGAACTGCCCATGCCGATCTGAATTTTGAATTTCCTCGACTACGCCTCGCCCTTCACAGCAGCAATTCTGCTTGCGTGGGAGTGGAGGCGGAGCGTTGCCTTCCGGCGCAAGCCGGTCTTGCTGATCATCGTTGCAATCAGCTGCTCCTGGTGGCTGCTCGCTCTCGCGTGGCGCGGTGCTTGCGGCCCAGACTACTCGAATACTCACTTCGCGATATGTTGTGGAAATCTGCTGGCAGATGTAGTCACCGCAATCCTTGCGATCGCTCTTCGGTCGCAGCGGGCCCATCGCGTCGCCATCGCCGCCCTGTGCCTGGCTTGGGTGTGGTTCGTAGCGTTGTCGATCATGTATGTGGTTTAATCGACGCCGCGAGGGTGCTGCGCCAGCAGCACAACGGTAGAAGCCACGGGCTTCAGCCCGTGGATAAGGCGACGAAGATGATCCGAGCTTCAGCCCCGGCTGCCTACCGCCGCTTCTTCCGCAACTCTCTCGCCTTAGGCGCCCGATACTTCCCCTTCTTCACGTTCTTCCCTGCCTGCGCCGCAGCCTCTTTCCGCGCCGCCTTCGCCCGCTTCTCCTCGCGCTTCGCCTGCTTGCCTTTCGGCTGCGGCCGGGTGCCCCATTCAAGCCCTCCTTTGGCTTGAGTGGGATCACCACCCCCATCCACAATCGAGAACTGCAGCCGCTTCTCCACCGCATCCACGCGGTCGAGCACCACCCGCACCCGCTCGCCTACGCTGAACTTCCGCCCCCATCGATCCCCAATCACCTGCCGCGTGTTTTCGCGATACGTGTAGCGGTCGCCATCCAGCGCGCCCAGCGTGTGCAGCGGCACCAGCCCCTCCACAAACAGATCGTCCAGCTCCACAAAGAGCCCAAGCTTCGTCGCGTTCAGCACCATCCCGCTGAAATCCTCGCCCACGCGGTCGCGCATGAACTTGATCTTCTTCCACTCCACCAGCTCCCGCTCCGCATCCGCCGCTCGCCGCTCGTTCTCGCTCGACTCCCGCGCGACGGCCGCTAATTCGTTCTCCTCAATCGGAACGAACTCTGCTTTGCTGGCAGGTGCGGAGCGTCCCCTCGCGCCAAAATCCGTCGAAGCCTGCCCGAAGGACGTCTGCCTGGACGGCAAGCCCTGCGCCTCACCGTCGGATAGCACGCCATGCCCGCTCACGCCCGTCTCCAATAACTCCTTCGCAATCCGGTGCACAATCAAATCCGGATACCGCCGGATCGGCGACGTAAAGTGCGTATAGCACGGAGCCGCCAGCGCAAAGTGTCCCTCATTCTTCTCGCTGTAACGCGCCTGCTTCAGCGACCGCAACATCAGATAGGAGAGAATCCGCTCCTCCGGCTTCCCCGCAATCTTCTCCGTTAGCTTCTGATACATCCGCGGCGTCACCGGAATCTCCTGCGGCACCTCATACCCTCGCGCCGGCCGGCTGTCGCGCCCGCGCTCCTGCCGCGCTCTCTGCTCCCTGCGCTCCCCTTTCATCGTGAAGGTCTTCACCGGCAGGCTGCCGATGCCCAGCGAATACCCAAACGCCGCCGCAATCTCCTCAAACTCCACCACGCGCCGTGGTTCCGGCTTCTCGTGGATGCGGTAGAGCGACGGGACGCCCAGATTCTCGAGCCACGACGCCACGCATTCGTTGGCCGACAGCATGAACTCCTCGATCAGCCGGTGCGCCCAGTTCCGCTCCGACCGCGTGACGGCCTTCATCGCCCCAAACTCGTCGAACTCGATCAGCGGCTCCGGTAAATCGAAGTCAATCGACCCCCGCTTCTCGCGCTTCCGGTTCAGCACCTGCGCCAGCTCCAGCATCCGCTCGAACTCCGGAACCAGCCGCGTAAACTCCGCCCGCAGCGCCGCGTCGCCTTCCAGAATCCCCGCCACCTGCGTGTACGTCATCCGCCGCGCCGAGCGGATCACCCCTTCGCAGACTTCGTACCCCAGAATGCCGCCCTGCGCATCGATCCGCATCAGGCAGCTCAGCACCAGCCGGTCTTCGTTGGGCCGCAGGCTGCAAATGTCGGTCGACAACTCCTGCGGCAGCATCGGAATCGCGCGATCCGGAAAGTACACCGACGTCCCGCGCAGCCGCGCCTCCAGATCGAGCGGTGTCCCCGGCCGCACATACTGCGCCACATCCGCAATGTGGACCTGCAGCTCCCAGCTCCCATCCGCCTCGCGTCGCACCAGCACCGCATCGTCGAAATCCCGCGCCGTCTCCCCGTCGATCGTCACGATGGGCAGCTCGCGAAAATCCCGCCGTCCCGCCGCTACGGCCGCCCCCGCATATTCGTGAAAGCCGCGCGCCCCCTCCCGCGCCTCATCGAGCACGGCATCCGGGAAAACCCGCGGCAGATGGTGTTTCCGGATCACCATCTCCACATCGACGCCGAAGTCGTCCTCGTACCCCAGCACCTCGATCACGCGTCCGCGCGCCGGCCGTGTGGGCGTCGGCCAGTCGGTGATCTCCACATCGACCACCACGCCTTCCATATCCTCATGCTGCTGCGCCGCCGCCTGCGCCTCCACACCGAGAACGCGATGCGGCGTCGAGGTCCCACCTGGCGCGCCACCCATCTCCGGTACTTCCATCCCGAACGGGATCACCACCGGCTGCGTCATCCGCTCGTCAAATGGGACAACGTAGTTCGATCCGCTTTCCCGGGTGCCCCACATCTGCCCGCCCCTGCCAGATGGGTGAATCCTCGCCCGGGCGTAGTGGAAAATCCCCACCACCGTCTCGTTCTTCCGCGTCAGCACCCGCACAATGCGGCCCGACCGCCGATTGTCCGCGCGTCCAAAGCGCGGCGGAGCCAGCTCCACCAGCACCTGATCGCCCTGCATCGCGCCGCCCATCTCCTGCGGCGGAATAAACACGTCCTCATCCACCGGCGCGCGCGCTCCCGCCGCCGGCGGGTTCGGCCGCACAAACCCATATCCATCGCGATGCAGGTCCAGCCGCCCCGCCACCAGGTTTTGCCCTGAAAGATGCTTTCCCTGCGAGCGTTCAGCAGGGTGCCCCATCCTTGTAGGGTGCCCCATCTTCTCCGGGTGCCCCATCCTTGTCCGCCCGCTTTTGGCGGACAGGGTGGGTTCATCGCCAGACAGGCTCGGCTTCGGCAGCTCCCAGTGCTCCCCGTCGACCTGCACCAGCCGCCGCGTTCCCGTCAGCCGCCCCAGCTGTTCGCGCAGCAGCCGCCGCTCCGCGCCGCCGCCCAGCCGCAACTCCCGCACCAGTTGCTTCAACCCGGCGCGCCTGTTCGGCAGCCGTTCGATATGGCACAGCAATTCGCGGTCTTCCATCGTGAGTTCGATGGTACCCGACCGCCAGCGGCGACCAGCCAGCCCAGCCCCTATCCCCTACACCCTATCCCCTACACCCTCACTTCGTGGCCAGCACCGCGATCTTGTGAATCTTCGGAGGCTCCGCCAGCAACTCTCCCGCCTTCGCCATCAGCGCCTTCGCGATCTCCCCATTTAAATGCGCCTCGCGTCCGGCCTCATCGTTGAACGTGTCGAAGATCCCGTACCGCCCGTCATCCTCCTTGATGGCGTACCACGTCACCGTCCCCGTTTCCTTCCGCGCCAGCTCCGCGCCCTGCTTCAGGAACGCCTCCACTTCCGCCTCTTTGCCCGGCTTCGCCTTCAAAGTCCCATACAGTGCAAACTTCACCATGGTTCCTCCTCCTTTACGGTGGTATTTCCACGCAGAAAATGTCCTGTCTTCATGAGGATGCGGAGCCCCGGATGAAAAGCGCACAAAATTGTGGATAACCGGTCCTCTTCCACGAATCGAGCCCGCCGAACCTGAGGATGCCATTTTCCGCGAAGATGTTTAAGATGCAAGAGACGGCGGCATTGCGCGGAGGCAAGCTCTCCCGAGGGACAAGGGTCGGCGTTGCACACGTTCTGCGTGGGAATCCGGGTGAGTCATCCCGGCAGGCCAGCGGCAGGGCGCCATTTCATTGAATTTCTTTTGAAGGAAGGATTTTGTAACTATGTGGAAACCCAATCAGCCCGGTACCGGCACATCTCCGCAGACCCCCGAGCCCGCGCGTCCGGCGACGCCGGCCCCCTCCAGTTTTGACACCACGGCGGCGCGTCCGGCGCCCGCGCCTGTTCAGCAGAGCGCGTCCTCCGGCGAACAAGCCACCATCGGCAAGAGCCTCGTGATCAAGGGCGAAGTCACCGGCTCCGAATCGCTCTACATCGACGGCAAGGTCGAGGGCTCCATCAACCTCGCCGGCAACCGCGTCACCGTGGGCCGCAACGGCCAGGTCGCCGCCAACATCTCCGCACGCGAAATCGTCGTCCTTGGCAAAGTCCGCGGCAACGTTACCGCCAGCGATCGCGTCGATATTCGCAGCGAGGGCTCGCTCACCGGCGATGTCACCGCGCAGCGCATCTCCATCGAAGACGGCGCCTTCTTCAAGGGTGGCATCGACATCCGCAAACCGGGCAGCAACGAGAAGGGATCCGACTCCAAGTCGAACTCCAACTCCAAGGCTGAGCCGGTCGCGGCGCAGGTTTAGCTCTTCGGCAGGGCACAGGCTCTCGCACGGCGCTTCGGCTGCCAGCCGGGTGTCGCGGGAGCCTTTCGCTTCGCGCGGAGAATTGTGTTGAACCCTTCCCCCATCCATCCGCTCGTCGCCTTCTATCGCGATGGTGCTCGCGACGACGCCGGCCGTACTCTGGCCGCCATCCTTGCCTGGGACGACGACCGCCTCGAATCCGTCCACGACTTCATCCAGTGGCTCTTTCCCCTCCCCGAGCGCAGCGGCGCCAACCCCTCCGCCCCCATTCTCGACGACGCGACCATCGCCGCCTTCCACGCCACGCCCGTCATGCGTGAGCGCCTGCGCGCTTCCCTCGACCGCATGCTCTGCTTCTACGGCTTCGCATGGGATTCAGCCGCAACCGAGCCCGCGCTCCTTCTCGCGCCCAACTTCCCCGATCGCGCGCGGACCTGGCTCTCCCTCATGAACCACAACCACCTCCGCCTCACCCGCATCCTGCGCTCCACGCGCCTCCTCGGTCTCGCTGCCGAATCCTCCGCGCTCTTCGCCGCACTCGACGCCATCTATCGCGAATTTCCCGACCGCATCACCCCACGCACCTTCGCCTACTGGGTCGCCGCCGCCGACATCTCCTAAGCCCCACTCCCACTCCACAGGCCAACCGTGTCCTCTTTGGCGAATGCCGAAGGGATCCTGTCCCCCAGGCTCTCCACATCAACCTCTCCACACCAACCAAGCTGTCATCCTGAGCGAGCCTTCCAAATTCGTTGCGCCCGCTTTTGGGCGCAACAACATGTTCAGGCGCGAGCCGAACGGACCTGCATTTCGAGTTCCCAGGCGAACTGAACGGCAACCGCCAGAGCTTCCGCTACACTTGCCTTGCCGCTTCACCATCTCTGAGGCCAAGGATCATTGCATGCCTGCTCGCCGTCGCATCGTGCCTGTCCGCGTCCCGCTCACTCTCCTGCTTGGCCTCGTCGCCGCTCACGCGCAAACCCCATCGGCTGACGGCAAGATTCACGGCGACAACGGCGTCACCCTCCCGCCTCCGCCGGTCGCGCAGGCCAGCGTCGTCACCGACGACTACAACGGAGCCAAAATCAATGACCCTTACCGCTGGCTCGAAGACGCGCACGCCCCGCAAACCCGCGCCTGGATCGACCAGGAAAATGCCTACACCCAGCAATACCTCGCCCAGCTGAAGACCCGCCCCGACATCGTCTCCCAGCTCACCGCGCTCGAGCGCGTCGACCGCTATTCGATGCCCCAGCTCCGCGCCGGCAAATACTTCTTCACCAAGCGCCTCGCCGACGAAAACCAGGCTTCCATCTACATGCGCGCCGGCTTCACCGGACCGGATGAGCGCCTCATCGACGCCACCAAACTGAGCGCCGACCAGAACACGAACATCGGCATCAACGACATCTCCGAGAACGGCAACCTCCTCGTCTACGGCGTGCGCCAGGGCGGCGCCGACGAGGAATCCGTCCACTTCTTCGATGTCCGCAAGCGTCAGGACCTGCCCGACGTCCTGCCCTCCGCGCGCTACTCCGGCATCACCCTCAACAACGACGACACCGGCGTCTACTACGCCCGATTCACCCACCAGGGTACCGACGTCTGGTTCCACAGGCTCGGCACGCCCGTCACAGACGACCAAAAGATCTTCGGCGGCGAATATCGCGGCCAGACCCTCGGCGAGCTCGACCTCGTCAGCGTGCGCATCAGCGACAACCACCACTGGCTCATCGTCAGCATCGCCCACGGCGTCCCCGCCACCAGCGAAGACTATCTCGTCCACGATCTGCACCACCCCGGCGTCGATCTCGTGCCGCTGGTCTACAACGTCAAGGCGCACGTTCGGCTCCTCTCCGTTGGAGACCGCTTCTTCCTCCTCACCGACTACCAGGCCCCGAATTCCCGCATCGTCGAAGCCTTCCCCGATCGCGGCCCTGAAGCCTGGAAGACCCTCATCCCCGAAGGCCACGACGTCATCGCCGACTGCAGCAACGTCGGCAGCGAGTTCTTCGTCACTCGCCTGCACGACGTCAAAACCGAAACCACCATCTACTCGATGAACGGCCATCCCATCGGCACGCTCGCCTATCCCGGCATCGGCTCCGGCTCCGTCGTGCGCGGCCGTCCCTCCCAGACCGAAGGCTTCTACACCTTCGAGTCCTTCATCTCCCCGCAGACCATCTATCGCTACAACACGAAGACCGGCAAGTCCGACGTCTTCTTCGCGCCGCAAATCCCCTTCGACTCCTCGCAGTACGAAGTGACCCAGGTCTTCTACACCTCAAAAGACGGCGCCCGCGTCCCCATGTTCATCGCCGGAAAAAAAGGCCTGCCCCGCGACGGCAGCGCCCGCCTGCTCATGACCGGCTACGGCGGCTTCGACCTGCCCATGCTCCCCGCCTTCGACGCCGAATACGCGTGGTGGATGCAGCAGGGCGGCTTCTTCGCCCTGCCCAACCTGCGCGGCGGCAACGAGTACGGCGAGTCCTGGCACAAAGCCGCCATGTTCCAGAACAAGCAAAACGTCTTCGACGATTTCTTCGCCGCCGCCGAATACCTCATCGCCAACCACTACACCTCGCCCGCGCACTTCGCCATCCGCGGACGCTCCAACGGCGGCCTCCTCATGGGCGCGGCCATGACCCAGCGGCCTGACTTATTCGGAGCGATCTGGTGTGGCTACCCGCTCCTCGACATGCTGCGCTATCAGAAATTTGAATTCGGCCGCCTCTGGACCACCGAGTACGGCAACGCCGAGAATCCCGCCGACTTCGACTACATCCGCAAGTACTCGCCCTACCAGAACGTTCACAATGGCGAGAAATATCCGGCCATTATGTTCTTCACAGGCGACAACGACACCCGCGTCGACCCGATGAACGCCCGCAAGATGACCGCCCTCATGCAGGCCTCAGCAGGCAGCGACCGACCCATCGTGCTGCACTATTCCATCAAAGGAGGCCACTCCGCCGGCGTCTCACTAACCCAGTTAGTCCAGGACCAAACCGACGAGCTGTCTTTTCTGTGGAACGAAACCACCGGACAGTAGCGCGCCGCGCGACGTAGAACCCGGCAAGATGCCGGGAGACCGCAGACAAAACTGTCATCCTGAGCGGCCTTCCATACTCGTTGCGCCCCGTTTTTGGGCGCAACCATAGATCCAGCCGCGAGTCGAACGGACCTGCATTTCTTCCTTCTCGGTGGGCCGCGTCCAGGCTTTCTGAGTGCAGCATGAGCCGCTGGCGTTCGGTTGATGTCGATCTTGCTTACCTACTGTGTAGCTCCGCTCCCATTACTAACCATCAAACTCGAAACATTCACCGGCTCAAAGTCCCCCAGCGTCAGGCTGGTGATGCAGCTCAGATCGTCATCGTTCCACCGCGCGTCCGGCGTTCCGATCAGCCCGCCGCTGTCCCCGTTATCCGCCAGAATGATCCCGTAATTCCGGAACGCCGTGATCAAAATCGCCGCCTGCGGACATGTCGCCGCGCACGCCGGGGTCGCCACCGAGGCCTTCAGCCGGTAAATCTCTCCCGCCGGACCCGACATCGTGCAGCTCGCCGGCGTCGTCGCCTGCGATATCTCCGACTCCACCGGAATCGCCGTCCCGCCCGTGCTCATGCAGCTGCCCACGCCCGCCGTCTCCGTCGCCGGCCACACCCAGTAGTTGAGCATGTGGTTCAGCGTGAACCGGATCGGATGCTTCACCGTCCCGTTCGGCTTCTCCGGCGTGCCTGTCCCGATCACTTCATCGGCGTTGGCCAGCAGCGGGCCCACCGGCAGCCCCGCCGCATCCGAAGTCCCCTTGCCCTGCGTTGTCAGCGCATTCCCCGCCACATTCGGCCACAGCGCATTCGACGAGTCCGTCCACGGGCCCCCTTTGTAGATCCCCTGCCACATCTCGTAGAGCGCGGGAGTCACCCCAGTCCCCGCCCCGCGGTAAATCAGCACATGCCGGTCCCCGCTCGATCGCCGCGTCCCTTCCACGGGAGCATTCGCCGGGATCGGCCCCGACGTGAAGTACGACTGATACACCGTCGTCGTCACGGCCACGTCCGCCTGGTTGGACGGCACCTCGAACGCCGGAATCCCATTCGGCCACGGAGCATCCGATTCGTTCCCGAAGAACGGCTTCACCGTCTCCGGCAAATACCCGCTGTACATCGGCGCCGCCGGTGACGTATCCACGGGTAACTTCGTCGTCGCAGCGTCCACGCGATGATGAAAGATCGAGTTGGCCGGAAAGATTGTC
>DATDHZ010000107.1:0-47510 GCA_036521315.1 Acidobacteriaceae bacterium
ATTGAGCAGCGCGCAGCTCAACGCCACCTCGCCAGCAGCGGGAACGTTCTCTTACTCGCCAGGAGCCGGGACAGTTCCGAGCGTGGGAACCCAGAACATCACGGCGACGTTCACGCCGAACGATACGACGGACTACACGACAGCGACGGCGACGGTCCCGCTGACCGTCTATGCCACACCACCTCCCGGTCCGGCGGGGGTCATTCAGCATGTGGTGGTGATCATGCAGGAGAACCGGAGCTTCGACAACCTGTTCAATGGTTTCCCCGGGGCGGATACCGCGCAGTCAGGGAGCAGCTACGGTACGACGGTCGCTTTTCAGCCAGTTCCCCTGGAACAGGGAACAGATCTCGGTCATGGCCACGTGGATTTTTGGATGGATTGGGACAACGGCCAGATGGACGGCTTCGCGCATCGCCATGTGACCTATCCGATTCCGGACATGCCCTATGCGTATGTGCCGCAGAGCGAGACGGTTCCACTATGGACACTGGCCTCGGCGTACTCACTGGGCGATCGGATGTTTCAGTCGAATTCCGGGCCCAGCTTCGCGGCGCACCAATACATGATCGCGGGTCAGTCGGGAGAATCGGACGAAAATCCAAATGGAGCCGATGATTCGGGGATCTGGGGATGCGATGCGCCGAGCAACACAACCGTGGCGCTTCTTGGACCGAACGGGACCGATGTCCCCGGAGTGTTTCCGTGTTTCGATTACGAGACAATCGCAGATTTGCTGGACGCGCAGGGGGTGAGTTGGCGATATTACGCTCCTGCTTTAACAAGCCAGTGGTCCGCCTACGATGCGATTCGCCACATCCGTTACGGCTCCGACTGGACCACGGACGTGATTTCACCGAATACGCAGTTCTTCAGCGATGTCCAGAATGGAACCTTGGCGCAGGTGACGTGGATTGTGCCCGCCTTCCCCTATTCCGACCATGCGGACGCAGGAGCGACGGCGGAGGGTCCATCGTGGGTCGCCGACCTGGTCAACGCCATCGGCCAGAGCCCCTTCTGGAACTCGACTGCGATTTTCATTAGCTGGGACGACTGGGGCGGGTGGTACGACCATGTGAATCCGCCGCAGGTGGATGCCATGGGCCTCGGCTTCCGTGTGCCTCTGATCGTGATTTCGCCATCGGCGCAGCACGGCTACATTTCGCACCAGCAGCATGAGTTCGGCAGCTTCCTGCATTTCACTGAAGAGGCGTTTAATCTTCCCAGTCTGGGTACGCGGGATGCGGTTTCGGACGATTTGTCGGACTGCTTCGACTGGACGCAAACGCCGCAGGCGTATGTGCCGATTCCCGTGCAATATGGGCCGCAGTTCTTCATTGCCGCCCAGCCATCCAACAAGCCCCCCGACGACGATTAAAATGAGCTGGGATCGCATCCGTGGTGCGCGTGTGTCTCGAGAATGCGTTCGGGCGCCTCTGCCATCGCTGTGCGCGGTGCGATGAACGGGGATATGGACCTGCCGCGATACGATTCGATCCTGGGATTCGCGATGCCGGCGAGCCGCATCGCACTCCCCCGCATAAGGAGGCACTGGAGCCAGAGTGAAAACGGTTAGCCTGGTCCTGTGGTCCGTCGGACTGGTTCTGCAGCTGACTCTGCTGACCATGCTCTTTGTGCGCCGCGCCGCGCGGCGAGTGCCGATTTTTACGATCCTGATCGCCTTCTACATCGCTCGCTCCGTCGCCTTGTTCGTTCTCCCGGGCGCGATCAGCCATGCTGCCTATGCCAGCTTGTACGAAAACCTCGGTCTGGCGGACACGGTCCTGCAGATCGGCGTGGCCATCGAGATTGCCGTCACGGCGCTGCGCGAGTACGACACCTGGTCGCGTGAGCGAATCGTAAAAATTGCCTTCCTGATGATGGCCGGGGTCGTGGCCGCGCTGTTCGTCGCCATTCTGCTGCCGTCTCGGGGGCGAGCGCCGATCGATCGGGGAACCGTATTTCCGGCGATCCTGATGGTGCTGCTCTTTCTGTGGATGGCCATCGCCCGGCTGGGTGGACCCTCGCGGCGGATTGTTGAGGGGTTTGCCGCGTACGGTGTTGTCGCCATTGCCGCGAACGTGGTGCGAAACCAGGCAGCTCTCGACCGGAGCGGCCGGTGGTATTTGGCGGGATCCTATGCCCAGTCGGGGATGTATCTGTTGGTTGTTCTCTACTGGATTCTGACAGTCGGACGCGAACCTTCACCGGCGGCCCAGCGCCAAAAGGCGAAGCAAATGCGGCGGCAAGCGCGGATTTCTGCAACGGTTCGGGCCGCCGGAACATCGAAGCGGTGAGGCAGCAGGCAATAAAATCATGCGTTTGCCGCAGCACGTAGCCAGGGGTCTGATATCCTCTGCGCATCAGCCGTTCATCTCCGAGGGAAGCTGTGCCAGGTCAACAGGAAGTCCGATGGTCACAATTGAAAGTCGGCGTTCTGGTGGTCATCGCCATCGCGGTGCTGATCTCGCTGGTCTTTCTGATGGCCGGGAATACGGGAGGCTTCTGGCAGGGACATCTGACGCTCCGCTCCTATTTTGAAAACTCCGCTGGCCTCAAGATCGGCGCTCCGGTCAATCTTCAGGGGGTCACAATCGGCAGCGTCAAGGGCATCCGGATTGACTCCTCGCGGGGGCTGACACCCGTGGAAGTGATCATGCGGATCAATAAGGAGAAGGCGAAAGACGTCCACGCGGACTCGAAGGCCAGCCTTCTGACCGTTGGCGTGCTCGGCGATACCGTGGTCGACATCGACAGCCGGCGTGCGACCGGCCCTCCGGTCCCCAACTTTGCCGAGCTGCCGACCAACGAGTCGCCCAGTTTGCAGGACGTGATCCAGGCCAGCCAGGGAACGATTGAGCAACTGGACACGATTCTGACCAAAGTCAATACGATCGCCGATGCCCTGAGCACGGACAAGGGATCCATCGGGGCGCTGATCAACGATAAGACGGTCTACAACAAAGGGCTGGCGACCCTGAACGAGTTGTCGGCACTGGTGGACAAGGTGTCGAGCGGACAGGGCTCGATCGGCAAGCTGGTGAACGATGACACGATGTATGACGAGCTGAAGAGCGCGACGCAGGGGCTGAATCAGATTGTGGAGTCGATCAATTCCGGTAAAGGGTCGGCAGGCAAACTGCTGAAAGACGATTCGCTCTACAACAACCTGAATGCCTCAAGCAAGAACCTGAACGAGATCCTGGATCGCATCAATCGCGGCGAAGGCAGCCTTGGGGTCCTGGCAAAGGATCCGCAGTTCGCCAATAAGCTGAACGACACGGTCACCAAGCTGGACTCGATCCTGACCCAGGTGGACAGCGGCCAGGGATCGATGGGCGCTCTGCTCAAAGACCGGAAGCTTTACGATCACGCCGACCAGGTGATGCAGGACTCGAGCGATCTGGTGAAAGCGATCCGCAAGGACCCGAAGAAGTATCTGACCATCCATATGAAGATTTTCTGAGAACGGCAGAGCGTGCGAGGTACCGCGGTTTCCCGGCGGAGCGCGTGGGCAGATGGGGTGCGGCGGATCCGTTGCAGGGGACTGCACGGGAAGTCAGCGGACTCAATTGGGGTGTTCCTGTGGCTCGCGCGTTAGCGGGCTGTGGTATCGTTTGGGGTCGTATCGGACCACCTCCCACACTGGTCTCAATCCCGCCTCGAGGAAACACGAATGCGCATCGCACGAACCGCGTGGATGGCGACAGCGTTGCTGCTGAGCGCCGGCGCCCTTTCTGCTCAGCAAACCCTGTTCACCGCCGACACCGACACCTCCGCCACCCCGACCGAGCCGAAAGCGCCGATCATGTTCGACCTGAGCGCCATCGACAAGACGGCTGATCCCTGCGTCGACTTCTATCAGTTCGCGTGCGGCAACTGGCGGAAGAACAATCCAATCCCTGGCGACCAATCGCGGTGGGGGCGCTTCAACGAGCTGAGCGAACGCAACCGGTATCTGCTGTACGTGGACCTGAAGAAAGCCGCGGACGATCCGCAGACGCCCCTTCAGCGCAAATACGGCACGTTTTTCGCGGCCTGCATGGACACCGACCTCGCCGACAAGCTGGGCGACAAGCCGGTGCTGCCCGCGGTTCAGCGTATTGACGCGATGCAGGACAAGAAATCGCTGGCTGCTCTGGTCGCCTGGCTGGAGATCGACGAGGGGTCCAGCTCGTTTTTCCGTTTCGGCGTCCAGCAGGACCAGAAAGATTCGACGCAGCAGATCGAGGGCATTGGGCAGGGCGGCTTGACCCTGCCGGACCGCGACTACTACCTCGAAGACAATCCGCACATGACGCAGATTCGGCAGCAGTACCACGATTACATCGTGACGGTGCTCAAGCTGATCGGAGACAGCGACGAACGAGCAGCGACCGAGGCCGATCAGGTCATCGGCATCGAAACCGCGCTGGCGAAGGCGTCGATTCCTCGGGCGGAATTGCGCGACCCCGATAAGCGGTACCACATTCTCACCCTGACCGAACTGGAAGGGATGGAGCCGAATTTCGACTGGGCGGCGTACTTGACCGGCATTCATGCGCCCAAAGTCGAGAGCCTCAACGTGGGCCAGCCGGACTTTTTCAAGGCGGAGAACGATCTGCTGGGAGACCAGAGCCTCGACGCGCTGAAAGCGTATCTGAAGTTTCATGCCGTCAATGGCGCGGCTCCGTGGTTGTCGAAGCCTTTCGACGACGCCAGCTTCGACTTCTTCCAGAAAACGCTGCAGGGCCAGGCCGAGCAGACGCCGCGCTGGAAGCGCTGCACCGCCGCGACCGATCGCGACCTGGGCGAGACCGTCGGGCAGGACTGGGTGAAGCAAAATTTCCCGCCGCAGGCCAAGCAGAACATGGAACAGCTGGTGGCGGCGCTGAAGAAGGCGCTCGGTGAGGACATTCAGCAACTGCCCTGGATGTCGGACGACACGAAGAAGCAGGCCGAGGAAAAGCTGAGCGAGTTCCGGCAGAAAATCGGGTATCCCGACAAATGGCGCGCCTACTCGAAGTTCCAGGTGACGCGAACGGACTTCGTGACCGACCTGCGCAATTCCGACCGGTTCGAGTTCGACTATGAGCTGAACAAGGTCGGCAAGCCGGTGGATGAGAAGGAGTGGGGTATGACACCGCCGACGGTCAACGCCTACTACGATCCGCCGATGAACGACATCAATTTTCCGGCCGGGATCCTGCAACCGCCGTTCTACGACGTAAGCAAAGACCCGGCGGTGAACTTCGGCGGCATCGGCGTGGTGATCGGGCACGAGATGACCCACGGCTTCGACGACGAGGGCAGCAAGTACGACGGTCACGGCAACGTGAAGAACTGGTGGACGGCCGAGGACCGCACCGCCTTCGACAAGCGGACCGACTGCGAAGTGGAGGAATACAACGGCTTCGAGCCGGTCCAGGGCGTGCACCTCAACGGGAAGCTGACGCTGGGCGAGAACACCGCGGACAATGGCGGCATCCACATCGCCTGGCAGGCGCTGCTGGCCACGCTGCAGCAGCAGGGGAAGAGCATCGACGACAAGATCGACGGCTACACCGAGGCGCAGCGGTACTTCATCGCGTTTGGGCAAATCTGGTGCGAAAACCGGACCGACCAGGCCTCCCGCGTCGCGGCGAAGACCGATCCCCATTCGCCGGGCAGGTTCCGCGTGGACGGCGTGGTGCGGAACTTCGATGAGTTCGGCAAGGCCTTCGGATGTCACGAGGGCCAGCCCATGATGCCGGAGAATGCCTGCCGGGTCTGGTGAGCAGCAGCAGTCTGGGCCAGGGGAGACGGGCGGTTTGCGGGCCGCCCGCCGCGCCATTGACAAGCCGGTCCGGACGCCCATTTTTCCTCAGGCGCGTCTAAAGCCCAGCCGGTCCAAAAGGCCACGCGGCGCGAGCGGCACTTTCCATTTACAATGGACCGGGAATATCCCTACAGCTTAACCAGATGGCTCCCCAGGGGGGCCTGGTATGAAGGAAGCGCATGAAGTTGAGGAATTACGGCCGGATCGTTCTGGCCCTGGCGGCATCCCTGTTTTTGGCGTTCGGGACTGAATCCTGCTATTACAACTACACCGAGGCGTACATCATCGTCACGGGCTCCCAGTACAATCAGGTCGCGTCCTACAAAGAAAACAGCGACACTGGTTCGCTGATCGCCGCAACGTCGCCGCAAAGCTCGGGTGGTTCGTATCCGATCCGCGCGATCCTGGGCAATGGCGGACGCTACGTTTATGTGCTGAACCAGGGCAAGCAGAGCGTGGACGCCTCCGGGAATATCACCTGGTCGGGCGCGAACGTCTCGGTGTTCAGTATCGGCGGGCAGGGGAACCTGACGTTTCAGCTGTCCTATCCGAGCCAGGGGCTGGGGTCGAAGCGGCTGGAACTGAGCAATAACGGGAGCTTTCTCTATGTGCTGGACGAGTACCAGCCGGGGACGACCCCCAACGTGACGCCGGCTTCGCCAACGCAGAGCGCTGCTTATCCCTGCTACGACGCAGCGGCCAACGTCTATCGGCCGGAGGGCGATATCACCGCCTTCTCCATCGACGGCTCGACGGGGCGACTTTTCCTGATCCAGAACCAGCAGCAGCAGAATGCACAGGGAACGCCCCTGTCGTATTTCCCGCTGGGCTGCCAGCCCATCGATTTCCGCCTGCAGTCCGGATACCTCTACACGGCGGAAACGAAGGATCCGAGCACCGGCAACAGCCAGGTGGTGTATGCGTACGCGCAAAGCAATACGAGCGGGCAACTGACGCAGGTAGCCGGAGGAGCGCAGCCGATTCCGAATGCGCAGGGCATCAGCGTCATCTCGGCAAGCTCGGGCGGCAACTGGATTTACGTGCTCGATTCGGTGGCGAACAACATTTACATCTTTTCGCCGGGCGCGAACGGTCTTCTCACCGCGGCATCGATCCCGCTGGTGGCGAACAACAGCGCGACGACGGGTATGGTGGCGATGACGACGGACAGCCAGAACAAGTTCCTGTACATCGCGAACACGCAGTCGGCGGGACTGAATCAGTCCAACAGCGACCTGTCGATCTTTACCATTACGCCGAGCACCGGGGCGCTGACACCGGCCAATCCGCCGTATTACGGGACGGGATCGGGACCGGTCTGCGTCTTTGAAGATCCCTCGCACCAGTACATGTACACGGCGGATTCCGGCAGCAGCACGGTGGTGGGCGCGGCGCTGGATCCGAATACCGGCACGCTGATCAATCTGCCCAAGGGATCCACGTTCCCGGTAGTGGGAACTCCGACGTGGTGCCTGTACAGCCAGAACACGGACTAATGGCGGCGGAAACGAGAGCAATGAAGTTGAGTAATCGAGGCAAGCAGCTGCTGGCGATGGCGGCCATGCTGGGAGCAACACTGGGCATGGCTTCCTGCGGGCCCGGCAACACCGTCGACTACGTGTACGTGACCAGCAACCTGGAGGGCCAGGTGGATGCGTACGCTCTCGATTCGCTGACGGGTGCGCTGCTGCCGCTGCAATCGTCGCCGTACCCCTCCGGCGGCCGCAACCCCGTGTACGCCGTCACCTCTTCTGTCGGCCCGTACCTGTATGTGGCCAATCATGACGACAATACGATCGCGATGTTCTACATCGGCATCGACGGCAAGCTCTATCCGCTCCAGACGGTGAACACGCCGGGAACCGAACCGGTGTCGCTGGCGATCAACTCCGGCGGCACCGAGTTGTATGTTCTCGACTACTATGCGCCGGCGGCTCCGGGGCAGCCTTCGTACACCGATCTGAATCCCGGGCCGGGCGCGGTGATGGTGTTCCCCATCAATTCGAACGGAACCCTGGGCTCGCCACTGAGCGTGGGCGCGGCGAACTACTGGAAGGTGCAGTGCTTCCCGACGAACATGGCCATCACGCCAAACAACAATTTCCTCTACGTGACGAACACCAATGCCGTGGTCACGACAACGTCGCCGCCGGTGAGCGGCACCGTTCCGACCCTGCCGGCCACCTGTCCGGACTATGGGACGGTTTCGGCATTCGCCACGGGACCGAGTACCGCTCCTCTGACGGAGGCAGGCGGCAGCCCGTTCACCACCGGCGCGGGCTCGGAGCCGACCGGCATCACGACCGATCCCGGGAACGGATCGATCTACGTCACCGATGCGGCGCTCAATCGGCTCTATACGTTTTCGATTCAGTCCGACGGGGGAATCTCGCTGGCATCTGCGACGGCAACGGGCACCATGCCCATGGGGACGACGGTGGTCTCCAGTACAGGTGGCAACTACTTGTACGTGACAAACTACACGGACGGGACGGTCAGTTCCTATACCCTGGCGAGCGGGACGCCCGCTCCGCTGGCCACCACCAGCACCGGCGCTTCCGGACCGCTCTGTCTTCTGGTCGATCCGGAACTGAGCCGCTTTCTTTATATAACGGACTACACGGGCGGCCTGGTTGGCGGGCTGGAGCTGGATCCGTCGACAGGGAGGCTGGTGCAAAACCAGGGTTCGCCGTATCGAACGACGGGGCAGCCGACGTGCGCAGTGGCTCACAAGAATCCGCGTGGCCGCCACAACGGGCTGACGTAGGATCGCAAAGGTCATTTTTCCGGAGCAGGGACCGGACATCAGAATGCGCCGGGAACGAACCCGGCAGGCAGGTTCCCGAGAGGGACGAAGGAAGAGCATGAAGTTGACGAGAATCGGTCAGGGTATGCTGGCCGCAGCAGCGAGTCTGGGGTTAGGGCTGGGCATCAGCTCGTGCAACCCGGGCGATACCATCGACTATTTGTTTGTAACCTCGAACAACGCCAGCTCCGGCGCCACGGCCAACGGAGAGGTCAGCTCGTATCACGTCAACTCCTACTCCGGCACGCTGACGCAGGTCGCGGGCTCGCCGGTTCTTTCGCAGGGGCTGGATCCGGTGGCCGAGGTGGCAACGCCGAACCAGCAGTATCTGTATGTGGCGAACCGCGGCTCGAACAACATTGCAGAGTTCGCCATTTCGACGACGGGACAGCTGGCCCCCGGCAAGACTTATGCCACACCGGGCGCGGAACCGGCAGCGCTGGCGATCAACAGCACGGGAACGCTGCTGTTTGCGCTGGATTACTACCAGAGCGGATTCAGCGACGCCTCGCCCGGCCCCGGAGAGCTGGTGGTGTACCCGATTCAGTCGGACGGGAGCCTGGGTACGCCGGTCGCCTCGGGCGGCCTGTCGTATACGCCGGTCCAGTGCTTTCCCACGGGGATTGCGGTCGCGCCCAACAACAAGTATGTCTACGTGACGAACACCAACTCGGTTGTGGTCACGACGACTCCGCCCAGCACGGCTACCAATCCGGCGACTCCGGCGAGCTGTCCTGCGCAGGGCACGATCTCCGGCTTCGCGGTTTCTTCCGGCGGCGCGCTCACCGCCGTTTCCGGCAGTCCGTTCCTGGCCGGCTCGACGCCAACCGGAATCGCCATCGATCCGACCAGCCGTTTCCTCTATGCGACGGACAGCGTGCAGAACCAGCTGATCGCCTATGCCCTGCAGCCTTCGGGAACGTTGATTCCGCTGACGAACGGGCCGTTCACGACGGGAACCTTCCCAGTGAGCGTGGTCGTGGATCCGCGCGGGCAGTTCATCTACGTCGTGAACTACAACTCCTCGACCATCGGCGAGTACCAGCTCACCCAGTCCACCGGTGCGCCGTCGGAGGGCGCTTCCTCCTCGTACAGCACCAAGGCGCCGAGCCCGACCTGCATTGTGGTTGAGCCTGCGCTGGGCCGCTACGTCTACACGTCGGACTTCACCGGAGCGTACATCACCGGGGCGAATCTGAATCCGAATACCGGAGCCTTGACGGGCGTGCAGGATTCCCCGTTCCCGGCGAATGGCAGCCCCACCTGCGTCGCGGCCATCCCGCACGGCAACCACGCCACGCAGTTCGTATCGTCGACTTCAGGAAACTAGTCACAGACAGAAAGTCAAAAGAAGAGAGGCCGCCAGGGATGGCGGCCTTTCTCATTCGAGGTCGGGATTGGCGGGCGATCAGTGGCCGGCGACGATCACTTCGAAGCTGCCAGGCACCAGCGAGGGCCGGGGGCGCGGATTATCCGCAGTTGGTGCGGGACGCGGGCCGAACTCGGCGGTGACGAGGTAAACGTGCGAGCCATCTGGATCCATGGCCATGGTGCGCGCGCCGCGTTTCGTGGCGAGATTCTGGACGACGGAGTACTTGTCCGGGGAGTCCTCATGCACGAGGGTCAGCGTGCCGCTGCCGCCGTTCGGGCTGAAGACGAACTGGCCGGCGGCAGAAAAGCGCGCAGCATCGGGGCCGTCGCCGATGGCGGGGGAAGCGACTACCTTGCCGGAGTCGGCATCGACCACCGCCATTTGCTGGTTGTCGCAGACGGCGAACAACCGGCGGTGTGTGCGGTCGATGGCCAGCCCCGACGGGCTCTCGCACGGAGCCACCGGCCAGGTGGAGGCGAGAGTGTGCGCTTTCGCATCGAGGCGGACGATCTCGCTCTTGTCCTCGATGTTGTCGTAGACGAATCCCTGCCCGTCAGCAACGGGGAATTCAGGCTTTCCGGGCAGATCGATGGTTGCGACGACGGTGCCGGAATTTGTATCAATCACGCTGACATTATGGCTGCGTCCGTTGAAGGCCCACACGGTTTTCGTCACGGGCTCGAAGACTGCGCCATCGGGATGGTCGCCGACCGCAATGGTCTTCTCGATGGTGTTGGTTCTGCGGTTGAACACCGCAACCTGGTTGGCGCCGCCGTCGGTGATGTATCCGTGGACGCCATCGCGGGAAAAAACGACGCAATGGATGCCGTGGAGGCCGGAAATATCCGCAACCTGCTTGCCCTGCGCGGTATCGACCACCATCACGTGGGTTCCGCGCGTGATGTAGAGCAGCTTCGACTGCGGATCGACGGAGAGATAGTCCCAGCCGCCGTCGCCGCCGAGCTTCCACTCATGCTGGACCTGAAAGGGTCCCTGCGCCTGGAGCGGTGCAGGCGAAGCAGTGATCGCGGCGAGTGCGATTGCGGAGAATGCGGAGGCGAGGGAGATTTTCATAGCGCTGGGGGATCCTTTTGCGGACGCAGCGATGAGGATATACCGCCGGCCTGAATTTATGCTGAACGGCGGGTAGTGGCCCGCGACGTTCTTCGCGGAAGCAACATAACCAACGCGTAAACATTTCCCGCAAGCGGCGAGTGGGCAGGGCGGCTCTCGATTTGTAACCGCTGCGGACACTTGTGGAAACCCTGTGGATTCAGGCAACCGTCCCCGATGCCGGGTGGCCGATGGGTCCCGGAAAAGGGTGAGAAAACGGTCGCTACCAAGGCCATTTCGTGTAAAACACGCCGGGCATGTGCAGGAAGGTTGCAGGGGGTGTGCAGGATTTTCACCACAGGTCCGGCTCGGGCGTTGAGGTTACCAAAGATGCGTTTCGGCCGCGAAAAACAGGGTACTCCAAGTTACTTCCTTGTGTATTATCCCTCCAGGTCATCAATCCAGTTTCTTCCTGGCCATGCATGGGCCGATGAGATCACCAGGACGGTAACGTCCGGAAATCAAGATCCCGCGACCCACGCCTGAATTGGGCCCAGCCCGTTGAGGTCCAGACCAGCCCACGTCCGCTGAGGAGCACGGCCGCCGCGGCGAGAGCGAAACCGCGCCCGGGGGCGCAACAGCCGAAGTGCGCACCAAAAAAGGCCATCGCGCATGGCACAGGAAACGTGTGCGTCAATTTCGGACTAGGGCGCAGGGCCCAAACGAAAGATCAGTTCGATCTTTTTGAGGTTTGCAATGCTGAAGTCGCTTTCCCTCTTTGCAGGCAAGTCCGTTGTGTTGCGTGGGATGGGTCGCGTGAGCAGCGGAGCTCGAATTCTTTTCGTTCTTTTCTTTGCTTCGGCCGCGCTCCCGGCGTTGTCGGGATGCGGCGTTTCCTACGGACAGACCACCACCAGTTCGTCTCTCGCCATTGCGGGGGTGTCGCCGGCTTCCGGGTCGACGAAGGGAGCGAGCGCCGTCACGGTGACGGGATCGGGATTCCAGGCAGGAATGCAGGTGTGGTTCGGGCCGAATCAGGCCACAGTGACCAGCGTGAGCGCCAATGCGGCGCAGGTGATCACCCCGGCGCACGCGGCCGGAACGGTGCAACTGGCAGTAACCAGAAACGGCTCAGTGGCCTACTCAGGGTACATCTACAAGTACGTGGCGAGCTCGTCGGGCAGCTCGGGAGGCGGGTCCACCTCCGATGGCTCGAATTCCGGCGCATTGACCATCAGCGGAGTTTCTCCGGAGCAGGGATCTACCAGCGGCACGACGAGCGTCACCCTGACCGGCACCGGATTTAAATCCGGCATGACAGTGTGGTTTGGAGCCGCGCAGGCAGCGATGAAGAGCCTGAGCGCGACCTCAGCCGTGGTGATCGCGCCGAAGCACGCGGCCGGCGAGGTCCAGGTCGCGGCGATGGATTCCTCGACCAACGAAGCGAGCACGGGATACGTCTTCAAGTATGTCAATTCCACGGCGCCGCCCCCGCCAACACCGCAGATTTCAGCCGTGAGCCCCGGGAGCGGCAGTGCCGATCATGCGGCTTCTGTCACGCTGAGCGGTGCGAACTTCGTTTCCGGCTCGCAGGTGAAGGTCGGCGGAAAGACGGCGACGAGCGTCAGCGTTCCGTCGGGTTCCAGCATCAAAGCCACTCTGCCTGCGATGGCGCCGGGCACCTATACGGTGGAAGTTGTCACACCGAGCAACACGGTGGCCTCACTGAACAACGCGTTCAAATATGTAGCGGGGCTGGCCATCGTCACCGGCGCCCTGCCCAATGCGACCGTGGGCAAGACCTATGCCGCGACGGTGGATGCCACTGGCGGCACCGCTCCCTATACCTGGTCGATCGCGTCCGGCTCGCTGCCGGCGGGGCTGAGCCTCTCCAGCGGCGGCACGATCGCGGGCGCCGCCAACAAAACCGGCGACGCGGCGCTCTCGCTTCGCGTGACCGACAGCAAAGGTTCTGTGAGCCAGGAAGCTTACTCGCTGGATGTGGTCGCGCAGGCGAGCGGCCCGTCGCCCACGGGCACGGCGCTCACCCAATGCCAGGCCATCAACAAAACCGGCAGCTACTATCTCGCGAAGGACGTTACCTGCACGACGCAGGGATTCGCCATCAACGCCAACAACGTGACGCTGAACCTGAACGGCAAGACCATCACCTACGGAGCGTCTGGTTCCGTGGTGCCGGCCATCAGCATCTGCGACAACTGGTACAACCAGCTGCCTGCGTCGTCCTGCCAGGGCACCGGGCATCATGAGGCGCCCACGATCACGAACGGAAAGATCGTGCAGGCGGCCAATTCGGCCGGATTCACGCCGGCCATCTGGGTGGGCCAGGGCACTAACGTAACCGCCGGCACCCTCTCCGATCTGACCATCACGGTGGAGACGACCGGCTCGCGGGCGATTTACGGTGACTACCCGGGCGGCGGTTGGGTGATCAAAAACAACACCATCAACGACAATGTGACGAACATACAGAAGCCGGGCCAGATACCGGAACTGGCGCGAGTGAACTTCCAGGGCGTGGCGCTCTACTGGAACGACGGCCTGACCGTGACCGAGGGAGACACGATCACCGACAACACCTTCAATGGCACGCCCCAGGGCGCCATTCTGGACACGAACCAAAACTCCCGGATCACGAATAATGTGATCACGCTGAGCAGCTACTACTCGAACGACTATGGCGTGACCATCCTCGTCGACGGCCAGGTGGTATCCGGCAATCAGATCAGCGGCCGCGGCCGCGGCGTCGATGCCGAGGCTTCCGGCTTCACGATCAGCGGCAACACGATGAACGTGCACGAAGAGGCCAACAACTCCGAGTACAACGGCTGCGAACTGACCGGTTCCGACGGCATCCGCATCAAGCAGTACATTACGTCGGCCACCAATCCTTCGACCATGAACGCGGAAGGCAACTCGGTTCCGGCGCTCACGGGCTGGACCATCTCGAAAAATGTCATCACCGTGAGCGGGACCGATTGCGAGGCGAACGGCATTGACTTCACCAACATCACGCAGGGTGTGAGCGGCACGGTGAGCGGCAACACCTTCACCGTGAGCGGGCCGAAATTCAATGTCGCACTCTATTTCAACGGCGCCGCGCAGCCGTCGATCACGTACAGCAACAACACGTTTACGGCGGCGCAGTACTGCGCGGTCATCGGCAACGAGGGGGACATGTGGCCTTCTGCCGATACCACCGTGCAGCCCGGACAGCACTGGTCGTGCGGAACACCGGTGGCGGCGCAGGATCTGTCGTCGGGAACCGGAACCGGAGCGGAAGGGCTCAACCTGCAGGACACGTTCGCGAAGCAGAGCGTGGTCTGCGGCCCGTATTCGACCGCGCTGGTGCAGCTCGGCAGCTACAGGAAGCAGTGCGGCCAGTAGAGAACTTCACCTCCCATGCAGAGCGCAGCTTCGGCTGCGCTCTTTTGTTTGCGGCGTCCTGGCCCGGCTCGGCCTGCATTGAGAAAGACGCGGACCGCCGTGGTGAAGAAGGTGCGCAAAAACCTGCGCATCGCGGCGGGCAAACGCCAGCCCCTGCCGGGCATGGATGGACATCCAAGTGCATTCTCTCTGCCCTGAGGAACTGAGTGAGCAATCGCCCGGCGGGAACGGCGTCTGCCGATGCAAAGCCAAAGTTGTGGTCGGTGGCCGGCCTGGTGCGCGGGTCGACGAGCCGCGTCGCCCAGTTATGCCTGTCCACGGTCATCGGCTTCCTGCTCACGCCGTTCATCGTGCATTCCCTGGGGCCGAGGCAGTACGGCATCTGGGCGCTGGCCTACGCCTTCATCGGCTACTACAGCCTGCTCGATCTGGGCATGTCGGCCGCGGTGTTCACGCATGTTTCCTACTCGCTCGGCCGCCAGGAGCACGAAGAGACGCAGCGGGTCTACTCCACCGGCCTGGCTATCTTTGGCAGCTGCGGCCTGATCCTCGCCTTGGCCAGCGTGGTGCTGGCGTTGAGTGCCGCACATTTTTATCATTCCTGGCTCATTGGCGGAGTCATTCTGGTCGTCGGCCTCTCTACGGCGACATCGTTTCCCCTGCGCGTGCATTTCGGGACGCTGAACGCCGGCTCGCAATTTGAGATCACCTCCGGCCTGCTGATGCTGTCGCTCATCCTGCGCGCCATCCTCACCGTGATTGTGCTGCGCATGCACTACGGGGTGCTGGCGCTGGCCATCGTGAGCGCGGCCGCGACCATGCCGACCAATGTGCTGGTAATCGCGGCCACCAAGTGGCGCTACCCGTTTCTGCATGTGCTGCGAGCGCGGTACCGGCGCGAGACCGGCGGGAATCTCATACGCTTCGGCTTTCCCGTCTTGTTTGGCCAGCTGGCCGACCGGGTGCGCCTGCAGACTGACTCCATCACCGTCTCCTTTTTTGTGGGACTGGTCGCGCTGGCGCACTACAACATCGCCACCACGCTGGTGATGTATTACATCGACGGGGTCGCCGCGATCACCGGCGTGATCGGGCCGGTGCTGGCCATGCAGCAGAGCGTCCGCGATGAACAGGGGGTGCGCCGCAGCCTCCTCATGGGGACGCGCGTCGGCCTCGTGGTTTCCGGCTTCGTGCTGTTCGGGCTGATCGCCTGGGGACACGCGTTCATCCAGCGATGGATGGGCACGCAGTATGTCGATGCCTACCCGGTGCTGGTGATCCTGGCCTGCGCCGTCTTCTTCGACGCGTCGCAGAGCACGACGATCAACGCTTTCTACGTCACGTTCAATCAGAAGTACTACGCGGCGCTCAACGGAGCCGAAGCCGTGGCTAACCTGGCGCTCAGCATCCTGCTCGCGCGGCCTTTCGGCATGATCGGCATCGCCCTCGGCACGCTGATTCCCGCGGTGGTGGTGCGGACGCTCGTGCAGCCGGTGCTCATCGAAAAGCGCCTCGGCCTCAGCGTCCGCGACTACTGGGCCGTGAGCCTGCCCACGCTGCTGCGCACCGCTGGGTGCCTGGTCGTGCCGCTGGCCATCACGCGATTCTGGCTGCGTCCCACGTATCCGTCACTGATTCTCGTCGGCGGATTGTCGACGGTGACCTTCGGCATCGCCGTCTGGGGTCTCGAATTCCGCTGGTTCGGCGCTGATCGGCTGA
This sequence comes from Acidobacteriaceae bacterium, assembly GCA_036521315.1. Lineage (GTDB taxonomy): Bacteria > Acidobacteriota > Terriglobia > Terriglobales > Acidobacteriaceae > Palsa-343. Next base: position 16,156 of record DATDHZ010000107.1, read on the forward strand.
CGGGAGGCTTATTCCTCCAGCGGCCCAGCGTATCGGAAGCCGATTAGTTGGGGACGCGCTTATTTCGCGCTCTTCGCGGCCAGAGTTCCGGGCACTCGCACCAGATGCGTTGCCCAGGCAGCGGCGCTGGCTGCGAGCAGCTTCCACGCAACCGTCCGGCCCGGATTCATCCGCACGCTGCGGAGCGATGCGTGGACCGCGGCGGCCGGGTCGTTGTTGCGCAGCTCCCACGCGATGTCGAAGAGGTTCCGCGCCATCCGGCAACGCACGGAGTGGCGCTGCCCGGCGGTCAGGGGCTGGCGCAATAACTCCGCACAGATGCTGACTTCCCCACGCGCCATGCCCAGGTGGTTGAGGCTCAGGCCGGAAGGCTGACGATAGTAAACGGCGATGGGCTCAGCAACCAGGGCGAACTCGCAGTGGCGCGCCATGCGCAGCCACAGCTCGTAATCCTCGGCGTGGCGCATGCCCGCGCGAAAGAGACCAACATCGAGCAGAGCCTGGCGGCGCACCATCACGGCCGAGCAATTGATGAAGCCGGAGTTGAGGAGGCGGTCGAAGACGCAGCCCTCCGCCGGAGGCTTGCCATCGAGGAAGAGGCTTTCGGCGCGCCCCTCGGGATCGACGACGACGGCATTGCCGTAGATGACCCCTGCCTCTGGATGAGCGGTGGCGCAGGCGAGATTGCTCTCGATCGCCTGGGGCAGGAGAGCATCGTCGGCGTCGAGGAAGGCGACCCATTCCGAGGATGCCGCGCGAATCCCCGCATTGCGCGCCGCGGCCACGCCCTGGTTCTGCTGGCGGATGACCTGCACCCTGCCGCCGTAGCGGCTGGCTACGTCCGCGCTGCCATCCCCCGATCCATCGTCCACGACAATGATCTCGCGGGCCGGCGTGGTCTGCGCCAGTACGCTCTCGATGGAGCGCGGCAGCAGATCGGCGCGGTTATAGACCGGGATGACGATGCTGACGTCTCCGCTCACGCCGCCGCCCTCGCGCGCGTGGGCGACGGGTATCCGCGCAGGATCAAACGCAGCGTGGCCAGCCATGCGCGCCACGGAAAGAGCAGCTGACGCCGGGCCAGGGCGAGCTTTTCAAAAGCCAGGGAACGCTCGCCGGCCTGGGCGTTGCGCCAGGCGCGAATCACGCAGATGTTGTAGCGGGCTTCCGCGATGAGCCACGGCTCGCCGCGGAAGGGCTCGATGGCGGCGAGCTTGTCCAGAATCCGCAGGAGCGAGCGGAACTGCGCCTCCGGCTGCGCGCCGGTCAGGCCGGCATCGTGTACGCGGTAGCGGACGAGGGGCTGGGGCATGAACCAGACCGGGTAGCGCGTGGCGATGCGCACCCAGAGGTGCCAGTCCTCGCCGAAGTTGCCGACCTCCTCGTCAAAAAGGCCGACCGCCTCGAGGCAGGCCCGGCGCACCATCACCGTCGACGTCTGGATCCAGTTGGCAAACAGCAGGTCGCGGGCTACGTTGCCGGTGCGGATGTGGTACTGAGCGGCTTTGCCGCGGCCGGGAACCAGGCAGCGCTCGTTGAAAGCGGTGATTTCAGTGGCCACCAGACCGCATTCCGGATGCGCATCCAAATACGCAATTTGGCGCGCCAGCTTCTCAGGCTCCCACAGATCGTCCGAATCGAGGAAGCAGATCAGCTCGCCCCGGGCAGCGTGGATGCCGGTATTGCGCGCCCGCGTGACGCCCCCGCCACCCTGAAACACTGCTCGGATGTCAGCCTGCAACCCGAGCCAGGCGGCCGTGCCGTCGGTGGACCCATCGTCGACGACGATGATTTCAAAGTCGCGAAAACTCTGCGCCCGCACGCTCTCAATCGCATCGCGCAGCAGCGCGGAGCGGTTGAACGTGGGAATCACCACCGAAACTCTGGGGGAAGAGGCGGAGACAGGGGCAGGGTCCATGTGGTCTTTCACTACTTCGGCATCTTGCACGCCACAGGCCATCAGAGAAATTCCACAACATCGTCCGAATCGGCACGAGACATGCATCTCACCCCATTCGGGAGAGTGTCGGCACATGCACGCGGCGATCGCAGCCATCAGCGTGGTGGTCATTCTGTGGCTGGCGGTGCGCGGCCTGTCCGACCCGTTCTACGGGCTGCTGGCCTTCATGGCGGCCTACGAGATCCAGCCCGGCGAGCTGTACCCGCCGCTCGCCATCCTGCACCTGGAGCGTGTGCTCGGCGTCGTCCTGGTCGTATCCTTTGCCGCGCACCATTGCCGTCTGCGATTCCCTCCCGTCACTCGATGGCTGCTGGCGTTCTACGGGGCGATGCTGGCGTCGACGCTGTTTGCCTTCTGGCGGTCGAACTCGGTGATGGCCGACGTCGCCTTTCTCGAAATCGTTCTTTACCACCTGATGCTGGTTGCGCTGCTCCATAAAAAGGAGCAGATCCGCAAGGTGGTGGTCCTTGTGATCGGGCTGGTCGCGTGGCTGGGCGGCAGCGCTGTGTGGGACTACCTGCATGGGGTGCGCGATTTCACCATGGGCATCGATCGCGCAGTCGGCCTGACCAGCTCCGCCGGCGACGCCGATTCCCTGGCGTTGACCATGGTGGCCGCGATGCCGCTCATGTTTCTGCTGATGGTGAAAGGCAACCCGAAGCCGACCCGCCTCTACGCCCTGGCCTGCTTCAGCATCGCGCTGGTAACGGTGGTCTCGACCGGCGCGCGTACCGCGTTTTTCGCCTTTCTTCTGCTGATGTTCATGGTGGTCTTCCGCAAAAAGCAGAACCTGAAGTTCCTGCCCGCTCTGGCCGTCGCGTTGCCGCTCTTCTGGATTGCGATTCCCCAGCAATACAAGCTGCGGTACGAATCCGTGAAGAGCCGCGATCACGACGAATCGTATACGGATCGGCTGCTGAGCTGGCAGGGCGGCGTGCAGATGTTCCTGCACAATCCGCTGACCGGCGTGGGGCCGAACAACTACACGGATGCGAATGGCGAGAAGTACTGGCCGGTGCGGCCGCGCGTCTATCTCAACGCGCATTCGCTGTACTTCATCACCATCGGCGAGCTCGGCCTGCTGGGCGTCATCACCTTCGGCGGATACGTTTTCGTGCTGTTGCGGCTCAATCGGTCGCTGGCGAAGCGTTATCGCGACCGCGCAGACGAGGATCCCGTGATCGCAGGATTCGGCGGCGCATGCACGCTGACCGTAATCCTGCTGCTGTTCGCTGGGTACTCCGGGCACGATCTGTATCGCACCACGTGGTATACCTTCGGAGCGATCAGCGCAGCCGTGGCACTGTACCGGACGACAGAAGCGGAAGAGTCCATCGCCGCCGAAGCCGCGCCAGGCCGTCGCTTGCCGGCGTGGTCACCCGACTTCGGATCGCTGGGACCTTCAACGAGCGCGGCGCCCTGGGAGCCGGTCGCTGACCCGGTCCCATGGGGCGCCGCCATGCACCTGGCGGAAAATGCGCCGGGTGAACCTCTCACTTGAAAAGAAAAAGCGTCAGCCTGTGAATCAGGGCATTTCCGCAGACTGACCTGAGTCAGAATCCCCCGACCTGCCGACGCCGGATGCCGTATCGGCGAGGAAGCTGCGGAGCGCCTGCGGCAGACGGGCTTCACTGCGCGGGAAGATGCCGTCGCCGGCGAGTCCGCTTGCGTCGAGCGAGGCATCGGCAATGTAGCCGACGAGCTGGTCGGCACGGGCCCGCTTCACGCGCAAAGCCGTCGCGACCGCCGACTCGACTGCATATTCTCCTGTAACTTCGAGCAGCACCAGGTCGAAAGCCTGCCGGTCGAGATGGGCGTCGAGTCTCGAGTAGTCGCCGGCAAAGTGAACTTCAAATCCCTGTTCGCGGAGCGAGTGCTGCAGGGAACTGCCCAGACGTTCCCGGTCGCTCGCGAGCAGAATGGACGGATAACCGCTTCGTCGATCGATGGGTTCTTTTGGGACAACCACGGGCATTTATTCTCCTCTTGTGTTGTGAACCGCTTGAGTTGCTGTGGCTCCGCGCGGTCGCGAGATTGGGCAGCATGCGACTGGGGAGGCGGCGCGTTCCGGATGAAAGGAAGCATCGAGAGATAAACCGGCAGCCGCGCCTGGTGAGTTATCGCATGTCCGGTTCCAAAAGGCCCGAACTCCGCGTAAGTTGCTGAAGATGAGCCTTTTGGCCGCTGAAAATCCACAGGGCAACCAATCGCCATCAGGAACTTCCGGCGCGGCCAGGGAGCAGGTTTTCCCATGGCATTGTGTACATCGCTTTCGGGGCGGACGTGCGCGCCGGCGGCCCGCTCGGAGCACTTGTTGGTGGGCAACCAAACGGGCGTTCGGGAGAAGTGGGATAGAGTCAGAGAGTGCGCGAGGCGGCGGAGTTTCTGGTCCATGTGAAAGCGCTGGGCGAACCGCATGCCCTGGCGGCGATGCTGGTATCGCCGGCGACTGCGGCCGAAGAAGCGCTGCACTCGACCTATGTGCGCTTCTCTCTGCTGGCGCTCAGCTCCATCTTCTTTCTCGTCGATCCGTTTGCGGCCATTCCGTCGTTCATCGCGATCACCTCGGGCGTGGACCCGCAGCGGCGCACGCGGATGGCATGGAAAGCCGCGCTGACCTGCTGCATCGTACTCACCTCCTTTGCGCTGGCCGGGCAGTTTATCTTCAGCCTGTTCGGCATCAAGCTGCCGGCGTTTGAGATTGCCGGCGGGCTGATCCTGCTGCTCATCGGCATCGACATGCTCGAGGCGAAGCGGTCGCCCACGCAGGAGTCAACCGGCGAGACGCAGGAAGCAGCCGCCAAGGAAGACGCCGGCATCGTCCCGCTGGGCATTCCCATGCTGGCCGGGCCGGGCGCCATCTCGAGCGTGATGGTGCTGGTGGGCCAGGCGCCGAACCGCTGGCAGATGCTTGCGATCCTGGGATCGATTGGGGTCACGTCGGCGGTGAGCTTCGTCGTGTTGAATGCCGCCGACCGCTTGCGAAGGCTGCTGGGCGAGACGGGCATTCGCATTCTGGTCCGCATCATGGGGCTGTTGCTGGTCGCGCTGGCCATGCAATTTTTCGTGAACGGAATAACGGACCTGGGACTGATCGCGCGGCACGAGTAGGGCTCCGGCCGATCGGGCCGGGTCGGGTATAGTTTGGCGATGATCTTCTGGCGGTTGGCTGCTGCGGCTCTGATGATGACGGCCTGGATCGGAACGCCTTCGGAACTCAACACATCGCCTTTGGTTACCGTCGAAAGCGGTGCAGTGCGCGGCTCGGCGAACACGGCTCTGCCGAAAGGCGGTGAGTTTCTCGGGATTCCCTTTGCCGCGCAGCCGGTGGGTCCGCTGCGATGGAGAGCCCCGCAGCGTCCGCCACACTGGGAAGGCGCGCGCGATGCGAAGGAGTGGGGACCGGCGTGTCCGCAGGCGCCCAGCCCGTGGCTGCCGGAGATGATGGGCATCCAAAAGATGCGCACCGATGAGGCCTGCCTCTACCTCAATGTGTGGACGCCGGAGTTGCATCCGCAGAAGCCGTTGCCGGTGTTTGTCTGGGTGCATGGCGGCGGAAATGTCGAAGGGTCGGGCCAGTGGCCGCCGTTGGGAGAGGCTCTCGCGCAGCACGGCATCGTGGTGGTGAGCTTCAATTACCGGCTGGGCGTGTTTGGGTTCTACGCCTCGCCTGAACTCGATCGGGAATCGGCGCAGCATGTTTCCGGCAACTACGGGCATTTGGATCAGATGGCTGCGCTGGCATGGGTGCGCCGGAACATCGCCGCGTTTGGCGGCGATCCCACGCAGGTCACCATTGGCGGTGAGTCGTCCGGTGCGCTCGATGTCTGCGACCTGATGACCTCGCCTCTCGCGGCTGGGCTCTTTCGCGGGGCCATCATGGAAAGCGGGGTTTGCGTGGATGGCGTGGATCCTGCGCTGCGAGAACTCGAAGCGGCCGACGCAGGGCTGGCAAAGGATTCAGGCGCGCCAGCGGGATCCGAACGGTTAGTGGCGCTGCGAGCGCTGCCTGCCGATCGAATCTTCGCAGCGGCGGCGAAAGACGATGCTCTTGATTTCGGGCCCGCGGTGGATGGGTGGGTCCTGCCGCAGCAACCGGCAGTGGCGTTCGCGAAGAGCGAGCAGGCGAAGGTCGCGGTGCTGGTGGGCAGCAATGACGCCGAAGTGTCGATCTTTGTCAGTCCCATGGTCGGCGGCCATTCCTGGTGGCCGAAGACAGCCGCGGCCTACCGCGCATGGGCGCAGAAGAAATTTGGTCCGCTGGCGGAGCAGGTGCTACGGGAATATCCCGCGCACACGGATGCCGACGTGCCTCTGGTGTTTCGCACCATGTACACGGATTACGATTTTGGATTCGGCTCGTGGCTGCTGGCGAAGGATGCGAGCAACGTCGGGCAGCACGCGTATCTCTACCACTTCACCTATCTCGGGCAGGGGCCGTTTGCGGAGTTGGGAGCGTTTCACAGCGAAGAGGAGATGTTTCTCAGCCGCCATTACTGGGCGACCTGGATTGCCCGGCCCGGGGATGCCGTCCTGTCGCGCGCGATCATTAGATACTGGGCGCAGTTTGTGAAGACGGGGAACCCGAACGGAGCGGAATTGCCGGTGTGGCCGGAGTTTGGGCGGAGCGGCGAGGCTCAGGAACTGGGCCGGCGCGTCGGGCCTGAGGGCGATCCGCGCCAGGAGAAGTGGGCCGTGTTCCAGGAGTATTTGAATTCGCGCCTGGAGCAGCTGCACTGAAGGCGCGCACGAGCTTGGATTGCAGAATCACGAAATGGAGGGTCGGCATGAGACGGGCGGCTGCGGCAATTGCGGCATTGCTGTTCACGGGGGTGGCAGGAGCGCAGGAGCCCGTGTTCCTGCCGGCCACTCCAGCGACGGTGGCGTGGGGATATTACTGGGCGCAGGCCAAGCCAGTCCTGACGGTGCATTCGGGGGACACCCTGCGCATCCAGACGCTCTCGACCTGCGGGTCGAACGACCGCCTCGAGAAGGAGGGCGTCCCGGCCGCGGACATTCCTGCGTACAACCAGCCCATCTACGATCAGGTCAAGGACAAGGGCCCCGGCGGGCACATTCTGACCGGGCCGGTTGCGATCGCGGAAGCGGAGCCGGGCGACGTGCTCGAAGTCGACATCCTCAAGATCGACATCGACGCGCCCTTCGCGTGCAACGGGTTTGGCGCGGGTCGGGGATTTTTGCCCGATGATTTCCCCTACGGCCGCAGCAAGATCATTCCGCTCGATCGCGAGAAGATGATCGGCCACTTCAGCCTGGGCATCGACATTCCGCTTCATCCGTTCTTCGGCAGCATGGGCGATGCCCCGCCCGAGTCGGCTGGCCGCTACAACAGCGCGCCGCCGTGGATGCATGGCGGCAACTTGGACAACAAAGAGCTAGTGGCCGGCACGAAGCTATTCCTACCGGTGCATGCGAAGGGGGCGCTCTTCGAAGCGGGCGACGGACACGCGGGGCAGGGTAACGGCGAGGTGGACATCACGGCGATGGAGACCTTCCTGACGGGCACATTCCGCTTGATCATCCACAAAGACCAGCATCTGCTGTGGCCGCGCGCCGAGACGCCGGGCTACTACATCAGCATGGGATTCAGCCCGGATTTGAAGACGGCAACGGAGATGGCGGTCCGCAACATGATCGATTTCCTGGTCACCGAGAAGCACCTGTCACGCGACGACGCCTACATGCTGACCAGCGTGGCAGCGGATGTGGACATCACGCAGCTGGTGGATGGGAACGTGGGCGTGCATGTGATGTGTCCGAAGGGAATCTTTAAGGACTGAGCGCCGGGTAAGCGCGAGCTACGCGTTGGGTGCGTTCGTGGCGGGCAGGTCGCGGCGAGGTTCGGGCGCGGACGGCTGCGGAACGGTTTGCAGAACGTGCTGCACTTCGCGAATTGGCGCGAGATGGCGCGTCTGCTGCCAGGTGTAGCGGATGCGATGGACCACGGTGACGGTGGAGATCACGGCCAGCACCCACAACACCGGCGCCATCACGCCCCAGCGATTGAAGAGCGCGCCGAGAATGATGAGCACCACGCGCTCCGGCCGCTCCATGAATCCGACCTTGCAACTGCCGATCAGCGCTTCGGCGCGGGCGCGCGTGTAGCTGACCATCAGCGAGGTGATCATGACAAATGCCGCGAGAAAGACGTAGAAGAGGCGGTTGCCGCGGGCGTAGAAGACCAGCAATCCAAAGAAGAGAACGACATCGGAGTAGCGGTCGATGACCGAGTCGAAGAATGCTCCGAAGACGGTGACCTGGTGGGTCTGGCGCGCGACGCGGCCATCCACCATGTCGAAGATCCCGGCGCCGATGATCACCAGCCCCGCATAGAAGAACATGCGGCCGTAGTTATGAGCGTTGGCAAATCCAAACAGAATTGCGGCGGTCGTGTTGATGAGCAGCCCGATAAAGGTCAGCGCATTGGGCGAGATACGGGTGAGCGAGAGCCCGTCGACAATTGCCTGCAGAACCACGCCGCACGCGCGCCCAAAGGCACTCGTCCAGGTGTGTCGGGACTGATGGTCGGGCGAGGGTTCCGGGGCCATGCGGCCTCTACTTTCCGGTTTGCGTTGCGGCTTCGCTCTCGGTTTCGTGAATCGTGGCCAGCTTCAGGATCTCCAGCTCGCGGTTGCCACTGGGAGTGACCACCGTGGCCATATCTCCCACTTGCTTGCCGACCAGCGCCTTACCAATCGGTGAGGTGGTCGAGATGAGCCCTTTGCTGACGTCCGACTCTTCGCTGGTGACCAGCCTGTACTCGATTTTCTCATCCTTGGCGGTATCGTAGACAAGCACGGTGGACCCGAAGGCAGCGCGGTCGCGAGGAATGTTGGCCAGGTTCACCAGTGCCAGCTCGGCCATCCGCTTCTTCAACTGTCCGAGGCGCGCGTTGACGAAGTCCTGGCGCTGCTTGGCCATGTGATATTCGGCGTTCTCGCTGAGGTCGCCCATGGCGACGGCCTTCTTGATCTCCGCAGGAAGCTCGTGCGCCAGCTCATGCTCGAGCTGCCTGATCTCTTCCTGAAGCTTCTTTTTGATGTGTTCGGGCATGCAATGATCCTTTGCCGTGCACTTCCGCTTTGGGCAATAAAAATGCGAGGAAGCCGCGTGGCTTCCAATGCGCATCGCTCATGCCGCGACAGAGCGGGTAACTCCCGGTAAAAAGAGAGTTTAGGCCTGCGAGGCTGGGGTTACCGCCTCTGCCTCGATTATACGATGCCGGTTCGGGCCCGGCGGGCATCGAGGAAACTCTGCAGGATCAATACGGCAGCCACCTGGTCGACAACCGCGCGATGCCCCGAAAGCGGCCGCCCTGCCGCGTGCAGGTGACGATGGGCCTCAGCCGATGTGAGCCGCTCGTCCCACAGGTGAACCGGCAGGGCAAAGGCCTCGCGGAGGGTCTCGGCGAACGCCTGCGTTTTTGCGGCCTGCGGGCTCAGGTCGCCGGAAAGGTAAAGCGGATTGCCGAGCACGATGGCCTCGCAGCCGAACTTCCGCAGCAAACGCCCGAGCGACTTCAGGTCCAGTTTCGTGTTTTTGCGAACCAGAGTGAGCACCGGCTGAGCGGTGAGGCCCAGCTCATCGGAGACAGCGACGCCGATGCGGCGATTGCCGAAATCAAGGCCGAGCAGGCGCGGTTCCACAGGACAGGGTACAGGCTGCCGGAACCGGCGTACAGGAGGGCGCGATCCGTTGCGGCAGGCAGGCCTCGCTGCCTCCATGCGAAGATAAATGGCGCATCTTACAATCAGATAGAGGAATCAAACGGCAAGGGTTCCCGGACTTGTTACGACGCTTTCTTCTCCTGCTCGTATTGTTGGTTCTCGCGGCCGTTGGCGTGGCGGCGTTTGCGCTGCTGGTCCCGGCCGGACCGCGAACAGAAACCTTCGTGGACATCAGTCCCGGTATGTCCACCATGCAGATTGCCGGGCAGCTCAAGCAGCAGGGCATCATCCGCAGCAAAGACGCGTTTCTGGGGCTGTACGTGATTCGCGGCCGCACGCTCAAGGCGGGAACCTATCGCTTCGACCACCCCGCGCCCATGACCGAAGTGTGGGACCGCATGCGGCGCGGAGACGTCTACAAGATTCAAGTCACGATTCCGGAAGGATCGAACATTTACGACATTGCTGCGCGGCTTGAGTCGGCAGGACTCGGATCGAAAACCGCGTTCGTTGCCGCGGCCAAACAAAATATCGCGTTGATCGCGGACCTGGACAAAACGGCGCCCAGTGTCGAAGGCTATCTGTTTCCGGACACCTATTCGTTCCAGCCGCACACGATGCCGGATGAGATGATAGCGACGATGGTGCGGCGCTTCCGCCAGGTCGCCCAGCAAATCGGCCTCGCCAGCGACGATCACCAGGTCGTGACGCTGGCGTCTCTGGTGGAAAAGGAGACGCCCATCGACAGCGAGCGGCCTCTGGTGGCCAGCGTTTTCGACAACCGCCTGGAGAAGAATATGCCGCTCATGACGGATCCTTCGGTCATTTATGCGGCCTTGCTGGAAGGGCGCTACCGGGGAACGGTCTATCAATCCGATCTGGACTCGGACTCGTCTTACAACACCTATCGTCATGCGGGCCTTCCACCCGGCCCGATCTGCAATCCTGGCATCAAGTCGCTGACGGCTGCCATGCATCCTGCGCAGACCGACTATCTGTACTTTGTGGCGGCCGGCGCCGACCCCTCCGGGCAGTCGCGTTTCTCCACGACGCTGGAGCAGCATGCCAGGGATGTGGAAGAATACCGGCGCGCCGTGCGGCAGCAGGGTGGCACGCCGTGATGGGGGGCGAAGCCGGCCGATGTTGGGCGAACGAACTCACGGCCGGCCCTGGCCGTACTACACGCAATGTGCCGAGCTGAACGAATGCAGCGGAAGCGAAAGCATCGGAGCAACGCATTCCTGGCGATGATGACTCTGGCGCTGCCGGCGCTCAACGGGTGCCTCTGGCATACCCGCAAGGTGCCGCAGGCGAAACTGCCGGAGAACGTGCTGGCGGCTCCGCCCACTCAATTGGTCGACATCGTCAACAAGCAGTACGACGCGATTCATTCGCTCTTTGCCGGCGTCACATTCACCGCGACCGAAGGCGGGACGCTCAAGGGAAGCGAAAAGACCATCGCGCCCTTCAGCGGGTACATCTTTCTGCGCAAGCCGGAGTCCCTGCGCGTGATTGGGTATCTCCCTGTGGTGCACACGGTGGCGTTCGACATGGCCAGCGACGGGCAAACCTTCAAACTGGTCATTCCGCCGAAGGGTAAAGCCATTGAAGGCGCGAACAGCATCAGCCAGCCGTCGTCCAATTCTATCGAGAACATGCGTCCCTACATGTTTGTCGATTCGATGGTGATTCCAAAGATTGAGCCGGACGATCTGCTGTCGGTCACCGGCGACACCACTACAGTCGTCGATCCGAAAACGCGCAAGCTGGTGCTGCGCCCCGATTATTTGCTGGCTGTATCGGACCGGCAGGGTACCAGCAATATTCTGCTCATCCGGCGGGTGATTCGCTTCAGCCGCATCGACCTGCGACCCGTCGAGGAAGACATTTACGGCCCCGACGGCCAGGTGCAGACGCAGGCGATCTATGGGCCGCTGCAGACATTCGGGAGCGAACGGTTTCCGGGTACCATCACGATCAAATGGCCACTGCAGGAGCAGCAGATTCTGATTACGCTGCAAAAACTGCGCGTCAACACGACGCTGACCGACGATCAGTTCGAGCTCAGGATTCCGGAAGGTATGCAGATGCAGCAACTGCACTGAGGCGGGCACAGCGCTCGCGGAGCAGCGTGCCAGAAGAATCCTGAGGCATTGCCGGCCGGATGGATCTACAGCGGCCGATCGGTATACAGCGTCTTGTCGGAAAGCTCCTGAACCGGAACCAGCCGCGCGCCCAGCAATCGCTCGACGTGGTGGTGGAAATCGCCCGGCACAAAGAGAAAATGGCGCGGCCCGTGGCCCCAGAGCCGCAGCAGATCCTGATCGCTGAGGAAGATGCGCGGCGCGTCAGGATAATCGGAGCCCCAGATCATCGACGAGCCAAACAGCTCGTGGGGGTCTTCCTCGGGATCAGGCTGAAAGTACGAGCGGCTGCCGTGCACCAGCAGCACCTGGCGGCGGGTGTAAAACGGGATCGACGAGCCGTCGGACTGGTCGCCATAGAGGAGGATCTGCGCGTCGCCGTTGCCCGGCTCGGCCACGATGCGATTGATGGTGTCGGCCATCGCCCGTGACGAAAGCAGCGGCTCAAAACGCACCAGCGCGATGTGCGCGGCGATGAGAATCATGCCGACGGTGAAAGCCGTTGTCACGGTAGCCTCGAAAGCATGACCGCGGCGGCGCAGTCGCCAGGCGGCAATCGGTCCCAGGAGAAATGCGAGCGCGGCGAGCACCGCGGGGAATCGGAGCGAGGCGAACGCGGGGCCGGTGAGATCGAAGAAGTGTGAGGTAGCGAGCGAGTAGTCGCCCACGCCGCGGTGCGCCATCAGCGTGCCCACGTCAGCCACGAAAGGCAGATGGCGCGACTGCCACAGCCCCCAGCCGAGCACACCCGCAACGGCAACACCGATGACCACGAAAAAGATGTGCGCGCCGCTGAGCCAGGCGGCCGAAGGGTGCCGCGGTTCGGGCGATTCCTCGACGGTGGCGAGCGCTCCGGCGATCAGCATGAGAGCTGTCGGGTATACGGGCCAGGTGTAGTACTCCTGATTGGTGGAAACCGCGAAGAAGAGGAGAACGAAAGCCGTGTAGATGCCGAGCAGCAGGCTGGTGCGCGCGCGAAAGCGCAGGCGCGCGGCCAGCTGCGACGATTCGCGAGCCGTTAGCCGCGGATCGAGAAACTGGATCGTATTGGTCGACTCAGAGCGGAGATCCGAGGCAAACAGATGGCGATTGCGCCAGGCGCGGCGCATGGCCACGGGCACAAAAAGGCTCCACGGAAAAAGCCACACAAGTTGTCCGAGCCAGAAGATCAGAAATGGCTGGCGGTTGTAATCGTCCGGATAGCGCTTCCCGAGGAAACGCAAAAAGTGCTCGTTGATGAAATAGAACCAGAAGAAGCCGTGGACGTGGCCCGGTGTCGGCACGGTGCCGACAGGATGGCCGTAGCCGGGATTCCGCAAGCCGGCGAGAATGTGCCACGGCGCGCCGATTGCCAGGAAGAGCAGCAATCCGGTGAAGAGCCGGAATTCGCGCCAGCGGCGCCACTCGCCCGTCAGAGCGAGGTAAGGAATGACTGCGGCTGCGAAGAACACCGGAGCGATGAGCCCTTTGGCCAGCAGAGCCAGCGCGATGGAGCCGTAGGCAATGTAGAAGCGCAGCGGCTTGCGGTCTTCAAGGCCGGTGAGGAAACTGAACAGGGCGAGGAGGAGAAAAAAGGTGAGGATCGATTCGGGAATGAGGAAGCGCGTCCAGAACCAAACACCGAGGCTCGTGAGCATCGCCAGCGCAGCATAGAAGGCACCGTGATCGCCCCACGCGCGGCGGCTCCAGAACCAGGCGAGAATGGCGCATCCGAGCACGCCAAGCGCCATGGGCAGATGGGTCGCGAAAACGTTGAAGCCGAAAAGATGGTAGCCGACAGCGACCATCCAGTACGGCAACGGTGGTTTCTCGAGATAGCGGATGCCGTTCACATACAGCGTGACCCAGTCCCCGCTGGACACGATATGCTGGGCTGCCTGAGCGTGCGTCGCGTCGGCGTCATCGAGCAGCGAGGGGGAAAAAAGCGCAACGCCGAAGACTGAGAAGAACACGAGCAGAAGCAAAGTCCAGGCATTCTGCGGCGTGGCAAAGAGGACGGACCGGGCGGTTGGCGCTCCTGTTTGTGCCGTCGAAGAACGGGGCGGACTGATTTGTTCAGGACCAGGCACAAAGTTCAGAATAACAGTGAGGCGGCGCGGACCTCGGAACCAGCGGTGAGCGGGAGGGCGGCCTGCTGAGGCGCCGCGGCGCAACGCCGCCTGCGATTCGCACCGGCTTGCCGGGGGCTGCCATCGACATGAGGTTCAAGGCAATCATGAACGGGGAACTGGGCAATATCAGAAGGCTCGCGGCCACACTGCGGGACAACCTGCTGCAGTGCGCGAAGGATCCGGATGTGGACGCCGTCCACGACACGCGCACCGGCACGCGGCGCCTGCAGGCCACGCTGGAGAACGTGGTCCGCGAAACCCCCGATGACGACGCGGGCCAGCCGATTCGTGAAGCGGCTGCGGCGGTGATGCGCGTACTCAAAAAAATTCGCCGGGCCGCTGCTCCGGTGCGGGATCTCGACGTGCATCGCAAGCTCGTGGAGAAGCTGACGAAGCGCGCGCGCGGCATGCGGAACGGCGAAGGCAAAGCAGAGAACGGCGGCCGGGCGAAGAACGCCTCTGCAGAACGCGCAGGCGATCTTCTTGAAACCCCGGAACTGGGTTTGCGCGCGACCAGCCTGGAGCAACAGGCCGGCGAACTGGACGCATGGCTCAAGGATCGGCGCGACCGCCAGGCGGCGTCTCTGAAGGCGCAGGCCGCCGATCTCCCCGCGAAATTTGAGAAGCGCCTTGCGGACTTGGACCGCGCACTTGCCGGGCAGACCCGCCGCAGCCGCATCAAGCCGCCAGCCGAACTGGCGCTCGACAGCTTTGCGCGGCTGGCTGCGGACATGCAGTTGCTCGATGCAACGAACCTGCACGATTTTCGCAAAGGAGCCAAGAAGGCCCGCTATGTAGCCGAACTGGCAGCGCAGGAGGACATGGACGCGACTCTGGTCGGCAAAACGCTGAAGAGGCTTCAGGACGAGATCGGCGACTGGCACGACTGGCTGGTGCTTGCCGACGAAGCGCAGGCCGCGCTCGAGGATCGCGGCGCCGAGCTGACTGCGCTGATTGAGAAAGAGCGGGAACAGCATTTTGTCGCCGCGATGAAAATGGCGGCGAAGTTGCGTGGTCCGCTGATTGGGGAGTGGCTGGCGGCGGGACAGAGCCGCTCCAGGAAGCGGAGAAGCGCATCGTCCGCAACCGCCGCGCGCCGTGTGGCAGGAAACAAGGCACGAGTTCGCAGTCGCGGCCGGGCCGCTCAGCGAACGACGGGCGCCGGGAATCGGCAAGCCCCATAAGGATTCAGTTTTCCGCGAGCCTCGCTCGTGTATCGTGCTGGAGGACCAATTCGCGCGAGAGCAGCCGCGCGATCGGAAGATCATGCAAACCTTCGCCGCCATCGACATCGGATCGAATTCCTGCCGGCTGAAAATCGGCCGCGTCGTGCAGCACAAGCTGCGCATCGTGCACGAGGACCGCGAGGTGACGCGGCTCGGCGCCAGCGTCTTCGAGAGCGGCATCGTTTCCCCTGAAGCCATGGCCGCCACGCTGCGTACCCTCAAGCGCTTCCATAAGGCGGTTCAGACGCAAGGCGCGGATCGCATCCGTGCGGTGGCGACCTCGGCTATGCGCGATGCGCGCAACTCCCGCGCGTTCCTGGCGTGGGTGCGCGACGAAACCGGGTGGGACGTCGAGATTATCTCCGGCCTCGAAGAAGCGCGGCTCATCCATCGCGGAGTGGTGGAGAACGAGCCGGGCGCCGGCGGCCGCTGCGTGCTCATCGACATTGGCGGCGGCAGTTGCGAGATCACCCTCTCCGAACACAAGCGCATCCGCGAGACCTTCAGCCTGCCGCTGGGCGCCGTGCGGCTGACCCAGGAATTCCTGCGCAGCGAGGCGCCGGATCAGGATGAGATTCGCCGTCTGCGGCAGTTCATCGATCGCGAACTGCGGCGCGCCAGGCGGCGCCTGCTCCCCGGCCCCGGCGGCAAGCTGGGGGTACGGCTGGCGATCGGAACCTCGGGCACCGCCGCGGCGCTTGCCGATGCAGCCAAAGCCTTCGCGAAAAAGCGATCCGGCAAAGGCCGCGGCGGGCAGGAAATCACCCCGGCGCAGATCGTTCGCAAGCTCTGCAACCGGCTGACGAAGATGGACAACAGCCAGCGTTCCAGCGTGCCGGGCATCGGGCCGCGCCGCTCGGAAATCATCGTCGCCGGTTCGCATGTCTTTGCCGAGATCCTGGAGCAGTTTGGATTGCCAGGGTTTCGCTATTCGCCGATGGGGTTGCGCGATGGCATGCTGGCGCAGATGCTCGCCGAGCAGGATTCGCGCGCCTCCGTGCATCAGCAGTTCGAGCGCGAACGCTGGCAGGCGGTCGAGGAGGCGTGCCGCCGCTATGGCATCGACCCGCGCCAGGCCGAGCCCGTTCGCCACCACGCGGCGCAGATGTTTCGGGACCTGGCTGCGGTCCACAATCTGCCGCCGGAGTACTCCACCTGGCTGGAAGCCGCGGCTCTGCTGCGCGACATCGGCAAGTTTCTCAACCACCAGGGCTACCACCGGCACGCGCAGTACATCATCGCCAACTCGGAACTGTACGGGTTCACGCCGCAGCAGCGCGTCATCACGTCCGCCATCGCGCGCTATCAGGGCAAGAGCCGACCCGAACCGGAGGGCCGCACCATGCGCCAGGTGCCGCCGGACGAATACGAGCACGTGCGCCGCGCCGTGGTGCTGCTGCGTCTGGCCGTCGCTCTCAATCAGGATCGCGCCAGCGACGTGCTCAAAGTGCGGGTGCGGGTGTATCCCAGGCGCGTGCTTCTGGAGTTGCTCCCCGGCCGCACCGGCGCCGAACTGGAGTTGTGGTCGCTGCGCAAAGAGGCGGCTTACTTCCGCGAAGTCTTCGGCCGCGACCTCTTCGTCGCTTTTTTGGAATAGGCGCCGCGCAGAATGCGCGGATCGACCAGCCAGTGCAGCGTTCCCGGCAGGCGGCTGCAGTCCACGCGAGCCACTGCGCCCTTGCGCATGCGGATGCTGGTGCGGCCGGACGGCGCGATCAGCGAGCCGAGAAAAATCGGGATGTTGGGATTGTGTCCCACCAGCAGCACGTTGTCGTATTTTTCCAGGTTGCGGACCAGCGCCTGGAATTTGTGCGCCGGGGCATCGGGCGCAAGCGCGTCGGTGATCTCGATTTTGGAGTCGTAGCCGGTTTCGGTGCCCACCAGCGAAGCCGTCTGCAGCGCGCGCTTCAGCTGGCTGGAGAAGACGCGGTCAAACTGAACGTTGAGCGCGTTCAGAAAGCTGCCGACCAGAATGCATTGCTGCTTTCCCTCTTTATCGAGAGGGCGCTTTACGTCAACAACAGGATTGGCGCGGCGGGTGCCCGCGCTCGCATGGCGCAAAATATAAAGGTTCATGAGTGGATTGCCGGAATCGTTCTCCAGCCCTTAATCAACGGGCTTTTCATCAGATTGTAACAATGGATTGCGCTCCGATTGTTAATTTTGCGGGCGCTCAAAACCCGCGTGTCACCGGCTGCGGCGCGGGAATCGGGCCAGGATAAGGCTCAGGATCCGGCTCGGGTGGAGGTCCCGGCGCTGGCGTGGGCTCAGGAACCTGAGGCGGTCCAGGAAACGGCTCGGGTCCGGGATCGATCCCGGGGATCGAACCGGGGGTGGAGGCGAATTCCTCAAATGCGGGCACTCCTTGATGGGAGCCTTCCCGGCGCGCCGCGGTTGTCTGCCAATCCCATACTTCGGAGACCAGCAGACCGCCGAGCCAGGATCGCGAAGGTCCGCGCGTGAATTCGGCGCTGCTGAGCGACTCGCGCCACGGCGGAATTTCCCGGACAGCCAGGCCGGTGAGCACCCGGAATGCGGCGTAGAGAAAGCGGATGACGCGGCGCGCCAGCCATGCGTGGACCCGGCCGCTCTCGGGCACCTGAAATTCCGAGACGAGCCACACCGTTCCCGGGGCCAGATGCGGCTCGAGGCGAGCGATTAGTTCTTCGCTCTCCGCGGGGCTGAGGCAGTCGAGAAAGAAATGCGTGACGACCAGATCGTAGTCATCGGCCAGCGGTTCAAAATCGCGCGCGTCGGCACAGGACGTGGTGAGCCGCGCAGCGGCACCCGCGCGGGCCACGCGCTGGCGCAGAAGACGCAGCATCTCCGGGCTGGCATCGACGGCGTCAACGTGGAGGTGCGGGTTCGCAGCGAGCAGCTTTGCGGTAAAACGGCCGTCGCCGTCGCCAAGAATGAGGGCGCGGCTCGCTTGCCTCAGGCTGGGCAAATGCGCGAAGCGGCAGCGCTCGAGCATGGGGCCGAACGACAAGTACTCCATCGCGCGATACAGGCGGGCGACACGGTCGAAGCGCGCTGGCTGTGGGGCTACAGCCGCCATGGAACCAGAAGAAGCAGGGGCGTCAGCAGCACGGCGTCGGCCAGAATGCGCAGCGCCAGCGGCGACAGCGCGGGCAACTGCTTGTTCAGCGCGCGGCGACGGTCCCGGTCGAGCGCGAAAAGCAGCAGGGCGGAAGCCGCAACAGCCGCAGCCAGGCGAAGCGCTCCGGGATTTGCGGTTACGAACATGAAGGTTGCCGCCATCGCCGCAAGAGTGAGAGCTGCGATGGAAACCACAGATCGGTGAGCTGCTGGTTCCGGCCGCTCCCAAACGTGAATCGCCCGGCAATTGAGCCAGCACAGCGCGGCAAGCAACGGAACCAGCCAGCACAGCTCTGCGTGCGTCGCGGTCGCTTGCGACCAGGCCGGGACCGCGCAGGCGCAGGCGACGACGATTCCAACGACTGCCTCGCGCGGAAAGCGAGAGCGCAACTGAGGCCGATGCGCGGCGAGAAAATAGAGCGCGGTGATGCCGAAGAGGAGGGCGTCTTCGCGCCGAGCCGCAGCCGGCATCTTCGCAATGGCCGCCAGCAGCGCGCCCGACGCAGCGACTCCCGTCATCAACAAGGGCCGCCGGTGCCTGGCGTGGAAGAGGTGCCGATCCTGCAACTCGGTCCGATCAGCGCCCGCGCGCCCGTCGAGCAGGCGGTCGCCGATATAGACGAGCCATGTCCCGATGCCGAGCACCGCAAGAGAAGCGGCTGAGGCCCCCACGTGCAGCGGGCGCGCGAAGCTCCACGCCCACAGCACGGCGACCGTGGGCGCGTCGAGACTGAGCAGGTGCCAGAAGACGGGAATCGCCGCCACACGCAGGCGGCGCTCTTTCACGCTGGGGAGGGAAGCGGCAAGGGCCACACTTCCATTTTAAAAGTGAAAGTGGTAGCGAACCTCGCCGTAAATCTGCCGCGGATCATTTTCATGGAAGCCGCCGAACGTGAGGCTGTTGTCGAGCAGCACGCGGGTATTGGCAACGTTGGTGGCATTCACGTCGGCCGACCACTGCTCGCCAAACGATTTGCCTGCGGCGAGATCGCAGGTGGTGTGGCCGGGGAGATAGGCGCCGCTGTACGGCGACGGCGGAGCGGAATATCCGTTGGAGAAGCCGGAGCCGTAGTAGACGTTCACCGAGCCCGAGACATGGGCCGGCAGATGGCCGTCCAGCCCGGCATTGAGCGTGTTGCGCTGATCGTGATCGAGCGCCGTGTAGCCGGGAGGAACCGCGCAGGCCGGAGCATCCGGTGGATAGCAAATCAGGCCGCCCGTAGCGGGACCGCGCTGCTGTGCGAGCTGGTTGGAGTAAGCGAGGTGCGCCTGCCCGTAGCGCCAGATCCGCGGAGAGTGGAGCGTTAGCTCCCAGCCGTTGATCTTCGCGCCCTCGACAGTGATGGGAATGAAAATGTCCGATTCGCCGATGTTGCTGTGATCCAGAAAATTGCCGGCGCGCGTCTCGAAGGTGTCCGCATCGAGCAGCCAGCCGCGCCACGGAATTTGCAGGCCGAACTGGTGCTCTTCATCGCGCTCGCCGCGGAGAGGCACGAAGCTGGTATCGCTTCCCTGCGCATAACGGAGCAGCGGCCCCGCAACGGACGTGAGCGGCGGCGGCTGATAGAAGCGGCCGTAGAAGCCGCGGAACACCCAGTTGAGCTTCGGAATCTGCACGGCCACGCCGATGCGCGGATCGATGACGTTCTCGGTGATGGAAGCCTGAAAATGCGTCTGCCGCGCGCCGCCGATCAGCGTGAGCCACGGCGTGGGCCGGAAATTGTCTTCGACGAAAGCCTCCTCCACGCCGCCGGTGACGAGGTTGTTTTCGGAAAAATTGCTCGCGCTGCCGTCGTTGAAGACGACGCCGAAGAGATCGTTCTCATGCTGCGCGTAACCGTAGAGCCCGGCCTTGAGCGAATTTGGCCGCACGCTGGTGGAGAAGTATCCTTGCGCACCGGTGTACTGTCCAGTCTGACGTGCCTGGGTGGCTGTGGGCAGATCATGAGGATCGGGCTGGTAGTCCGCGCCGTTGTAGTGGTAAAACGGCGAGACTTCAAAGAGAGTGGAGGCGCTGAACGTGTGCACCCAGGAAAGGATCGAATAGCCATCGGTCTCGCGATCGCTGTCGCGCCGTCCCGATGAAGTGTAGAGCTGATTTTCCCAGTCGCCTGGGTTGGGATCGTACGGAATCTGGTAATGGTCGGCGCGCAGCTGGCCATCGAAGCGCACTTGATCGTGAGCATCGCGATTGTGGATCAGCGAAGTGAAACCGCCATAACCGTTGGCCGCATCGTGCACCGGCCTCTCGATGGGCGGCATCAGCCCGTAGTTGCTGCGATTGCCGTTGATCGCCGCGTACCACGCGAATCGCTCGGAGTGATTGCCGAAGCTAATTTGGTCGTCGGTCTGGTCGAAGCTGC
The DNA here is from genome assembly GCA_036521315.1 of Acidobacteriaceae bacterium. GTDB lineage: Bacteria > Acidobacteriota > Terriglobia > Terriglobales > Acidobacteriaceae > Palsa-343. The sequence continues at coordinate 36,747 of DATDHZ010000107.1, forward strand.
CGAACGTGGTCACCACGTCGCCCTCGCGGGTCAGCTCAAATCCCGTGCGCGGCATCACGTTGAACATGCCATACGTGCGGTCGCCGGCGTCGGCGTTGTAGCTGCCGCGGTCGATCTCGACGGTGTCGATGTCGCGCGGATCGACCTGCGGGCCGACGTTGCTGGCGATATTCGTGTTGGGAATCGGCACGCCGTCGATCATCCAGTTCAGCTCGTGCCCGCCGCGCATGTGCAGCATGTCGTGGGTCATGTAGGCGCCCGGCGTGTAGTCGGTGATCATGGCCAGGCTGTTGGTGCGATCCGCGCCCGGCGTCTCTTCGATCTCCGCACGCGTCACCATCGTTTCCGGCGTGACCGTGTCCACGTTGGCCGACGGCGGCTCTTCATGCACCTCTGCCGATTCACGGACGGCGGCAATCTGCAGTGGAAAGTGCAGGATGTCGGAGCCGTTTGATGTGACGGCGAGCGTCTGCACGAGATCGGCAAACCCTACGCTTGACACCGTGACGGTATAAACGCCAGGCGGAACCGCGGGGATCGAGAACGCCCCGTTCGCGTCGCTCTCCGCGGTGAACGAAAGGTCGGAGTGGGCAGCACGCAGCACAATGCGCGCGCCCGCGATGGGCCGGTGCTGTGGGTCGTGAACGATGCCCTGCACCTGGCCGAGAGTCGAAGCCCATGTCAACGGCGTGGCGAGCAGGCAAAGCAGGGCCAGCGTCAGAGGAAGCTTGCGAGGCATAAAACGTTCTCCCCGAACTGCAGCAGTCACGGTTGCAAAGACGGACGTGTGCAGTTCAACTGCATTGCGTTGCGTCTTCGTGGCTGATTACAGGCTGAGGAGCAAAGGAGGACCGCGTTTTTGACGGGAGCGATCGAAGGAGATGCGGTAGCCAGCTTCAGCGTCGCGCACAATGGCGGCCGGGCCGGGGGCCTGGACTTCGGCTGCGAGTTGGGCGTGGCCGGTGAATCCATGCGGCAGCATGAACGCCAGTCCGGCAAATGGGCTGTACGGGCATTGTGCCGCCACGGTTGCGTACCGTGACGAGACCACCACGGAGGCGCCCATGGCGCAGTGATGCTTGCCATTGCGCCGGCAGCAGGCGGGCAGCGAAGCTTCGCTCGGCGCGGAGGCGAAGAGCGGCGCAATCAGCGGAAAGCTGAATCCGACCAGCAGGAGCAAGGCCAGCGCGCGTCGCATAGAAGAATCGTAGCAGGAGCCCAACGAACCCAACCCGGCCGGCACAACAGGTCAACGCGGTCGCCCCGCAGTCGCACCCGCGGCGCTACTGCTGCGGCGTGTAGCCTTCCTGCACCAGCGGATACACGCCTTTTTTCAGCGTCGTGAGGCTGAGACGCTGGTAGGCGGATGCAGAAGCGTCTGTGGTCGGAACAAACGTCAGCGTGTACTGGTTGTGCAGCAGCGCGACCAGCTTCGTGAAGGCCTCGTCGGACTTGTCGTGCTTGCCCTCGATCATGTAGCCGCCGGTCGCGGAGCAGATGTGCTCGAGCGTCGGCCTGCCGTCTTCCTGCGGTTGCGGAGACGGGGTCTGACCGCCGTGGCTGCCGCCCGGATAGCCTCCACCGCCGCCGGGGTAGCCGCCTCCGCCGCCGGGAAAGCCTCCGCCCTTGTGTCCCGTGTTCTGCCCGGAATTGGCAGGCCGTTCCGCTTCGCTCTTGTAATAGATGGCAAAGATCGCCGCGTTCGCGCTCTGCGCGGCTTCCACCGCGTCCGACATGCTCTCTTTGCTGCCATGATCGACGCCATCCGTGACCAGAACGATCACATGCTGGCCCGGCATTTTCTTCAGCTCTTCCGTGGCTGCGAGATAGATGGCGTCGTACAGAGTTCCGCCGCTGCCGCCCTGGTGCGAGTTCTCTGCGCTCTGATCGCTGGTATTGCCGTTGTCGCCGCTGCTCTGGCCGAATTGCGGCGAGCCGAGCTGATTGATCGCGTCGTGCAGCTTGCTGGCGTTCGACGTGGGATCGCCCAGCAGGTCCACTTCGCTGGCGTACTGGATCACGAATGCCTGGTCCTGCGTGCCGGGCAGAATGTGATCGACGAAATGAACGGCGCCCAGCCGCTCATCGCCCAGTTCCAGGCGCTGCCCCGAGCTGGTTTGCCCGATGAGGCCGAACACGGCGGGCGTGGGCGCGGCCGGCCCGAACGACTGGATCTTCTGCTCCGCGCCGTTGTCGGTCAGCTTCAGATCGGCGGCGGTGAGGCTCTTCACCGGGTTGCCCTTGTCGTCGACCACCGTGACCGGCATCGAGACGGCTCCAACGTTCGAATTGACGACGGGACCGCTCGGCTGGGTTTCCTGCGGCTTCGCGGCCGGAGCGGTCGTCTGTGCGCAGAGCGGCAAAGAGGGAAGGGTCACGAGCGCGGCGAAACCAGCCGCGGCAAAAAGCTTGCGAAAGGAAGAATCAGGCGTCATGGATTGTCCTGGATGTCCTTTGAACCATGCCATTAGACGGTGGAAGGGGCCGAGGGGTTTCGTCCCTGCCCAACCGCTCTCCAGCGTATTTTATGAGTCGCGGCGCTTCCAAAGCCAATAATCGAGAGAGAAGCGCCCGGCTCCGAACGCCAGCAGCAGCACTGAGGCGAAGAGGAACGTGTAGGGGTCCGCGCCGTAAAACTTGCCCGGGTCGCTGACGATGGACCGCAGCGCGTCGCGATCGGCCAGCACATAGGCGCCGATCATGTCGCCCGCCAGGAACAGGCCGGTGAGCCGCGTGCCGAGGCCGACGATGAGCAGGATGCCGCCCACGAGTTCCAGCACGGAAATGAACACAACCCCAGGCCCCGGCGCCGGCAGGCCGAGGCTCGAGAAGAACTGCGTGGCTGCGTCGAGATGATGCAGGCGGCCCCACCCGGACTGCGCGAATTGCCACCCCCAGTACAGGCGTACCAGCAGCAGCAGCGGAGACTGCAGCGCGGCCGAGCCAAACTGAAAGCGGCGGTAGAGACGCGCGAGGCTGCCTGCGGATTGCGCCGGGGAGGGTTGCGTGGCTGGCGTGCTCATCGATCGACGTTCCTCTCGCCGTGCGGGGACGATGCTATTCCGTGAACCACCCCAGCATAGCCCAGGTGGCGAAGGCATCCTGCAACAAGGCAGGCCGCTGGTCCTCGTCCATCTCGCTGACGGCGAATGCTTCCTCGATTGCCTCGCCCAGGGTCTTGCCGGCCTGGAGCGCTTCCAGCAGGCGGAATTCCTCGGCAGAAACGGGTTTGTACCAGACAGTGTTCTCGTGACGATGGACGACGAGGTGCATTGGCCGCGGGGCCAGCGTCGCCACCTGCCGCACATGGCGCCGCTTCCGCGCGCTGCTCGCATTGTTCGTCGAGGCCGCGCTGCTGCCGTTTTCCGTCCGCACCTGAAGCAGCAAATCGTCGACGGGATACGAGAGCTCCAGCAGGCGCACGTGAGGCTGCAGATGCAGCTTCGAGTCCTCGTTCACGCCGGCAAAAGCCTCGCCGCGCAGCGCAGGCTTCTGTTCCGCATCGAAGGCCTCGATATGCGCCCACTCCAGACGGACCATATCGAGAGCCAGCGTCGCATGCGGCGCCACAAAATCCGTATGCTCTGCGAGCCACGACTCCAGGCGCGAACCGAGGTTGCGCAGTGTGAACGACTCCGAGGGGCAATCGGTCAGGTAGGCGCGCATCAGCGCGTCGAATCGCTTGCGCCCGACGATCGCCTCCAGCCCCGGGAAGTCCTCTTCAAATGAGGTATAGAGCCGGAACCAGTACTGCCGGTTGTAGATTTCCAGTCGCTCGAAGGAGGTGAGGCGGTCGTTGGGGCGGATGATCGCGTTGGCTTCCTGCTCGTTCGTCGTGCCGTCGCGGCGGCGGCGCGGCATCGTCTCCGCGCGAGTGAGGGGATGCATTACCGCGGCAGCCATCCGCCGCTGGATCTCCCTGAGCCCCGCAGGTCGCGCATCCAGGTTCGCCGAAGAGCTCATCGCGCTGCTCCTGTCTCGATCAGCGCCCGCCTGGGCAGCGATGCGGCAGCGGCTTCCATCGCCCCGAGGCTACCCTGCGCGGGGGCCGCTTCCGCGGCGGCCTGCAAAAACTTGTTTGCCTTCAGCGCTTCGGCGTGCACCTCTTCGAAGCTGGGAATATTGTCGTCCCACTCGAGCAGCGTCGCGGTCGGCCCGCAGCGCTCGATCGCCCGCGCGTAGAGGCGCCACACGGCAGGCAGCATCGGGTGATCGTGCGTATCGAGGATGTACTTTTCGAACTTGCTGTGCCCGGCAATGTGAATCTGCGCCACGCGATGCGCCGGAACAAAATTGACGTAGGTGAAGGGATCGAAGCTGTGGTTCTTCGATGAGACGTAGATGTTGTTCACGTCGAGCAGAATGCCGCAGTCGGCGCGCTCCACCACCTCGGTCAGGAACTCCCACTCGGTCATCTCGGAGGCGTGAAATTCGGCGTAGCTGGAGACGTTTTCGACCACGACGGGCACTTCGACGAAGTCCTGGACCTGGCGGATCTTCTGTGCGGTCACCTCGACCGCTTCCCAGGTGTACGGCATGGGCAGCAGGTCATGCGTGTAACGGCCGTCGACCGATCCCCAGCAGAGATGGTCGCTGAGCCAGGGCGTCTTCGTGCGCCGGGCCAGGCGCTTCAGCTTCATCAGGTGCTCGCGGCTGAGCGGATCGGCGGACCCGAAGTACATGGAGACGCCGTGCTGGACCACGTTGTACTGCTCGAGGATGCGGTCGAGGACTTCCAGCGGCCGCCCGCCATCGATCATGTAGTTTTCAGAGATGATTTCGAACCAGTCGACGACCGGCTTGCGGGTCAGGATGTGCTGGTAGTGCGGGATGCGCAGACCGATGCCCACCCCATAATCCGTCATTCCGTTGAAGCGATTTGCGGGCATCGAATTCCCCTCATCCGTTTCCCTTGTAGCCGATCGCCGCACTCTTGCGCGCATCGGCGTTGCGCCTGCGCCTCGATCAGCGATGCAGAGATAGGCCTCTGCCTAAAACAAAAATAAAAGCCAAAGCCGCCGCGGCACTGACGCCGATCCAAACGCCGCTGCGGCCGACCGTGTCGCTGCTCCGCACGGGAACGGTCCGGCGTGGCACGTAGTAGCCCATCCAAAGCAACCCACAATCCGCACCCGCTGTGGCCGGCAGCGCCGACAGCAAAACGTATTGGAAGCCAAGCGGGTTCATCAGGCCGCCGAGCGTGGAAATGGCAATGGCTGAGAAATAGCTCGTGAGGCAAATGCGCCAATAGCGCCGCCGGTCGTTTCGCGCCACGCCGATATAGCGAACCAGCGCTGTTCCCACCACAACCACAGCGCCCCAGTACGCGAGAATGCCGACCACAATCAGCCCCGTCCGCCATAGCCAGTGCGGCTGCAATCCGTCGATGACGCCGGCCCAGTCGCCGAAGTTCGTCACGCCGGAGAAGAAGAAATACCCGGTACCGCTGAACAGATTGAACGCGCAGCAGGTCCACAGAAAGAGCCGCGTTTGCGGCGAAGCACTGCGCCACGCGCGCAGCAGCAGCCAAAACACGCAGCCCGCCGCCAGGTTCACCAGCGTGCCGCCGGCATCGACCAGCTTGCTGTCATACGAACTGGACCACGCCACCGTGGAGATGACGCCCTGCGGCGCCACCGTGGCCAGCGCCACGCATGCGTGCCCCAGACCCTCGTGCAGCACGTCGCCCAGCATGAACGCCAGCGCCGCCACAGCGCACACGGTCACCCGGTCGTCGTGCCGCAGCGCGGCAGCCGGCGTTTCCGTTTCTGAAGCCGCGACGGAATTCATAGCCAGAATGTGTGATCCCGATGTTGCGTGAGCCCGAGGTACGGGAGGGCCGCGGATGCCGCGGCCCCGCCCGCGAGAGAAAAGTTAGTCAGGCATCTTGGAGCCGTCGGTTGCGCAGCCCCCTTTGCCCTTGCAGCTGTTCTTGCCTTTGCAGCCCTGGTCGCTGCTCTTGCAGCCGCCCTGGCCTTTACAGTCGTTTTTCCCTTTACAGGAGTGCTTGGCGGTCGAGTCCTGCATCGAGTTGGTGACTGACGCTTTGCCCGCCTTCAGGATGGGCGCGGTTCCGGACGGGCTGGTGACAGCGGCGTACATGCCTGTCGCGCCGCCGAGCAGGCCGGAAACAGCTGCAGCGACCATCGCGGTCTTCATCGAATGCTTCATTGGGGTCATTCCTCCATCGGATTCCGCAGGCCAGGACCGGACGCGGGGACTTTGGGGACCATTGCGCCAGGCGGGTGACCTTGCGGTGCGGTTTAGACTACAAAAGTCAATACGCGTTACGCTACCCCGGCGGATTATTTTTCTCTCGAATCCAGCCGTTTTCTCCATATGTGCGAAAACGGACATCCCCCAAAGACAGCTCGTCCCACCAGCCAATTTGTGCCGTTCCGGGTCAGCGACTCGGGTTGGGCCATCTCCCATAGTGAGGAGCGAAACAGCACCGATGGACAATCGAGAGCCCGGCGCAGCGCGCACCTCGAAACGCAGCATCGCGCTGCGCTTCGTGCTGATGATCGGCGTGGTCAGCTTCTTTGCCGACTTCACCTACGAAGGCTCGCGCAGCATCACCGGCCCGTTTCTCGCCACGCTGGGCGCGAGCGGCGCGGTTGTCGGCATTGTGGCTGGGTTGGGCGAGTTGCTCGGCTATGGCCTGCGATTCTTCTCCGGCAAAGTGAGCGAGCGCACGCGGCAATTCTGGCCGATGACCATCTTCGGCTACCTGGTTCAGATGGCCGCGGTGCCTGCGCTGGCGCTTGCGAGCACCTGGCAGATCGCCGCGGTGCTCATTGTGCTCGAGCGCGTCGGCAAGGCCATCCGCAACCCGCCCCGCGACGTGATGCTCTCGCATGCCGGGCAGGAAATGGGCATAGGCTGGGCGTTCGGCCTGCATGAGGCGCTCGACCAGGCCGGCGCCCTCATCGGCCCGCTCATTCTCGCCATCATCCTGGCCCATCGTGGCGAGTATCGAGTCGCCTTCGCCTCGCTGCTCATTCCGGCGTGCATCACCGCCGTGCTCATCGTCGTGACGAAGTTTCTGTATCCGCGTCCCGAGGATTTGGAGCCGCATTCACCCGCCATCCTGGCCGCCGGGCTTGGGCGCGCCTTTTGGATTTACCTGATTGGTGCGGCTCTGGTCGCCGCCGGCTTTGCGGATTACCAGCTCCTTGCCTTCCACCTGCAGAAGCACGGCATCGCCTCCGACCTCTGGATTCCGATCCTCTATTCGATCGCGATGGCCACCAGCGGCGCCGGGTCGCTGCTCTTCGGCAGGCTCTTCGATCGCTTCGGCGTGAGTGTGCTCATCCCGCTTACCTTGATCTCCATCGCGTCCACCCCGCTCGTATTCCTCGGCCGATTTCGCACGGCGCTGGCCGGCGCGGCCTTATGGGGCCTGGGGATGGGCGTGCATGAATCGATCATCCCGGCCGCAGTTGCGGCGATGGTCCCGCTCGAGCGACGGCCTTCGGCTTACGGATTATTCTCCGCGGCCTACGGGATCTTCTGGTTCGTGGGCAGCGCGGCGATCGGCATGCTTTACGACGTGAGCGTGCAGGCCGCAGTCCTCTTCTGCGTCGTCACCGGCGCGGCGTCGCTGCCCTTCTTCTTCCTGGTGACGCGGAACGTTTCCCGGCCGGATCGCGCTGCGGCCTGACTCACGCGGCCTTGCTCGACTGAATCGGCTCGGACAGCGGCTGCGGGCTGGCCGGCATGGTCGCGCATTTCTCCGCGTCGGTGGCTGGCCTGCGCACCGCCTGTTCGCTGAGCACCATCGCGTACATCGCCAGAAATCTCTCGCGCTGGGCCGCAGGCGAATACTCTTCGCTGACGCCGGCTGTTCCTTCCATCAGTTGCCGGCACAATTGCGGAGTGCGCAGGACGCGGTTCATCGCCGCTGCCAGCGCGCTGCTGTCGCCCGGCGCAACCAGCAATCCATTGCGCTCGTCGGCGATCAGGTCCGGCACCCCGCCCACGCTGCTGGCGATCGTGGGGATTTGCATCGACATCGCTTCCAGCACCGCGTTCGGCGTCCCCTCCGTCAGCGAGGGCAGCACCATGCAGTCGAAGAGGCGCATCCAGTCGGCCGGGTTCTCGCGGAATCCGGCAAAATGTACGCGGCTCTCGAGTCCCCGCGCCTGCTCCTGCAGCGCCGCCTGTTCGCGCCCCGCGCCCAGCAGGATGAGGTGCGGCGTCCGCGGTCCCGCGTAAGCCATGCTAACCTGCCGGAAGGCATCGATCAGGAACCGGTGCCCCTTCTCGACGCTCAGGCGCCCGACGGCTCCAAAGACAAACGCCAGCGGCGGAATCTTCAGCCCCACGCGCGTGACCGGCCAGCTTTTCACGGTTTGCGCGAGCTGCGGCAGCATGGCGTTGCGAATCACAAAGGGCGCCGAGCGTTTCCCCCGAGCGTCCGCGAGCTCCCGGGCTTGGCGCGCCGAGACACAGCCCACCCAGTGCGACCGCGCCAGAATGTGGCGCTCGAGCCTTTCGTAGAGCGATACCTGCCACGTCTCCGCCGTCCATCCGCGCACGATGGGAACATGCGCAACACCAGCGGGCTGAGCCGCGAAATGCCCGACGACGTTGGCCTTATAGCCGTGGGTGCAAAGCAGATCGCTCTCGCTCCGGCGCAACACAGCAGTGAGCTCGGCGATGGGCCGCAGCCGTAGGCCCCCGCTCAGGCAAAAGGTCTCGAGGCCGTGCCGCTCGGCTTCGCGGAGGATTTCCGGGCTTTGGGGCTGATCCCGAAACGAGCCGACGGCGATTTCGTATTCCGGGCCTTGCAAATCGAGAGCGTGATGCAGGATCTGCTTCTCCGGGCCCCCGATGAAGTTGCTTGCTATGAGGTGCAGGATGCGACGCGCCATCTGAAACCTCCATGCAGGGAAGTGCAATTTGCCAGCCAGAATGGGGCCTGCGCCCAACCTGCGATCCCAGCCGATAGCGGGGTTCAGCCATCGCGATGCGCAATTGCGTGCACAACTGCGTCCGCGTCTCCTGAGAATCAGGGCGCGACCGCCCTCACGGGATATGGATCATGCACCGGCGTGTGGAAATGGACGTAACCGAGCCCCACCCGCATATGCCGGTGGATGCGATTCGGCACGGTAACGGCGATACACATGCCGAAGATGGCGTGCGCCAGCGCCAGCGAGTAGAGATTGCGGTAGCGAAGGAAGAGCAGGCACGAGATCGCGCCCCAGACCAGGGTCACCGGAACCAGCAGGGGGTTGGGGATATGGGCGATCGCAAAGAGGATGGCGGAAATCACAATCGCCGGACCTCGCTTCACTCCCAACCGCAGAAACCGAACCAGCACGTAAATCTGCAGGATGAACTGCTGCATCAGTGCCCACAGCGCATAGCCCGCCAGATGCGAGCCGGCCGAGACGACGCCGTAGAGCCGGTGCAGCGTGTGCAGATGGTGAGCGAGGGCGACGAAAGCCACCGCCAGCGCGAAAGCCGCGGCGGCGATCCACAGCGATGGAAGCAGCCCCTGGATCCCCAGCCCGTTGGGAGCGGTTTCTTTGCGGCGGAGCCACGCCGTGACGGCGATCCAGGCGAAGGCAATCCAGTAGAGGACGCGCTGCCAGGGATCGGGCGTCCACACCACAACCAGGATGAGACCGTATCCGATGCAGAGTTCTGCCCAGTCGCGAGTGCGGGACGAAAGGAGACGCACGTCTCCAGATTAGACGGGGGAAGGCGGACGCTGCCTACTGCAGCAGCGTCCCGTTCTCCGGCTCGATCTTCGCTTCCTCGGGAGGAATGACCACGGCGGCAGCCACTTTGTCGCCCTCCTCGAGGTTGAGCAGCTTCACGCCCTGCGTCGAGCGGCCGACGGCGCGGACCGTCTTGGTGTCAATGCGGATGATCTTGCCGTACTGGCTGATCACGATCAGTTCCGAGGTTTCATCGACCAGCTGGATGCCAACCACCTTGCCGTTGCGGGTCGTGGTCTTGACGTTGATAACGCCCTTGCCGCCGCGCGTCTGCAGCCGGTACTCCTCCACGTCGGTGCGCTTGCCGAAGCCGTTCTCGGTGACGCTGAGGATGCGGTGCACCTCGCCGTTCTTCTTCGGAGTGACCGCCATGCCGACGAGATAGTCGTTCTTGCCGAGATCGATGCCTCGCACCCCATACGCCGGACGCCCCATCGAGCGCACATCTTCCTCGTCGAAGCGGATGGCCATGCCGTCGTGCGTGGCGAGGAAGACGATCTGATTGCCGTCGGTGAAGCGCACCGCGACCAGCTCGTCATCGTCGTCGACGCCGATGGCGATAATGCCGCGCGCCATCACGTTCGAGAAGTCCTTGAGCGGCGTCTTCTTCACCGTGCCCTTGCGCGTGGCGAAGAAGACGAATTTGCCTTCTTCCTCCAGGTTGCGCACCGGCTGAATGGTCCGCACCGTCTCGCCGGGCTGCAGGTTCAGCAGGCTCGCGATCGACTTGCCCTTGCCCGCCGCGCCCACGTCGGGGATCTCATACACCTTGAGCCAGTACACGCGGCCCTTGTTGGTGAAGCAGAGCAGCCAGGCGTGCGTGGACTCGACGATGAGCTGCGTGACGAAGTCCTCTTCACGCGTTTTCATCCCTAGCCGGCCCGTGCCACCGCGCCGCTGCTGACGATAGGTCGAGATCGGCGTCCGCTTCAGATAGCCGGAGTGCGACACCGTCACCGCGACCTGCTCGTCGGCGATCAGGTCTTCCAGCTGCAGCTCGGCCGTCTCGTCCAGAATCTGCGTCCGGCGCTCG
>DATDHZ010000108.1:0-25087 GCA_036521315.1 Acidobacteriaceae bacterium
CGCCGGGCGGCAGAATGTCGGGATTCGTGACCATGATGTTGCTGGTCTGGAATGCCGCGCGCACATAGCGCAGATTGAAATAGACGATCCACCACAACCCGATGAGAGCAATCACAAAGTAAAAGATGGCGATGCAGACGAAGATCAGGGTCATATCGACGGGGTTGGGACGCTGGGGCAATAAGGCTGCGTACTTTTGGGCCAGCAGAATGCCCACACCGGCCAGCGCCGAGAAGAGGAAGATGAGCGCGCCGAGGATGACGGCGGAAATGCGCGCCCAGTTGCGCATGCGAAAGAGATCGACGACGACCCACGCGCAAAACAGAAAGAAGCAGAGGCCGAGACTATCAAACAGGATGACGAACGGCCGGAAGGCGCTGGGAAGGATAGGATTGCGGACGAAGACGGCGAATCCGAGGCCCGCCATCATGGCGAAGATGCCGATGAGGGCGATGAGCCCGAGAACGACTGCGGCGGCAATGACGCCGGCAGGTCTGCGCATGGCGAGCGTCCTTTCAGAGGAAACGGGATTCCGGCTCCAGAATACCGTTTTGCGATGGTATTCCCCCCGGGAAAAATGGCCGCGCAGGCGCGGACATTGCGTATATGCTGGCAGTCAGGATCGCGTCCGATGCCTTGTCTCGAACTGAAAGTCGCGGCCGAAACTCCGGCCCAGCCGGCCACGCGTCTCCGCGCGTTGCTGGAGAAGCCGGGCGCAGCCGTGTTGCGCCGCAACTACACAGCCGAGGCCGATGGGGATGAGGACGCGCAGTTCCGCAACCGCTATCGGGTGGTCGCGGTGCTGGCGGTTGATCTGAGCAATCCTCCCAAGGAAGCGGAACCGCCCGCTCCGGCAACCGAGCCGGCCGAGGGCCAGGAAGCGACGGAATCGACGGTGCGGATCCAGGAAGATGTTGATCCGCTGTTAGGCAGTTTTGCCAAGGGGCTGGAGATCTGGATTGCCGATGGCGTGCGCGCGACCTGCGTCGTCGCCGATGCCGATGAGATTGCAGGCGTGTTGTCGATGTTCGACGCGTATCTGCGGCTGGCGCGATTCCAGCCGGCCTTCCTGCGGCTCGATCACCGCATGCTCGGCTTGCAATTCTCATTTCGCGAGGGGCTCACGATCGGCGTGCAGGGAGCGCCGGCACCGGTTGAACCGGCCGCGGAGGGATTCTTCGAAGCAGTCTCTCCCATTGCGGAAGTGGACGACTTTCGCGCCCCGAGCTTTGTGGTCCGGCTCCCCAACGGCTGCGTCCAGCATTTTTATCGTCTGTTGACCGCGGCTTCGGCCTGGCTGGACGAAAACTCGTACACCACCATTCTCGGCGGAAAATGAACCGTGCGTTCGCCGGGGCCATGACGATGGCCCTCACGTTCTGGCTGACGACTCCCGGAAAACAAGCAGCGACTCCCGCTGCTCAGACCGCAGCACCTTCGAGCGATACGGAGCGGTCGGAGAGCGGCAATCTGCACATTGCGGGCGGGGATGTCGTCATGTATCGGATCCGCCTGCTGCCGGTGGCTTCCTTTCCTAAACTGCCGGGCACGGTCGCGGCGGAGCTGACCCTGCACGGCTGCATGATCCCGCAAACCTTCGAGGCGCAGCAGCCGGAAAACGTGATCGAGGGGGCGTTTCAGCAGGCGGGCAGCAGCGACTGGGCCGCGCTGTGCTCGGTCAGCGGATCGACGACGCTCTATGTATTTTTCTCCGGGGAGTTCGACAGGCCCATCGCGCTGCGTTCCCAGCAGGATACGGCCTGGCTGGGCGCTGAACCGGGGAGCTCGGTTTTCGGATCGGCGTGGGGCATCGCCACCCGGAGCGCCGCTTACCTGCGCACCGCGCATCCGCTGCACGGGGACGCGAGCTTCGATCACGACGGAATCGAAGATGCGCGGCTGGAGAGGTCGGAGACCATCCGGTACTGGCAGCAAAGCCGCTGGCTGGCGTTCGATCTGCAAAATTGACGACGAGACCGAAGGGCTTGTTTCGGCTGGTCGTGATTTTCCCGCGCCTCCGCGCAACTAATCCGGTGGTTCCCGGTCTAAAGTTTACGCAACACCTGTATGGCAACATGCACGATCGGGATTGGGCCCGGCGGGCGCGCGTCCGGCGCTGCGCCGAGGTTCGGCTTGCCCCAACCGCAGGTTCCTGAGCTTCGCCGCGACTCGCAGCGGCGGCTGGAATCTTTCCCCTTTCGCTCACTGGAAGGATGGCCATGCTTCGCAATCATGCAAGAACCCTCCGCTCCCTCGGAAGCGCAGCGGCCGTGCTCGCTGCGTTCGCACTGACGCTTTCCGCACAGACCGCCTCCTCCGTCGCGCCGAGCCGTATTGTGCAGCGGGTCGATGAGAATGCGCGGGTCACGCTGCACGGCTACGTGCATCCGCTGGCGAATGCCGCGAACGATCGCGGCGCAGCTCCGGATTCGATGCCGCTGACGCGCATGCACCTGGTGCTGCAGCGGAGCGCCAGCCAGGAGGCGGATTTGCGGCAGCTGATCGCCGGCATGCATACACCCGGCAATGCGAATTACCACAAATGGCTGACGCCGGCGCAATTCGGGCAGCGGTTCGGCCCTTCGGACCAGGACGTGGCGACGGTGCAGTCCTGGCTCGCGTCGCATGGGTTTGAAGTCACCGGAGTGCTGCCGGGGAAGCAGGTCGTCGAGTTCAGCGGCAGCGCGGCGCAGTTCCGCGAGGCGTTCCATGCGCAGATCCACAAGTATGAGGAGAACGGGAACACGCATTTCGCCGCCGCCGGCGATCCCCAGATTCCCGCAGCTCTGTCGCCGGTCGTGGGCGGCTTCGTCGCGCTGAACGATTTCCACGCGAAGAATTACGCGCGGGTGCGCGGCCAGGCCAGCTATGACCCGAAAACGCACGAGTCGAAGCCGGAGTGGACGTATGGCGGCACGCCGCCGTTCAACTATGTGGTCACGCCGGCGGATTTTGGCTCGCAGTATGACCTTCCGAATGCCGCGTTGAACTCGGCGTACAGCGGAACGACGTACGACGGTGCGGGCCAGACGCTCGCGATCATCAACGACGCGAACATCAATCTCGACCTGGTGCAGAGTTTCAGAACTCTCTTTGTGCCCGGCTACCCGGCGACGAACCTGCCCACGGTGATCATCGACGGCAACGATCCGGGCGTGGATGGGATCAACAATCCGGATGGTCCGAATTTCGATTCGAGCGAAGCCTACATCGACGTCGAGTGGTCGGGCGCCATCGCGCCGAAAGCGAACATCGACCTGGTGATCGCCGGCGATACGGCTCTCGAAGGCGGGCTGTTTCTTGCGGCCGAACACGTGGTCTACGGCGATATCGCGCCGGTGGCCAGCCTGAGCTTTGGGGCATGCGAGGCGAATATCGGGTCAACCAATGCCTTCCTGAACCAGCTTTGGGAGCAGGCCGCGGCGCAGGGCCAGACGATCATCGTGTCAAGCGGAGACAGCGGATCGGCGGGCTGCGATGGTTCCGGGCAGGCCTTTGCGGTGAATGGATTCGCGGTGAACGGGTTCGCGTCGACGCCGTATAACGTCGCGCTCGGCGGCACAGATTTCTATTACAGCGACTACAACAACAGCGGGCTGAGCGCACAGCTGGCCACCTACTGGAACCAGACCACGACGCAGAACCCTCAGGCTTCGATCCTGCAGCACATTCCGGAGCAGCCGTGGAACGACAGCCAGTACGGGCTCGACGCGCTCAACACGTTCAACTACATCGGCGATACGTCGATCGGCGGAGGCGGCGGCGGCGCCAGCAGCCAGGCGGTCTGCGCCAACAACAATTACGACTCGACCACGGGCATTTGCATGAGCACCCTTTCGGGATACGCGAAGCCCGCGTGGCAGACCGGCGTCACAGGCACGCAGGGTGACAAAGTGCGCGACATTCCCGATGTGTCGCTGTTCGCCTCCGATGGCGCCAACTACGCCCTGTATCCCTTCTGCTGGTCCGATGCCGATTGCCAGCCGGCGTCAGGCGGCAATGCGATCCAGATCTCCGAAGCGGGCGGCACTTCGTTCGCCGCTCCTGATTTCGCGGCCATCATGGCGCTGGTCAACGAGAGGTACGGCGCACAGGGACAGGCAGACTTTGTTTTGTATCCGCTGAAGGCGCAATTCCCGGCGGCATTTCACGATGTCACGGCAGGAACCATTGCGGTGCCCTGCAATATCGGGACGGTTGGGGACAGCAGCGGCAACGTGTATCCGCCGCTGGACTGCTTTGCGGTTGCGAATCCCCTGACCGGAAACGATGCTACCTATGGGAGTTCAGTCGAAGGCGAGATCGGCCTGAACAACACGCCTTACTACAACGCGTCGGCGGGATATAACCTGGCCACCGGGCTCGGCTCGATTGACGCGGCCGCGCTGCTGGCCGACTGGGGCAGCATCCACTTCAAGTCGACAGCGACGACGCTGTCGCCTTCGTCCACGTCGTTCACGCACGGAACGTCGATCACCATCAGCGGACAGGTAACGGGGTCGACGACGCCGAGCGGCAGCGTCGCTCTGGTGACGAACAGCTCGGAGCCGGGTAACCAGGGGCACGCCACATTTGCGTTGACGAACGGATCGTACTCCGGCTCAGTGAGTTCTCTGCCGGGCGGCACGTATGACATCTGGGGCCGCTACAGCGGCGACGGCACGAATGCGGCGAGCAATTCGGCGCAGACGTCGATCACCGTCAATCCCGAGAACAGCTCGATCTTCTTCTACCTGCTGAACAACGCATCGACGCAGACGCAGCAGACGGCTACCAGTTCGGGGCAGACGGTTCCTTACGGCACGCAGCTGATCCTGGATGCCGAGGCCGTTCCCAGTTCCTACTACACCACGTGCAACGTGAGCAGTCCGCCGGCGAGCTGCAACACGGCGACGTACACCATCCCGACGGGAACCGTCAGTTTCTCGGACAACGGAACCACTATCAATACAGCCATGGTCAACGTGGAGGGCAATGCGGAGTTCAACGCGCCGTTCAGCGTCGGGACTCACTCGGTGACGGCGAACTATTCGGGCGACAACAGCTATAACAAGTCGAGCGCATCGGCGATTGCTTTCACGGTCGCGCAGGATCAGCCGGATCTTGGGTTGACGGCCTCCAATGAGGCGGCCTCCGCGAGCAGCGCCGTGCAAGTGCAGGGCGGCCAAACCACGGCCTTCAACGTGATTGTGGAGAACAGCGCGAACGACAGCCTGGAGAGCAGCTACGGGGTGTTTGGAGCGGTTCCCGTCGCCGCACCCACGGGCAGCGTGACGGTGACCGGGCTTCCGGGGGGCAGCGCCACGGCCACACTGGCTCCGGCGGTCGATCAGACCACTGCGGTCGCCGACAGTATTGCGGTGATCGCTTTGCCGGCATCGGCGGCGGCGGGGACCTACAACGTGACGATCAGCTACGCCGGCGACGCGAATTACGCGGCGGTTTCGGGCAGCGGAACCGTGACGATCACGCCTGCGAGTTCGCTGCTGGCGTCGACGACGGCGGCCAGCATGACGGGGAGTATTTCCGCGACGACGAACCTTACGATCACCGGGACCGTCACAGGACAGAGCGGGCATCCCGCTCCCACCGGAGTCGTCGAGTTGTTCTCGTCCGGCTATCAGCTTTACCAGACGGGCTATATCCCGCTGACGCCCGGCAGTGGGGACACTTCGACCTTCAGCGTGACGGTGAACAGCCAGCTTTTGTATCAAGGCACGAACCTCATCACGGTGCAGTATCTCGGCGACACGACGTATGCCACGTCGGCGACCACGCTGAATACCAGCGGCATCAGCAATCCCCTCTCCGATTTCTCCATCACCTCGGCGAGTTCCCTCGTTCCGCTGCAGGCGACGGCCACGGCGACGACCACCGTTTACGTCACGCCGACCAACGGCTTCAGCGGCACGGTGAACCTCGCGTGCGCGGTCGCCGGCTCGCCAACCGGCGTGTCGTGCTCGCTGAGCCAGAGCTCGGTTGCGCTGACGTACAGCAACACGGCCAGCGCGGACGGGCAGGAACTGCCCCCGCAAAACCGGCCGTGGAAGCTGCTCGCTAGCGGAGGCGGCGCGGCGCTGGCCGGCGTGCTCCTGCTGACGATTCCAGCGAGACGGCGCGCCTGGCGGAACCTGCTCAGCCTGGTTCTGTTCGCATGCATCGCGGGATTCGGCATCGGGTGCGGATCGAGCGGCGGGGGTACCACCTGCACGACCAACTGCGGAGGAGGCGGCGGCGGGACGAAGGGGGTCGCTACGAATCCCAGCCAGGCGGTGACGCTGACCATCACCACCAGCAGCGCGGCGACCGGCAATTATGTGGTGTCGGTGACGGGCGCCTCGACGTCGACCAGCCAAATCCACAGCGCTGGGGTCCTGGCCCAGGTGCAGTAGCCCGCGGCGGCGGCGTTCACCAGTCCCGCTCTCCTTTGAGGGGAGCGGGATTGTTTTTGAGCCGAGATTTGCGGATGCCTGGCAGTGTCCGCGCGGCCTGCGCAACTCTCTGCGTCCCGCGTTCATCTGCCTGTCACAATAAGAGCAGCCAGAGCGAGGCATCGCAGGCGTGTCCACTACGGTACTTCTCAAAAGCCAGCCGGCCGGCATCATCACGCGCAGACGCATCCTCTACGCCGTGTGGATCGCGGGCGTGGTTGCGCTCTTCTGCCTGCACTTCCCGCATCTTCTGGCCGATTTCCCCAACAATTCGCCGTGGATGGACTACTCGAAATATACGGATGAGGGGTGGTATGCCAACGCCGCGGTGCGGCATTTCGTTTTCGGTCACTGGTATCTGCACGGCGATTTCAATCCCGCGGTGGCGCTGCCGGTGTGGCCGCTGTTGCTGGGGCTGGTATTTCACTTCACAGGCGTGAGCCTCGCGGCGGCGCGGGCGGCCGCGCTGGGGATTCTGGGAATCAATCTGCTGCTGACGTGGCGCATCATGCGGCGGTTCGCGCCGCAGTGGGTGGCGCTGACGGCTGTTTCCATTCTGGTGGCGAATCCGTTTCTCTACGCTTTTAGCCGCCTCGCTCTGCTCGAACCGCTGACGACGTGCCTGCTGCTGTGCTCGTGGCTGCTCGCGCTGCGATTGCGGCATCGCTCGGGCAAGCGCAGAGTCGCGAGGCTGACGGCGATTGGGGTCCTGCTGTGCCTGATGGTGCTGACAAAAACGCCAGAGTTGTTTCTCGCGGGTTCGACGTGGTTCCTGGTGGCATGGGCGTGCGAGTTCCGAACAGGCGCGACCCTGCGCGCGCTGGGCATCGTGGCCGCGGCTGCGGTTGTGCCGTGGTGCGCGTGGTCCTTGCTGGCGGTTCGGCCGCACTACCGCGTGGATTTCCTGTATCTGTTTGCGGCGAACACGTGGTCGCAGCCCACAGGATTGCGCGGCCACATGATGGCGTACTGGTGGGCTCTGCACGGGACGCTTTGGATCGGCCGCGTTCTTTGCCTCACGGCGTGCGGGGTCGCGGCGGCGCTGGTCGTCGCGGCCGGGGTGCGGCGCAGGTTCGACGGGGCGGATTCAGGCCGAGCGCTCGGATTCTGGAGCAATCCTCTGAGCATCGCCTCGCTGATGGCCGCCGGCGGAACGATTTTCTTTGCCGGATGGGCGAACCATCCGCAGCCGCGTTATTACGCGGCGGTGATTTATCCGCTGGCGTTTTTCCTGGCGCTGGGCGCGGGAAGCCTGGCGGCTCGGGCGCGGTCCCTGGCGCTGCGCGCGGTGGGTGCGGCGGCGCTGGCGGCCATTGCCGGCGCGTGCATCGCGGGAACGATCCAGATTGGCGGGTATCTGCGCTATCCCGAATACACGTGGTGGAACGCGGCACAGACCATCGCGCACACAATCGAGCAGCAGCCGGCATCGCAGCGGGTCCTGCTCTCGATCAGCGGCGACGAGCTTTCCCTGATGACGGGCATCCCGGCGATCTGCGACGACTATGGGACGTGGGATCTGCCATTCCGCATCCATGCCTACCAGCCCGGCTGGTTCGCCACCTGGAACGAAGTGGATGAGGGCACGCTGGAGGACCTGAATACGCAGTATTCGCTGGAATTCGCCGGGGAGTACTGGGCGTTCGACGATCCTGACCGGAATCACCTGCTGCTCTTCCGGATGCTGCCGTTACCGCTGGCGCGGCAGACCTACGACGAGCGGGAAGAAGAATCGGAAAACGCGGGCAAATAGCGGCACGGCTATCGGGAGCGATTCGCAGTCGCCGGAGCTCGAACGCGGGATTTCTTCCCGCCTCGGGTGACCACAATTCTCTTGACACAGGCGAAACACCGGCCCAATATATTGATGGCTTGACGGAAGGCTGCCAGGATGTAGTGTAGGGCTGCCGGTTTCCAGGGATCTTTGGGAGAAGGATTCCGACGGAGGCAAGACCAGCCGGCCCTCCCCAACATCGTGGTTTGCCAGAGGCTTCGTTCCGCGCGAAGCCTCTTTTGTTTTGGGCAAGAGCTGCTGCGCATTGGGGCGCTTGGCGCCGCATGCGACGAATGCGAGCGCGGCACATCCAAAGCAACGATGACTGCTTACAACTCCGCGAGTTTGTTCACGCCGATGCAGATCGGCTCCGTCACCTTGTCGAACCGCATCGTCGTGTCGCCCATGTGCGAATACTCGAGCGAAGACGGCTTCGCGTCGGACTGGCATCTGGTCCATCTGGGCAGCCGCGCGGTGGGCGGCGCGGCACTCGTGTTCACCGAGGCCACGGCGGTTGCAGCGAACGGGCGCATCAGCCCGCAGGACCTGGGAATCTGGAAGGACGAGCACATTGCGCCGCTCGCGCGGATCACGGCATTCCTGCACAGCCAGGGAGCGCTGGCCGGCATTCAGTTGGCCCACGCGGGCCGCAAAGCCAGCACGTGGCGGCCGTGGGATGGCGAAGGCGCGATCGCGCCCGAACAGGGCGGATGGGCGGAGGTGGTGGCCCCGAGCGCGATTCCGTTTGCGGCGAATTATCCGCAGCCCAAAGAGCTGGATCGAGCCGGTAGAGAAGCCATGACAGCGCAGTTTCGCGAGGCCGCGATTCGGGCCGATCGCGCCGGCTTCGACGTCATCGAAATTCACTCCGCCCATGGCTATCTGCTGCAGGAATTCCTTTCGCCGGTGAGTAACCATCGCCGTGACGCATACGGCGGCAGCCTCGAGAATCGGGCTCGGCTGCTGCTGGAGGTAGTCGATGCGGTCCGGGAAGTGTGGCCGCGGGAGCGACCGCTCTTCGTGCGCATCTCAGCGACGGACTGGGTGGAGGGCGGTTTCGATCTGGAGCAGTCAGTTCGCCTGGCCGGGATGCTGAAGGAGCATGGCGTCGACCTGATCGACTGCTCGTCGGGCGGGAACATCGCGGGCGCGCACATTCCGGTGGGTCCGGGCTATCAGACGCCGTTTGCGGAGGCGATTCGCGCGCAGGCCGGCATCCCGACCGGCGCGGTGGGCATGATCACCGATCCGGCCCAGGCCGACCACATTGTCAGGACGGGCCAGGCGGATCTGGTGATCATCGCGCGCGAGTTTCTGCGCGATCCCTACTGGCCGGTGCATGCGGCCGCCGCGCTGGGCGTAACGGCGGCCTGGCCGGTGCAGTACCTGCGTGCGGCGCCCCGCGGAGCCACGGCACGGAAGCCCGCGGGGAATAAAGGCTGACAACCCCTGTCGATTCCTCTTCCCTCCGGGGAGGGTGCTTGCCCTATACTGCGTGCAGGAAGCCGCGCGCGGGCGTGGTTACCAAGGGGCTATGCCGAGACAAGCTGCGCAAAAACAAACGAGACCTGCCGTTCCCCCGCGGGAGGTCATCATTCCTGACAAGCTGTACTTCCGCATCGGCGATGTAGCGAAGCTGCTGGGGGTGGAGACTTACGTCCTGCGCTTCTGGGAAACGGAGTTTCCGCAGATGCGCCCCAACAAGAGCGGCACCGGGCAGCGGCTCTACCGCAAGCGCGACGTGGAGCAGGCGGTGAAGGTGCAGCGGCTGCTGCACGAGCAGGGCTACACCATCGCGGGCGCGCGCCAGTTGCTGGCGCAGCAGGCAGCGCAGAAGCGGGCTGCTTCACAGTTGCAGTTGGTGGAGAAACCGGCTGCGCCGCTCACCGTCGAGGCAAAAATCGCGAAGCTGCGCGCCGAGTTGAAAGAGCTGCTGGCTATCCTGTCCGCGGCTCCTGGCCGCACCGAGCGGAAGCCGCGCTCCGCCGACGGTCCCGGGCCCCGGCTGTTCGAGTAAGCGCGGCTATTTGTTCGCGGCGGGCTGATTCGACCGCACAAAAAAGCTCAGAGCCATGATGAACAGCACGGCCTGCACAGCGATCACGCTGAAGCCAATCCAGCGATGCGCGTGAATCGCCGCCGGGACGACTCCGCCGAGGATGGCGCAGAACGCCGCCGTGATCACGGCTTTGCGGCGCAGATCGGTTGTGTTGCCGGAAGGGCGCATTGGTATCTATCGTCCACGCATGCCGCCGAGCATGCCCATGGCGCGGCGCTGCAGCATACCGCCCTTGCCCATGCCTTTGAACATCTTGCGCATCTGGGCGTACTGGCGCAGGAGCTGATTCACTTCCTGCACGGTTGTGCCGGAGCCCATCGCGATGCGCTTTCGCCGGCTGCCGGAGATGATCTCGTGGTGGTTGCGCTCTTTCTGCGTCATGGAATTGATGATGGCCTCGACGCGCGTGAACTGCTTCTCGTCCACCTGCCCGGCCATCTGCTGCATTCCGGCGAGGGGGCCGACCGAGGGCAGCATCTTCAGGATCGATTCGAGCGAGCCCAGCTTCTTGATCTGCCGGAGCTGATCGCGGAAATCCTCGAGCGAGAAGCCGTCGCCGGAGAGCGCCTTGCGCGCGAAATCCTCCGACTTCTTCTTGTCGAGCTTTTCTTCGGCTTTCTCGATGAGCGACATGATGTCGCCCATGCCGAGAATGCGGCCGACGATGCGATCGGGATGGAACGGCTCGAAGGCGTCCGGCTTTTCGCCGGTGCCGATGAACTTGACGGGCTGGCCGGTGACGTGGCGGATGGAAAGCGCCGCGCCGCCGCGGGCGTCGCCGTCCATCTTGGTGAGCACCGTGCCGGTGAGGCTCAGCTGCTTATGGAAGGCATCGGCGGATTTGACCGCGTCCTGGCCGGTCATGGCGTCGGCGATGAAGAGGATCTCCTGAGGCGAGAGCAGCGATTTAAGCTTCGCCATCTCGTCCATCAGCTCGGCGTCGACGTGCAGGCGGCCGGCGGTGTCGACGATGAGCGTGTCGCAGCCGGTGATGACGGCTTCGCGGCGCGCTTCTTTGGCGAGGCGCTCGACCAGCGGGGTGCCCGGCTGTTCGCCTTTGAGATCGCCCTGGTAGATATTGGCCTTGATGGACTGCGCCACGACGCGAAGCTGCTCACGGGCGGCGGGGCGGTAGACGTCGACGGAAACCAGCATGGGCCGATGGCCGCCCTTTTGCAGCCAGGCCGCCAGCTTGCCGGCGGTGGTGGTTTTGCCGGAGCCCTGCAGGCCCGCCATCAGGATGACCGTGGGCGGGCGCGAAGCGAACTGGAACCGCGCGGTGTCTTTGCCGAGGATCGCCATCAGCTCGTCGCGCACAATCTTGATGACCTGCTCGGTGGGCGAGAGGGAGGTCATGACCTCCTGGCCGAGGGCCTTCTCGCGGATGTGGTCGATCAGTTCTTTGACGACGTTCAGGTTGACGTCGGCTTCGAGCAGGGCGACGCGGATTTCCCGCAGCGCCTCCGCCATGTTCTCCTCGGTGACGGAGCCCTGGCCGCGGAGGTTTTTGAAGGCGCGCTGCAGTTTATCGGAGAGATTCTCAAACATAGGGACAGGGCCAGTTTATCAGCGCGGCACCGGCGCGAGGGCGCGGCGAAATTCGTGCCGTACAGCGCAGTGTGCGGACCACGGTAGCGGCGATTCGACCGGCACGTCCGCTTCTATATACTGGCGCACATGTTTTCCCAGCGTAATCTGCTCGCCCTTTGCGCTCCTGGCCTGTTCGTTCCCCTTCTGACGCTCCCGCTGCCAGCCCAAACATCGGCCCCAGCGACCGCGCCGCATCCCATCACGCTCAACGATCTGTTTCGCTTTCAGGATGTCGGCAGCCCGGAGGTTTCACCCGACGGGAAATGGGTGGCTTACACCGTTTCGACCATCGATGAGAAGGCGGACAAGCGGATCAGCGACCTGTGGATGGTCTCATGGGATGGAACGCAGGACATCCGCCTGACGTGGAGAGGCGATGTCTCCGACGATTCCGATCCGGAGGAACTGGACTCTTCGAGCGCGCCGCGCTGGAGCCCGGATGGGCAGTATCTCTCGTTCATGGCCGATCGATCGGGCAAGGACAAGGGCGCGCAGGTGTGGGTGCTGGACCGGCGCGGCGGCGAGGCGCACCAACTCACGGACGTGAAGGGCGACCTGTCGTCCTACGCCTGGTCGCCGGACGCGAAGAAGCTCCTGCTGGCCATCACGCCCAAAGACGAGGCGGAGCAGGAGAAGGAAAAGAAGGAAGGCGAGGACAAAGAGAAGCCCAGGCCCATCCAGATCGATCGCTACCACTTTAAGCAGGACGTGGAAGGCTTCCTGAAGGACAACGAACACACGCAGCTTTTCCTGTGGGACATTGCAACGAAGAAGCTGGAGAAGCTGACCACCGACACAAAGTTCGACGAGGACAACGGAGTGTGGTCGCCGGACGGGACGAAGATCGCGTACGTGAGCAATCATGATGCGGATCCGGACCGCAGCATCAACACCGATGTTTGGGTGGTTGAGGCAAAGGCGAGCTCCACGCCGAAGCGGCTGACGGATTACGGCGGTCCCGATGAAGGGCGCATCCAGTGGAGCGCCGATGGCAAGTGGATCGCTTTCCTGCGCGGCGATCCGCTGAAGCTGTGGCAGTACAGCGAAGACAAGCTGGGCATCGTCGCGGCCGACGGCAGCGCGCCTGCCCGGATTCTCACCACCAGCCTCGACCGCGCGGTTGCGAATCCCGTCTTTGCACCGGACGGCAAGTCCATCGAGGTGCTGGAGGAGGACGACCGCAACGAATATCCGGCCAGTGTGGACGTCGCGACGGCTGCGGTGCATCGGGATATCGACGACAAGGGCACGGCGATGGCGCTGAGCGAACACGGCGGCCACGCGGCGCTGGTGTGGACCACGGATGCGCATCCCGGCGAGGTGTACGCCTTTGAGGATGGCAAGCTGCGCTGCCTGACGCACCACAACGATGCGCTGATGGCCGAGCTGAAGCTGGGCGAGACGCGCGATATCGAGGCCGTCAGCCCCGACGGTGCGCAGGTGCATGGGCTGATCACGCTACCACCCCAACCCGCCGACACAGGGCGGGCTGGGGACCCCGGCCTTCCTCCCGGGACACAGAGCGGCGCAAAGCAGCCGATGATCCTGTTCATCCACGGCGGACCGAACGGACAGGATGCGCACCAGTTCGAGGCGCTGCGCCAGCTCTTTGCCGCGCACGGCTATGCGGTGCTCAACGTGAATTACCGGGGCAGCTCCGGCCGCGGCAACGCCTGGCAGAAAGCGATTGCCGACAACTGGGGCAACTTCGAGGTTAAAGACCTGCTGGCAACCGTCGATGAGGCGGTGAAGGAGGGCTATGCCGACGCGGACCGGCTGGGCGTGGGTGGATGGAGCTACGGCGGGATTCTCACCGACTACACCATCGCGAGCACCACGCGCTTCAAGGCCGCCAGCAGCGGCGCGGGCGTGGGCAATCCGATCGGGCTCTACGGCATCGACGAGTACATCCTGCAATATGACAACGAGCTGGGGCCGCCGTGGAAGGACCTGGACAAGTACATCCAGCTCGGCTATCCGTTCCTTCATGCGGATCGCATTCACACCCCGACGCTGTTCATGGGTGGCACGTCGGACATGAATGTGCCGCTGAACGGCGGCGAGCAGATGTATCAGGCGCTGAAGAGCCTCAATGTGCCGAGTGAGCTGGTCGTGTATCCGGGACAGTTCCACGGGTTCACGCGGCCCAGCTTCATCAAGGATCGCTACCAGCGCTGGTTCAACTGGTACGACCAGTGGGTGCTGGGGAAGAAGCCGGCGGAGAAGCCGGCGCCGAAATCGTAGAAGCTGAGAATCCTCACGACGGGGAATGTTCTGGGCAGGAGCCGGCGCGGCGTGTGCGTGCGGCTTCCTATCCGCGCACATGCGGCATCTCAATTGATATGCCCGATCCTGCTGCTCCCAATCCGAATCCGGGCCACGCCAAAGACCCGAACTTCTTCGCCGTTGTCGTCATGAGCGCGGTTGCGGTGCTTGTCTTCATTGTCGCCGCGTGCCTGTTTGTCATGCATGACGGAAAGCACCTCCTGCCGACCACACATCCGAATCCGGAGCCGACGTCGTATCTCAGCGTCCCGGGTCCGCACGCGACGCTGGGCTGAAACTGGTTCAGGGCGAGCCGGCCGAGCTGCCAGTCTGGCGCATGGCCCCCAGGGTCGAACTGCACCTGCACCTCGACTGCTCGCTCAGCTACGACGCGGTCTCCCGCCTGGACCCTTCGATTACGCGGGCCGAGTACGACGCCGAGTTCGTCGCTCCCGCACAATGCGGCAGTCTCGCCGAATTTCTCACGCGCGCGCCGCGCGGCTTTCAGCTGATGCAGACGCGCGACGCTCTGCGGCTTGTCACGGAAGATGTCTTCGCGCAACTGGCCGCCGACCAGGTGATTTATGCCGAGCTGCGCTTTGCTCCGCTGCTCCATCTGGCGCAAGGGCTTACCCCGCAGGCGGTGGTGGAGGCAGTCGATCGCGCGACGGAGGATTCGATCTGCGCGACCGGCATCGAGGCGCGGCTGATTTTGTGCACGCTGCGGCACTTCGCGCCCGAGCAGAGCCTGGCGACGGCGGAGCTGGTGGAAGCCTTTCGCGGAAGCCGCGTGGCGGCTCTCGATATTGCGGGCGATGAAGCCGGCTTCTCGCTCGATGCGCACGTTGCGGCGTTCCGTTATGCGGCCGAGCGGGGGCTGGCGCGGACCGCTCATGCCGGCGAGGCCTGCGGGCCGGAGAGCGTGTGGGAGACCCTGCGCACGCTGGCTCCTTCGCGCATTGGGCACGGCGTGCGCAGCGCGGAAGACCCCGCGCTGGTCGGCCATCTGCAACGCGAGAACATCCATCTGGAGATTTGCCCCAGCAGCAATGTGCAGACCTGCGCCGTCCCCGCTTACGCCGCTCATCCAGTCGATCGCCTGTACCGGGCGGGGGTTTCGCTGGGCATCAGCACCGACACGCGGACGATCACGGACGTGACGCTGGAGCAGGAATATGCGCGGCTGCGCGAGCATTTTGGGTGGGGCGGCGACGAGTTGATGGCCTGCAATCGCGCGGCGATTGCGGCGGCGTTTGTGGAGGAGCCGGTGCGGGAGCGGCTCATGGAGAAGCTGGTGTCGCAGCGGTTAGCCGTTAGCGGTTAGCGGCCAGCATCGTGTACCGGGGTTTCGGACCAGAAAGGGCGGAGAAGCAACCGCGGATTCTTCGCTCACCACCCCCGAACTGAAAAACGTTCGGGGCCCCGTTCGCTCTGAATGACAACTCTTTCTTTTATGTGGCGAGCTGCGGGAACGGGACACCTGGAGAGAATCACACCGAGGGATGGCGATCCGCTGTGCAGCGCGGCTCATGGTTTCGCGGCTGTGCCTCGCACCTCGTCTCCAGACAGGGTGACACTCCATGTCTTGCCGTCGGTGGAGCGGGCGGATTCAAAGTGAATGCGATCGTTTCCCGTGAAATCGTTGATCGTGCGATACCAGGTCGTCTTACCGTTCTCCTCATCGTGGCTGGAATACTCCCAGTGAGCGCCTGCGATCGTCAGTTCGCCGCGGCCGGAGGCGGAGCCGTCGGGCATCACATTTTGCGTGAAGTACTGGCCGGGGGTGGCAGCGGGAACGAACACGACCAGTGCTGAGACCTTTCCATTCACCGTCTGCTGGCAGGCGAAATACCGGCCCACCAGAGAACAGGCGTTGACCAGGGAGTCCGTTCTGGACTGGCCGGGAGCCGTATCGCGCATCGTCACCGTCCAGGGTCCGCTGTAGAGACGGAGTGGCGTGTAGACGTCTTGCGGGGCAGCCTGGAAAAGAAATGCCGTCATGAGGAGAAAGCCTGCTTTCATTGCGGGTCTCCAGGGATGGGGAGCAGTTTAGCACCCTGGCGGGTTGTTGCCGGCGGCATGGCGGCCCGCTCGGCGGGCGCATGGTGAGGAAGCGATGCCTCGGGATACGCTAAGGGCATGACTGGCGTAGCGCTTTCGCTCGAAAACAAGGTCGCGCTCATTACCGGAGGCTCGCGGGGGATTGGCGCGGCCTGCGTTCGGCTGTTTCGCGAAGCGGGAGCGCGGGTTGCGTTCAGTTACCGCAGCGCTCGCGAGGCAGCCGAGGCGCTGGCGGCGGAATGCGGAGGTCCTGGCGACTGCGTGGGGCTTGCGCAGGAGCTGGCGACCCCGCAGGATGGGCGAGCGCTGGTGCGGCGGACGGTGGAGACGTTTGGCCGCATCGACATTCTGGTGGCCAATCACGGCGTGTGGCCGGCGCAGGACGCCCCGATTGCCAGCATGGCGGACGAGCAGTGGCGCACGACGCTGGGCATCAATCTCGACAGCGTGTTTGGGCTGGTGCAGGCGGCTGCCGCCCAGATGCAGCGACAGAACCCGGCGGGCCGTCCGCCGGCCGGACACATCATCCTGGTGAGCTCGACGGCGGGGCAGCGCGGCGAGGCTTTCCACGCCGATTACGCGGCGAGCAAGGGGGCTATCATCAGCATGACCAAAGGCTTGGCAACGGAGCTGGCTCCGGTGGGCATCCAGGTGAACTGCGTTGCGCCAGGCTGGGTGGCCACGGATATGTCCGCCGCGGCGCTGGGAGACGCGAAGACGCGCGAGTGGATTTTTGGGGCGATTCCGCTGGGCCGCGTGGCCGATCCCAAAGAAATTGCCGGGCCGATTTTGTTTTTATGCACGCCGCTTGCTGGCTTTATGACCGGAGAGATCGTCAATGTGAATGGAGGAGCCGTCCTCGTCGGTTGATATGAGAAAGTCCCCGGTCGTCCTGCCCGTCCTGCTGCTTGCCTGCTGCGCTCTCGTTGTTCGCGCGCAAACCTCCACGCCTGGTCCGGATGCGCCTGCGGCCGGCGCTGCTGCGTCGTCGGAATCTTCGACGGCAGCAGGCGCGGCGAAAGCCCGGGCCGCTCTCGATGCGATGGTGAAGGCGCTGGGCGGCGACCGGTGGCTGAACCTGCAGAATGTCTACACACAGGGGCGGATTGCTACCTTCTACCAGGGCAGGCCGACGGGGGGCACGATCCAGTACTGGGACTGGAAGGCGCCGGACAACGAGCGGCTGGATCTGGACGAGAAGGCGCACGACCGCGTGCGCTGGGTGCAGATCTATACGCCGAAGCAGTGCTGGGAAGTGACGTACCGGGGCAAGAAGCCGCTGCAGGCCCTGAGCGCCGGCGACGACCCGTGCGGAGATGCGATCCGGCGACACGAGCACTCGGTGGAGGCGGCCGTGCGCTGGATGAACCAGCCGGACACGGTGCTGCTGTACGAAGGGCAACAGCTGGTGGAGCGGCGGCTGGCCGATCAGGTGACGCTGCTGAACAGCAACAACGACTCCATCACGATCCTGATGGACACGGATACGCACCTGCCGCTCAAGCGCACGTACTTCTACCGCGATCCGGTCTACAAGGACAAGAACCAGGAAGACGAGGAGTACGACGACTACCATCCGGTGGACGGGCTGCCGGTGCCGTTCTCGATGACGCGCCTGCACAACGGCGACATGACGCAGCAGCGGTTTGTGTTCAAGGCGGGGATCAACGTGCCGCTGCCGGCAGATGGGTTTGACGCGGAAGCACTCGCACAAAAGATTGCGCATTGAGCCGCTGATTTTCGCGGGCGACTGAGGACTCGGCTTCTGAAGCAGAAAAGCCGCACCGGGCGGTGCGGCTTGCGAGGGCGCTGCGGATTTCCCGCCTGCGCCGGGTTCCTGACCTGATTACTTGAGCTGCGCCGTAGGGGTTGTGGGCGTCTCGCTCTTGGCGGTGGTGTCTTCGGCTTTGGGCGCAGCGGCGTTATCGGTCGAGCCGCCGCCCTTGATCCCTTCCTTGAACTCGCGGAACGCGGTGCCCAGTCCCTTGCCCAGGCCCGGCAACTTGGTGGGGCCGAAGATCAGCAGGCAAATGATCAGGATGATGATGAGATGTTGGGGTTCCAGTATCCGGTCAAACATGAGGTTTCTCCCGGAGGGTGCGCGCACCTCCGTATGGGTCTATTGTCGCACATGTGCGAATCCGGGTTGATGTGACGGATGCCAAAGGGATTCGATTCCTTCGGCTGCGGCGATTCGCCCGGGCGGGGCGGGTGCAGTAGTGTAGTCGAGAGAGATCATGAGCAGCAGCGAGCGCGCCATCTGCGTCCACGGGCATTTTTATCAGCCGCCCCGCGAGAATCCCTGGCTGGAAACGGTGGAGGCGCAGGAGTCGGCCGCGCCGTATCACGACTGGAATGAGCGGATCACGGCCGAGTGTTACGCGCCGAACAGCGCCGCGCGCATTGTGGATCATCAGAACCAGATCATCCGAATCGTGAACAACTATGCACGGATGAGCTTCAACATCGGGCCGACGCTGCTCTCGTGGCTCGAAGAAAACGCGCCGCGGGTGCACAACGCCATCGTGCAGGCGGATCGCCGGAGCCAAACCCGCTTTTCCGGGCACGGATCGGCCATGGCCCAGGTTTACAACCACCTGATCATGCCGCTGGCCGGCACGCGGGACAAGGTCACGCAGATTCGATGGGGCATCGCTGATTTTCAGCATCGGTTTGGGCGGCAGCCGGAGGGCATGTGGCTGCCGGAAACGGCTGTGGACCCGGAATCGCTGGACCTGATGGCCCAGCATGGGATCCGGTTCACCATGCTGGCGCCGCACCAGTGCGCGCGCATTCGTCCCCTGGCCAAGGGACGAGCAGCGAAGGCTGCGGACACGGCCTGGACGGACACGCCGGACGCCTCGGTCGAGACCACGCGGCCGTACCGCGTGCGGCTGCGAGAGGGCCGCAGCATCGCCGTGTTCTTCTACGACGGGCCGCGATCGCGGGCCATTGCCTTCGAGGGACTGCTGAACAGCGGCGAAGGTTTTGCGCAGCGGCTGATGGGCGGGTTCAAATCCGACAGCGCCGAGCCGCAGCTGGTGCACGTGGCGACGGACGGCGAGAGCTACGGACACCACCATCACTACGGCGAGATGGCGCTGGCGTGGGTGCTGCACTGGGCGCAGGAACAGGGGCGCGCGAACGGGGCGGCTGGCGCGGGAGTGGAGGCCGGCGGCGCGACGAACGTCCGGCTGACGAATTACGGTGAGTTTCTGGAACGGCATCCGCCGCAGTACGAAGCCGAGATTGTGGAGGACACGTCGTGGAGCTGCGCGCACGGCGTCGAGCGCTGGCGCTCGGACTGCGGCTGCAACGGCGGCAAGCCGGCGTGGAATCAGAAATGGCGCGTGGCCCTGCGGGAGGCGCTGGACTGGCTGCGCGACACCATAGCGCCGATGGTTCGCGAGGCCGGCGCTGCGATGTTCAACGATCCGGATACGGCTCGCGATGCCTACGTCGGAGTGATGCTCGATCGCTCACGCGAATCGCGCGATGCGTTTTTGGCGCTTCATGCGAAACGCGTGCTCGAGTACGAAGAACGGGTGCGGGCTTTGCGGCTGATGGAGCTGGAGCGGCACGCGATGCTGATGTATACCAGCTGCGGCTGGTTCTTCGACGACATTTCCGGCATCGAGACGGTGCAGATCATCGCCTATGCCAGCCGCGTGCTGCAGCTGGCTTCGCTCATTTTTGGCGAGCGTGCCGCGGGACTGGAAGACGAGTTTGTCGAGCGGCTCAGGGATGCGAAAAGCAATGTGCCGGATCAGGGAGACGGCGCATCGATTTACAACCGGCTGGTCCGGCCGATGCAGGTGGGCCTGGAGCAGGTGGCCGCCCATTACGCCATCAGCTCGATTTTCACCAGCTACCCCGACGAGGCACATCTTTTCTGCTACGTGGTGCGCCGGCTCGCTTATGAAACGGCGACCTCGGGCCGCGTGCGACTGGTGACCGGCCGGGCGCTGATGACCTCGAAAGTGACGGAAGAGGCGGAGACGGTGGAGTTCGCCGTGCTGCACCTGGGCGACCAGAATATTACGGCGGCGGTAAAGCGATGGGACGCGAGCGCCGGAGAAGCGCGAAGCCGGTTCATGACGCAGGGCGCCGCGGCGATGACGCGGGCGGATTTTCCTGAAGTGGTGCGCAGTTTCGATCGCTATTTCGGCGCCCAGACGTATTCGATCCAGTCGCTGTTTCACGACGAGCAAACGCGCATTCTGGGGATTCTGCTCCGGGGCACAATTACGGAGATTGAAGAGAGCCTTTCGGCGATTTACGAGAAGCAGCTGGCTCTGCTGCACTTCCTGAGCCAAAGTGGGATGCCGAGGCCGGAGGCACTGACGGTCGCGGCCACTTTCGCCATCAACGCGGGATTGCGGCACGCGCTGGAGAGCGAGCCGATCGACGCCCTCAAGGTGCGGTCGCTGCTGCAACTGGCGCAGGCCGATCAGATCGCGCTGGACAAGAAGAACCTGAGCTACCTGGTCGATCAGAAGATGAAGCAGGCGATGGTGGCGCTGCACGCGAATCCGGCCGATCCCGAGCTTCTCGACACCGCGCTGCTCACGGCGCGGACGGTGCGCGAGCTGCCGGTCGATTTGAACCTGTGGCAGGCACAAAATCTGTGGTACGACGCCTTCCGGCACATGCGCGAACATCCGCCTGCAGAGGAGCTGCTGAAGAAATGGCAGGATCTGGGGCGGCAGATGAAAATCTCGGTGGAGACGATCGCCACCGAGGAGGGAAATGGTTCGCAGGTGTGGGCGAAGCTGGTGGGGGAAGCACGCTAAAGCGCGGAGAAGCGGCCAGGGATCGTGCGGCCAGGAGTGGAACGGTCAGGGGTGGAGCGGTTAGCAAAGCAGCGGTTGGGCTGACCGGTTCTTACCTGGCCGCTTTGTAGCTAACCGCTTCTTACCCGACCGCTTTTTAGCTGCGCCACCTCAACGTGACTGGCTCGGGGATGGGGTGTTTCATGGGTTCGCCGGTGCGGGCCGCGTCGAGCCGCGCCTGCTTCAGCGCGAAGTACCACTTCGCGGGCTTATCCGCGTCGTCGATGAGCATGAGCGGCGGATCGTAGCGCAGACCTTGCGCCTGCTGGATCATCGTCACCTGATCCTGGCGGACGAACATGCCGCCGAAAAAGCGAAGAATCGACGTCATGAAGGGAACGCTGTAGAGGACGTTCCATGCGCCGCAGACATCGATGCGGCACGAAGTGGGCGTCGTGGGCGTGACGGTGGTCAGGCTTGCGAACCACTTGTCGCCGCAGCGAATGGTCTCATAGCGGCGGTTCGGGAGAACGAAGTCGATGGTCGTCGTGATCGGCTCGCCGTAGACGCCGAGCAACTTGTAGGGTGCCGAGTTCGCCGAGGGCGCATGCGTGGCCATGCGAAAGCCCTGCGGGATCGGCTCAAAGCGCTTCTCTTTCTCGTGGATGCTGGCCTGCTTGCGCCACCACCAGCTTTGGTGGACAAAGGGGCCGTGCGCCGGATCCATGAGGCCGATGATGCCGTGATCGACGTTGCAGGGCAGATCGGCGGTGAGGTGCGCGGTGCGAAATTTTGCGCCGAACTTCGGGATTTCCGGGACAGCGACGAGCGCCGCGTCCTCGGGCCGCGCGCGGCCGCTGCCCGGTTCGGGAACGTAGACCCACGCGTAGCCGTCGCGCTCCTCGCACGGGAAGGCGGTGCCGGCCAGCTTTTGTGGAAAGGGATCGTCTTTGGTTAGTGAGGGGATCTCCATGCACTGGCCGCTGACCGGCTCGAAGACCCAGCCGTGATATTTGCAGGTGAGCGCTTTGCCGTCGAACCAGCCGCAGGAGAGCGGGATGCCGCGGTGCGGGCAGCTGTCGCGCATGGCGAAGAGGCGGCCATCGTCGCGCCGGCCCAGCACCAGCGGCACGCCCAGCAAATGCGCGGTCGCCATGGATTGGCCGCGCAGGCCTTCGCTGCGCATGGCCGGGTACCAGTCGTTGTAGAGAAACGTCGCGGGCGGGCCAGTGATGGGCGGCGCGGCTGGAAGATTGGGCATAGGGCGGACCCTGGAATCAATATATCGTTCGTAATCTCGACCGCCCCAGGCCGCGAGCCTACAATTATTCCATTGACGGAATATTCCATTGAAGGAATAATAGAAGATGCCCTGGGACGTTGAGGTCAGCGACGAGTTCAGAGACTGGTATGAGGCACTCGGGGCTGAGGAGCAGGACAGCGTGGCTTATTCCGTGAACCTTTTGCGTTTCAGCGGACCTGACCTGGGACGGCCCTTTGTCGATTCTGTTTGGGGATCGCGGCACAGCAACATGAAGGAATTGCGGGTGCAACACAAGGGACGTCCGTGGCGCGTTCTGTTCGCTTTCGATCCACGCCGGATGGCTTATCTGATCCTGGCCGGAGACAAGACCGGCAATCCACGCTGGTACAAAATCAATGTGCCGAGAGCCGATGCGATTTACGATCGGCATCTGCGTGAGATTCAGTAACGGAGGACGAACATGGCTCATCGATGGGAGGATCTGAAGCATAAGTCGTCGCCGGAAAGGCGCGCACAGATCGCGCGGCGAGCGCAGGAAACGATCCGCGGGCTCAAGCTCGAGCAGCTGCGCGAGGCGCGGAATCTGACGCAGACGAAGCTCGCTCAATCCCTTCGCGTGAATCAGGGCGCGGTGTCGAAGATGGAGAAGCGCGCGGATATGTACGTTTCCACGCTGCGCAGCTACCTCCAGGCCATGGGAGCGAAGCTGGAAATCCGGGCTGTTTTTCCCGATGGTGAGGTGGTGATCGAACAGTTTGAGGACCTGGATCGGGGCCGCGGCGAACCAGAGGCGCAGGCCGAAATTGTGCCTCATCCTGGGGGTGAATTGCCGCGAAAATCGAGAGCTTCCCGAGCACCGGTCCCAAGCCGCTGAATCCATTGACCTAACCGGGGTTGTTACGAGCTAAATCTTCCCGTATCATAGAGATAAGTCTTTCGGTCCCTCTTCTCGGCAGCCAGTCTGGACACGCTCGCCGGAGCGGATACCGGATGTACGGAAACCCCATTCTATGGCAGACGATCAGAACCCCCTTCTTCCTCTCGGCGGCGACGGCAGCGGCGGCAATCATCCGCCCACCGGACCCGGCGCAGCGAATCTCGTCCCGATCAACATTGAAGACGAGATGCGCCGGTCGTATCTCGACTACTCGATGTCGGTCATCATCGGGCGCGCGCTCCCCGACGCTCGCGATGGCCTCAAGCCCGTGCATCGCCGCATTCTCTACACCATGCAGGAGATGGGGCTGCAGTCGAACAAGAAGTACACGAAGTGCGCCAAAGTGGTGGGCCAGGCGATGGGCGTCTACCATCCGCATGGCGACTCGGCGATCTACGACGCGCTGGTGCGCATGGCGCAGCCCTTCAGCATGCGCTATCCGCTGGTCGATGGTCAGGGCAACTTCGGCTCCGTCGATGGCGACCCGCCGGCGGCGATGCGGTACACCGAGTGCCGTCTGGAGCGCATCAGCAGCGATCTTCTCGCCGACATCGAGATGGAGACGGTGGACTTCGTTCCCAACTACGACGAGTCCACGACCGAGCCGTACGTCCTGCCGACGCGCATTCCCAACCTGATCGTCAACGGCTCGAACGGCATTGCGGTGGGCATGGCCACCAACATTCCGCCCCACAATCTGACCGAAGTGATCAACGCGGCCATCGACATGGTGAACAATCCGCGCGCCGGGCTGGCGGAGGTGATGAAGCACGTGCAGGGGCCGGACTTCCCCACCGGCGGCTTCATTTACGGGCGCGGCGGCATCGCGCAGGCCTATTCGACGGGCCGCGGACGCTTCCTGATGCGCGCGAAGTGTGCGACCGAGAACCTGAGCCAGGGACGGCAGTCGATCATCGTCAGCGAGATTCCCTACCAGGTGAACAAGAACGTCCTCATCAAGCGCATCGCCGAGCTGGTGAACGACAAAGTGATCGACGACATCGGCGACGTTCGCGACGAGAGCGACCGCGACGGCATGCGGATTGTGATCGAGCTGAAGCGCGGCGCCGAAGCGCAGATCGTGCTCAACCAGCTCTACAAGCACACGCAGATGCAGGAGAGCTTCTCGATGATTTTTCTGGCCGTGATCAACGGCCAGCCCCGCGAGCTGCCGCTTCCTGAGGCCATTCGCATCTTTATCGAGCACCGCCAGGATGTGGTGCGGCGGCGGACGGATTTCCTGCTGCGCAAGGCGCGCGAGCGCGAGCACATCCTGCTCGGCTATCAGATCGCGCTCGATCATCTCGACAACGTCATCAGGATCATTCGCGGATCGTCCTCTCGCGCGGATGCGAGAGAGAACCTCTTCCAGTTCTTCTCGAACAAGACGATCACGGTGCGGGATCAGGCGATCAAGGGCGTGAAGCTCGATCCCGCCCGGTACGCGATCGACCCCGGAACGCTCATCTCGGCGACGCTGAACCTCAGCTATCGACAGATCGACGCCATCCTCGAATTGCAGCTGTACCGCCTGACGCAGCTCTCGATCGACGAGCTGCAGAACGAGCTGCGCGAGGTGCGGGAAAACATTGCCGAGTACGAATCGATTCTGGCTTCAGAGAAGAAGCTGCGCCAGGTGATCGTGAAAGAGCTCGAGGCCATTCGCAAGGAATATGGCGACGAGCGCCGGACGCAGATTCTGGACGAGACGGCCGAGCTGCAGCTGGAAGACCTGATCGCCGACGAACAGGTGGCCGTTACTGTTTCCCATTCCGGTTATCTCAAGCGCACGCCGATCTCGATCTACCGCCAGCAACGGCGCGGTGGAACTGGCCGTCTGGGCATGAAGACGCGGGAAGAGGACTTCGTCTCCCAGCTCATCGTCGATTCCACCCACGCCTACCTGCTTTGCTTCACCAACACCGGGCGTGTCT
>DATDHZ010000109.1:0-7016 GCA_036521315.1 Acidobacteriaceae bacterium
GCGGGCCCGGGCGATCTCGTGGACCGGCGTGACGAGCGAGGATCGCGGCTGGAAGTCGCTCAGCGGGAGGGTGACATCGGCCTTCGCGGTCACCATCGCGACGAATTTGTCGTTGTCCAGCATGACCCAACAGGTTACAGAGCACAGGGCACAGAGCGAATCACACGTTAGGGGCGATCTGGACGCCTATTTTTTTCTTCTCCTTTGGCTGGTGTCCTGTTTGCAGAGACTTGCGGGGAGGGGAGCCCCCAGCCCCCGTGCAAATGTCAGAAATCAGGTCAGATCGGTCGCGCGCCTGAGTGCATCAGAGGCAGTTGTCTCTGATTCATTCGCGGTTCTGTGCGGAGCAGATGATTGCATTCAGGGCAGATGGCTCGCGGCCGTCTTTGATTCACTGACGGTCGTGAAGAACAGGCTCACGTCCGCGAGGTGAGCCTCGGAGGCCCCACTGTGAGGGAGCCTTTTTTCCGCGGATTCCCGCGAGGCTGCCGGCGGCGTTCACGGCGGATCGCCGCGGGCCGATGGGCGAAATCAGGAGCCGGGATGCGGCTCGGCGATCGTCTCAAAGAGCGGACAGCGGGTGAAGCAAAAAGCCCTGTTCCTGGGAACAGGGCTCTCCTTTTTCAGGTTAGGACTTGGGGGGATTGGGGGCAAGGGAAATCGGCGGGTCGGGGGGTACGAAGGTCATGAGAGCGGGTTGCGGGTTACAAGTTACAGGTTACGGGTTACAGGTTGCGGGGGACGGGAGCGCAAGGGATGTCCTCGGTTAGCTGATGCCCTGGAGACCGCCCAGGATGGTGCCCAGGATTCCGGCGAGGACAAGCGCCAGGGCGGCCCAGAGGCGCCAGGTGTCGAGGATGAGGCCGAGGATGGCAGCGAGGATGGAGGCGATCAGGAAATCTGCCGAAACCGTGGAGAAATTGTGCAGAGCCCAGGGTGTGGGATCGCCGGGGCTCCAGCCGCGGGCGCGCTCGCGCACGATGAGGGCGAGATAGAAGCCAATGGAGACGATCTGGAGGGCGAGCGCGGCGGCTCCGCCCCACGCCACGCGGCCGAGGCCGTCCGGATCGCGGTAGAGAAAGTCCTTCCAGGCCATGCTGGGGTAGTTTGCCATGGAGGGACGGGGCGCGGGGTTTTGAGGTAACGGTACGGAGGTCATGGGCGGCTCGGCTGCGCTCGTTCCGAGCTGCGCCGAGGGGCTCCCACCCCGTCGAGCGAGCTCGCGGGGGCCCGGGACTGCGGCAGCAAGGAAGCCGCTTCGCGGCCGCTTTTACGGCACGACTGAAAGTCGTGCCCTGATACAAAGGCAACGGCGGCTTTTCAGCGAGATCGGCGTCGGAATCCCACATCTGGTGCGATTGGCGCGGACGTGGGAAACCCCGGGCGCATGATCACGGGCTCCCATATCCCGATGGCTACTCCGAAACTGGCTCAATTGGGCGTCTGAACTGCCAGCCCGCGACTTCTAGAAGAACCGCACCCGACCGATCGTCCGTCCAGAGGGGTTCATCTCTTCCCCAATAGAAGAAATACGCGGTTTGTCCTTCATCGATCGGCTTGCTTCCGCTTGATCCCTTTTTGGTGTAAAGGACCACGACGTCGCCGGCTTTTATGTCTCTATCTGGAAACCAGTAAGCTGATTTTCGGCCCGCACTCGGAGATCTGCCCCTTGCCGCAACGCCAGATTTGAGCACTGCGTAGTCTCCAACATCAAGATCGGACAGAGCCTTCAAGATGATTCGCTCCCTCGATATATCTCCGGGGTCCGCGAATGACCGCATCTCCATTTTCATCGTTAAATCACCTTTGCCACGACGCCCACGAGGGTCAGCACTGCCCCGAACGCAACAGCAATCCATCCCGCGGGCTGGTTGCTCCATAGGTCTGGTGCGTAGACCAAAGCAGCAGCTCCAACCGCGATGGTTCCCGTCGAGATTACTTCGGCTGCTGTGTTCCTTTTCAGTTTTTCACTGAGCGCACAGTTTAATTTGTCGACTTGGTGGTACCGCTCGCGAAAGCCCCCGATAGCTTTGATCTCCTCCTCGGCTTGGGCCAGTCTTTCCAGCAACAGTTTTCGGGCCCCTGGCGAGTCGAGTTCGTCGTCCGATAGCTCGCGGGTCAGCTTGTCGAACGCGCGGGGAACCTTGGCAGCTTCTTCCGCCGCTATGGCGTGGGAGCCGAATTCGTCCGGTTGGCTTTCGATGTTTGCCACTCGTTCCTTCTGAAAAGCATCGAGATAATAGCAGACTCGACGCTGAAAGGCCCACCGTCACGATTCCGGACAGTTCGCGACGGCGGGCAGCGGGAGTGACGGGCTCTTGAGATTTCCCATGGGAATCAATATCGGTAGGCAAGCCGGAGGTGGGCAACGATGAGCGCAATCAGGGTACCCAATTCTAGCCGCATGTGTGCCCTAGTATTGCAGGCGTTCCAGAATTTCAGTGAGACGCTGATCTCGATCATGATGTCCTCCCTGAGTACATGGCGGCTCGGAGGTCAGACCTCCGCACAAGCCAAGCTCGCTTTCCCCTGCGCACGGCGGTCAGAGTACCCTCTTTGATGTAGCGCCGCACCGAGCGCGGTGATCGCTCGATACACCTAGCGGCGATG
This sequence comes from Acidobacteriaceae bacterium, assembly GCA_036521315.1. GTDB lineage: Bacteria > Acidobacteriota > Terriglobia > Terriglobales > Acidobacteriaceae > Palsa-343. Next base: position 2,611 of record DATDHZ010000109.1, read on the forward strand.
TGCACCAGAACCCAGTCCGCGGCACAACCGCCGCCCGAAAAGTTAGCCTGATTCATAATTCCTCCAGATATCGATGAGGTGATTGATACCGGAGTGTGCGGGCTAGGGACGCCGGTCGCCCTACGCACCTCCGAAGGCCAGGCAGCAAGCTGGGCCTTCGGATTTCGGGGGATGGCTGCCGTGCAGCAAATGCCACAACCGTCGCGACCAACTGCGGCCGCAAAACGGGCGAGCAATGCGGTGAACGAGCCTCCGAGTCAGATGGAGGTGTTCGAGGAAATGCCTTGTCGTGCGTTTATAGCGTTCAGCTGTGAGGGTCGCCAAAAGGGAGTGAGGCTGATAGAAGAAGAACCGGAGGTTCCATTGGTCTACGGCGGGCTGGGGGGCGTCGCCGAGGGTCGGAAGTGGCAGCCCAAGATTCAAGCATATGGATGCCGACTTCACCGAAACGAGGTCAGTATCGGCGGGGCTTGCTTGGTTCAAGGACCATCCGGCAGCGGGTGGCGTTTGGCGGCGTTGGTGTGCGAGCGCCTGAACTTCGGCGAGTTGGCGTGCTCGCTCGAATGAGGCTCGGATCGCCGCGAGGGCAAGAAATAAGGATGCCTTCCCGCCGGCCGGAGCTACAGCAATCCGAGTCTGTTCAAGAAAGGCGAGGTAGCGGCCGCTTGGCGCGACGATGTTGCGGTTGTTCCAATTCCAAGACTGGCCGTGGTTTGGCCCTGGAAACGTTTTGTCGACGATTGACCCAGCGAACTGATTTGCCGGGCGCGAATAGCCAGCGAACAGTGGATTTTGCGAGCCCGGCCGGTACTTGGGCTTGACGGGCTGGACATCGCGATCGGCGGTCTTCACCGCTGACATCGGCCAGTCGAATTGAGAGGACGCACAATCCATGTGTACAGCGCAATCGTAGCTTGGATTTCGCGGGCTTTGGTCGAGATTCGACACAGTTGGCCGCTAACTTTGCGTGGGCGATGAGGCCTGAGAGTCACAGAGATCGAATCGCGCCGGAGGAGGCGTGCACCTCATACCGGTTTGCCGCCGCCGGGCAACGCTGTCGTCTCCAAAGTAATGCGGGGAATTCAACGACGCCGGCGAATTGAATGGTGACAGTTCGGACCTACGGGAATTGAAAGGGCGTCGGGATTCTTCATGCTCTCGGGGTGATAGCGGACGCGATGGCCTCGATAGACTTCTTCAACACTCAGTATCATTCCCTCGAAGCTCGAACATTCGCCGCGCGGTTCATACGCTGCCTCCGCGCGATACACCTCACAGTCAGTGATTCCGGTTTCCATTAGAGTCCGGCAGAGGGCTCTAACATACCATGTGTTGAAATCAGTCAGCGCAAATACCCGGGCACGCTGCGCTGCGGGCAGAAAATATGGCACAGGGCCTTTCTTCGTATTTCTCACACCGCGCTCAACCCAATAGCGGGGCTGGCTCAGCGCAACCATGAGGGTCGCTTCCGTGCCGTTGGCTAGATGTTCTTCCATGATGTCAACGAAAGCCGCTTCGCCGTCCGAAGTAAGAACCTTGGGGCGGTAAGGGTTGGCGGAGCGCTGTTCTGCCCGGAATTCGTCGAGCATATGTTTGCGGGTCTGAGGATTGAGTTCTTCGAAGTACACGGTATTGCTCCTTTGTGATGAGGCACTAGGTCGCTGACGGCCCGTGCACTGAAAGGAGCGTTGAGTCGCCAAGGAGTCAATCAGTCAAATCTGACAAGACATCTCCATGTCGTTCGGCTGTGACTTACGAATTGTGGTTCGTCAAGAGGCGGGAGTATTTCCCGACTCTTGACGAAGGAGCCTCGGACGGCTAGTCCGCCGCCGGAGGCAAGCTTTTAGCTGCAGCCGCTGGTGCTGCCGCAGCTCATGCAGCGGTAGCAGCTACCGTTTCTTACCATGATGGCTCCGCAGGTGTGGCAGCTGGGGGCGTCGCCCATTTCGTACATGGAGCGCATGGCGTCGGCGGCGTGGTAGATTCCTCGGTCTTCGAGTTTAGGGGACAGGGTGTAGGGGGTAGGGTGTAACGAACCGGCAGCTTCCGGCTCGGGAGCGATGCCCGACTGCGGCGCTGAGGCTGAGCCTAAGCCGCGGGTGGGCTCATGCTGTTCCGGAGACAACCGCGGATCCTTCACTTCGGCTGCGCCTTCGCTCAGGATGACAGCGTTTTGTTGCGGCGCGAGATTCGCGAACAACGATAACTGCTGGCCGGAGAGGAAGCGGAGCTGGAGCCAGCGGAAGATGTAATCCATGATCGACTTGGCGAAACCGATCTGCTCGTTGCCGGTCCAGCCGGAGGGCTCGAAGCGGGAGTGGGCGAACTTTTCGCAGAGCACGCGCAGGGGCACGCCGTGCTGGAGCGCCAGCGAGGCCGCCGTGGCGAAGGAGTCCATGAGGCCGGAGACGGTGGATCCTTCTTTGGCCATGCGGATGAAGATTTCGCCGGGCTGGCCGTTGGGGTAGAGGCCGACGGTGATGTATCCCTCGTGGCCGGCGATGGCGAATTTGTGGGTGAGCGAGGCGCGCTCGTCGGGGAGGCGATGGCGGATGGCTCCGGGAGGGCCTTCCTGGTGATCGAGGTCGGGCCGCAAGGAGCCTGCGGCCGCTGCCGCTTCGATGCCGGCAAGCGCAGCGGTGAAGGCGACGCTGGCGGCGATGACGGAACGCGAGGAGAGCTCGACCTTCTCGGCCAGCTTGGCTTCGAGGGTTTTCAGGTCCTGCTCGGCGGGCTTGCTGCCGGTGGCCATGGCGGCGAGCACACGATCGGCGGCGGTGGTGAGAGCCGCGTCGAGGGTGACGCCCGCGCCCTTGATGTCCTTGGCCTTCGCGCCGTCGGAGACGTTGAGGGGCTGCGCGCCTTTGGAGCCGTCGCGATAGATGGCCACGGCTTTGAGGCCAAGACGCCAGGATTCGAGATAGGCCTCAGCGATGTCGTCGAGGTTGCAGTCGTGGGGCAGGTTGACGGTTTTGGAGATGGCGCCGGAGAGGAAGGGCTGGGTGGCGGCCATCATGCGGACGTGGCCCATGTAATGGATGGAGCGGGTGCCCTTGGACGGCTTGAAGGAGCAATCGAAGACGGCGAGGTGCTCGGGCTTGAGGCCGGGCGCGCCTTCGATGGTGCCGGTGGCGTCGATGTAGCTGACGATGGCGTCGACCTGGGCGTTGTTGTAGCCGAGCTTGAAGAGCGCGGTGGGGACGGTGTTGTTGACGATCTTGATCATGCCGCCGCCGACGAGCTTCTTGTACTTGACGAGGGCGAGATCGGGCTCGATGCCGGTGGTGTCGCAGTCCATCATGAAGCCGATGGTGCCGGTGGGCGCGAGGACGGTGACCTGGGAGTTGCGGTAGCCGTGCTTCTCGCCGTGGCGGAGGGCTTCGTCCCAGCAGTCTTTGCTGGCGGCGAGCAGGTCGTCCAACTGCGGGACGGCGAAGGTCTTGTCGCCGGCGGTGCGGGATTTGCCGATGTTGTTCACTTCGGCGCGGTGCATGCGGATGACGTCGAGGAAAGGCTCGCGGTTGACGTAGAAGCCGGGGCAGGCGCCGGTGTTGTCAGGATTGGCGCCGGCGGTGCGGGGCGTGGCCGAGGCGAGGGCGGGGCACTTTTCGGCGATGCGCGCGGACTGGAGATAGGCTTCGCCGCACATGATGGCGGTGAGGGTGGCGGCAAAGTCGCGTCCCGCGTCGGAGTCGTAGGGCAGGCCGAAGGCCATGAGCAGCGCGCCTAAGTTGGCGTAGCCGAGGCCGAGCGGGCGGTAGTCATGCGAGTTACGCGCGATGGATTCGGTCGGATAGCCGGAGTTATCGACGAGGATCTCCATGGCGGTGATCATGATGTCGATGGCGGCGCGGTAGGCGGAGATATCGAATGTCCCCGCTGGACTTACAAATTTGAGTAAGTTGAAGCTGGCGAGGTTGCAGGCGGAGTTATCGAGGAACATGTACTCCGAGCAGGGATTGGAGGCGTTGATGCGGCCGGTGTTCTTCGAGGTATGCCAGCGATTGATGGTTGAGTCGTACTGCATGCCGGGATCGCCGCACTGCCAGGTGGCTTCGGCGATCTTCTTCATGATGTCGCGGGCCTTGTAGGTCCTGACGGGCGTGCCGTCTTTCACGGTGCGGGTGGAGAACTCGGCGTCTTTCTCGACGGCGCGCATGAACTCGTCGGTGACGCGGACGGAGTTGTTGGCGTTCTGGAAGAAGATGGACGAGTAGGCTTCGGAGTCGGGACCGCTGGAGCCGTCGTAGCCCTCGCGCATGAGGGCCCAGGCCTTGGCTTCTTCTTTGGCCTTGCACTCGATGAAGTCGACGATGTCGGGATGGTCGACGTTGAGGATGACCATCTTGGCGGCGCGGCGGGTCTTGCCGCCGGACTTGATGACGCCGGCAAAGGCGTCGAATCCG
>DATDHZ010000110.1:0-15963 GCA_036521315.1 Acidobacteriaceae bacterium
ACTGGGATCGTCCCTCCAGCTGGACCGGCACGCTCGACCGCTCGCCGTGCGGAACCGGCACCTGCGCGAAAATGGCCTGCCTCCACGCCAAAGGCGCGCTCGCGCTGGGCGAGGACTTTGTCCATCAGGGCATCCTCGGCACCACCTTTACCGGACGGCTGATCGCAGAAACCACGGTCGGCCCGTACCGCGCCGTGGTGCCAACCATCCGCGGCCGAGCCTGGATTACCGGCTTCGCCGAATACGTGCTCGATCCGAGCGATCCTTTCCCGCGGGGATTTACGGTTCAGGATCTGTGGGGCCATGCGGGGTGAGTCCTTCTTCGGAGGGGTTGGTTTGTCTGGGGGCGTGGGGGGATCGGACAGCTATAACATCGGGGACACACGTGTAACTTCCGGAAGGCCGGTGTTACGGCCAACCTGCCGCTGCAGTTTATCGGCATGACGGAAGTTTGACCCCGGGGAGCCGGGCGACAGGGCGTCCAGGCCTCGAAAGTTCCGGGTCGCCGCTCACTCCGCCAGAATGCTAGTTCCTCTATTCGCCGGGGGCGATGGCTCGGTTGGGAAGCCGGTCCCGGGCTCACCGTTCAATCTCCAGTTTTTCGCATCGCGCATATTGTTCAACGCGCTGGAGACCATGTACGTGGCGAGCTGAAGAGCCTGTATTCCGTCCAGACCGCAAATGGAATATTCCTCAGTCTGGCCGCCGAGAGATATCGCATATTCGCAACAGAAACAGTTCTCGCCTTCGTACGGCTGACCAATCTGTATCGAAACGTGCTGGTCCTGCCCGCTCATCGTACAGACGAGCACCCGGCTAGCAATTGGATTCTTCATATCAATATTCGTCAGCGACTGATGACAACTGAAGAGGAGAGCAAGCCCAGACGCGAATCGCTGTGGATCACGCAGAGACTCATTGAGCGAAATTTTAACGATAAATCGATGGGGACGTACTCCCGGTATCGAGGAAGGTCGGAGCGAGGACGCAACGACCAAACGCAGATCCCTCGCTCGCCTGCCCCATCTGCGATGGGGCCCCAGGGCGCTCGCTTCGGGATGACATCGGAGTGCGCGGATTACGAATCCTCACGGCAGATCCCTCGCTGCGCTTCGGGATGACACCGGCCGGGGGATTACGAATTTTTGGGGCCGATCGGTTCGGTTGCGGCGTTGCGGCGATGGAACCGATTCGACCGTGTCAGGATGCGTGGGACTCATTCGATGCGGAGGGCTTGCTGGGGATCGAGGCGCGCGGCGCGGGTGGCGGGCATCCAGACGGCCAGCAGGGCGACGAGCGCGAGGATGACGGGGACGGTGGAGAAGACGAGCGGGTCCCAGGATTTGACGCCGAAGAGGAAGCTGGCGATGAAGCGGGTGAGGCCGAAGGCAGCCCCGACGCCGATGACCACGCCGATGAGAGCGAGGCGCATGCCGTGCCAGACGACCAGGGAGCGGATGCTGGCGCGATCCGCGCCGAGCGCCATGCGGATGCCCATCTCCTGAGTGCGCTGCTGGACGGAGTACGCCATGAGGCCGTAGATACCGATGGCAGCGAGGACCAGCGCGATGGCTCCGAAGATGGAGAGCAGGAGCATGTTGAAGTCCTGGCTGGCGGTGGACTCGCTGACGACTTCGGTCATGGGGCGGACGCGGGCGACGGCGAAGCCGCCGCTGACCTGGCGGAGCTGCTCGCTGATGGAAGAGATATATTGATGCGGGTCGCCGTGAGTGCGGACGATCCAGACCATGGGGCTGATGCCGGCGTTGAGGGCGGTCATGCCGTTGGGAACCTGCGCCATGGGAACGATCATGAGCGGACGCGGATCGTTGTTGAGGCCGCCGTCGCGGATGTCGCCGACGACGCCGATGATCTGACGGGGGCCCTCGGCGAACTGCGGGCCGACGCCTTTGCCGATGAGCATCTGCTGGCCGACGGGATCGCTTTTGGGCCAGTATTTTTTGGCGAGGGTGTCATTGATGAGGACGACGAGAGGCGAGGAGCCGGTGTCCTGCTCGGTGAAGTCGCGGCCGCGCAGGATGGGGATGCGGAAGACGGAGAAGTAGCCGGGTGAGGTGCTCATCCAGCCGGCGCCGCCGTTGTAGGGGGAATTGGCTTCAGGCGCGCGGCCGATGATGTTGAAGGGCAGGCCATAGCCGCCTTCGAGGGGGAGACAACAGGTAAACGCGGAGGCTTCGACGCCGTGGATGGCGTCGAGGCGCTCGCGGCCGTCGTGGGAGAGCTGCGCCATGCCGGAGGTGACCTTGTACTGATCGCCGGTGAGAGACATGCGGAGGGTGAGGATGTTGTGCGGATCGAAGCCGGGATTCACCTGGCGCAGCGCGAGGAAGGTGCGGATGAGCAGCGCGGCTCCGATGAGGAGCACGAGAGCGAGGGAGACTTCGCTGATGACGAGCAGGGAGCGGGACTTGTTGTGACGGAGGCCGGTGCCGGAGCGGTTGCTGCTTTCCTTGAGCGTGGAGTTGAGGTCGGTGCGAGAAACGCCGAGGGCGGGGAACAAGCCGAAGAGGACGCCGGTGAGGATGGCGACGCCGAGGGTGAATACGAGGACGCGCCAGTCGATGGCGATGCCGGCGCCGTGCTCGCCGATGCGGGGCAGATCGTTGGGGCTGACGGCGAGCAGGGCGCGCACACCGATGAAGCCGAGGATGAGTCCGAGGATGCCGCCGACCAGGCCGAGGGTGACGCTCTCGGTGAGGAGCTGGCGGATGATGCGGAGGCGGCCCGCGCCCATGGCGGCGCGGATGGCGAATTCACGCTTGCGGCCGGTGGCGCGGACGAGGAGGAGATTGGCGACGTTGGCGCAGGCGATGAGAAGGACGAAGCCGACAGCGCCAAGAAGAATGAAGAGGGATTTGCGCGCGTAGGCGACCATGGAATCGCGGAGAGACTGAACGGCGAAGCCGTCTTTGGGGCCCATGTCCTCGGGGTGCAGCTTGCGATATTGTTCGGCGGCGATTTTGAGCTGGGCGTTGGCCTGGGCGAGGGTGACGCCGGGCATGAGGCGGCCGGAGACGAAGAAGTAGTGGCCGAGGTTGGTGCTGTTGGGGTCGAGCTGAAACGGAACCCAGAGGTCAGAAGCGGGATCGGTGGCGAAGGATTTTCCGAGGATGCCGACGATGGTGTAACTCTCGTTACTGAGCGAGAGGCTGCTGCCGACGATGTTTGGGTTTCCGCCGAATCGGCGCTGCCAGAAGCCATAGCTGATGACCACGACGTGGCCGCCGTTGGGGGAGTCTTCCTGGGGCGTGAAAGTGCGGCCGTGGATGACGGGTGCGCCGAAGAGGCGGAAGTAGGCTTCGCTGACGTGGATGCCGTGGACCTGCTCGGGAACAGCGCCGGTGAGGTTGAAGCCGGGGCCTCCGAAGTCGTACGCGGCGACGTCCTGGACGACCGAGGTCTGCGCGCGCCAGACATTGAAATTGACCGGGGAGGCGCCGGGCCCGTTGCCGTCGGGAAAGGTATTCATGAACTGGACCATGCGGTCCGGTTCGGGATAGGTGAGCGGCTTCAGCAGGACGTTATCGACGACGGTGAAGATGGCGGTGTTGGCTCCGATGCCGAGGGCGAGAGCCGCGATGGCGGTGAGGGAGAACGCCGGATTCGCAATCAGCATGCGAAAGGAATAGCGGAAATCGGTACGGAAGTCGCGCATGACGGGCTGCCTCACAGCCATAGACGGGGCTACAGGGACAATGTATCTCCGACGCAGGCCGGGAGAAGATTGCTCAGGCGGGGTTGGGGGACCTGGCTTCTATCGTAATGGGTGGAAGGTGGCCGCTCGGGGGATTCGCCGGCCGAGAACGGCCAGCCCCTGAAAGTTCCGAGTTGCCGGTGCTAGTTTCCATGTGCACCCCGGCCACCGGGGGATTACGATCCCTCATTGGTCCACGCCGGCACGCCGCAGGGCAGGAGCATCACCGTCAGGACCGTGATGTCGTCTTCCTGGCCGAAGGCATCGACCGGGATCGGCGACGGCGGCTGGGCGCGGCCGGAAGCGGGGCCGAACAGGGACAGCAGAACCGCGACCAGCAGGGTCATTCGCATCCTGACTTCCGGGGGAGAGATGCCCTCAAAGCGGCGATAGCGTGCCAACTCATGTTTGCCAATTCTCTTCCAAACGGTCGAACATGGATTTCCAGGGCCGGCATGCAGCCCCCAGAATCATAACCGGGTAGCTGTTCTGGCCGACTCTTCGGGCACTCGGGAGTTTCGCGGCCCAGGGGGTCCCCGCGCGTGAAAGTTCCGAGTTGGCGGTGACACAGTACCTGCCGATCAGGTTGAGAGAGCCCAATCAAGCGGCCTAGAAACACTCGCCTCAAATCTCGCCAATGGTTCGCGGGTTCGTCCGATACCTCTCCACAACGGCTTGCTTCACACGGTCGATTGCACGTTCTGTAGCTGCCAAGTTCGCATCCGAAAACGCCATCTGAAGCCTTGCCATCCTGGGTTCAAGAGCAAGCGCCAGAGAAAGGAGGGATGTGCGGTCGCTCATGACAGCATTGTCGCGCTCGCCGGTAACTGCGGCGAGGGTGATGTCCGGGTCATTCCAGTCCTCAGTGTCCCGAGGAGCGATGGAGAATACGAGGAAATCACTTTCGCGCATCGCTTTCAGGCGAACTCGTCCACACTCGACTTCGACCGTTCCGACTTCACTGTGCACGATCCGAGCTCTCCAATTGCGAAACATGAATCCCAGGTATTGAGTCAGGTCGTTCTCGAGTTCCTGGTCGGGTCCACGAGGGGAGCGGCTTCTTTTGGGGGCGGGGAGCAACTTCCTCAAAATTCCCAACAAAAATCGCATCGCTACCTGCGACGTGCTAAGCGGACGATCTTTTGTGAGTTCTCTCATGCGCGCTTTGTTCAGTGCCAGCCGATCCGGCCATCCTCTGGGCGTGTCTTTGTTGCACCATCAGCACCGAAGTCCTTTACTCAGAGAGCGTACTGCATTCCCGTCGGGCCATGAGCACCATCGCTCGCTGTTTGTCTGTCATGTCGGCATTGAAAAATTTTCGCCACCCAGCCCGGCGCTGTCCCAGCTTTGAGGATGCCGAATTGGCGGGGATTACGCCAGTCATGGGTCGTAACACCACCTAAGAGGGATGGGCTGATCGCCAGCGGACGCGCTAGGCTCAGTTTGTCGAGCCATGAAGTTGTTCGATCAGGCGCGACGGACGGCCACGTCATCGAGAGTTGCAGAAGAACACCTGCTTGACCAACTGACATTTCATTGCAGTGCTTTGGTTCCGTGCGTTGTTGTCGCGCGGGGCTCCCCCTATTCGACGGTTCCAGGAGGATGTCATCGCTACGCGATTGCAGTTAGGAGATCTGCTGGTCCAGGCCAGGCTGGTGAAGGCCGAGGACATTGCCACCGCACTCGAACATCAGTCCAGCAAAGGCGGCCGGCTGGGCGAGAACCTGGTCGACCTTGGTGCGCTCACGCAGAACGCGCTGGATGCCTTTCTGCATCACTTTCCGGTGGAGCCGGCCGATATTGCCGCCATTGGAATCGACAGCGTCGATCTGATGGCGCTGATGATGAAGCTGATCTATTCCGCGCGTTTGCAGACGGTGCGGCAGATCAGCGAAGCCATCATGCTTCCGATTCGCATGGTGACCGAACTGGTGCAGATGGCCGTCGATCGCAAGCTGCTGCAATCGCTGGGCGTGCGCGGGAACGACAACTTTGGCGGCGCGAGCTACGACTTCACCGAAGCGGGGAAGCGCTGGACGATCGATGCCCTCGCGCAGGTGGGCTACATCGGCCCCGCGCCTGTTCCTCTGGATCAGTTCACCGATCAGGTGCTGCACCAGAAGCTCACCAACGAAGTGATCACCTTCGATCGCATCCGCAAATCCATTGGCTCGCTTACGTTTGACGATGCACTCATCGAGAAGTGCGGGCCGGGATTGAACTCCGGCCGGGCCATGCTGCTGTACGGGCCGCCGGGAAACGGAAAGACCTCGATCGCGCGCTGCCTGGCGAGCGTGTTCAGCGACATCATCTACGTGCCCTACGCCATCGCGGTCGAGGGCCAGATCATCAAAGTCTTCGATCCAGCGATTCACGTTGCCGTCGATCCCGCCGGCCTCAACAACAAAGCGCTCCCGGCGGTTCGGCACGATGTGCTCGACGCCCGATGGGTGCCCTGCCGCAGGCCGTTTCTGGTTGCCGGCGGCGAGCTGACGCTCGAGATGCTGGACCTGCTCTACAACGAAGTGGGCCACTACTATGAGGCGCCGCTGCATATCAAGGCGCTGGGCGGCTGCTTCATCATCGACGACTTTGGCCGCCAGATCGTCAGCCCCACGGCCCTGCTGAACCGATGGATCGTTCCGCTGGAAAACCGCGTCGACTACCTGAAGCTGCACACCGGCAAGAGTTTCAGCATTCCCTTTGAGGAACTCGTCATCTTCTCCACGAATATCGAGCCGGAAGATCTGATGGACCCGGCCTTTCTCCGCCGTTTGCCGTACAAAATCGAGGTGGGCGCGCCGAGTGTCGAGGCCTTCCGCCGCATCTTCGATACGGAGTGCGCCAAGGCAAGCATCACTGTTTCCAGTGAGGCCTTCGACTCCATCGTTTACCGGATCGAGATAGAAAAGGGCCTCGAGCTGGCCGCGTATCAGCCGAAATTCATTGTCGATCAGGTGGTGGCGACTTGCCGTTTTCTGGAGCAGGTTCCGGAGATGGAGCCGCGGTTCGTCGAATACGCGCTCGACAACCTGCGGGTGCAGCGCGGCGCCACGAAGCAGACATCGCATGCGCCGCAACCGCAACAGGCGTGAAGCGCAGGTCGGTTCCTGAGCCAGAAGATACGTTGCGGCTGAGGGGTTTGTAACAGGTTTCGTTACGGATTCTTTGCGACGTACCCGGCAATGTTCTTCAGCTGCTGGGCCCAGCCTTTTTCGTGGGCGCCGAGGGCGTCCTTTGAGCGCGGGTCGGGCAGATCGTTGAATCCACATTCGGCGATATCGAGCAGGGTGCCTCCGGAGGCGGTGGGCTGGAGGCGGAATTCGACCAGGGTGGGCACTTCTTTGGAGTAGTCGGCGGCGGGATCGATGGCGTAGGGATGCCAGGTGAAGGCGAAGTACTGCTCGGGATCGATTTGCTGGATGACGGCGCGCCAGGTGAGGTGCTCCATGCCGGGAGAAGTGATCTGGCCCTGGGATTCTTCGCCGGCTTTGAAGGGGCCGTTGAGGCTGACGCCGAACCACGCGCCGAATTCGTTGTGGTCGGTGAGGGCGCGCCAGACGCGGCTGACGGGCGCGGGAATTTCAGCTTCCTTTTCGATGCAGTCGGCGGGCATGGAAAACCTCCGGGGAGATATTACGCCAGGGAGGGGCCGCGCGTGGGGGCTACAGGTAATATCCCAGGCCCGAAAAAATCAGGCGCCATGAATCGTTCCGGAAGCCTTCGACTTCAAGCCAGTGGTTCTCGTACCAATCTCCCCGCAGAATGATGTCGGGAGGGTTTTGGTTCTCGATCGGCACGGCATCGACAAGATCCCACGTAGTCAGGGATTTCCCATCGACATCGGTCTTTTCGAACGGCAGCTCTCGGAGAGGGGTCGCGCGTCCGCGCGGGTCGATCGTGAGAATCAATTCGCAAATGAAGAGGTCTTGCCCCGATACTTTGCTGTAGTCGCCCTCAGCGATGATCCAGCCGGAGGCAGTGACGTTCCATACTGTGTAGCCCACAGAGGCGTCGTTTCCGGGACGCAGGCCAATGCGATGCATCGCGCCGAGAACGGCGCTGCGCACGGCTGCGGACGGTTGGCCCGCTTGTCTGCATTCGCTGGCTCCGGTTTGCTCATTCTCGTCGCACAGGAAGCTGGCGATTACCTGAACGCCTGCGGACGGTTTTGCCTGGACACGCAGATCGCAACCATTATCTGGGCCGTTTCCATAGGGAGACTCGCCGCAATAATTCGCACGGAGGAAGGCTTCGATCTTCTTACATGCCTCGGTGCGGCAGGGAGGGCGATGTGGATCGACATTGGCACTCGGCGCGGGCGCGGTGCTGCCAACGGTGAGGAGGGTGAGAAGCGCTCCAGTCGAGATGATGCCGGATGTGGAGTGACATATCACCGGGCTACCTGCCGAGGATCATGAGTTGCCGATCATCTTACGCGGCGGTGAGGAGGATGGGGGCGTCTTTAGTGATCATGAGGGTGTGTTCGTAGTGGGCGGCGAGGCCGCGGTCGGCGGTGCGGACGGTCCAGCCGTCGCGGGCGAGGGTGGTGCGGCCGGAGCGACTGGCGATGATGGGCTCGACGGTGATGACGAGGCCTTCGGTGAGCAGGGTGGAGGCGGAAGGGTCGGGCCAGTTGGGGACGCTGGGCTTCTCGTGGATGGTACGGCCGATGCCGTGACCGCAGAGATCGCGGATGACGTGGAAGCCGTCGGCCTGGACCGCGGCTTCGACGGAGCGGCCGATGTCGAGGACACGATTGCCGGCGCGGGCGGCGTGCATCGCTTCGTGGAAGGCGCGCTGGGCGGTGGCGGCGAGGCGGTTGCCGAGGGCTGTGGGCGCGGTTTCGGCGGGATCCTGACCGACGATGACGGTTTCGGCGGCGTCAGCCATGAAGCCGTCGAGCTGGATGGTGACGTCGAGCTTGAGGAGGTCGCCGTTGCGGAGCTTGCGGCCGGAAGGGACGCCGTGAACGACTTCGTCGTTGACGGAGATGCAGGAGACGCCGGGGAAATTGTAGACGGTGACGGGTCCGGAGACGGCGCCGCGGTCGCGCATGACCTGGGCGCCGATGGTGTCGAGGTCGCGGGTGGTGATGCCGGAGCGGGCAGCGGCTTTCATGGCTTCGAGCATGAGGCGGACGACGCGTCCGGCGGCGCGCATGGCGGCGAGTTCTTCGGGGGTGGAGATGGACATGGCTAGGTTGATTGTCGCCTGATTGGATGCGGAATGGAGCAGGTTTTCAGCGGCGTCCCTCCGGGACTCGTTTGGTTGCGGAGCTGACCCAGCGCTGAAGCGCTGGGCTGGTGCTGCGCTGCGCTTGCGGCGCGGGGTCAGGGTTGCTCGTTCCGGCGTGAAGCGGAGGTTTTCAGCGGCGTCCCTCCGGGACTCGTTTGGTTGCGGAGCTGACCCAGCGCTGGAGCGCTGGGCTGGTGCAGCGCTGCGCCTGCGGCGCGGGGCTGGGGGCGCTCATTCAGGGTTGCATTGCTGGGCTGGTGCAGCATTGCCCGTGCGGCGCGGTTCAGACCGACAGCGCCTGCGATGAAGAGCTTCGTTTTCGTGGGGAGCCTCGCCAGGGTTATTCGCCGAGGAGGAGGCGTTCGCAGCTCAGCGCGTGGCCGGTGGCGGGGTCGCAGTGGATGAGGAGGGCGGCCATGCGGGGATCGCCTTTGGCGGCTTCGAATTTGGCGGGCATGCCGGTGAGGAAGCGGTCGAGGACGAGTTGCTTTTCGACGCCGATGATGGAGTCGTACGGGCCGGACATGCCGACGTCGGTTTGGTAGGCGGTGCCTCCGGGGAGGACGCGGTTGTCGGCGGTGGGAACGTGGGTGTGGGTGCCGATGACGGCGGTGACGCGGCCGTCGAGATACCAGCCCAAGGCGGCTTTCTCGCTGGTGGCTTCAGCGTGGATGTCGACGATGATGATTTTGGCGGTGATTTTGGCGAGCAGGGCGTCGGCGACGCGAAAGGGATCTTCGTTGTTGGCCATGAAGACGCGGCCCTGCAGGTTGATGACGGCGCAGGCTTCGCCGGTGGGGAGCGTGCCCTGGTACCAGCCGTGGCCGGGGCTGCCGGGGGAATAGTTGGCGGGGCGGATGACGCGGCGGGGGCGCTCGTGGGAGCCGGCGGGAACGGAGTTGAGGTAGTCGATGATTTCTTTTTTGTCCCAGACATGGTTGCCGGTGGTGAGGACGTGCGCGCCCAGGTCGAAGAGCTCGTCGGCGATGGCGGGGGTGAGGCCGAATCCGCCGGCGGCATTCTCGGCGTTGACGATGACGAGCGAAACCTGGCGCGAGGCGATGACGTGGCCGATGTGCTCGCGGACGATGCGGCGGCCCGCGCTGCCGAAGACGTCGCCGACGAAGAGGATATGCAAAGGAGGCTCCAGAAGAAAAAGCGATTATAGAGGGACTTGCGATGAGACCGAACAGGTGAGGGCAATTGTTACAAACTGGTAGCCATGAGCCGCCCGGACCTGTGGTAGCGTGGAGCATGGCCGTCAATACCCGATTCGCAACAGGCGTGCACGCGCTCGCCCTGCTGGCCTCCGAACCGGATGTACTGCAGACCTCGGATGACGTAGCGGGCAAGCTGGATACCAATCCCGTAGTGATTCGCCGCGTGTTTTCGCTGCTGCACCAGGCAGGACTCGTGGACAGCCACAAAGGTCCGCAGGGCGGCTCGAAGCTGGCGCGACCGGCGAAGCAGATTTCGCTGGCAGAGGTATTCAGCGCGCTCGATGGGCGGGAAGTGTTCCACATCGCGGAGTTCGAGGGCGCGGAGCTCGGCAAGATGCGCGCGAAACTGAAAGGCGTGCTGGCCGGAGCGGAAGGCGCGCTGCGCGACGAGCTGAAGAAGACGTCGCTGGCGGACCTGGTGAAGGGCAAGGGGAAGAAGGGGAAGAAGAAGTAGGGGCCTGCCTTCTTTCGAGAGCGCGCGGCAGAGTTGGACAAAAGGACGAGAAGCATCCCTCAGGGGCTGAAGCCCGATCTCTTTTGCGGCCATTGCGGCACGACTGAAGCCGTGCCCTGATTGCAAGAAGCTATCGCAAACAGTTCGTTTTCAATGGCTTTTACGTGGTAATTGGAAATCTGCTTTTATTCTGCCTTCCCACATCCGAACCGCGCGCCTAAACACCGGGCGAACGCGAACTTCCGTTAAGCCGACATCTCGGGAACCATCGCTGGCTCGCTATAATTCTGCCCATGCTCAGGTGCTCGTGGATCTGCCCACGCTCTAAACGCTCCTTCGCCCGCGCCTGCTGCAACATGATCCTGCCCTTCGTTGTTTCACTCGGGACCTCCGGGGCGCTAACTAAGGATTGGAACGGTACCTGGAAGCTGGAGCCTGAAAAGAGCCACATTGACGGACCAACGTTGCGAATATCGAGGTCACCAGACGGCGTGTATCACAATGTTGGTCGCATCGGAGCGGCGAATTTCAATTGCGACGGCAAGGGACACCATGTGCGGGGCAACGTCACAGTCATTTGCGCTCAAAAAAGCCACAGCTACCTGGAAATCTCCGCCTTCAAGAACGGGTCGAGGGTATCCACGGCACACTGGACACTTTCTGATCACGAAAACGCGCTCACGATCCAAGGGACCATGCTCCAGCCAGATGGATTGGCTAAGTCAATAGAGGCCAACTACACACGAACTTCCGGGACTACCGGCTTCGTTGGCGGATGGAGAAATGTGGAGCCGTTTACAGGATTGGCGACGACATTGCGAACGGCGGTCGATGATCGGGCGGTGCATTTTAATTATGCGGAAACTGACGTTCATGTCGACGCCCGTATTGACGGCACCAGCGAACCTATATCCACACCAAGGTTTCCTTCCGGCGCGAGCGTCGATCTAAGCGAGCAGGGTCCGCGAGCGTTCAGTCTGACTACAAAGTTGAGGGGCAAAGTCGTCTACATCGAGCGTTGGCAGATGAGTGCGGATGGGCGTTCGCTGGCCGAGTCTTCGTGGTTCTCCAACACACCGAAAGAGAAGTACGTGCTCGTTTACGAGAAGCAATAAGCGGGCTGCGGTGGGCCGAGGCGAGAATTTGCCTTTATTTGCCTTTCCAACCTGCCAATTGTGGCAATCGTGGCAATCTGGGCAATTGAAGATTCAGCAAGTTATTTGCCTTCAACAAGGCCTTGAGTTGTGCCCTGATACAAAAGCAAGAGCTCTCCGGGGCAGAAGCCCCTGCCTTTTGCTGCCCACTTCCCCGGCCTGAAGGCCGGGGCTTCCACCGTCGTGCCGCTTCGCGGCACCTGTTGCCGTGACCTTGCAAAACGGCGAGTTCTGCCGCGCGCATGCGAGGCGCGCTCTGGTTGCCGGAAATCGCCGTGCAATAATTCTGGCGGGCGGAATCGAACTTCTTCATTCGCAGAGGAGCCAGAGCGCATCCCGTGAACTACAACTTGACTGTTCCTTTCCATGAAAATGCCAGGCGGCAACCTGAGGCGGGGGCGGTGGTGGTGGAGGGCGCTCGCTATTCTTATGGCGAAATGGCGTCGCTGGCGAGCCGGGTGGCCGCGTGGCTGCGACAGGCGGAGGGCCGGGGATCGGGACGAGTGGGGATTCTGGCCGCGCGGAGCCTTGAGGCGTACGGCGGCGTGCTGGGGACGCTGTGGGCGGGGCAAGCGTATGTGCCTGTCAATCCGCACACGCCGGAAGACCGGCTGCTGCGGATCTTTCAATTGGCGGAACTCGACGCGCTGGTGGTGGATCAGGCGGGGATGGATTTGCTGTCGGAGCGGGCGCTGGCCAGGGCGCCGCGCCGCATTCTGGCCGGCAGGGACGTGAGGCTTTCGCAGGCGGCCCCGCATGCGGCGGGATTGCAGGTGCGCAGCTTTGCCGATTTGCCGGAGGCGGGGATCGGGCAGCCCGTCGCGGTGGCCGATGACGATCTCGCGTATGTCCTGTTCACTTCGGGCACGACGGGGACACCCAAGGGCGTGATGATCGAGGCGGGGAGCGTGGCGCAGTTTCGCTCGGTGGTGCAGCAGCGATGCGCGTTCACGCCGAGCGACCGGGTTTCGCAGGTGGCGGAGCTGACCTTCGATAACTCGGTGCTGGACCTGTTCGTGACGTGGGCGGCGGGAGCGGAGCTGCATGTCGTGCCGGAGGCGCAGCTGATGGCGCCGGCGAAGTTCATCCGGGAGCACGCGCTGACGGTTTGGTTTTCGGTGCCGTCGACGGCGTGCATGATGGATCGCATGCGCATGCTGAAGCCAGGCGCGTTTCCGTCGCTGCGGCTGTCGATTTTTGCGGGCGAGGCGCTGCCCATTGCTGCGGCGCGGGCATGGCAAAAGGCTGCGACGAACAGCGTGGTGGAGAATTTCTATGGGCCGACCGAAGTGACGGTGGACTGCATCGCGCAGCGGCTGGAAGAGCCGCCGAAGATCACGCGGAATCGCGGGTCGCTGGCGATCGGGATGCCGTTTCCGGGGATTGAGGCCGGGATTGTGGATGCGGAGTTGCGGTTTCTGCCACCGGAGCAGGAGGGGGAACTCGTAGTGTCGGGACGGCAGGTGGCGCGCGGGTATTTTAAAGACGCGGAGCTGACGGCGGCGCGCTTTCCATCGATTGATGGGCGGCGGTGGTATCGCACGGGCGATTTGGCCTATCAGGATGCGACCGGCGCGTTTCATCATCTGGGGCGCATCGATAACCAGGTGAAGGTGCTGGGGAATCGCGTCGAGCTGGAAGAAGTGGAGGCGCACCTGCGGGAGATAATCGGGAGCGACGTGGTGGCGGCGGTGGCGTGGCCGGTGGAGGATGAGCGCGCGACGGGGATCGTTGCGTTCCACTGCGATCCCGCGGTCGAGCGGAATCGCGTGCGCGAGGGGATGCAGCAACGCGTGCCGGCCTACATGGTGCCGGAGCGCGTGTGCCGGCTCGACGCTTTTCCGCTGGGATCGACGGGAAAGATCGATCGCAAGGCACTGCTGCGCATGCTCGACGAGGGCGAGCTCGGGGTGGGAGGGGGCACGTAGCGATGCGGGAGATGACGCTGGGGGACGGATTCACGGTCTTCGGTCTCAGCCCCGATGAGGCGCGCTTCATGTACCGAGAGATTTTCGAGGACCGTTGCTACCTGCAGAAGGGCGTGACGCTCGAGGACGGCGATTGCGTCTTCGACGTGGGCGCGAACATCGGGCTGGCGACGGTGTTCTTTCACAGGGAGCGGAAGAACGTGCGTGTCTTCGCCTTTGAGCCGAACCCGGCGGCCGGGGAGTGCCTGGGGGCGAATGTGAAGAGGCATGGAGTGAACGCCCGCGTCTTCGCGTGCGGGCTGCTGGATGCAGCGGGCACGCAGCCGTTCACGCGGTATCCGGCGAACTCGGTGTCGTCGGGGTTTCATGCCGATGCGGGGCAGGATCGGGCGACGACGCAGAGCTACATGATCAACACCGGCATCGCGGCGCGCGGCGCTGAAGTTTTCTCGGCGGCTCTGTTCAGGAAACAGGAAACGCTCGACTGCGCGGTGAGGACGCTCTCGGAGGTGATCGACGAGGAGGGCGTGGAGCGGATCGATCTGCTGAAGATCGATGTGGAGCGGAGCGAGCGGCAGGTGCTGGCGGGAATCCGCGAGGAGCACTGGCCGCGCATTGGGCAGCTGGTGATGGAATTCACCGACGAGGACGGCGGGCTGGGCGAAGTGCAGGAGATGCTGCGCACGCGGGGCTTCGCGGTGACTGCGGAGCAGGAGCCGCTGCTGCGGGGAACGAATCTCTACAACCTGTATGCGGTGCGCGCGCGGGGCTGACGGGGGTGGTTTGCCATAGCGGCAGGCGGCTCATTCGTTGTGGAGGGCGGGGACTAGCACCGTCCCTACGGGACTCGGTTTCAATTCGGGCGTTTTCCCAGCGCTTTGAAGCGCTGGGCTGGTCAGCATTGCGCCCGCGGCGCGACCTTCCTGCGCCTTCCTGTCACCGTATCGACATAGAGTCAGTCTGGCCACCGCTAAGAAAGCCGGTCAGCAGGCAAAAATGCACGTTCCTTCCGCTGCGGTCAGGCCAGGCTCTTCGGCTTGCGTCTGAATTCGTTGTTGCGCCCAACTGCGGGACGCAACGAGTTCGGATGCCTGGCTCAGGATGACAGGCTGTTTCTAACTGATAAGTTCTCTACGCACCTATAGGCGATACGGCCTAGCCCCTGGAGGTTGCGGTGCGCGTGAGGGAGTCGATGGCGTTGACGCTGTCGAGTTGTTCGCGGTCGAAACCGATGTCGGAGAAGTCGAGGCCGAATTTCTCCTCGAGAAAGACCACGATTTCGACGGCGTCGACCGATTGCAGGCGACCGCTCAGCAAAAGGGACTCATCGTCGGCCAGCGGCCGGTGGTCGTCTTTCGCGTCGAGTAATTGCTGGACAAAGGAGCGTATCTCGTTTTTTCCCGTCACAGGGCCTCTTCGTGTGGTGTTTCTCAAGTTCCTTGCATATTCGACGAACGGAAGGGTGGGGCTGAAGAACGCCCCTCAGGGGCTTAAAGCCTAGGATCTTTTGAAGCCTTTACGGCACGACCGAGGTCGTGCCCTGATACAGAACCACAAAACAGTTTATTGACGGACGCAATATCTGACGGACGCGATATCTGACGGACGCAATATCTGACGGACGCGATATCTGACGGACGCGACATTTGACCCACACCACACTAGTAATGGATGAAGAATAAGCTGGCAAAGTATCGCATGGTTTGGGGGAGGGTGAAGGCGCGGGCTTCTCCTCCGAAGACGGTCACCAGCACATAGAACAGGGCGACGCCGGCAAACGGCAGAAGCTGCGAGCGCAGGAAGCCTGGCGGCCGTGGACTGCGCTTGCGCAGCTGCGAGATGCTGAGGCCGATGGTGAGCGCAATGTTATGGATGATGAGGACCTGATAGGTGGCGAGGCCTCCCCAAAGGCCGCGGTCGCGAAAGAACCACCAGTCGCGGGTGAGGTGATAGAAGGAATCGCCGACGAGGATGGCGGCCGAGGTGGCGAAGACGGTGCGCAGGCGGCGGTGTTTCCTGAAGTAACGGAGGAAGGCCGGGAAGTAGAAGAAATCGACGAGTAACTCTTTGAAGTAGTAGTAGAAGCGGTTGAAGAACTCAATGAGGGTGGTGGAGGACAAGGGGCGATAGGTGTTGCGCAGGGCATTGAATCCGGCCATGCGGGCGCAGGCAATGATCTGATGGCCCATGACGGAATAGCCGAGGATCAGCTCGAAGAAGGCGAGGATCTGGCAGGCCCAGCGCATGTGCCAGG
>DATDHZ010000111.1:0-4230 GCA_036521315.1 Acidobacteriaceae bacterium
CCGTTTCCGGCAGGGCCGGGTCCATCGCGCGCCATGTGCCGCCTCCCGAAATGAGTTAGACTCCACGCATTGTGATGGAAGCGGTCCTCGAGAACCTGATTCGCCTGCAGCAGCTCGACGGAGAGATCCGCCAGCTTCGCACCTCGCTGGAGGCGACGCCCCGCCGTATCCGTGGCATCGAGACGGAGCTTGCTGCCCATGCCAAAACTATCGCCGGTCTGGAGCAGCGGCAGCGCGACGAAGAGGCTCGCCGGCGGCGTGACGAAAGCGATCTGAAGGACCAGCAGGCAAAGATCGTCAAATCCCGCCAGCAACTCAACATCGTGCAGAACCAGACCCAGGCCACCGCGCTCGAACACCAGATCGCCTTCGCAGAGCAGGAGATTCGCCGCATCGAAGATGGCGAACTCGAAAGCATGGAGCGATCGGACATCCTCGACAGGGAATTGCTCGCGGCCCGCCAGCAGCACGCCAGTCATGCGGCCTATCTCGAAACAGAAAAGTCCGCCGCTGCCCGCGGCACCCTGCTGGAGCAAGCCGATCTCAAGAAATGGCAGGAGGAGCGAGCCGCGCTGCGTCCGCAGATCAGTCAGCAGTTCGGCGAAGACCGCCTGGAGGAATACGACCGCATCGCCGCCGCCAAAGGCACGGCGCTCGCCCGCGCGCGCGACCAGCGCTGCACCGGCTGCCAGATGGGACTTCGCCCGCAATTGTGGAATCAGCTTCGCGACGGCCAGTCGCTGAAGTGCGAAAGCTGCGGACGCATCCTCTACGTAGACAACCGCCGCGAGCCCCAAATAGAAACCGGACGGCCCGGTGGTGCCAGCGGCGCGCAGACGGCATGAAGCGTATTGCTCCATGAAACGTATCGCCATCGACATGGACGAGGTGCTTGCCGACGCCCTGGGCGAGCTCATCCGCCGCTACAACGCGGAGTTTTCTGAAAACCTTACCGTGCAGGATATGTGGGGCAACTGGATGGTGAATGTTCTCCCCGCCAGCCGTCAGGACCGGCTGATGGCCTATCTCCAGGAGGGCGACTTCTTCGAAGACCTCGACGTCATGCCGGATAGCCAGCGCGTCGTCGAGCAGCTCTCCCGCCACCATGAAATCTTTATCGCCACCGCAGCTATGGAGTTTCCCAAATCCTTCGGGCCAAAGTACCGCTGGTTGCAGCGGCACTTTCCGTTTCTCTCGCCCACCCGTTTCGTCTTCTGCGGAGACAAGAGCATCCTGCATGCCGACTACCTCATCGACGACATGCCGCGTCACTTCGAACGCTTTGCGGGTCAGGGAGTGCTTTTTACTGCCGCCCACAACGTAAAAGTCCCGGCCAAACTACGCGTGAACAACTGGCTGGAGGTCGAAGACCTGTTCTTC
Organism: Acidobacteriaceae bacterium; assembly: GCA_036521315.1. GTDB lineage: Bacteria > Acidobacteriota > Terriglobia > Terriglobales > Acidobacteriaceae > Palsa-343. Next base: position 1,381 of record DATDHZ010000111.1, read on the forward strand.
CCTCGCTAGGGTCCACGCAGAGACGCTGAGGCCGGAACGTGATTCCAGATGCAGCCGTTCCATCCACGAATGTGCGTGGAACGGCGCATCCACACGGCTGCATCCATGCCTAGGCCTTCTGCGCTGGCGCCTCGCTCAACATTGGCCCCATCGCAGGCACGGCGGGTGGCCGAAGCGCTACTGGCTTCCCCGCAGTACGTACGCCCATGGCTACATCCAGCGGCCGCAGATTGTAGGCGGGTTGTGCTGCGGATGCCGGATGCATGGTCACGATGATGGCGTTCGATGGCGTCTTGCCCTCGCAGCGATAGCTGTGCGGCGTGCTCGCGTCGAAGTACACGCCATCACCCTCGCTCAGTACCTCCTTCGCATCGCCATGCCGGACTTCCAGCTTGCCGTCCAGCACATACAGGAACTCGAAGCCGGGATGCACATGCGCCCGGATCTCCTGCGCCTTTTTCACCGGCAGGAACTCCGCGTAGTAAGGGTCCAGTTGGCGGTCCGGCACCATGTAGCCCATGCTCTCAAAGAAGTACGTCGGGTCGTCCACCCCGCTCTGCGGCAGGCGTACGCGATCGTGCTTGCGGTGCACGCGAAACATCGACATCGGCTCGGATTCAAAGAAGAATGACAGATCCTTGCTGAAGACCATGGCGATGCGCGCCAGGTTGCGCAATGTCGGCACCACGCGGCCGGTCTCCAACTGAGAAAGGAAGCTGGCGGAGAGTCCCGTGTGTTTGCCCAGTTCCACCAGCCCCATAGACTTCTTCAGGCGCAGCCGTTTGATGCGCTCGCCGATATGCTTTTCCGCGATGAAGGCTTCCGCGGTTGCGCCATCCACTTCGCCGCCGTTCGTCGTGAGGCTGGAGCTCGTGATCTGCGGCTTCGTCTGCTTCGCGGCGCCTTCTTTACGTTGTATCGTTACAGATTGCATTGGTTACGCGTCTCCTGGCATGGCATCCGGGGCCCGTGGCGCTATCTGGACTACAGAAATAGAGATGCGGCGCGCCCGGGATAAAGAGAGCCTGAATGCAGGAAATGATCAAAATGGAAGACGGATGGAACGTCATCAAGGCTCCGCATCTAATGCGATTAGCGGACCGGATGCGGCAAAACAACGGTTTGCAGCCACTTTGATGACGCGGAAACTCCTGTTGTGCGGCGGAACCGGCCTGGTAGGACGGGCTCTTACCCAGAGTCTGGCCCACAATGGAGAGCAGGTAGTTCTCCTCGTCCGGCGGCCGCCACGTCCGCAGTCCGATCCCAACATTGTCGAGCTGGAGTGGCATCCGGACCGCCCCCAGTCCCTGCCTGACCCCTTGCCGCTGGAGGGCTGTTACGCCGCGGTGCATCTGGCGGGCGCCAACCTGGCGGCCCATCGCTGGACGCCCTCCTACAAGCGCCTGATCCTCAGCAGCCGGGTTGACACCTCGCGTGCCCTCGGCCGCATCTTTACCGCCCTCGCGGCCCCGCCGCCGATGGTCGTCGCCGCGTCGGCCACCGGCTATTATGGCGATCGCGGCAACGAGCTGCTCACCGAGGCTTCGCGCCCCGGTAAGGGCTTTCTGCCGGAGGTCTGTCAGGCATGGGAGGCAGCCACCTCCCCGCTCGCCCCGCGCATCGTGCAACTGCGCTTCGGCGTCGTCCTCACCGCGCGCGGCGGCGCTTTGCCGCGTCTCCTGCATCTGTTCCGCCTCGGTCTGGGCGGCCGTCTGGGCAATGGGCGCCAGTGGATGAGCTGGGTTTCCCTCGAGGATGCCGTCGCGGCCATCCGATTTGCGATTACAGAGCCGCACCTGAGCGGCGCCTTCAACACCACCTCTCCCCACCCCGTCACCAACGCCGAGTTCACCTATACCCTGGGCCGCATCCTTCATCGGCCCGCCTTTTTCCGAGTGCCGTCGCTGGTGTTGCGGGCGGCCGTTGGCGAAATGGCGCAGGCTGCTCTTCTCGCCAGCACCCGCGCCGTGCCGGAGCGGCTGCCTGCCGCCGGCTTCCTCTTCTCCCATGAGCGCCTGGAGCAGACGGTCATCGAGATGGTCTGATCGGCAAATAGAAGCCTGGTGTGGCCCTTCGTCATAGGAAAGCCGCCCCCAGATGGCTTCCGCTACCTTACGGCGTTAGGGAAAATGCTTTACGCTGGAGCCCAATGATGCAGGGCGATCGCAGACATTCCCGTTGGATTGCCCTATCGGCCGCGTTTCTTTCGGGCGGTATTTGGGCCGGTCTTCTGACCGGCTGCGGTGCGCCTGCCGCGCCCCTGCCCCCCACGCTGAACCTGCCGCAGCCCGTACGCGATCTGGCCGCCACGCGGGCCGGTGACACCGTTCGTCTGACCTTTTCCGTCCCGCAGAAGACCACCGACAAGCTGCCCGTCCGCGGGCCAATGACAGCAAAGCTCTGCCGCAGTGTGGACACCGGCCCCTGCCAGCCGGTCGGCACACTCGCGATTCCCGCGCAGCAGAAATCCTCTTCGATAGACGACAACCTGCCCGCGGCGCTCACGCAGGGACCGCCGCGCCTCCTCGCCTACAAACTCTCTATCCTGAACCGCGCTGAAAAATCCGAAGGAGACTCAGGCCCTGCCTACGCCGTTGCCGGCGTGGCGCCTGCGCCCGTCACCGGTTTCTCTGCCATGCCCAGACGAAAGGGAATCGTCCTCTCCTGGCATGGAATCGATGTCCAGCCCGCCGCCACGGATTGGATCCGATTTGACCGCACCCGCATCTCCGGGCCGTCATCGCAGCCGGGCATCCCGGAAAACCCCGGCCACAATCCATTCCCCGGTCGCAAAACAGCAGAAGAGCCGGCCGAGCAGATCTTTCGCGTGCCGGAGACCGCTGACCCGCA
>DATDHZ010000112.1:0-40438 GCA_036521315.1 Acidobacteriaceae bacterium
AATCGGACCGGAATCCCAAACGCTCCTGAACTCTCGGACTCTAAATTCCTTCAGCTTCATCTAAGCCTCACTCTTGTCGTCCGGCTTTCGGACCGTTTAAATGCTGCCGATGTTAGCGGCGGTGCTAGCCAACACTCTACATCAACGTCTCCCGGGGACCGTCCTCAAACAACCCGCCCCGACGCCTCAGATAGTGCCGCGATGTCTCCAAGGCTGGTACGGTTCAAGCGTGTCGCGCGGCGATGCGGTAGGTTTTCGAAGAGGGCCTCGCCCAAGGCGAGATTGATGGCCTGGAGTTTGGCTGGGGGAGTCGGGTGGAGATGGTTGCGCTGCCCGACTGGGATCGGGAACTGGAGGGCGTGGAAGACGTTCTACGGATGCCGCGCGGAAGGTCCCCTCGTATGACCTTCGTACCGTCCGCACGCCCGATTTCCCTTGCCCCCAATCCCCGCGCAGCCTAGCCTAAACAGAGGGAAAGCTCCATTCAGCGAATGGAGCTTTTTCTTTGGTCCCGGCCCAGGCCGGAATGCCGTTCGCTCTTTGAGAAGATCGCCGCCGCCTTTTGCTGACCGCTCCTCCGCCGACCGGCCCTTCGCTGGCCGGTCGATCACAGTTTCGAGGCCAAGAGGGTAATACCCGCAAGGTATTACCTTCCAACCGCCGCCGATTCAATGCAGTGCCGCATACCCGGTGATTTTTTGCAGCGGGAGGGGCCCGAGTGGGTCCCGCAACCCGGGACACAGCCCTCCGGTTCGGGCAAAAAACGAAAGCCCGGCGCGAGGCCGGGCTTCCGGGGATTTAGCGGAATTTCACACCTGCCAACAGCGGGCAGACAGGGGACATCCGAATTGTCTTACTCGGCCGCCTCTTCCGCCTGCTTCGTCTGCGCGACGGTCCAGTTGGGGTCGCCCACCTTGAACCGGGCGAAGCGTCGCACCGTGATGTTCTCGCCGAGCTTGCCGACCCTGGTCGCGATGAGGTCCTTGATCGTCACGGACTGCTCCTTGATGAAAGGCTGCTCGAGCAGGCAAACCTCTTCGTAGAACTTGCCCATCTTGCCCTCGACGATCTTCTCGACGACGTTGGCGGGCTTGCCCATGGCCGCGGTCTGCGCGCGATAGATTTCCTTCTCGCGATCAAGGTCTTCGGCCGTCACGTCTTCCTTGCGGATGTAGCGCGGATCCGTCGCGGCGATGTGCATCGCGATGTCCTTGAGCAGCTCCTGGAAATCCTCGGTGCGGGCGACAAAGTCGGACTCGCAGTTGATCTCGACGATGACGCCGATTTTGCCGCCGGCGTGGATGTACTGGCCGACCGCGCCCTCGTTCGTGGTGCGCGACGCCTTCTTCTGCGCCGAAGCCATGCCGCGCTTGCGCAGCACGACGAACGCCTCTTCCATATTGCCCTTCGTCTCCTGCAGGGCCTTGAGGCAGTCGCCCATGGGCGCGCCCGATTTCTCGCGAAGCTCTTTGACCAGTTTGGAATCGATCTTCTCAGTCACGGTTGACATTCCTGTTGTTCTCCTTCAATCTTTTCATCCCGGGCGTAGTTCCGGCAATGCGTGCGGACTTTCCAGGGGCTGCAGTTGTTCAAAAGTTCAAAAAAAGCCGCAGGGGCTAAAGCCCGATTTCAATCGGCCTCATCACGGCACGAGTGAACTCGTGCCCCTTCAAGGCTCTACACAGGCCCACCCTGTCGCTTCGCGACAAGGATGGGGCACCCATCATCACCGGCCCACCCAGCGGAGTTCCGCACACACAAAAAGCGTGGCACCGGGAAACGGCTGCCACGCTCTGTGCAAACGCGAAAACCGTTGTTAGTAGCCGCTCTCTGCCGCCTCGGCTTCGTCCAGAGCCGCCACGATGGCGGGCGCCTTGCGGATGCCGCCGCCGAGAGCCGCTTCGAGATCGACATCGCCTTCGGGCTCCGGACTCGCTTCCACTGCCGGCACGCCGTCGGGCGCCACTTCGGCATCGCTGGCGACTCCTGCCATGTCAGTGGCGAACTGCTTGTCGGTAGCCGCAGCCGCGCCTTCGGCGATCGAGTCGGCAATCTTCGACGTGAAGAGCCGGATGGCACGCAGCGCGTCGTCGTTGCCCGGGATCACGTAGTCGACCACCGTCGGGTCGCAGTTCGTGTCGACCACGGCGACGACCGGGATGCCGAGCTTGCGGGCTTCCTTCACGGCGATGGCTTCGTTCGACGAATCGACCACGAAGATGGCGTCGGGCAGGCGGCGCATGGTCTTGATGCCGGCGAGGTTGGCCTGCAGGTGCTTGCGCTCGCGCTCGAGGCGGATGACTTCCTTCTTGGTCAGCAGCTCGTAGCGGCCGTCGGTGGCCATTTCGTCGAGCTCCTGCAAACGCTTCACCGACTTCTGCACGGTCACCCAGTTGGTGAGCAGGCCGCCGAGCCAGCGCTGGTTGATGTAGAACATGCCGCAGCGGGTGGCTTCCTCAGCGATGGCGTCCTGCGCCTGGCGCTTGGTGCCGACGAAGAGGATGACTTTGCCGGAGGCCGCGAGATCGGTGACGAACTTCGACGCCTCCTTGAACATCTTGAGGGTCTTTTGCAGGTCGATGATGTAAATGCCGTTGCGCTCGCCGAAGATGTACTCCTTCATGCGAGGATCCCAGCGCTTGGTCTGGTGCCCGAAGTGGACGCCCGCTTCGAGCAGCTCCTTCATGGTGATGGTTGCCAAACAGCCTCCTTATAGACTGCATTCCGGCGGTACAACGAGGCCGGAATTCGATGCTCGACGCAGCGAGCAGATTTGACGACTCAGGACTCAGAGCACAGGGCTCAGAGCACAGCAACTGCAAAAACCGTACGGCTGCCAGCCAGCGACTAGCGCTTCGAGAACTGGAAACGCTTGCGGGCGCCCTTCTGGCCGTACTTCTTGCGCTCCTTGACGCGGGCATCGCGGGTGAGCAGGCCTTCGGCCTTGAGCGTCTTGCGCAGCTCGGCGTTGAACTCGAGCAGGGCGCGGGCGATGCCCATCTTCACCGCGTCAGCCTGCGCGGCGACGCCGCCGCCGGAGACGGTGGTAACCACGTCAAAGGTTGCGGCCGTGTCGCTGATCACCAGCGACCGCTTCGCGGAGACGCGCTGCTGCTCGGTGACGAAGTAGGTGTCGAAGGCTTTGCCGTTGACCTTGAACTCGCCGCTGCCGGGGCGCAGAAAAACGCGCGCAATCGCGGACTTCCGCCGTCCCGTGCCGTAGTACTGAACCAGATCTGCCATGTGCGTCCTTAAATGTCTTATGCGCTGATTTCGAGCGGCTCGGGTTTCTGGGCCGCGTGCGGATGCTTCTCGTCGCGATAAACGTTGAGCTTGGTGGCCATTTTGCGGCCCAGTTTCGTCTTGGGCAGCATGCCTTTGATCGCCTCTTCGACGACCTTCTCCGGCCGGCGCTGCATCAGGCGCGTGAAGGACTCCTCGCGCAGGCCGCCGGGGAAGCCGGTGTAGCGGCGATAGGTTTTCGCCTGGCTCTTGAGGCCGGTGAGCTTCACCTTGGCGGCGTTGATGACGATGATGTGGTCGCCCATGTCCAGGAAGGGCGTGTATTTCGGATTGCGCTTGCCGGCGAGCACGCTGGCGGCTTCGGTGGCGAGGCGGCCCAGGGTTTTGCCGCTGGCATCCACGACGAACCACTTGCGGCTGATCTCGCGCGCGCTCGGAATATAGGTCGACATCTCTTCTATCTCTCTCCCTGGCAAATCCAGAACCTGTGCGGACGCGAGGACCGACGGGTGTGACTCAAAAACGCCCACGCAACGACCATCCACGGATCAGGAACGCTTCCGTGGTTTTCGGATGCTGTTCGCGTGAGTTGACGCAGAAATCTTCGAACCCCGGATCGATACGGACCCAGATTTTCCGGGATCGCACGTTACCCCATCCGGCGACTACGCACGGAAGCGAGAACGCACACTGCGCAAGGACTTCAGGATACGGGAATCCCGAAAGGGAGTCAATGCGGAAGGGGAGATTCGCGGGGGCGTGGGGCCGCAGTCCTGAGGATACCGGAAAGACTGCGGCAGCGAATCGAAGCCTGGTTCGGCCATCAAATTGCGAGTAGGTTCGGGTTTGGCAGGAAAAGAACGAGCAGTGAGGTAAAAATTGCAGAAAGTCTCGCCGATCTCCCATCAAAATTCGGGTCCCGGACCCCGGGGCCGAGAAGATTTTCCCCATCCCGACACGACGCCTGCGCCATCCACAAACTTATTGCAGAAATTACTGGATATTGAGCGGGTGGTGGGCCGTACGGACGAAATGACGATTCGCTCCATGCTGATGGATGCGGAGGGCGAGGCGGTGCGGGTGCATGCGGAGCTGCTGCGGACGCTGGCAGAGATGGCCCGCCTGCGGGAGACGTACGAGCGCAACAACTATTCAGCCTTGTCGCCGGTGGATGCGCGGCCGGAGCGGACGACGGAGGAGATCCGCGTGGCTCCCCGGCTGCGGGTGCGGACGGCCTGAACCAGGAATCAGGTGACAGGTTAGAGATGACAGAGGGCGCATCCCGCCTTTGTCGCGCCGGTGCAGGTTCTGGCGTACCCAACGTACATCCTTTGGAGTGGAGTAAGCGTCCAGGTTCGGGACCTGGTGCGCCCGAATCGAGGCGGGGGTTGTCGCTGGAGCGGAAAGCGCGTCAAACTGTAGACAGGACCGGAAGCCGGCATGCCGCGAGACATCATCGAATTGCAGCGCGAATCCTTTGGACCGCCGGCGGCGGGTTCGCTGCTGCTGCATGTTGGCGTGGGGGCAGCCCTGGCTTTGCTGCTGTACGTGAACAGTCATTTTCACGGCCAGGAGTGGGGCAACAACGGTCCGCAGGGAACGATTCAGGCGACGCTGGTGAATTCTGCGGCTTCGATCCCGCTGCCGTCGGTGACTCCGCCGACGCCGAATGTGCTGGCCACGCAGACGCCAAGCCCCTCTCCGGCGCCTCCGTCGCAGGCGACCATTCCGATCCAGGAGCCGGACGCCATTCCGATCCCCACCCGGCAAGCGAAGCTGAAACCCGCGGAGAAGCCGCATCCCGCCTCGCCGAAATACGCGCAGCCTGTGAACCAGCCGAATCGCGCCAGCTACGGAGAGGCCGCGCCCACGCAACTTCCGCATGCGATGAACAACAGCCCGTCGCACAGTACCAGCCCGGTGAATGTGAGCCAGAGCGATTTCGCGTCGCGCTTTCCGTGGTACGTGGACATGATTACGCGCAAGGTGAGCGAGATGTGGTATCGGCAGGAGATCGCCGGCAACACGCCCTACGGCAGCCAGGTGAACGTGACCTTCACCATTGCGCGGGATGGCACAGTGAGCAACATTCACATCTTTACGCCCAGCTCTTCGCCCACGCTGAACACGTCGGCGGTGCGCGCCGTACAGCGCGTGGAAACTTTCCAGCCGTTGCCTAATCAGTACACAGGGTCCAATCTGTCGGTGGAGTACACTTTTAGCTACGATCAGCCTTCGCAATGAGCAGAAGCGGCTATCAGCCTGACGTGACCACCGCCCCATCGATTGCAGCAGCGGCTGAGCCGTTCTTATTGGAAGGCCCCGGCGTAAGCCGGGGATTCCCGTTGCCATGGCGTCGCGGGCACGCTGCCGATCCTCACCCCGAACGACTCCGATCCGGAAAACCTGAGCCAGAAGCCGCATGAGGGGAATCGAAAAACGCATGAGTGTGAGCCTGCCGAAGAAACTGGACCTGTTTCGCCTTTCTCTGGTTTGCTTTCTCGCCGTTTCTGCCGCGCACGTGCAGGCGCAGGACTGGGTGCGCACCGGGACGAACCTGGGCCAGCAGAAGATTCGCATCGCGGCAGCCGATTTCAAAGCGGGCTCGCCGGATCCACAAACGGGCCCGATGAAATCGGTGTTCGACCAGACGCTCTATAACGACCTGCGCTATGCGGGCATCTTCGACGTGGTGTCGAAGAGCATGATCCCACTGGCCACGCCGGGGTCGCCGCAGGAGATCAACCTGGCGAACTGGGCGGCGGCGCCCTCGAGCGCGGCCTATGTGGCGTTTGGCACGCTGAGCACGGCAGCCGGCCGCGTCACGGTGCAGGGGTTCCTTTACGACGCGCACAACACGCAGAGTCCGCAAGTGCTGGGCAAGCAATATGCGGATACGGCCAGCGTGGAAGCGACGCGGGAGATCGCGCACCGGTTTGCCGATGAGATCATCCAGCAACTGGGCGGAATCGCGGGCATCGCGGAGACGAAGATTTACTACGTTTCCCAGCACTCGGGCAGCAAAGAGATCTGGGTGATGGATTACGACGGCATGAACCCGCGGCAACTGACCCATCTGGGCACGGTGTCGCTGTCGCCGCGAGTTTCGCCAGACAATTCGCGCGTCGCGTTCAGCTCGCTGGGCAAGAACGGCTGGTCGATCCGGATGTTCTCGATGGACCTGGGACGGCTGGTGGCGTTTCCGGCATGGGGCGACACGACGCTGTCGCCTGCGTGGTCGAGCGATGGGACGAAGCTGGCGTTTTCGTCGGCGCGGACGGGCGATCCGGAGATTTACGTATGTGACGCAACGGGCGGCAACGCGCATCGGATCACCGCGTTTCGCGGACCGGATGTATCGCCGGTGTGGAATCCGAAGAGCAACTCACAGATTGCGTGGGTGAGCGGGCGCACGGGCCTGCCGCAGATTTATGTCATGGATTCCGACGGCGCGAACGTGATGCGGATGACCGATGGCGGGTATGCGAGCGCGCCCTCGTGGTCGCCCAACGGGCAGTTCCTTGCGTTTGCGTGGAACCGCAGCTACGGGCCGGGGGCGCCGGGCGGCGAAGACATTTACATCATGGATATTGCCAGCAAGCGCTGGACGCAGCTCACGCACAGCGAGGGAATGAACGATGCGCCCTCGTGGTCGCCGGATGGGCGGCACATTGTCTACCAGCGCGATATGGGCGGGCATGCAGAGATCTGGATGATGCTGGCCGACGGAACCGATCAGCAGCAACTGACGCACGGAGCGCAGGCCACGCAGCCGAACTGGAGCTGGAAATGAATTCGTTGATGTATTGGCGAGCCGGAAGTCCATCCGGCCCGCTCTGCCCTGGTCCTAACCGAATCCACTCCTGAAGGAGGAGAGAACGTGCACTACACGAACCGCAAGTCCCTGGCCCTGGCCGCAAGTCTGGCGGGTCTGTTGACGATCGCAGGCTGCCACAAGAAGAACCCGGCGCCCCCTCCGCCGCCAGCGCCCACCGAGAGCGCGCCTGCGCCAACGGCAACGATCACCGCATCGCCGGACACGGTGAATCCGGGCGAGACGTCGGTGCTCACCTGGCACACGGCGAATGCGACCGATGTTTCGATCGAAGGCCTGGGACAAGTGGCGACGTCGGGGACGCAGTCGGTGCGGCCCACGCAGACGACCAGCTATCACCTGGTCGCGCATGGCGATGGCGGATCGGCCGATGCGACGGCGACCGTGACGGTGGCCACCGCGGCGGCGACCCCCGCGCCGACGGAATCGAACCTCGACGAGAACGCCTTTGAAGCGGCGGTGAAGCCGGTGTTCTTCGACTACGACAGCTACGATATTCGTCCCGACGCGCAGGGCACCATCCAGGCGGATGCGAACTTCCTCAATCAGCATCCGGAGGTCAAGGTGGTAATCGGCGGATACTGCGACGAGCGCGGATCGACCGAATACAACCTGGCGCTGGGCGAGAATCGCGCGAACGCGGCGAAGCAGGCGCTGACCCAGGCGGGCGTGAGCCCTGACCGGCTGCGCACGGTGAGCTACGGCAAGGAGAAGCAGTTCTGCCAGGAGCACTCGGAAGCCTGCTGGCAGCAGAACCGGCGCGCGATGTTCTCTTTGGATCAGTAGCAGAGCTCAGGACGTGCCGGATCGTTACGGCGGCGTTCAGCGATTGGCGTTCAGGCCGCGGGGTCCGCTCTGCGGCCTGAACCGTGTGAATCAGAAAAGCATCGGGCGATGATTACGCGACGCAGCTGCCGCCTGAACTCCGCAATGGGATTACCCCTGTAACCTGCACCCTGCAACCTGCGGCCTGGGAGGCGCAAGCGCCGGCAGAACTGTAGAATCGGAGTTGAGCGCAGCCTGCGCTCCATTGGGGATTCACTATGCGAAAGATCGTCGCTACCCTTCCGGCGTGTGCGGTGTTTTTGCTGCTGTGCTGCGGTCCTCGGGCGCACGCCGTTTCCAAGGAGATGATCCAGCTGCAGGAGCAGGTCAGCCAGCTGCAGACCGCGCTGGCGCAGCTGCAGCAGTCGCAGGATCAGCAGCTCGCGGTGCTGAAGAACGTGGTGCAGGGGATTTCCGACACGGTGGGCCACATGAACCAGACCATGTCGACGCTGCAGAACCAGGTGCAGGCGCAGAATGAGTCGGGCGGCGGCATGATCGATCAGATCTCAACGCAGATGCAGGGCATCAACGATTCGGTGGACGAGTTGCGGAGCCGCATCGACAAGCTGAACGCGCAACTGACGGCGATCCAGTCGCAGCTGCAGAACGTGAACGCGCAGCAGCAGCCGGCGCAGCAGCCAGGGCAGCCCGCAGAGCAGGGACAGCCAGGTCAGGCGGCGCCGGGGGGCGATCAGAATCAGCAGCCGCAAGCCGCGCCGCCGCAACCACAGGCGCCTCCGGTCCAGCAGCTCTATCAGGGCGCGCTGAGCGATTACAACGGCGCGCGCTACGATGTGGCGTCGAGCGAATTCGGGGATGTGCTGAAGTACTATCCGCAGGACGATCTCGCCGGCAACGCGCAGTTCTACCTTGGAGAAATTGCCTACCGCCAGGGAAAGTATTCCGCGGCGATCAGCGCGTACCAGTCGGTGCTGCAGCAATTCCCAGGCAGCCCGAAAGCGCCGGCGGCGCTGCTGCGCAAAGGGGAAGCGGAGCTGTCGCTCGATCAGCGCGACAACGGCATCCGCGATCTGCGCGGATTGATCGGGCGCTACCCGCAGACGCCGGAAGCGGCGCAGGCGCGCAGCCGGCTGAACGGGATGGGCGTGCGCGTGTCGGCGAAGCCGAGCGCCTACCGGCAGTAGCGCGTACTGGAGTAACGGGGCTCGCCCGGGAGCCGCGTTACCGATCGCTGCGCCGCATACTCGAACAGTTTTCAGTCCCGCAAATTTCCCTGCCCACTTTTTTCTTGACACACGCGCTGAGCAGAGTTAGGCCGCGGCAACGCATGAAAAATGCAGTATTCACACGGCGTTGACAAAGCGCGGCGTCAATCGCACAATCGGAGATTCAGCCTGAAGCCGACGCTTTCACGGATCGTCTTTTTGGAGACGATCCGGCTCCGTCACTCCCTCGCGGGCTTGTGCCAGGCAGCCAGGGCTGAATAACCATCGCTCCAGCGCAGGAAGGCCGACTCGCCTTGAAAGCTCTGCTCCAGACCGACTTCATCCGGCTCAACCTGCTTACGCGCGGCAAAGTGCGCGACATTTATACGGTCGGCAACAATCTGCTGATGGTCGCGACGGATCGCATCTCGGCGTTCGATCACGTTTTGGCGACGGGCATTCCGGGCAAGGGCAAAATTCTGACGCAGCTTTCACTGTTCTGGTTCGACCAGCTCAGCGACATCGTTCCCAATCACCTGCTGACGGCCAGCCCGCTTGATTATCCCGAGGAAGCATGGGCATACCGCGAAACGCTGCGCGACCGCTCGATGCTGGTGCGCAGGGCAACGATGTTTCCGGTGGAGTGCGTAGCGCGCGGGTATCTGGCGGGATCGGGCTGGAAGGACTACAAGGCGACGGGAGCGGTGTGCGGCATCGCGCTCAAGCCGGAGCTTTGGGAAAATCAGAAGCTCGACGAGCCGATCTTTACGCCCGCGACGAAGAACGAGAAGGGCACGCACGATGAGAACATTTCGTTCGATCGTATGGTGGAAATTGTTGGCGGCGAGACCGCCGAGAAGCTGCGCACTCTGACCCTGGAGCTGTACCGCCGGGCAGCGGCGCATGCCGAGCGGCAGGGAATTCTGCTGGCCGACACGAAGTTTGAATTCGGAATGACGGACACGGGGATCGTTCTCGCCGATGAAGCGATTACGCCGGATTCGTCGCGGTTCTGGGACCGCAATCACTACCGGCCCGGCAGGCCGCAGCCGTCGTACGACAAGCAGTTCGTGCGCGATTATCTCGAGAGCATTCAGTGGAACAAGCAGGCTCCGGCGCCGCATTTGCCGGATATGGTGGTGAGACAAACGCTGGGGAAGTACCAGGAAGCCTTTCGGCTTCTGACCGGCAGAAGCATTGCGGTCGCCTGAAGGGAAGCCATGATGATGTTCGACGTGCTGATCTTCGTCGTGCTTTTGATTTGCGTGGTGTCGGCGGCGCGCTCGGGACTGGTGGTGGAAGTTTTCGAACTGGCAGGGCTGATTCTGGGGCTGCTGGTGGCGAGCTGGGATTATCAGGGGCTGGTGCCGTGGGTGGGGACCTGGATTCACTCGCTGCCATTGGCGCAGGCTGCGTCGTTTCTGCTGATCGCCCTTGGCGTGATGATTGTGGCGGCGGTGGTGGGAAGAATTGTGCGATGGACGATGCAGTCCATCGGGTTGGGTTGGGCAGACCGGATCGCGGGAGCGGCATTCGGCCTGGTGAAGGGATGCGTGCTGGTGACGGTTGTGGTGATGGTGGTGGCGGCGTTCTGGCCGAAAGCAACGTGGCTGCAGAATTCGCGTTTGGCGCCGAGTTTTCTGTCGATGGCGCACAGCGCAGCGGCGGTGGCCCCGGCGGATCTGGAACGGCGGATTCGCGAAGGCGTGGTGGTGCTGAAAAAAGATCAGCCGGAGTGGATGAAGCCGGCAGCGTAGTGAGAAGAGCAGTGGGCAGCAATTTGGCCAGGGCCATGCGGGGTGAGGCAATCCCAGGACGGAATCGGGCCAGCAACTTCCAGGATGGTGAAAGAGGTTCCCTGTGAAACGCGAACTGGACAACCTGGTGATGCAAATGCGCGCAGGCGGCATCACGTACGACGAGGCGGTGCGCGAATTCAAGCGGCGCTTCATTCTCGAGGTGCTGGCGGGTCACCGGGGCAACCAGTGCAAGGCGGCCAAAGAACTGGGCGTGCATCGGAACACGCTGAGCCGGATTCTGGCGGAGCTGGACATCGATCCCACGCAGGTGCGCAACGGCCTGCGAAGGCCGCCGCGGAGCGAGCGGGCGCTGTTTGAGGTGAAGGAAGGGACGCGGTAGCCGGCCCAGCCGAGCCGCATGGTCGAGGCGCTGCCAAACCCATCCGAAGCGAGGTTCATCCTGCTGCGCGCTACTCGCAGCGCAGGGCGGACATGGGATCGACGCGGGTGGCGCGCCGCGCGGGCAGCGAGCAGGCGAGGATTCCGACCAGCAGCAGGAGAGCCGCGGTGAGAGCAAACGTGACCGGGTCCGTCGGGCGCACATCGTAGAGCAGGCTGGTAAGCAGGCGCGTGACGCCGAAGGCCGCGCCACAACCAGCGAGCGCTCCCAGAGCTACCAGAACAATTCCGTGCCGCACGACCATGGACCAGATGGTGCTGCGCTGTGCGCCGAGCGCGGTGCGAATGCCGATCTCGCGGGTGCGCCGCTCCACTTCGAAGGACAACAGGCCGTAGAGGCCGATGCAGGCCAGCAGGAGTCCGAGCGCCGCGAAGAGGCCGAGGAGCCGCGCCACCAGCCGCTCATTGAAGAGCAGGCGGTCGATTGAATCGGTCTGCGTGCGCATGCGGATGACGGGAATGTTGGCGTCGACGGAGTTCACGACGCTGCGCACCGCGGGCATGAGCGAGGCCGGAGCAGGGGCGGTCCGAATTTCAAATGTAGCTCCTCCCGACCTGACGGGGATATACACGGTCGGCGCCTCTTCGTCGCGCAGCTGCGCGTACTTCGTGTCGCCAACCACACCGACGATTTCCGTGTCGAGCTTTTTGGAATCGTCCCCGAAATGCAGGCCCAGCGGGCGTCTGCCGGAAAGGTACTTCTGCACAAAGGAGCGATTCACCAGCGCGTGGTTCGCGCCGCTGGTATCGGCTGCGGTCAGCGCGCGCCCTTCAAGGAGCGGAATTTTCAGGGTCGAAAGGAAGTCGGGCCCGACAGAGAGCATCTGCACGTCGACGGCGTTCTTGTCTGCGCGGCCCTCGATGACTTGGCTGGAGGTCCACAGGCCGCCGTCGAGCAGCGCATCGGAGGAGTAGCTGACCCCCTTGACGCCGGGCAGCGCCGCGATGCGTCTCTGCAGATTGGCGTAGAGATCGGGAATCTGCTTGTCTTTGTAGCCTGCGAGCTGGGGATCGATGCTGAAGAGGATGAGATTGTGCGTATCGAAACCGGCGTTGATGCCGCGCAGATTGCCGAGGGTGCGGAGCAGCAGGCCGGCGCCGGTGAGCACGACCATGGAGAGCGCGACCTGGAGGACGACCAAAGCGCTGCCGAGGCTGAGCAGCTTACCGCGGCCGTGACCTGCGGCAGCGGTGGTGGTGTTGCCTTTTAACTGCGCGGTGACGCTGGTGCGCGATCCGCGAAAGGCGGGGGCGAGGCCGAATCCAATGCCGGTGAGCAGCGCGGCGCCGAGGGTGAAGAGCAGCACGCGCGCATCGACGTGGAGATCGAGCTGCAGGGGCATGTAGGCGTTTTTCGTGAAGAACGCGGCGAGACCCGAAACGCCGAGCGGAGCCAGCAACGCGCCGAGCGCAGCGCCCATGAAGGAGAGCAGAAGGCTTTCGGTGAGCAGCTGGCGGATCACGCGGCGGCGCGCGGCGCCCATGGCGAGGCGCACCGCCATTTCACGTTCGCGGGCGGCGGCCCGGGCCAGCATGAGCCCGGCGACATTGGCGCAGGCGATGAGCAGGATGAGGCCGACGGCGGCCATGAGCAGCAGCAGCGGCTCGCCAAAGATATTCCGAATTCCCCTGAGGGCCTGCTGCGCAGGAACAAGCAGGAGATGGGGATTGTCGGCCGGAGTCCATAACGGCTTGGTTCCGCGGAGAACTGTGTTCACGAAGATCGCGTCCAGCGCAGCCTGCGCCTGGGCGCGAGAAACTCCTGGGCGCAAACGGCCGACAATCACCAGCCAGAAGTTTTTTGCGTCGGAAGGCTGAATGAATTTCAGCCCCAGAGCCTGCGCCTGGTTAAGCGAGACCCACACATCGACGGACTTGCCGGGAGTGAGTCGCGTGAAGCCTGGCTCGGTGACGCCAACGATGGTGACGGCGGCGTTGTTGAGGCGGATGGTTTGGCCGATGACCGTGGGCGATCCGCCGAAGGCGTGCTGCCAGTAGCCATAATCGAGCACAACAACCGCCGGCGCACCGGGCTTTTCGTCGTCGGGAAGGAGGGTGCGGCCCAGCGCCGGGGCAACGCCCAGCGTCGGAAAGTAACTTCCCGAAACCAGATCCCCATGGACCATCGACGCGGCTCCATTGCCGCTGAGGGTCATTTCGAAAGTCCCGGCGAAAGCCATGGCGTCCGCGAGGGCGCCATGGTGGTTCTGAAGCACCTGAAAGAGCGGGTAGCTCAGTGAGCAATTGGTTGCGCCGGTTTCATTTTGTTGTGGGAAGGCACAGTCACCGAAGCTGCTGGTGCCGGTGCTGTGCGGCCATTGTCGCGCCGACCACTTCAGGACGACCAGCTGCTGCGGATCGCGGACGGGGAAGGAGCGGAGCATGACGGCATTCACCAGGGTGAAGATGGCGGTGTTGGCTCCAATGCCGAGGGCCAGGGTGAGGATGATGATGGCGGTGAAGGCCGGCGATTTGGCCAGCATGCGGAGGCCGTAACGCAGATCCTGAGCGAAGGTTTCGAGGAACGAAATGCCGCGGGCGTCGCGGCAATCTTCGCGGACCTGCTGGATTCCGCCGAATTCGAGGCGCACCTGGCGCAGCGCCTCTTCCCGGCTGTCGCCGGCGCGCAGGTATTTTTCGGCCTGCTGGTTCATGTGGAAGCTGAGCTCGTCGTCCAGCTCCTGCTCAACGCGGGAGCGGCGAAAGAGAGAGCGAAGACGGATGCGAAGGTCGCTGAGCATCGGGATGCCTCCCTGGGGCCTGTGATGAGGCCCTAAACAGCTTTGAGAACCTGGGCGACAGCGGCGGTCAGGGCTTCCCACGCGCCCTGTTCAGCCGCGAGCTGCTTTTGCCCGCTTTTGGTCAGCTCGTAGTACCGGGCGCGGCGATTGTTGTCGGATGTGCCCCAGCGGGACTTGATCCAGCCTCGGCGCTCGAGGCGGTGCAGGGCGGGATAGAGCGATCCCTGCTGGATGCGGAGGACCTCGCCGGAGACCTGTTGCACGCGCTCGGAGATGGCCCATCCGTGCTGCGGACCAATGGAAAGCGTGCGGAGGATGAGCAGATCGAGCGTGCCCTGGGGAAGATCGAGGCGGGGAACAGGCATGAGACCCCTTTCGCTTCTACAAGGGAGTTTATAGCGCAATTCCTGTAGAAGTGCAAGGGGAGAAAACAGGGAATTTGTTCCGGAAGCGGGAGAGCGGTTTGGCAGCGCCTGATTTGGGGCACAGCCAAACGCTGCCATCAGCCTTTACCCTAGAGGTATGAGCGATTCTGTTCAGCCCCGCGTCTACATCGGGGAGGGATTCCGCTGGGATGAGCAGCGTGCCTATCTTTTTGATATTGATGGAACGCTGCTGCGGCACCGGGACCGGGTCCATATCGACGCATTTTTTGCAGGCGTGCGCAGCGTGCTGGGGCACGACCTGCGGCTCGATGGCGTGACGCTGGCGGGCAATACCGATCCCGGCATTCTGCGGGATGCGTTTCGGCTGGCCAGCGTGGACGACAGCGCATGGCGGCCGCAGCGCGAGGATGTTCTGAGAGCCATGTGCGAGCATTTTGGCGCGCGGCGCGCCGAGCTGTTGCCGACCGTCATGCCGGGGGTGGAGGCGACGCTGGCGCATCTGGAGCGCAAGGGCGCGCTGCTGGGCGTGGCGACGGGGAACCTGGAAGAGATTGGCTGGATGAAGATCGAAAATGCCGGGCTGCGGACCTGGTTCAGCTTTGGCGGCTTCTGCGACAAATTTGAAGCGCGCGCAGACATGATTGCGCATGCGGCGGAACAGGCGCGGGCGATCCTGAATCCGAGCGGAAAGCAGGAGAGCCTGGCGGACACGATCTGCGTGATCGGCGATACGCCGTTCGATATTGAGGCGGCGCGGGCCAACGGATTGCCGACGATCGCTGTGGCGACGGGGCGGTACTCGTTCGACGAGCTCATCGAGCATCGTCCGGAAGTGTGCACCACCACGCTGGCTGCGCTGCTGGAGCGCACGGTTCCGGGTGTGAAAGATGCGGAGGTCCATGCTTCGTAGCGCGCTGGCCGCTGTGGCTGCGATGGCGATGGCTGCGGCCACGCCAGGCCAGCAAGCGACTGCGCCGGGGCAGGCGCCATCCGCAGCCCGGAGCGCGCCGGCGGGGGTGCAGAGCGCGCCGTCTGCAGGACCGCCGGTTCCAGCCGATGCGACCGCGGGAGAGATGAGTTCCACGGGAGGGGCGGTTGCTGCGAAGACGCGCGTGAGCCGGCAGGATCGCGACAAAGCGCAGAGAGCCTTTCTCGAGGGCGCGAAGGAAATGAAGCAGAACAAGCCTCGGGCGGCGATGGCCGCCTTCGAGCGCGCGGTCAATCTGGACCCGCAGGATCCGCGGTATGCGGCGTCGCTCGACGTGGCGAAGCAGCATCTGGTGCGCACCCTCATCGATCAGGCGGACAAGGACAAAATCATGGGCCACTTCAGCGACGCGCATGCGGCGATCGCCGAAGCGGCGGAGGTCGATCCCAGCAACCCCCTGGTGGAGCAGCACGCGTACGAGCTGGCGCGGGATGCCGCGGCCACGGAACCCGGGTCCAGGCCGGATGCGGGCATGGCTCCGCCGATCGAGTTGCAGCCGAAGACCGGGCGGCACAGCTTCCACCTGCACACGGGGGAGCGCGAGGTCATCCGGCAAGTGCTGGCGGCCTACGGCATCCAGCCGACGGTGGATGATTCCGTGGCATCGACCAGCATTCGATTCGACATTGACGATGCGGACTTCGACGACATCGAGCGCTCGCTGGGTCTGGCGACCGGCACATTCCTGGTGCCGCTCGATCCAGCGCGCGCGCTGGTGGCGAAAAACACGAAGGAGAATCACACCAAATTCGACCGGCTCACGGCGGAGACGGTCTACCTGCCGGGACTGCCGACGGCGGAGATGACCGAGACGGTGAACATGGCGAAGAACCTCTTTAACATGAAAACCGCGACGGCGATCCCCGGCCAGAGCGCGCTGATGGTGCGCGGCCCGATGGCTGACCTGACCGCGCTGAATGCCACGCTCGACAGTCTGCGGAACGGGCACGGCCAGGTGCAGCTGGACGTGCGCATGGTGGAAGTGGATCGCACGAAGGCCACGAACATCGGGATGATTCTGCCCACGCAGACGACGCTCTTCAACGTTTATTCGGAGGCGGCGAGCCTGCTGCAGAGCAATTCGAGCCTGGTGCAGGAGATTATTGCGAGTGGCCTGGCCGCGCCCGGCGACTGGGAAGCGATTCTCGGCATCCTGGTGGCGTCGGGACAGATCAGCAGCAGCATTCTCAGCAACCCGTTCGGCGTTTTCGGCGGCGGGCTGTCGATGACGGGCGTGGAGTATCAGGGCGGATCGGTGAACCTGCAGCTCAACTCGACCGACGTGCATTCGGTGGACCAGCTGCAGTTGCGCGTAGCGGACGGCGAAGAAGGCGTGATTAAGGTGGGCGAGAAGTATCCCATCGAAACATCGAGCTACTCGAGCCTGTCCCCCACCGGGCTGAACATTCCCGGCATTTCGACGGCGGGACTCTCGAGCACGCTGCAAAACCTGGGCATCAACGCTTCGGCGCTCACCGCCGCGGCCACCGAGGCGATCCCGCAGGTGCAGTATCAGGACGTGGGGCTGACGCTCGACGTGACGCCGCGGATCGAGGGGCGCAGGAGCGTGTCGCTGAAATTCGATCTCAAGCTGAACCAGATTCAGGGCACGTCGATCAATGGGCTGCCGGTGATGAGTAACCGCGAATACAACGCGATCACATCGGTGCCGCTGGGCCAGAGCGCGGTGCTGGTGAGCGCGATGTCGCGGCAGCTCTCGGCCACGCTGACCGGGATTCCGGGGCTGAGCGACATTCCTGGATTTGAGATGTCGACGAACAAGGACACGAACCTGGACTACTCCGTGCTGGCCATTGTGATCACGCCGCACCTGGTGCGCTCGGCGCAGGATGAGTTTGCGCAGAAGATGCTGCTGCTGCCGCCACAGCCGTGAGCGCCGTCACAGCCCGGCCGGCTGCGGCAGGCGTAAGGTAAGTCGTATGGGCGGCAGTCTGCATCGACGCGTGGCACGGGTGATCGCTTCCGGACTGGCGGCCGTGTGGCTGGCTACCGGCCTTGCGGCCGGAGCCGCCGTGACGCCCGCGATGCATTGCCACCACGGCGCGATGCCGTGCTGCCCGCCTGCAGGCAGCGAGAGCGCGCAGTGTTCCGGCGCGCAGTGCACGGAAGCGGTACCGCAGAAGGCCGAGACGGGGGTCAGAATCGATGCCCCGGCGCTCCGTCTGCAGGTTCCCGTTGAAGTTTCGGCCGAGCGGCCCTCCCCCTCCCCCGCCCGCGCAATGACCGCAGGATTGCGGTTTCAAGCCTCTGTCTTTCGCCTGAAAGACGATCTGCGGATTTAGATTCCTGACCGTAGCGAGCGATGTTTTGCGCGGCTGAGGTTTGCCCTGGCCTGCGCGCGATTGTGCTCTTCCCACACGGAAAGGAATTCGATCATGAAAGCGAAATTGTTTGCTTTGTTTGCGGCATCGCTGTTGTCCGTCACGGCATTCGCGGCGGTGGGCGCGGCCTGCTGCGCGAAGGCGGCCGATTGCTGTGGCGGAAGCTGCTGCAATGCAGGCAGCTGTCACTCGTGCTGCTCCGGCGACTGCTGCGCGAAAAAGTAAAGTAAGGAAACAGCGTTCAGCTTTCAGGGGTCGGCAGGGCGCGGATCGCCGGCTGATTCACGAAAGTGAACCGACCAGGGTGGCGGGCTGCCTTTTTGCGAGGCGGCTCGCCATTTCCCTTTTGGGCTGCGGTGCAGCCTTTACTCTGAGGGAATGCGGGTTGGCGTGATTTCCGATACGCACGGCCTCCTGCGCCCCGAGGCGCTGGCGGCGCTCGGAGGCTCCGAGCACATCCTGCACGCCGGCGATGTGGGCGACATTGCGATCCTCGATCGGCTGCGGGCAATTGCACCGGTGACGGCGATTCGCGGCAACGTGGACGTCGGCGGCGCGTGCTCGCTGCTGCCGGGAACGGAAATGGTCGAGCTGGGCGGGCGCTTGATTTACATGCTGCACGACCGGCAGACGCTCGATCTGGATCCGGTGGCCGCGGGGATTGCCGTCGTCGTCAGCGGGCACTCGCATCGTCCGGCGATCCAGCGGCACAAGGGGATTTTGTATTTCAATCCCGGCAGCGCGGGGCCACGGCGGTTTTCGCTGCCGGTGACGGTGGGGTTTTTGACGATGGGGGAAGCGGGGGTCGACGGAGAGATTGCAGAGATAGGGTAGTTCGGAGAAGGCCCTCAATCGGGTGTTAGCTGCACGGGATATTGCCCAGGAGGGCGGAGGCAGCAGCGGCCAGATTGCCGGGCTCTCTGCGGCTCATTTCGGCGAGTAACTCGCGTCATCGAGTTTCGATATGAAGGTAAACGCACCCGTGGCCTTCTTGTTCATATCATCGAAGACCTCGACGGCGTGTTTGCTGCCGCAGGGCAGATAAATGATCTTCACGTCATTCTCAAAAGCATCCAGGCACATGGCGGCCATTTTCGTGCTTCGTGCGCGGTTGGTGGTAGTTGCCAAGTCGGAGTTATCTTCCCGTTCGGTGCCAAACGACGAGCTTGCATGCGCCGTGTATTTTGATTCGAGGCCGCGCTCGTAGATCACGCGATTGTCTGCCAATGTTCCTCCGATGACAGGAGGATCATTGAGAATTCCCTGCGTCACCGCCTCATCGACTGCGGAGGTGTGAACCTCTCCGAGGAAGATGACAGTGTGGTCGCGGTGTTTGATCAGAGGAAGAGCCTTCTTCAAATAGGTCAGGGTTTTCTCTGCGCTTCCTCTCACGTTGACGAGATCGACCTTCACATACTTGCCTTCCCCCGGCATGCAGTTTCCTCCTCCAGCGAACGGGACTTTTCGCTCCGTCACAAGGTTGTTTGAATCTGGGCGCAAGGAAGGCTAGCACCTGCGGCGCGGAAAGGGCAAATCTTCCGGGCACCGAAGACCACATTGAGCTTAACGCGGAGCCGGGGCACCGCGGTGAGCCTCAGGGCAAGTCACGCATTGACGATTCCAGGCGTAGAGCCGGCTACGCGCGAATACGGGGGTTGATGACCATGTACATGACGTCGGTCGCGAGATTGACGAGGACGTAGGTGAGGCCGACGGCGAGGATGCATCCCTGGAGGAGCGGGTAGTCGCGGTTCTCGATCGCGGAGACGGTGAGGCGGCCAATGCCCGGCCAGGAGAACAGCTTTTCCGTCACGATGGCCCCGGCGAGCAGCGCGCCGAACTGCAGGCCGATGAGGGTGAGGACCGGGATCATCGCATTGCGCAGCGCGTGCTTGTAGACGACGATCCACTCGGGCAGGCCTTTGGCGCGGGCGGTGCGGATGTAATCCTGCCCCAGTTCCTCGAGCATCGACGTGCGCACCATGCGGGTGAGAATCGCGGCCAGCGCGCTTCCCATGGTGACCGCGGGCAGCACAAGATGGGCGACGTCGCCGGCGCCCGAGACGGGCAGCCACCCGAGCTTGATAGAGACCAGAATCATAAGGATGGGGCCGAGCGCGAACGCGGGGAACGACAATCCCAGCAGACTAACCACGCCGATGACGTGATCGCGTGGGCGGCCGCGATGGAGCGCGGCGGCGATGCCGGCTGGAATGGCGAGCAGCAGCGCAATGAGCAGCGCTGCCGCGGTCAGCTCCACGGTGAAGGGATAGCGCGTCAGCACCAGGTGCGTGACCGAGTCGTTGAGTCGGATGGAGTGGCCGAGATCGCCATGGAGGACGCCGCGCCAGTAGCGCACGTATTGCGTGCCGAGAGGCAGATCGAGTCCGTAGGCATGGCGCAGGGCGACGATATCGGTGGGGCGCGCGCCTTCGCCGAGCATCTGCTCGATGGGATCGCCGGGAACGAGGTGGATGAGCAGAAAAACGATGGAGACGACGAGCCACAGGACCGGCAGAGTGTACGCGAGTCGCGAGAGCAGAGACTTGAGGAGAGGATGCATCCGGGCGTTAGCGGGTCAGCGAGGTAGCAGGTTAGCGAGTCAGCACGTCAGCGAATTTCGCTGACGATTCAGGCCATGAGCGCGGAAGTCCGATGGTACTCTGCACCGATTCTAGCCGCTGCGAATACCTCCGGCGCGTCCGATTAGCTGACCGCTTCGCTGGCGCGTGGCCGGACCGCCTCGATGGGCTGAATGCGCACTTTGGCGATGCGGCGGCCGTTCATCTCGAGAACCGTGATGCGGCGGCCTTCGTACTCGATGGTTTCGCCGCCGTGGGGAATTCTGCCGAGGCGCGTGAGCAGGAAGCCGGCGAGGGTTTCCACGCCTCCGTCACGAGGCAGATGCCAGTGCATCTGCGTTTCAAGATCGCGCAGGGTCACGCTGCCGTCGAGCACCATGCCGCCGGCCGCGGTGGTGAGCACGGCGCGCGCGGCGACATCGAACTCGTCTTCCAGCTCGCCGACCAGCTGCTCGAGGGCATCTTCGACGCTGACCAGGCCGACCGTGGTGCCGAACTCGTCGACGACGATGGCGATGTGACGGCGGCGCTGGCGGAACTCATTGAGCAGGTCGAGCACGGGCTTGGTTTCCGGAACGACGAGGACTTCGCGCATCACCTGGCGCAGGCGCATGTCGCTGAAGGGAACGACGGCGAACCTGGTGGTCGCGGAGGCGCGGAAGTGCATGAGCCGGCTGATGTCTTTGGAGTAGACGACGCCGATGATGAATTCCGGTCCGCGCGCGGGGTCGTAGACGGGGACCCGCGAATGCTGCTCGTCGACGATGCGCGCGCTGGCGTCCTCGACGAGCATGTCGGCGGGCAGCGAGAAGATGCGCTGGCGCGGCGTCATGATTTCTCGCGTGGCGATCTCGTCAATCTCGACCGCGCGATGGATGAGCGCTTCCTGATACTCGGGGAGCATGCCCATGCGGCGTGCGGCGGTGGCCATCAGCTTCAGTTCTTCCGGCGAGTGGATGCCGCCCTCCTGCACGAGCGGCGCGTGGAACAGCCGGAGCACGAGCGAGGCCGAGCGGTTGAGCAGACGGATGAGCGGCCGGAAGACGCGGATGAAGAGCTCCATGGGACCCGCGATGGCGATGGCCATCTGGTCGGCGCGGCGGAGGGCCAGAGCTTTGGGGACCAGTTCGCCGAGGAGCACAACAACCCAGGTGATGCAGGCGAAGGCGAGCGGAACCGCGAGCAGATGCGCGTAGAGGCGGGCGTGCGGCAGGCCGGCCATCGCAGCCTGAAAGATTCCGGCCACCGCGGGCTCGCCGATCCAGCCCATGGCCAGGCTGCACAGCGTGACGCCGAGCTGGACGGCGGGGAGGAAGTCGCCGAGGTTTTCCTGCAGGCGGCGCACCGCGCGCGCTCCGGGACGGCGCTCGGCAATGAGCTGCTCGATCCGGGTGTCGCGGATGCTGACGAGGGCAAACTCCGCCGCCACAAAGAAGCCGTTCGCGAGGATGAGCACTGCGATGGCCACGCCGTGAAAGAGGAGGAATTCAGACATCGAAATACAGGGTACAGGGTGTAGCGGATCGGGTGTAGAGGCAGCGAGTCGGCAGGTCAGCGAGTCAGCAGTTAGCTGCCGGCACCCGGCTACGGGTTCTGCCAGACGTTCGGCACGGAGTCGATCATCTGTTCGAGGCGGGCAGCGATGGTGCGATCGTCGGCGAGCGAGGGGTGGTAGTTGCACGCCGTGAACTGGAGGCCGGAGATGGCGAGGAACGAGACGCGCTTCTCGCCGGAGGCTTTCCACGCGTCGACCACTTTGCTCTCTTCCGCGGCAATTTCCCCGTCGGCCATGTCCGTCGCCCAGAGGATGAAGTAAGCCTGCGGGTTCCGGAGGCGCAGCGTTTGGAGGAAGCGGAGATAGGCGGCTTCGTAGTCGGCGTGGAGTTCGGCGCGCGTTTTCCAGGGCTCGGCGGCATGCAGTGGGGTTGAGAAATCGTTGGTGCCGAGCGCGATGACGACGACTTGCGGACGCCAGTGTGAGTCGTTGTAGAGATGCTTCTTGTCGAGGAGCACGTACGGCCACGCGATGGGCACGGGATCGCCGGGCGATCCGTTGTAATTGCGGACGATGCCATGGCCGGAGATGGAATTGTTTTGGTCGTCGGCGTCGTAGTGGCGGGCGACGAGGGCGGTGAAGGACTGCGAGCTGTCGGTCGTTGCCCAGACCTGGTCTTCCGTGCAGTCACGCGTGGGCGAGGTGTTGCCGTAGCCGACCGTATGCGAGTCGCCGATGAATTCAATCTGGCGCGCGCGATGGGGCGGCGCGAGGGGCTCTTCGCCGGGCGGGAGGGCGAAGCCGAGGAACGTATCGGGGGCGGCCTGGCTTTCGGTGACGACGTCGATGCGGATGGTATGCGCACCGGCGGCGAGGCCAGAGACTTGCCAGGCGCCCGACGCGGGTTTGACGAGCGGCATGGGTGGCTGTTGGTCAAGGGTGACGTGCAGGATCTCGTTGGCCGAGCCGGTCGCAAAGAAGACAGCCGTGCCGGTAAAGGCAGCCTCGAAGCAGGTTCCGGGCCACTGATAGGTGAGGGACTGCGCGCCGAAGCGTGGATCGGTGGTGGGCGCGGCGAGAACGCGTCCGGCAACGGAGTACGCGAGAGGCGCAAGCTGCGGCGGGTGCGCGGGGGGGGCGATGTGCGGCGTCTGGGCGGAAGCAGCGGCAGCGAGGAGCGCGAGGAAGCAAGTGCGGATCACAAGAAGCAGGTTACAGGTTTCAGGTGACAGGTTTCAGATTCCAGGCTGCAGGTTAAAGGTTACGGAAATCGGCCGCTCGTAATCGTCGAAACGAACGGCCGGACCGGAACCAAATTGTTCATTGCTGACTGCTGCCGGCTACCCGCTAACTACTGGTTGCCCTGGTCGGTGCTGGTGATGAATTGGGCGACGCGGTCGTGGAGCTGCTTCAGGCACGAGTCTTTCACGTAGACCATGTGGCCCGATTCGTACCACGCGTACTCGATATTGCTCCCCAGCTTGTCTGCAATGGGCAGGTGCTTGTCCTCATAGAAGGCCGTGTAAAACGGCGTGGCGAGATCGTAGTAGCCGCCGTTGACGAGCACCTTGAGGCGCGGATTGGTGGTCATCGCCTCGGCCAGATCGATGCTGACGTTGGTGGACATGGAACTGCCGTTGTGCTTCATGTCCCATTCCGTGCCGCCGAAGTCGGCCTCCGGCAGATAGGTCTGGCCGTCACCATACTTGAGCGCGTTGCGGACGTACTGATTGAAGAGCGAGACGTACGCCGAGCCGATGGCGGCGCTTTGCGGATCGTACTCGGCATATTCCGCAAGAGGATCCATGCTGGGACTGGAGAAGCGCGTATCGAGGCGGCCGGTGGTCATGCCGCTTTGGTCCTGCAGCATTTTTTCAAATTGGCCGCCGGCAATGCGCAGGTCGCCGCGAACGAGGTAATCGACGGGCAGGCCGGTGTAGTCGTGCAGCTTCGCCGCCATCGCCTGCTTGTCGGCGTCGCTCAAATCCGTTCCCTTCGCCAGAGCAGCGGCATAGGGGCCCATGGCAAAGTCTTCGACTTCTTTGAGGAATGCCTGGAGGTCGGGGTGGTCCTGCGGCAGCTTGTGGTGGTAGAGCGCGGTCGCGGCATAGGTAGGCAGGGCGAGCTCGTAGCTGAGGTCGATGCCGGGGTTCCCGTGAGCGCCGTCGATGTCGGTGGTGAAGTTGAAGATTTGCGACAGCAGAATGACGCCGTTCAGATCGATGTTGTACTCGTTCTCGAGCAGATTGGAGAGCACGGCGGAGCGCGTGGTGCCGTAGCTCTCGCCGAAGATGTATTTGGGCGAGTTCCAGCGGTTGTACTGCGAAAGAAAGCGCTGGATGAAGCGGCCGAAAGCGTGGCCGTCTTCGTCGATGCCCCAGAAAGCCTTGCCCGCGTCTTTGCCAGTCAGGCGGCCGAAGCCGGTGCCGGGCATGTCGATGAAGACGAGGTCGGTGACGTCGAGCAGCGACTCAGGATTGTCAGCGAGCTTGTACGGCGCGGCGGGCAGATGCGTATCCATCTCGGTGACGACATGCTTTGGGCCGAAGGAGCCCATGTGCAGCCACACGGTGGAGCTGCCCGGACCGCCGTTGTAGAGGAAGGTGATGGGGCGCTGGTTCGGATTGGCGTCCTGTTTGAAATAGGCCACGTAGAACATGCGCGCGGTGGGCGGCGCGTCGTTGGGATCTTTGGCCGCGGCGACGGTGGCGGCCAGTGCGGTGTCGGGCAGGGGCTTGCCGTCCGCGCCGAGTTGCGCATCCTCGGCGTTGGTGGCGCCGATCGTAATCGTGCCCGCGATGGCGTTGTAGAGGATGTGCTGACCGCCGGCATCAAGGGCGCCCGGCGTGGTGACGGATTGCGAGGGTTTCTGCTCGGTGGTTTTCTCGGCCGGTTTTTCGGCGGGTTTATCGGTGGTCTTATCGGCGGCGCAGGCGACGGCGGGAAGAATCGTAACAGCGGCGGCGACACATACCGCCAGCAGACGGCTTGACTTGGGCATCCATGGCTCCTGAAGAGGGGTTCAGCGGGTTCCGAGGAAAAGCGATTATAGCTTTGTAGGCGGCAGAACGCGATTCGTTCACCGCGGGCGGAGTTGGAGCCGGAATACCGGCGGCTGAGCGCCAGCCGGACCGTCGGGCCCTGGACGCGCTACCGGCAGGTCACGGTGAAGCGGCGCACCGAGGCGCCGTTCCAGCCTTCCCCGTTGTTGGGGTAGTAGGTGTAGAGGATGTAGAACTGGCGGCCGAGTACATGAGGCTCGTCGCCCAGACCGATCGGGGTGACGTAGAAACCTGGATGGTTGGGATCGTTGCTGAAGTCTTTGAGCACGATGGGCGCTGACCAGCTGAGTCCGTCAGGGGATTCGGCGTAGGCGATGAGGTTGCCGTTGTCGATGAAGGCCTGGTAACGATGCAGATCGGCATTCCAGTTGACGCGCACCGGGCCCCAGTAGCCGGCGCCGGCGGGGAACAGGTCGCGTGAATAGCCGCCGAGGCCCTGATCGACGTTCCAGCCGGCGTAGCGCTTTTCAAAGGCGAACGCGTGCGGATGTTTTGTATTGAAGGCCGCGGCGAGCACCGAGTCGACGGGAGCGCGGGCGACGGAAAGGAAGTTGATGGTGGTGAGCCAGTGGGTGGTGCCGTTGGCGAGCCAGTCGGCAAAGTAGACGTAGAAGTATTGGCCGTCGGGGGAAAGGACGAGATTGGGGTCGCCGATGTCGTAGCCGTCCATGTCGGTGCGATAGGCCTGGTTGGTGCGGACGATTTCGCCGAGGTCGGTCCAGGTGAGGCCTTCGTCGGTGGAAGAAGCGAGCGCGAGCACAGAGTAGAAGCTTTGCGTGGCGATGGTGGGAATCTCGGCGTGGTAGACCATGAGGAGACCGCCGGCTCCCGGCTTGCCCGCGGGTACGCGAATGACGGGCCCTCCGCCCAGGTAGTCGTAACTGGAGTAGTAGGGATTGACGGCGGGATTGGGATTGGGGCGGATGGTGACGTCAATCGGCGACTCGGAGCCGAGGGGGTTGTCGAGGGTGCCGAGGGTCCGCGTGACGGAACCGTATTTGTTGTTGCCTTCTTCCAGGCCTTCCCAGTCCTGACGGGCGTGGAAGGCGCCATCGCTGCCGAAGAATGCGTAGGTGCTGCCCGTTTTGATGACTCCCAGTTCTGTGTCGGGCCACGCGAAACCATTGGACATGTCGGTGAGCGGAGGCAGCGCGTTGTCGCCGGCCTTCCTGCGCTGTTCGGCCGTGACGACGATGATGTTGCCGGTGACAACGGGCTTGCAGAGCTGGGTGATGGCGGCAGCGGGAGCCGGGGGCGGATCAGCAGAAGGCGCGTTGGCCGGGCGCGGCGCGCGCGGGACGCTTTGGGCGCGCGGGGATGGCTGGACGTCATTCACGCTTTGCGCGTGAGATTTGCAGAGGGAAACAGAGAATATCGCGCAGAGGACGGCGAGTGCAGGAGCCCGGAACCGCCAAACGTGAGTGGGCATACGATCTCCTGGGATGGCGATATCAACGCATTTCGCGCGATTGAGTTGCGGGTTCTTTGCGAAATGATTCGGCGGTGAGGCAATCGCGGGGTACGGCGAGCGCGTCGCTCGGATGGCGGCTGATAGATTCCGGGGATGAGGCGTCTGGTGGTGCGGCTGTAGGCGACGTACTCGTCGCCGAAGAGCGAGCGCAGAGCGATTTCCTCGACGTGGATGCGGTAGAGAACGGCGAGCGTGGGTGGGATGAAGGAGATGGCAAGGCAGATCCAGCTGCGGGCGTGCAGGCCAATCGCGAGGAAGATGATTTCCATCCCGAGGTAGGAGGGATGGCGCACGATGCGGTAGAGGCCGCGGCGCTCGAGGGT
This sequence comes from Acidobacteriaceae bacterium, assembly GCA_036521315.1. GTDB lineage: Bacteria > Acidobacteriota > Terriglobia > Terriglobales > Acidobacteriaceae > Palsa-343. The sequence continues at coordinate 26,661 of DATDHZ010000112.1, forward strand.
CTGCGCGGCATGGGTAGCCACATTCGCCGTGAAGGAGCGGCCGAGCGTGAGGATGGCGGCGATGCGAATGACGAGACCGGCGACGAGCAAAGCGAGGCTGATGGGCCGCAGCGCATGCGGCATATCGTGATGCAGAATGCTCTGAAGCCAGCCGCTCAGCGTGAGCGCGACGATGATGACGATCCAGAGAAGGACTTGCGTGCCGCGATCCTGCACCTTCGCGTCGGCGCGGCGCGTGCGGGTGGCGATGGCGATGAAGATTTCGCCGGCGACCCAGCCGAGGTAAAGGCCGGTCCACCAGATGGAAAGGGTCATGGGCTTTCTCGACTGGAAAGCAGTGTAACCGGCAGGGCAGAAGAGGTTCAACACAGAGGACAGAGAGAGCGCCGAGGACGAGGGGAGCTTATCCGCGGCCGGCGCGCTTTTGCGCGATGACGAGGCCGCGCGGCGTGGGCAGCAGCACGACGGAAACCAAGCCCTCGGCTTCGAGGCGGAAGGCAGCTTCGCGGACTGTTGCCTGATGGGAGCTGGCGTCGTGGATGAGGATGAGCCCAGTGGGGCTGATCTGCGGCAAGTAGCGGCGGACTTCCGCCTCGCGAATGCTCTGCTCGCTGTCGCTGAAAAGGATATCGATCGTGCCGTCGATCTTCATCTCGAGGCTGGACTCGTTGCGCAGATCGATCCAGTTGCCGAGGCCGGAGGCGGCGATCTTTTCCTCAGCTTTAGAGAAAACGAGCGGATCGAACTCGCAGCTCACGATGCGGCCGAAGCCGTTGGCGCGGAGACCTTCGGCCATCCAGACCGTGCTGACCCCAAGGAACGATCCGGTTTCGACGATGAGGCTGGGCTTGAGGGTGGTGACGAGGGTGCGGAGGAACTCGAGCACCTCGGCCTCGGCGGTCATGGAGTCGTACATGTGCCAGCGCTCAGGGTGGGGGCACTCGGGCGTGGCGCGGTGGTACTCGGGCAGCAGGGCTCCCTGGGCGCGCTCGGCCTGCAGCATGACTTTGTGTTCCTGCTTGAGCTTTTTGCGGAAGAGGCGCAAGCGTTTCTCGAAGGACGCAGATGGAATTGCAGTTCGATTATAGAGAGCCAACGCGGCATTCATCGTGCGGAGCTATGATCCATTTGGATCGGCGCCGCGCCTTGCCGCGTCGATCGAGCAGGAGGAAATCATCCGATGAGCCAGGCGAAGCTGCTGATGATCGTGGGCGATTTTGCTGAGGATTACGAGACGATGGTGCCGTTCCAGGCGCTGCAAATGGTGGGGCACAAGGTCGACGCCGTGTGTCCGGGAAAGAAAGCCGGGGAGCAGGTGCGAACGGCGATCCACGATTTCGAGGGCGACCAGACCTACACCGAGAAGCGCGGGCACAACTTCACGCTGAACGCGACCTTCGACGAGGTGAAGGCCGAGAATTACGACGGGCTGGTGCTGCCGGGCGGACGGGCTCCGGAGTATCTGCGGCTCGACGGGCAGGTGCTGGACCTGGTGCGGCATTTCGCGCGGGAGAACAAGCCCATCGCGGCCATCTGCCATGCGGCCCAGTTGCTGGCGGCGGCCGGAGTGGTGAAGGGGCGGACGATCAGCTGCTATCCGGCCTGTGCACCGGAAGTGGGCCTGGCCGGCGGCACGTTTGCTCCGGTGGAGATGACGGCGGCGGTGGTGGATGGAAACCTGGTAACGGCTCCGGCGTGGCCGGCGCACCCGGAGTGGCTGGGGAAGTTCCTGGGCGTGCTGGAAAAGCATATGGCGCGGAAGCCGGAACTGGCCGGGGCGGGAAGGGAAGGGCTGAGGGGACATGGGTAAAACCTGTACCACTCCGGCTCAATTGCCTGGAAATTCAAACAAAACCCATTGACTCCGGAATCACCAGGGGCTACTCTGGCGGCAATTGCGACCCTTGGCGGCGACAGCCAACCCGATGCGTGGGCTCCCTCTGAAGCATCCAATCAGTGTGGAGTTTTTCCGACAGCCGGCCGCGCCGCTCCTTCCCCTCAACTCAATCCAGCCGTGCAGCCTGCGCCAGGCTGCGCCCGGAGGCATTTTCCGCGCCTGATGAGAAAACATCTCGAGATCACGCCTAATCTTGAGCCCCTGTTTGGGACCCGCGACGAAAATCTGAGACTGATGGAGGACGTCCTTCACGCGCGCATCGATCTGGCATCGGATGCGGTGCTGGTGGAAGGCCCGGACGACGCCGTTGGGCGCGTCGAGCGCATCTTCCAGGATTATGAGGCGCTGCGCAAGCAGGGCATCCTGCTGCAGAACGGCGAGCTGAACGGCATGCTGAAGCTGGTCACAGCGGACCCATCCATATCCCTTAAAAGCCTGGCGGAGAGCGGAAAACAGCGGTCGGCTGGGATCAAGCGGATGGTGCAGCCGCGCTCGCTGAACCAGCGGCGCTATGTCGAGGCCATCGAGCAAAACGACATGGTCTTCGGCATCGGGCCGGCCGGGACGGGCAAGACCTATCTGGCGGTCGCCATGGCAGCAGCGGCGCTGCTGGCCAAAAAGGTGAACCGGATCGTGCTCGTGCGTCCAGCCGTCGAAGCCGGGGAGCGGCTCGGCTTTTTGCCCGGTACGCTGCAGGAAAAGGTCGACCCGTACTTGCGCCCGCTGTATGACGCGCTCTACGACCTGATAGAGCCGGAGCGCGTGGACAAGATGCTGGAGCGGAATGTCATCGAGATTGCGCCGCTGGCCTTCATGCGCGGTCGCACGCTCAACGACGCCTTCATCATCATGGACGAAGCGCAGAACACCACCAGCGAGCAGATGAAGATGTTCCTGACGCGCATGGGGAACAATGCAAAGGCGGTGATCACGGGCGACATTACGCAGATCGATCTGCCTAACCCGCGGAAGTCGGGTTTGGTCGAGGCGTTGAACGTGCTCGACGGAGTCGAGGGGATCCGGTTCGTGCGGTTCGAAGACAGCGACGTGGTGCGGCACCAGCTCGTGCAGCGGATCATCCGCGCCTACGAGGGATTCGGGCGCTCCCAGCAGCCGGAACTGCCGCTCACCATCGACGAGCCGGGGGCGGCACGGCCGGGCGAAGGACGGGGACTGGGAACGCCGCAGTAGGGCAGCAGATCGGCACGGACTCAAGAGCCCCATCCGACGAGGATGGGGCTTGTTTATGTCATCAAATCGCTATTTTGACATCAAAACGTCTGGCGGCGCATCATATTGCTATGCGTACGACGGTGGCGATTGATGATGATGTCTTCGATCAGGTGAAGGCTCTTGCAACCGCTCGTGATATCTCACTGGGGCAGGCAGTGACCGACCTGCTCCGCGACCAGTTGTCGCAGCCCGCGCCCACACACATGGAAAACGGATTGCGCGTCTTTAGCCGTCTTGGCGCTATTCGGCCCGTTACGCCCGAACTGGTTCGCCGGCTGGAAAGCGAACAGGGCCTGCAGAAGATCCGCTGATGGCGGCCTCGCTGCTGGACGTGAATGCGCTGATTGCGCTCTTGTGGGCGGAGTCGGAGTTTCACGCTGCCACTGAGTCCTGGTTTCGCAGCAACGCGCGGAAGGGCTGGGCAACTTGTCCGCTGACGCAGCTGGGTTTCGTCCGCATCGTCTGTAGTCCGTCTGTCTTTCGCAATGCGCCGCGTCCCGCGCAGGCTCTCCAGGTGATGGAGGAAAGCACTCGCCATGCGGCGCACGAATTCTGGCCGGATGAATTGAATGTTGCGGAAGCCGCCGTTCCTTTTCGAGAACATTTGCAAGGCCATCAACAGATCGCGGATCTTTATCTGCTGGGTCTCACTCTTCAACGCAAGGGCCGGCTGGTCACATTCGACAAGGCGCAGTTGACGCTGGCATCTGCGGCTGGAATGGGCCATTTGGTGACCTTACTGAAGAAGTAGGGCCGGGCGGGCTGAGGAAACTGGAGCGCACGTGAGGCGATACAATCGAACGGTCGATGGCTTATCAGGTCCTTGCCCGTAAATACCGTCCCCAGCGCTTTGCCGACGTGGCCGGGCAGGAGCATGTGACGCGCACGCTGCTGCACGCCCTCGAGCAGGGGCGCATCGCGCACGGCTACATCTTTTCCGGGCATCGCGGCATTGGGAAGACGACGATTGCGCGGATCCTGGCCCAGGCGCTGAACTGCCGCACCGCGGTGGGCACGCCCGAGCGGCCGACGCAGGAGCCATGCGGGGTGTGCGATGCGTGCACGGAGATTCGCGCGGGAAATGCGGTCGACGTGCTGGAGATCGATGCGGCGACCAACCGCGGCATCGATGAGATTCGCGAGCTGCGCGAGGCGGCGCGCTACCGGCCGGCGCGGGACCAGTACAAGATTTGGATCCTGGACGAGGCGCACCAGATCACCGACGCCGCGTTCAATGCGCTGTTGAAGACGCTGGAAGAGCCGCCCGAACACGTCGTCTTCATGATGGCGACGACGCAGCCGGAGGACATTCCGCAGACCATCCGGTCGCGCTGCCAGCACTTTAGCTTTCATGCGGTCAAGTTTGAGGACATCCTGACGCAGTTGCGATCGATTGCGGGCCACGAAGCGATTGACGCCGATGACGCCGCGCTGGCGCTGCTGGCCGAAGCCGGCGATGGATCGATGCGCGATGCGCTGTCGATCATGGATCAGGCGATTGCCTCGGCGCCAGTCGTCGATGGCAGGCCTCATGTGGCGGCCGAGGCGATCCGCGAACTGATGGGCTCGGTGCCGAACACCGTCTTCGAGCGTCTGATGGAGGCAATCAGCGCGGGACAGACGGCGACGGTGATCGAAGAGATGAACACGCTGCTGAACGCCGGGAACAGCCCGGCGGCGGTGGCGCGGCAGTTCGTCCGCTATCTGCGCAACACGCTGATCGCGAAGATCGGCGGCGAGAACACCGATGTGCTGCAGATTTCGGCCGATGAGCGAACGCGCGCGGCGCGGTCGGCGGTGCTGTTTTCCGAGGAGGACCTGACGCGATTCCTGCAGGTGATGCTGCGCACCTTCGACGATTTGAATTACCGGCAGGAGCAGCGTTTTCATCTGGAACTGGGGCTCGTGAAGCTGGTGCATCTCCAGCGGTTGCTGCCGGTGGAGGAGATCCTCAGCCAGGTTCAGGGCACAGGGCACAGGTCACAGGGCCCAGGGGGTGCAGGCCCGGGATCGAGTGCAGCGGGAGCTCGCAGCTCCAATCCGGGCGTGCAGGTTCGCGTGGCGGGGCAGGTGCGCGCCACCGCTCCGGCGGCAGCAAAGGGCACAAGCGAGGTTACAGGTGACAGGTTGCAGGGTGCTGAGGCGAACGTGCAGCGTTCGGCATTCGGCGTTCAGGAAACAAAACCGGCGGCGTCCGGAATGCAAGTGCAAACCCCCACCGAGAGCTTAGGGCCCGCCGCTGCCGGGCCTCAGCAGCACACTGCGGCAGCGGTTGCCGAGCCGGTCGAAGACGTGGCGGAGACCGGCCCGGTGCCGCCACCGGAAGCCGCTCCGAGCGGAGCGCCTGACCTGGACCGAATTCGCGACGCGGTTTGTGCGGCGCTCGCCCGCGAAGGCCACGAAACCGCAGCCGCCCAGGTGATGAGCGGCGAATGGACGCAGCAGGGTAACGCGATCCAGGTAGGCCTGCCGATGCGCAGGACCATGCTCGCGCTGACCATCAATGGCGACGCGGAAGCCATCTGCCGCAAGGCGATGAAGGCCATTGGCGCAACGCAGAAAATCGCCTTCGTGCCCAGCGAGAACGGCGCTACGAACGGAGCCGCGGCGGCGAAGGCCCCGGTCCCCATGGCCGGCAGCGCGCAGTCGGCGGCGCTCGAGAACCCGCTGGTACGGAAGACCCAGGAGCTTTTCAAGGCCGAGATTCGCAGCGTGCTCGATTTGCGCGAGCCGGATTAAACGCAACAAAGATTGGAATCGACATCCATGATCAACCCACTCAAACTTCAGGAAATGCTGGGCCAGGCCAAACAGATGCAGGAACAGGTGCAGCAGAAGCTGGCCGCGTCCGTGGTGGAGGCCTCGTCCGGAGGCGGAGCCGTGTCGGTGAGGATGAACGGCAAGAAAGAAGTCCTGAAGGTGACCATCGACCCGGCAGCCATCGCCGGCCTCGCGGGGCCGAGCCCCGATGTCGAGATGCTCGAGGACCTGATCGCCGCGGCCATGAACGAGGCGGGCCGGCGCGCCGAGGAGATCATGAAGTCCACCGTGCAGGGGATGATGGGCGGGCTGAACCTGCCGCCAGGGCTGTTCTGAGCGTCTAAGCCAGGTTATGACATCGCGCCGCGATTTCCTGAGGCAGTCCGGACTGGCAACGGCAGCCGTTTTGCTGGGGCGGAGCGAGTTGAAGGCGCAGCAAGGGCAACCCGCGCCCGACGCGGGACAGAATCCCGCCTCAGGCCAGAATGTTCCGGCTGCGCAAAATGCGCCTGGTCAGAACCCGGCCGGACAGCCGAATGCGGCGGCACAGACGAACAGCAATCCCGCAGTCCAGCCCAATCCCACGCTGCCCGATCAACTCCGCACGGCGGCGGCGAACGAAACAATCAAGACGACGAAGCTGACTGACACGATTTTTCTGCTGCAGGGCGTGGGCGGCAATGTCGTGTGCCAGATTGGGCCCGATGGCAAGCTGGTCATCGATTCGCAAATCTCAACCGGCACGAATCATCTGCTCGACGCACTGGGCAAGCTCGATGCGCACCCGCTGAAGCAGCTGGTGAACACGCACTGGCACTTCGATCACACCGACGGCAATGCGGCGCTCCACCTGGCGGGGGCGTTCATCCTGGCGCAGGACAATACGCGGATCCGTCTCTCCTCTGCACAGTACATGCAGGTCTACGATGTGCACTTCTCAGCCGCGCCCGACGCGGCCCTGCCGCAGCAGACTTTTGCCGATACGGAGACCCTGTGGGTGAACAACGACGAGACCCACCTGCAATATGCGCCGTTCGCGCACACGGACTCGGACATCTTCATTCACTTCATTCGAGGCAATGTGATTCACGCTGGCGATTTGTGGTTCAACGGCATGTATCCGCTCATCGACACATCGAGCGGCGGAACGATCAACGGAATGATCAAAGGCGTGGATGCCGTGCTGGCACTGGCCGATGAGCGCACGAAGATCGTTCCGGGGCACGGCGCACTGGGGGACAAAGCAGCCCTCGAGGCCTATCGCGAGATGCTGGTGACGGTCGCCGACAGCGTGGAGAAGCTCAAGGCCCAGGGCGATACGGTGGGGCAGGCGGTGGCTGCCAAACCGACAGCCACACTGGACGCGCAGTGGGCGAAGGGCGCCATCAAGCCCGACACGTTCGTAGCGCTGGTCTACGACTCTCTCTAGACGAGCCGCCGCCAGGGATGGCGCGGCTTCCTACTGCTTCGCCAAATCCAGCTCGATGGTCAGCTTCACCTCGTCGCCCAGCATCGCTGTGGGTACCTTCGCGCCGATGCCGAAATCGGTGCGGCGAAGGGTCGTGGTGGCCTCGAATCCCTCGTGCGTCTTGTGCCCCATTCCCTCGATCGGCCCCGTCGGTCCGCTCACGTCCAGCGTCACCGGCCTGGTCGCGCCCTTCAGCGTCAGATTGCCCTGAATGGTCATCCCCGAGCCGCCCTTCGTGACGCTGGTGCTGGCAAAGGTTGCCGTGGGGAATTGCGCGACATCGAAGTAATTCGCGCTCTTCAGGTCGTTGTCGCGCGGGGCCACGCCGGTGTCGACGCCGTCTACGTGGATGGTGCACTGCACCGTCGATTTCGTCGCATCCTGGTCATTGCTCACGACGGTGCATTCCACGGGGCCGAACCGTCCGTGCACGTTGGCAATGCCCATGTGCAGGATCGAGAAGTCGACCTCGCTGTGCGCCGGGTCCGATTTCCAGGTGGTCTGCGACCTCATGGAGGGCGCAAGCAAAATCATCGTCGCGGCGGCGATGCCGGCCGGCACAAAACGAGCAAGCTTCATACACTTTCCTTTCCAGACTGCCAGGGGGATTGAACCACGAATCCTCTTCAGCTTAGCCAAATCTGGCAGCAAGTGCGAAATACTGGGGGTAGGGAGCATCCACGATGGCCATCATCCGCAACTGCCCCTCCTGTGGCAAACCGAATCGCATCCCCGCGCGGCACCTCGCCGATACCGGCCGCTGCGGAGCTTGCAAGGGTCCTCTGCCGCCGGTCGGCGAGCCTCTCGCCGTCGATACGGCTGAATTCGACGAGATCCTGCGCGAGAGCAAGGTTCCCGTCTTCGTCGATTTTTGGGCAGCCTGGTGCGGCCCCTGCCGCATGGCCGCGCCGCACGTGGCGCAGGTGGCGCGCGATCTCGCAGGGCAGGTGGTCGTCCTCAAGGTTGATACGGAGCACTCGCAGGATCTGGCCGCCCGCTATCGCGTGCAGGGCATCCCCAACTTCGCCGTCTTCTCCCAGGGATCGCTCACCTTCCAGCAGGCGGGTCTTGTCGATGCCAACACGATGAAGAGCTGGCTCACCCGCGCCGCCTGAATTACGGTTGCCCCGACCTGCAACCTGGAACCTGTTCTCATCCCGCTTCGGCGAGGCCGTAGCGCCGTTGCCAGATGCCCTTCAGCCGCGCCCGCACCACGGCTTTCTCCTCCTCGGTTGCCTCCGGGTTGCCCTTTTGGGCAAACCGCGCGGCTTCCACCTTCGCCAGCTCCAGCAGCTTGCGGTCGCGCACCAGGTTCGCAACGCGAAAATCGGGCAGCCCGGCCTGCCGCGTCCCGAAAAATTCGCCGGGACCGCGCAGTTCCAGATCCAGCTCGGCCAGCTCGAATCCGTCCTGGGTGCGCACCATCGCGCCCAGCCGCTCTGCTGCGTTGGGCGTCAGCTTCCCGCCGGACGAATTGCCCGTCATGAGGATGCAGTACGACCTGGCCGCGCCGCGGCCGACGCGCCCGCGCAGTTGATGCAGTTGCGCCAGCCCGAACCGCTCCGCGTGCTCGATCACCATCACGGTCGCATTCGGGACGTCGACGCCCACTTCAATCACCGTGGTCGCGATGAGCACGTCGATTTCGCCGCGTTGAAAACGCCGCATCACGACTTCTTTCTCATCCGCGTCGAGCCGTCCGTGGAGCAGCCCCACGCGCAGCCCGGCAAGCTCCTGCGTGCGCAGCCGCTCGTACATATCTGTTGCCGATTTCAAGGGCAGCTTCGGCGCCGGTTTCTCAAACAGCGCTGCGGTCCTCGCCTTTTTCGAGGCCTTTTTGGCAGGTTTCTCCTCCGCCGCTTCTTCCGGCAGCGCAAAGTCCAGTTCCGGCCGGTCGTCCTTCGGACCCTCGATCACGGGATACACCACGTACGCCTGGTGCCCCTTCGCCACCTGCTTGCGGACGAAATCCCAAACCTCGCCCCCACGCTCATCGCTCACCTGACGCGTGACGATGGGTGTGCGCCCCGGCGGCAGCTCGTCCAGCACGCTCAGGTCGAGGTCGCCATAGAGCGAGAGCGCCAGCGTGCGCGGGATCGGCGTCGCGGTCATCACCAGCACATCCGGCTCCGCGCCATCTTTCTTCATCAGGCGAAAGCGCTGTAGTACGCCGAAACGGTGCTGCTCATCCACGACCACGAGACCGAGATTGGCAAACTCGACCTTTTCTTCAATCAGGGCATGCGTGCCGATCACAAGGTCCGTCTCGCCCTGGCAGATCATCCGCCGCGCCGCCCGCTTCACATCGTCATCGAGGGAGCCGGTGAGCAGCGTGATGCGGTACCGCTTCGGCGCCTTCTCCAGAATTCTCCGCGCCGACAAATAATGCTGCGTCGCCAGAATCTCTGTCGGCGCCATGAGCGCGGCCTGGTATCCGTTTTCAATCGCGATGAGCATCGCCTGCAGCGCCACAATGGTTTTGCCCGAACCCACATCGCCCTGCAGCAACCGCCGCATCGGCGCGGGGCGCCGCATATCGCCGGCAATCTCGCCCAGAGCGCGCTTCTGCGCCGCCGTGGGATGAAACGGCAGCACGCTGCGCAACGCCGCGCGCACCGGCTCGCTGGTTTCGAAGGCCACGCCGGTCTTTTCCTGGAATTTTCTGCGCTTCACCTCGAGGCCCATCTCCAGGTAGAACAGCTCCTCGAAGATGAGCCGCCGATGCGCCGGGGTTGATGCCGCCTGCAACTGCGCCATGGGCGTGCCCGCCGGCGGAAAATGCACCTCGCGGAGCGCCTCTTCGCGGCTGGGCAGTTCAAGCCGCCGCAGGATCGACGCGGGCAGGGAACCGGGCAGCGTCTCCGGCATAGCGCCCTTCAGTTCCTCCAGAATGTTCCACACCGTGCGCCGGATCCATCGCGACGCCAGCCGGCTGCCGCCCAGCGACTCGTAAACCGGTGTGATGCGGCCTACTTCCAGCACGCGGTCGAGCGCGTCGTCGCTCGAGTCCGGCAGAATCTCAAACTGCGGCTGGATCATCTTGAAGCCGCGCCCTGACCGCGACGCCTCCACCTTGCCGTAGAGCGCGACCATTTGCCCCGCGTGGAATTTGCCTTCGAGCCAGGTGCCGTGGAACCACATGCACTTCATCGAGCCGAGGCCCTGGCCCACGGTCATCTCGAAGATGGGCATCCGTTTCGTGCGCAGCAGCGCCGCCCCGCGCACCTCGCCGATCACGCTGGCCATCTCGCCCGCCTGCAGGTCATGGAGCGCTCGAGGATTGAGCCGGTCCTCGTAGCGAAAGGGCAGGTGCAGCAGCAGGTCTTCGACGGTGGCGATCCCCTTGTCTGCCAGCGTTTTGGCAATCGCCGGGCCGATGCCCTTCACAAACTGCACTTGAGTTTCGAGCGTGAGCACTGCCCCCGATGCTAAAGCATTTAGAAAAAGAAGCGGTTAGCACTCAGCAGCCAGCGGTCAGCAAGAAGCTGAGGAACTGCGGCGAGGCCGACTCTTCGAAAGCGAGGGCTGGGGATGAGTGCGACGTGTGCCCTGCGCCCTCCTGTGGATTTCTTCCGGTTGCGCAGCTTCCCCCGGATAGGCGAAGATAAGGCGAAGATGGTGTTGTATGCCTTCCGCCGCCGCCCTTCGCCTGCAAATTGAATCCGCCCTGGCCGACCGCATCCCTTCGGCGCTTACTCCCGCTCCGCGGGTCCTTCGTCCCACCGCGCCTACCGGCATCGCCGCGCTCGACGAGCGGCTCGGCGGCGGCCTGCCCCTGGGCGCGATCAGCGAGCTGACCGGGCCGGAGTGCTCGGGCCGCACCTCGCTGGCGCTGTCGTTCGTCGCCGGGCTCACGGACGCGGGCCGCGTCTGCGCCTGGATCGATGTTTCCGATGCGCTCGATCCCGAATCGGCCGCGGCCGCCGGAGTTGATCTTGACCGCCTGCTGTGGGTGCGCTGCGGACGCGCAGCGCAGCAACTGCCGCTGCCGGGATTTGGTCCCGCTCCGGAATCACCGCAAAGCTCGTCCTCCGGTTCGGCCAATAGACCTGCCACGGTTACAAATGTTCGTGCTGTGCAGGACGAACATTCTCCTGAGGGTTTCGCTCCGCGCTGCGCCGAGCCGCAGCCCACGGTTCGCCGCAAGAGCAGGGAAGCCGTTTCCGCGCCCCGGGTGTCCCCTGTCTGCCCGGTTTTGGCAGATGTGGGATTCCGCGCCGCGAAGCGGCCCCTGGCCGTACGCGAGTACTCTCGCCTCGACCAGGCCCTCCGTGTCACCGACCTGCTGCTCCAGGCCGGTGGCTTCTCCGCCATCGTGCTCGACATGGGCTCGATCGCGCCCGAATTCGCTCTGCGCGTGCCGCTCGCCACCTGGTTCCGCTACCGCGCCGCCGCCGAGCGCACCCAGGCCAGCGTGATTCTGCTCACGCAGCAGGCCTGCACGAAGTCGAGCGCCGGGCTGGTGCTCACGCTCGCGCCCGCCGGCGTCCTGTCGGAGGGTGAGACCGTCCTCACCGGCGCAGCCTATCGCGTGGAGATCGCCCGCGAGCGTTTTGCGCGCACCACCGAGTTTGCCCGCAAGCCGCCGCAGAGCGACTTCGGTCGGATCCGCAGCAGCGCACGCAGCACCGAACGGGGTGCGCATCTGCCGAGCGGTTTTCCTGGTCCCGCCCGCTGGCAAAGCCGCATGGCCTGGGCCGATCGGACAGAAGGGCAGGGAAGCCGATGACCCCCGCTGCGCCTCCCGCGCTCTATGCCTGCCTCTTCGCGCGCGAATTTCCCGCGCAGGCCATGTTGCGTCTGCGCCCCGCGTTGCGGCCCAACCCCGTCGCCATCCTGCAGGGCGAGCCGCCGCGCCAGTTCGTTTGCGCGCGCAACGTTCGAGCTGCCGCGCTCGGCGTCACCCACGGCATCACGCGCGCGGAGCTCGATGTTTTCCCCACGGTCGCGCTGCTGCCGCGCTCGCTCGTCGAAGAAGCCGGCGCCCGCGCCGCGCTGCTCGAGGCCGCCGGGCAATTTTCTCCACGCGTGGAAGACGCGAGCGCCGCTCCCGCCAACGAAGGCTGCTTCTGCGCGGTCCTCGACATCGCCGGAACTGAAAAGCTCTTCGGCCCTCCGGAAAAGCTCGCCAAAAAGCTGCTCCACGCCACCCGCGCTCTCGGCATCCAGGCAGTGGTCGTCGTCAGCCGCAATATCGACGCGGCCCTTTGCCTGGCGCGCAGCCTGCATCCGCAATCGTCTGCAGGCGCCGGCCCGCTCGCCGGATGGAGCACCGCCGTCGTTCCTTCCGGCGAAGAAGCGGCCGCGCTGGCGCCCCTGCCGCTCTCCGCGCTGCCGCTCACGCCCGATCACGCCGAAACCCTGGCGCGCTGGGGCATCGCCACGCTCGGAGCGCTTGCCGCGCTGCCGGAAAAGGAGCTCGTCGCGCGCCTCGGCCAGGAGGGCCAGCGCCTGCGCCGGTTCGCTCGTGGAGAAGCCGCGCACCTGCTCGTCCCCGATCCGCCCGTCTTCGCGCTTGAAGAGCGCATGGAGCTCGAGGCTCCTGTCGAGCTGCTCGACTCACTGCTCTTCGTCCTCGGCGTTCTGCTCGATCAGCTCATCGCGCGTGCTACCGCGCAGATCCTCGCGCTGGCCTCCGTCACCGTCACGCTTACGCTCGAGGGCGGCAGCACGCATACACGCACGGTGCGCCCCGCGCTGCCCAGCAACGACCGCCGCCTCTGGCTCAAACTGCTGCATCTCGATTTGCAGGCGCATCCGCCTTCCACATCCATCCTCGGCCTCACCGTCAACGCCGAGCCGGGCAGCACCAGCAAGGTCCAGCTCGGCCTCTTCACGCCGCAGTTGCCTGAGCCTTCCCGCCTCGACGTCACCCTCGCGCGCATTCGCTCCCTCGTGGGCGACGAACACGCCGGCCGCGCCGTGCTCGAAGATTCGCACCAGCCGGAGGCCTTTCGCGTCGCGCCGTTCGTTGTCCCGCAGGCCTCCGCGATTCGCGCGCCGCGCGGCCGCAGCCGCTCCGCCGTTCGCCGCCTGCGTCCGCCGGAACTCGTGCCCGTGACGCTGCGCCAGCGCCGCCCGGCCATGTTCGTCTTCCGCAACCAGCGCTATCTCGTGGAGCAAAGCTTCGGGCCGTGGTTTTCTTCCGGCAACTGGTGGGGCGCGGAAATCTGGTCCGTCGAGAAATGGGACCTGATCGCCCGGCCCGCATCTCCGCAGCCAAGCGCCGGGTTGGCTAATCAAAATTCAGCCAGTCAGAATTCGGCCGGCACAGGCACCCTCTGCTGCTGCCTCGCGCGTCACCCCATGCGCGAAGACTGGCGCATCGAGGCGCTGTATGACTGAATCGCGCTACATCGAGCTGCACGCTGCCAGCGCTTTCAGCTTTCTCGAAGGTGCCTCGCTGCCTGAAGACCTGGT